>CAVRYB010000001.1:0-13447 GCA_963725295.1 uncultured Acidobacteriaceae bacterium
CGAATCAGATTCGGACGAGACAAATTTACGCCGACATTCGGATCGATCTCATTCGTCTTCGTCATTCGGCGGCGTAGTTTGGAGCTTCGCGCGTGATCATGACGTCGTGGACGTGGCTCTCACGCAGTCCAGCTGAACTGATGCGGATGAAACGCGCTTTCTGCTGCATATCCGCGATGGTCGGGCAGCCGCAATATCCCATCCCGGACTTAAGGCCGCCGACCATCTGATGCACGATCATCGCCACCGAACCGCGATAAGGAACGCGGCCTTCAATGCCTTCCGGCACAAGTTTCGCGAGGCGGTTGGAGTCGTCGCTGAGCACTGGCGAGGAATCGCCATCGGAATTCTGGAAGTAGCGTTCGCTTGATCCGGCGGCCATCGCCCCCAGCGACCCCATGCCGCGATACGACTTGAAGGTGCGTCCTTGATACAGAATCAACTCTCCCGGGCTTTCATCGGTGCCGGCGAACATCGAGCCGATCATGACCGCGGAAGCGCCAGCGGCGAGAGCTTTGACGATGTCGCCGGAGTACTTGATACCGCCATCCGCAATGATCGGTACGCCGCTGTCGCGCACGGCGCGCGCGGCCTCGGCAATGGCGGTGATCTGCGGGACTCCGACGCCGGTCACGATGCGAGTAGTACAGATCGAACCGGGACCGATGCCGACTTTAACGCCGTCGACGCCAGCTTTGACCAGGTCGCAGGCACCATCGAAGGTGGCAACGTTGCCAGCGATCAGTTCGACCTCCGGCAATTTGGCTTTCACCTTCTTTACGGCTTCAAGCACGAGCGAGGAGTGTCCATGGGCGCTGTCGATCGCGAGCACGTCGACTTTCGCTTTCGCCAGTTCCTGCGCGCGTTCGAGGAAGTCGCCGGTGGCTCCGATGGCGGCGCTCACACGCAGACGTCCCTGGGCGTCTTTTGCGGCACCGGGATACTTGAGTTTCTTCTGGATGTCCTTAACCGTGATCAGGCCCTTGAGGTTGTACTTGTCGTCGACCACTAACAGCTTTTCGACGCGATGCTCGTGCAGGATTTCTTCCGCTTGCTCGAGCGTGGTGCCGACGGGGACCGTGATGAGATTTTCCTTTGTCATCACCTTGCTGATGGGCACGTCGAAGCGCGTCTCAAAACGCAGATCGCGGTTGGTGAGGATGCCGACCAGGCGACCGTCTTTCTGGGTGATGGGCACGCCGGAGATCTTGTACTTCTGCATGACGTCGAGTGCGTCAGACACCTTGGCATCCGGCGACATGGTGACGGGGTCGACGATCATGCCACTCTCCGAGCGCTTCACCTTGTCGACTTCATTGGCCTGAAGGTCGATTTTCAGGTTGCGATGGATAATTCCGAGACCTCCCTGCTGCGCGAGCGCGATCGCCATATGCGACTCAGTGACGGTATCCATGGCGGCGCTGATGATCGGGATATTCAGGGAGATATTGCGGGTGATCTGAGTCTGCGTATTGGCCGTGGCGGGCACAACTTCAGAGCGCGCCGGCAAGAGTAATACGTCGTCAAATGTAAGGGCTTCAGGAACCGGGAAATGGATCATAAATTTGAGGTTGAGATCTATTGTAGGGAGCGTCTCCGCATCAGGCAAATGGCTTCAACGCTGCTCACATTGGGAGGCTTGCGAGCTTATGCCTTCAGTTGCCAAAGGGCTCGGAACACGGTACATTCCGAGTGATTTCTCTAAGTTCCGATCCACTTACGGAGACTTTATGCTAAGTACCCGGTCTTTTCGTTTTTCAGTCGCCTCAGTCCTAATTCTGAATTTAGCCGCGGGCCCTTTGATGTTGAGCGCCCAGCAGGCACCCAGTGACGTTCCATCCGTCACCATCCGTGCTAACACGCGCCTGGTTATCGTAGACGTTGTCGTGGCCGACAAGAAGGGCCAGCCGGTTACTGGCCTGAAGCCCGAAGACTTCACACTTGAGGAGAACGGCAAGAAACAGAAGGTCTCCGTTTTCGTGCCGCCCGGAATCACGAACGGGCCCGCGCCGACGCCCGCACCCGCTGGAGTGCTCTCCAATCATACGGAGAATGTGGTTCCATCCGGTGTGCCCATGGTGCTGCTTCTGGACGCGACTAATTCATCTTTCGTCAACCAGGCCTACGCGCGTTCGCAAATGCTGAAGTACGTGGTGGAACATGGGCAAGGGCGTCCAATGGCGGTGGTCACCCTAACCGACCGACTGCATGTGCTGCAGCAGTTCACCAGCGATCCGCAGGTGCTGCTTACAGCCATCAAGAATTTCAGACCCCAAGACCAGATTTTGCAGGGAACAGCGCCGGTGCCGCAAACCGCGGGAGCCGGGGCTATTGGGGCAGGGGCATCCGCGATGAGTGCTGAGATCGCGATCGCCAGCCAAAGTGTCCAGGCTTTCGCCGATCTCCAGATCGGATATAACAGCGAACGCCGCACGCTGATCACGATCGAAGCGATGCGCGGCCTCTCGAGGATGTTAGGCGGACTACCGGGCCGTAAGAATGTCGTATGGCTTACCGGGAGTTTGCCTTTTGACTTGGTCCCGGAGGATCGTGCCATAAGCCAGGCCGAGTTGGCAGCCGATCTTCCCGGTCAAGGCCGACAACGCTCCGTGAGCGCCATGGGTGCTGGCGCCCAAGCGGAAGAGCAACGGAATCTGCATGGCCAGGAAATCCGCGAAGCCGAATCCCAATTAGCGAGCGCCAACATTGCGCTATATCCGGTCGACCTCCACGGCCTGGTTGGCGGTATGGAGAGTTCGGCGTCGCGTGGAGGATCTATCTACAGTGACACCGCGCTTAGTGACAGGGCTTCGGCTCAAGTCTCCAGCCTGAATGCCTCCCACGGCACCATGGAAGAAGTAGCCGCACAGACCGGCGGCAAAGCGTACTTCAATGAGAACGAAATCAAGGAGGGCATTGCGCTCGCCGCGTCCGACGAAAAGGCGTCTTACTCTCTCGGCTACTATCCCGAGAACAAGAAGTGGGATGGAAAGATGCGCAACATTAAGGTGAAGGTGGCTCAGGCCGATATTCAAATTCGATATCGTAAAGGGTACTTTGCGATCGAACCCGGTCCGACAAAAGAACATACCTTTGAGCAGGACGTCGCAGCCGCTCTTGCCGTCGATTCACCGGCCACGCAGATTTCATTTATGGCGCAGGCCAAGCCGGGAGATCCGGGCAAGATTCGCGTTGTTTTCCTGGTAGATGCCCACACTCTAACGGCGGAGGATTCGGGCGGGAGCAAGAAGATGAATGTAAGCCTCTACGCGACCGTATGGGGGGCCGGTGATAAGAACTTGGCTGCTCACAGCATCAAGGTGGACAAAGCTTTCGACACCGCCACTTATCAGCAAATCCTCGATCACGGCATGATGGTGCCAATCGATATGGAAGTTCCGGCCGGCGGCACGGAACTCCGGCTGGCCGTACTTGACAACAAGACCGGCTTCATCGGTACGGTCAGCGGACCGCTGGGACAATAGAGGTTACATAGCAGAAAGAAGAAGGGCGTCCCAAATCGGACGCCCTTCTTGTTGGAGCTTCAAACAGTCGCGGCGAACTACTCTTTCTTGTCTCCGCCTTCGGTTGGCTCTGGGCCGGCTTCGGCTTGTGCTTGCGCGTCGGCCGCTTCCATGGCTTTGCGGTTCTCTTCGGCGCGCTTGGCGCGGATTTCCGCGCGCTTCTGGCGCTTTTCATCCAGCACTTGTTCGCTGCCGAGCAGTTCGATGAAAGCCTTTTCGGCGCCATCGCCCTTGCGCCACGCGGTGCGAACGATGCGGGTGTAACCACCTTTGCGATCGCCAAAACGGGGGGCAACCGTATCGAATAGCTTGTGGACGGCTTCGTCGGTCATCAGGTAGGAAGCGGCCTGGCGGCGCGCTGCGAGATCGCCCTTTTTGCCGAGCGTGATCATTTTCTCGACCTGCGGACGGATCGCTTTCGCCTTGATGGCAGTCGTCTCAATGCGTTCTTCCATGATGATCGAGGTCACCATGTTGCGCATCATGGCCCGCCGGTGAGAAGTGGTTCGTCCGAGTTTGTATCCTGCAACTTTGTGACGCATGGAAACCTCAGTGGTCAGTGGTTGGTGGCCAGTGGCCAGCTTCGCGGGTTCAGGTTTGACTGACCACCGTCCGCTGGCCACCGGTCACTGATCTATAGATCGTTATCGCCGTACGCCGAAGCGGGCAGTACCTGGTTTGAAGTCGGTCCGGGGACGGCGTTGCCGTGCTCGTCGATCTTCATACCCAGGCTCAAGCCCATCGAGGAAAGGATCTCCTTGATTTCGTTCAGCGATTTGCGGCCAAAGTTCTTCGTCTTCAGCATTTCGGCTTCGGTCTTCTGCACCAGTTCGCCGATCGACTGAATGTTCGCGTTCTTCAGGCAGTTATAGCTGCGCACGGAAAGTTCGAGCTCCTCGACCGAACGGTTGAGATTCTCGTTCTTGATTTCCGGACGGCGTTCTTCGCTCGCCGACGCGGTTTCGATTTCCTCTTCGAAGTTGATGAAGATGTTCATGTGATCCTTCAGCAGCTTCGCAGCGAGTCCAAGGGCGTCGCCGGGAGTGATCGAACCGTTGGTCCAGACTTCGAGCGTCAACTTGTCGTAATCCGTGATCTGGCCCAGACGGGCGGCTTCGACGGTGTAGTTGCACTTGCGCACCGGCGTATGCACGGAGTCGATGGGAATGAATCCGATGCCCAGATCCTCTTCAAAGTTCTTGTCGGCGGAAACGTAGCCGCGTCCGCGCTTCAGGCGCATTTCACAATCGAGCTTGCCGCCTTCGCTGACGGTCGCGATGTAGATTTCCTTGTCGAGCACTTCGACATCGCCATCAGCCTCAATCATGCCGCTGGTCACAACTCCGGGCTGATCAGCGCGAAGGTAAATTGCCTTCGGACCATCGCCCGCGAGCTTGAAGGGAACCTGCTTCAGGTTGAGGATGATATCGGTCGCGTCTTCGACAACTCCGGGAATCGACTGGAACTCGTGCAGCACGCCTTCGATCTTGACGGCCGTAACGGCTGCGCCTTCGATCGAACTCAGCAGCACGCGCCGTAGCGCATTGCCGATGGTGGTGCCGAAGCCGCGTTCAAACGGCTGCGCCCAGAACATTCCGTACTTGTCGGTCAAGGAGCTGGCATCGCTTGCCAGCCGTTTCGGTTTTTGAAAACCTCTCCAAAGCATTTGTGTTTCTCCTCTCGGCCATGTGGCTTTGCAGTGGCTCTCCGAACCGGCCCAGATTCGGACCAAGTGTCACTGCAAGCTGATCTGGCACGAAAAATAGGCCAAAACCCGCTGTTCGCTGTTCGTCGTTCGCTTTTCGGTTTTGCGAAGAGCGAACGACGTTACTGCTACTTGCTATACAGTTCGACAATCAGCTGCTCGTTAACTGGCAACTGGATATCTTCGCGCTTCGGCAGCGCAATGACGCGGCCTTTATAGTTCTCGCGATCGATCTCCAGCCACCCCGGAGCAGGCTGATGACTGGCAAAATCCTTGGCTGTTTCAAGAACAACCAGCTTGCGGCTGCTCTCGCGAATCGCAATCTCCTCGCCCACATTGACTTCGTACGAAGGAATGTTGACTTTCTTGCCATTCACCTGCACATGTCCGTGGCGCACGAGTTGGCGTGCCTGGCGGCGCGATATGCCGAAGCCCAAGCGCTGTACTACCGTATCCAACCGCCGTTCAAGTGATTCGAGCAGTTTCGCACCAGTGACACCCTTGGAACGGACCGCGTTCTCGAAATAGTTCCGGAACTGGCCTTCCTGGGTGAAATAGATGCGTTTGGCTTTTTGTTTTTCGCGCAACTGCAGACCGTAACCTACGACCTTGGTCTTCTTGTCTTTCCCGTGCTGTCCGGGAGCGAAGTTGCGTTTCTCAATGGGGCACTTGTCGCTGAAGCACTTCGTGCCTTTCAGGAAGAGCTTGATTCCTTCCCGGCGACAGAGACGGCATACTGCATCGGTATAACGGGCCAAGTTGTTCTCCTTTGTTGGATGACCGGTTTACAGGTTTGGCTTCACCCTTCGTCCCGGACGAAATCAGTTCTCAGTTGCCAGTTCTCGGTTCTCAGAAAAACCCCAGAGTTTTGCGGCTCTTACTGAGAACCAAGCACTGGGAACTGAGAACTCGTCGCGTCTTAGACGCGGCGCCGCTTCGGCGGACGGCAGCCGTTGTGCGGAATCGGCGTGGTGTCTTTAATCGAGCGCACTTCGATTCCGGAGGAAGCCAGCGCGCGGACAGCCGATTCACGTCCTGAACCGGGACCGCTGACGCGGACATCGACCGAGCGCACACCATGATCGCGAGCCATACTGGCGGCGTTTGACGCAGCCTGCTGCGCGGCAAACGGTGTTCCCTTACGGGATCCGCGGAATCCGAGTGATCCTGAACTCTTCCACGAGATCACGTTCCCGCTCAAGTCGGTGATGGTGACAATCGTGTTGTTGAAAGAAGCCTGAACGTGCACCAGTCCGTGCGGGACGTGCTTGCGCTCTTTTTTCTTGAAGGTCTTCTTCTTGCCTTTTTTCTCGGGCGCCGCGGCGCCGCCTGCTGCTGCTGGTTTTGCCATAGTAGCTGCTAGCTCCTAGCCAGCTAGCTCCTCAGCCAAAAGCTGGACGAGAAGCCACTGAAGCTGTTCTTATGCTTTAGCCGTCTTCTTCTTCTGTGCGACCGTGCCTTTGCGCGGACCTTTGCGGGTACGGGCGTTGGTGTGCGTGCGCTGACCGCGAACGGGCAGGTTCCGGCGATGGCGGAATCCGCGATAGGATCCGATTTCGATGAGACGCTTGATGTTCATCGAAATTTCCTTGCGCAGATCACCTTCCACCAGGCCTTCCGCTTCGATCACCTGGCGGATGCGGTTGACCTCTTCTTCTCCGAGGTCAGAAACTTTTTTCATCGGTTCCACATTGGCCGCGTCCAGAATGCGTGCAGCGCGAGAGTTACCGATGCCGTAGATGTAAGTGAGCGCGATGTTCGCGTGCTTGTTACGCGGAAGATCGACGCCTGCAATACGTGCCATGTTCCCTCTCTTGTTAGCTCTCAGCTGTCAGCTATCAGCTCTCAGTAAGAGCAAAAGCCTTATTAACCCTGGCGCTGCTTGTGTTTCGCAGTTTCGCAGATCACCCGCACTACACCCTTGCGGTGGATGACCTTGCACTTGTCGCAAATTTTCTTTACCGATGCTCGTACTTTCATAAACCAGTTCTCAGTTCTCAGTTGCCAGTTCTCAGTGACTGCAACTGCATCCCTCGCTTCGCTCGGGACGACAACTCTTCAAAGGCTATTTGTAGCGGTACACAATTCTTCCGCGATTCAGGTCGTACGGAGAAAGTTCGACTGCGACTTTATCTCCGGGCAGAATTCGGATGAAGTTCTTCCGCATCTTGCCGGAGACGTGCGCCAGGACCTGGTGTTTGTTTTCCAGTTCCACCTTAAACATGGCATTGGGCAGCGGCTCGACCACCACTGCCATCACTTCGATCGCGTCTTCTTTACTCATTGACTCCTTAAGAAGCTGTCAGCTCTCAGCTATCAGCTCTCAGTTCAATCCTCAGCTTTCCAACTCTCTGCCTGAACTGAAAGCTGAGAGCTGATGGCTAAAGCTGCTACTGGGTCAAAATCACTGGCCCTTGCCGGGTTACGGCCACGCAATGTTCAAAATGCGCGCTGTAACTGCCGTCGAGCGTTACGGCCGTCCACTTATCGCTCAAAACTTTTGTCTCGGGACCACCCGAGTTCACCATCGGCTCGATCGCCAGGACCATGCCCTCGGTCAGTTCCGCGCCCTGGCCCTTCTTGCCGAAGTTCGGGATCTGCGGCGCTTCGTGCAGCTTCGTTCCGATGCCGTGTCCGACAAACTCCCGGACTACACTAAATCCGTTCGCTTCGACCAGTTTCTGAATCGCCGACCCAACGTGCCCGATCGTGTTTCCGATCTTTACCTGCTCGATGCCCTTGTAGAGCGAAGCTTCGGTCACTTCGAGCAACTTCTTCAATTCCGGCTTCAACGACTCGCCCACCGGGACGGTAATGGCGGCGTCTCCGTAGTACCCGTCGCTTACCACGCCGCAGTCGATGGAAACGATGTCGCCTGCTTTGAGCTTCCGCTTTTCTGACGGTATCCCGTGCACAATCTCTTCATTGATCGACGTACACAGTACACAGGGATAACCGTAATATCCCTTAAAAGCCGGCGCAGCTCCCAGGTCCGCGATCAGCTTCGTCGCGGCCTTTTCCAGATCCATCGTCGTGACACCCGGCGCGACGATCTCCTTCAGATGGTTCAGAACCTGGCGGACCATCTTGCCGCTCCGCTTCATCTTCTCGATCTCGTCCGGCGACTTGCGGATGATCCGGTCTTCTCCAAAACTCATATCAATTCTGACTTCTGACTCTGGCGACCCTCCGGGCAATGCCCGTCAATTACGCCGAAGATGTGGGCCGTAACCTCTTCCACCGTCCGATCGGCATTAATCGCGACCAGCCGCCGCTGATTCCGGTAGTAATCCGACACCCGGCGCGTCTGCGATTCATAGGCGGCCAGCCGACCGGAGATCACTTCTTCCCGATCGTCCTCCCGGATCACCAGCTTCGATCCGTCCACATCGCACAACTCATTGACAAGAGGTGGCTGAGAATGGATGTTATAGAGCCGACCACAGGTGGGGCACGAACGCCGTCCGGTAAGCCGTTGCAGTAATTGAGTATAATCCACCAGCAACTGGATCACAACCGGCGGGCACTTCACTGATTTGTCAAAGACCTCTTTTTCCAAGAAGGCATCCAGCCATCCGGCCTGAGCGGCTGTCCGGGGAAAGCCATCCAGGATAAACCCGCGCTTGCAATCCGGCTCTCGCAGCCTTGTGGCCACAATCCCGTACATCAACTCATCCGGCACCAGTTCGCCGCGCGCCATGATGGCCTTGGCGGCGCGTCCGAGTTCCGTGCCGCGCGCAACGTTATCGCGCAAAAGGTCGCCGGTTGATATCTGCGGGATACCATACCGTTCGACGATTTGCTTGGACTGGGTGCCCTTCCCGGCCCCAGGGGGCCCGAAGAGAATCACCGGTCCAATTGTCCGCGCGGTTGCGTTAGCCGTTTCGTCGGCCATCGTATTTCCTATCGCGGAAATACTCCCTACTCCGCGCTTACAAACCCAGCTGTCAGCTCTCAGCCGTCAGCTCTCAGCAAAACCCAAGGTTCCACCGCTCTCACGGACAACTGAAAACGCGAACTGAGAACTCCTTACCAGGTCCGCCGTCCGCGAATACGTCCGCTCTTCGGCGTGAATCCATCGTAGTGGCGCATGATGAGCTGGGCTTCGATCTGCGTCACGGTATCCATGGCAACGCCGACGACGATCAGCAACGAAGTGCCGCCGAAGTAAAAATTGACACCCAAGCCGTTCGTGATCCAGGTCGGTAGATTCTCGAACATTCGACCGAGCAACGGCAGGTGATTCAGCTTGATGCCGGCAATCATCCATTCCGGGATCAGCGAAATCAGAATCAGGTAAAGCGCGCCGACCAGAGTGATCCGCGTGAGAACGTCGTTGATGAAGTCAGACGTGCGCTTACCAGGACGGATGCCGGGGATGAATCCTCCCCACTTGCGCATGTTGTCCGCAACCTCGTTCGGATTGAACACGATCGAGATGTAGAAGTAGGCGAAGAAAATAATACCGAGGCAATAGAGCAGCGTGTAGAGCGGTTCGCCCCACTTCATCGCATCAAGGAGCGGACCGATCACGCGGTTGTTATGAAACGCCGCGCCGAGCATCTGCGGCAGAGCGAGAATCGAGGAGGCGAAGATCACGGGCATGACGCCGCCGGCATTGACGCGCAGCGGCAAGTGCGTCGACTGGCCGCCCATGACTTTGCGTCCAATGACGCGCTTGGCGTATTGCACGGGGATGCGCCGCTCGCTGCGCTCAACATAGACGATAAAGGCGACGACCGCGACCATCAGAACGAGCAGCATGATGATTGCGGGTGCGGTAAAGACTCCCCAAGCCGAGGTGGAGACTTTCTGATATAGATCAGCGACGCCGCGGGGCAAGCCGACGACGATGCCAGTAAAAATAAGCAGCGACATGCCGTTGCCGATGCCGCGTTCCGTGATCTGCTCGCCCAGCCACATGATGAAAGCGCTGCCCGTGGTCAGGGTCAGCATGGTCATCAGAATGAAAGCAGGTCCGGGATTGTTCACGAAATCGCCCGCCTTCTGCAGACTGATGGCGATGCCGAACGACTGCACGGCGCTCAAAATCACGGTGAGATAGCGCGTCCACATCGTGATTTTCTTGCGGCCCATCTCGCCTTCTTTTTGCAGCTTGGCGAGAGGCTCATACACGACGGTGAGCAGTTGGAGAATGATCGACGCCGTAATGTACGGCATGATGCCGAGCGCAAAAATCGTGAGGCGGCGCAGATTGCCGCCGCTGAACAGATCGACAAAGCCGAGCACCGAGCCCCGGTTCTGTTCGAAGAACTGCGCCAGTCGGTCACCGTTGATCCCCGGCGTTGGGATGTGGCCGCCAATGCGATATACCGCCAGCAGGCCGAGCGTGAATAACACGCGCTTGCGAAGATCGGGAACCCGGAAGATATTGGCCAGCTTAGAGAGCATTACTGCAAGACCTCAAACTTGCCGCCTGCCTTGGTGATTTTTTCCTGCGCTGACTTGGAGAACTTGTGCGCGTGCACCGTGATCGCCTTCGACAGTTCTCCGCTGCCGAGAACTTTCAGCGGCGCGTTGCCATCGATGATGCCAGCTTTCTTCAATACTTCGGGGGTGATTTCAGTCTCGCCAAGCGTTGCCAGGCGGTCAACGTTCACGACATCGTATTCCTCGCGGAAGATGTTGGTGAATCCGCGCTTCGGCAAACGGCGGTGAAGCGGCATCTGGCCGCCTTCAAACCCGCGGATCAGCCGCGCACCGGAGCGGGACCACTGTCCCTTGTGGCCGCGCGTCGAGGTCTTGCCCATGCCTGAGCCCATGCCACGTCCTACGCGCTTCCTTTTTTCCGTCGCCTTCTTGGGTGCCCGTATTGTCGATAAATTCATAATGAAATCCTAGCTCTCAGCTCTCAGCTCTCAGAAAAACCTGGGACCTGAGACTCGACACCTTACCCTACAATCTCGATCAAGTGCGGCACCTTCTTCACCATGCCGCGAATCGCCGCTGTATTCGGCCGTTCGATGACCTGATTCAGCCGTGTAAAGCCAAGACCCTTGACCACTTTTTTATACTTCACGGGAGTGCAGATCGCCGATCGCACCCACTTCAGCTGAATCTTGCCGCTGGGCGTTGTTTTCGATGTCTTGGTTGTCATTACAGCTCCTCCACCGACTTGCCGCGCAGCGCCGCGACAGATTCGCGGCTCTTGAGCATTTTCAGCGCCTCAAACGTCGCCTTGATCACGTTGTGGGGATTGTTGGTGCCAATCGACTTGGTGAGCACGTTTTGCACGCCCGCCGAGGTCATCACGGCGCGCACTGCTCCGCCGGCAATCACACCCGTGCCTTCCGGCGCCGGCTTCAGTAGAACCATGCCCGAGCCAAAGCGCCCGACCACGGTGTGCGGCACCGAGGTCTGGGTCAGGTTGATGCGGATCAGGTTCTTCTTCGCCGACTCGATCCCTTTGCGGATGGCCTGCGGAACTTCTTTCGCTTTGCCCGATCCGAAGCCCACCACCGCGGCCGAAGGATCGCCCACGACAACTAACGCCGCGAACGACATGTTCTTGCCGCCCTTGACTACTTTCGTCACCCGGTTAATCGAGACCACCTGGTCCTTTAACTGGAACGAACCTGCATCGAGTTTTTTGGTGACTCTAGCCATTCTGAAGTCTCATTTCCTGTGTCGACTAAAATTGCAATCCCGCCTCGCGCGCCGCATCTGCGACGGCTTTGACGCGACCGTGATAAATGTAGCCGCCACGATCGAATACAACTTTGCTGTAGCCTTTTTCCTTGGCCAGTTCGGCGATCTTTTTTCCGACCATCTTCGCCGAGGCCACGTTGCCGCCCGCCACCCGTGCCCCCTTACGATCGTCGGCGGTTGAAGCCGCGGCCAGGGTGACGCCCTTCAGGTCGTCAATCAACTGCACGTAAATGTGATTCAACGAGCGGTAGACATTAAGGCGCGGACGCTCCGGAGTACCGACCACTTTCTTGCGAATGCGATCGTGCACCCGTTGCCGTGTTTGATTTTTCGAATTTATTCTCAGCATTTGCTTGAATCCTTGTCGTTCGCTGCGCGCTATTCGCTGTTCGCAATCGGCCACCAGCGAACGACGAATAGCGGTTACTTCGCTCCCGTTTTACCGACTTTCTTCTTCAAACGTTCGCCGGCGTAGCGCACACCCTTGTTCTTGTACGGATCGGGCGGACGCAGCGAGCGCATTTCCGCCGCCACCTGTCCGACCTTCTGACGGTCGATGCCGTTCAGCGTCAGCTTGGTCTGCTTGGGGTCGACGGCGCAATCGACGCCGCTCGGCAGCGGATACTCAATTGGGTGCGAATACCCCAGGTTGAATACCACCGTGCCTTTGCCCTTCATCTCGGCGCGGTAGCCGATGCCGACGATTTCCAAGTCCCGCGTCCAGCCCTTGGTCACGCCCTCAACGGCGTTGTTGACCAGCGCGCGCGCCAGTCCATGCACAGCCGCGTGGGCATTATCTGGGCGAATCGCCACCAGGTTGCCGTCCTTCTGTTCCATGGTGATGCCGGACGGGAGTGGGGTATCCAGTTTGCCCTTCGGGCCCTGGACCATCACTGTGTTTCCTTCGATCTTGACCGTCACGCCCTTCGGGATCGCGATCGGTTTTTTTCCAATTCGTGACATAAGTCAGCTCTTAGCCTTTAGCAATTAGCACTCAGTAACTTCGCTATTAGCGCTCAGCCTTAGCTAACTGCTAAGTGCCAAGTGCTAACGGCTGCTTTCCTACCAAATCTCGCAAAGCAATTCGCCGCCCAGGCCTTCGCGCCGGGCTTGGCGTCCCGTCATCACGCCCTTCGGCGTGGTCAGGATGTTGATGCCCATGCCGCCGAGCACACGCGGAATCTCGGTGCGGCGAACATAGACGCGGCAGCCCGGACGCGATACACGCGCCAGGTTGGTGATCACCGCTTCGTTATTGTTGCCGTACTTGAGATACACGCGCAGGACCTTGTGTCCTTCTTCTTCGGCCGGCTTGAAGTTCGCGATATAGCCCTCTTCTTTCAGGATGCGGGCAATCTCCGTCTTCAGCTTGGAAGCTGGTATATCCACTTTCTGGTGCCGTGCGCGGATCGCGTTGCGGATGCGCGCCAGCATGTCTGCGACCGGATCGGTCAACCTCATCGTTTGTTTCTCCTCGAGCCGCCCGTTCGCTCCGCGTATGGCGGAGAACCTGTCGGCAGCTTGTCTACTACGCTGTTCGCTATTCGCT
>CAVRYB010000002.1:0-11244 GCA_963725295.1 uncultured Acidobacteriaceae bacterium
TCTTCGGCGAGACCCAGGGTTGCGTAGGGTCCAAAGAGCTTGGCCAGATAAATCGAATAGGTGACCGGGTGCGAGATGGGCAGGTCAGGATGGCCCGGATCAATATTGACGGGCGTGACGTAGACCTCGACCTCGGGGGAAACCTCCTTGAGATAGAAGCGGCAGATGCCGTGCGCGGTGAAGCCCATGCCAGCCTTGAATTCGGCGGTGATCCACTCGGAGTATTCTCCGACTTTCAGTGTGAATTTTTCCGAGCCGACGGTAAAGCGTGCTTCCTTGGCAGCTACATCCGGCTTGAGTTCGTATTTCATCTGCACTTCGCCGCCGTTTTCCTTTAGCGGATTGTCCGGGCCCGGAACATAAGAGTGGCAGATGCCATTAACGCGCTCGATCGGCACACGCACTCCGCCTTCGCGGAATTTGTCGTTCGACATGCGCGTCGTGCATAGGCAGAAAGTTCCCTGGCTGCCCTTAAGGTCGGGCACACACATGCCGGAGAGCATGACGCCTTGGAATTTTTCTGGCGGGAAAGTTACTGGTACGCGGATGACGGAGCTGAATATACCGGCGTTGCCGAGCCAATGCCAGAAGGGTGTTCCCTTGCGCATGGCTTTGATTTCGGTTTTACCGAAAGGAATAGAGTACTTGCCGATTTTGATGTGGCGTTTTGGTCCCTTGATTTCAGCGGAGGAAAGAAACGGCAGATAGCTGTTCGTATCGCGTGCGAGAAAGTCGTAGATGTTGTGCTTGCCGGGATTCACTCCGGTCATGAATGTTGACCATGCCACGGGAGAAATCGCTGGGAAGGTTGTACGCAGTTTGGTGAATGTTCCCTTGTCTCGCAGTTTTGCCAGATTCGGCAGGCGGCCTTCTTTCATGAAGCGGTCGGCAAGTTCCGGATCCATCCCGTCAAATCCCAGAATTACCGCGCGCTCAAACGTCGCCTTTCCATAAGCGTTGCGTCGGCGCAGGAAACGAAATAACTGGCGAAAGGGCCACGTCGCCAGCGCGTAGAACGAGTATAGGAACGCAACGAAAATGGCCCAGAACGACGAGAGGACGGCGAATCCGGCGCCAGGGCCAGCGTAGGCGTGAGCGAGGGCCGGCGCAAGAATCAGAGCGAGCAGCAGGAACCGTGTGACGCGTGAGCTTCGGCTCGTGCAAAGCGTGCGTTGTTGACGAACTGACGGGCGATCATGCGAATCCTGCGAGTTCATGAATGATGCCAGCACGCGGGCGAGGGCGCCCGCGCCACACAATCGGTTCATATTTTGATCCCCAGCAGTTCCTTGAAAATGAATCCTGCGATCATCGAAAGGATGAAGAACAGCCAGATCCAGTTCATCCCGTAGCCGGCGATGTCGATGTTGCGATCCGGATAATTGATTGAGATGGAATCAATCGTACTATTTTCCGGAAGGGCTGGCTCGGCGGAGGAAAAGAAGCGGCTCCAGAATTGTCCGCGCAGGCGAATCGTCGAAATCCGAGGCAGATCGTTACCGATGAAAACCGACTTTTTCCGACGCTCTGGTCGTGGATGGAAATCTTCACGGAGTACTTCCCGTCCTTCGCACCTGCCAATCGCCAGACAATTTCATTTCCGTCGGTGACGTGCACGGCTGGCGCGGTCATGGTGATTTCGGGCGGAAGGTCGAGGGTGACGTCGTTCAACGTATCGCCCGAGATGAGATGAGCCGTCATCAGGAACGGCGCGTTCACAGGTAGCGGAGTCTGGCCAAGATAGCGATCGATTTGCACCATCAGCAACGTGATGGGAACGATAACGTAAAGCAGCGGCATGAAAGCAAGCTTTAGATAACGACCCGTGCCGCGCAGGATCTTCCCGTAGGAACCCATCACTACCGGAATCTGGTCGCGGTAAAGACGCACCGCCAGCAGGTGGGCTTTTAGTTGATCTTTCGCGATGCCGATTGCCTTTTGATCTGAGGTGTAGCCGAAAAGTACGACCATCACTAATCCGATGACCAGCGACACGATGACCACAATCGCGAGCGGGCTCGTCAGCAGCCAGAGACCCAGCGCCGCGATTGTCGCGTAAATCGCCATCGGATGAGAAAAGGCCATCACGCTACTCGATGTACCCTAGTCCGCGCAGACGTTTCTGAATTTCTTCTTTCGAGGTGCTGCTCTCGTCGGGCAGAATTTTCTTCGTTTCTTTTTCCAGCATGTGGATGCACGAATTCATCGATGGATTCGTATCCTGCAGCGTCGGAACATTGCTTCACGCGATCCAGCAATTCGCCTTCGATCTTTACTTTGTGTGAACCAAACATGTGTATCTCCAGGTTTCAAGGTTTCAGTGTTTCAAGGTTTCAGTCCTGCGAAGACCAGTGACCCTTCCGAAAGACTGATTGCCCCTTCATGTCCTTGCGTCTTTGCGATGCCGAACTCGGCCAGGATGGTCGGTGCAATATCGGTGAGCGCTGGGGCATCCGCTGCAATCTTACGATTGCTCAGCAGCACTCCCGGAACTTTCGTGAAGTCCATGCAATGATCGCCGCTCCAGGCGTTGGTGTTCTCTTCCAACACGTCGGGAGGAAATGCGCCGAGAATCGTCTTCCATCCGGCGCGATAGCCGCGGTTGTAGCCGACCAAGGCGTCCGGACCGGAGTGCGCGTACGGACCCTGATAGGCTTCGCTGGCGAAATCGATGCGCGTGATCACCTGCGAATTGTCTTTGGGATCGCGGATGTCGAGCAGTTTCTGCCGGAGTTCGGCCAGCAGCGCATCGGCCTGCGCGCCGGACTCAACGATGCCCTCGCGCTCGCGTCCGCGAATATTTAAGTAGAGCCCATTCAAACCGAGGCCGTAGGCGCGGGTGCGGCTCCAATCGACGTCGGAGAAAGGTTCGCTCGCGTCTGCAGTCACACCTTCTTTGCGCGTGATGTAACCGTTGTTCAGCAACCACGTATTCAGGTTGAACGAATGCCGATAGGGGGCGAACCCGTGATCCGACAAGACGAGCAGGGTCGTATTCTCCCAACCTTCGGCATCACCTCGCCGAGCACTTGATCAATCTGCTCGTAAAACTCCTCGAGCGACGTGCCGTATTGGGCCGCGAGCGCAGCGTCATAGGCAGGATGTTGCGGATCGGTAGCCGCCACATCATGTGCGCGTTCAAATCAAGACTGGAGAAGTAGAAAAAGAACAGGCCGTCCTTGAATTTCGGGAACTCAACGTCGAATGCGCGCCGGTGTTCGGCAAGCACGGTGTGCGCCTGCTGCAGGTATTCTTTATCGTCGAGCACGCCGTCCGTCAACGCCTTGGTATCTTCCGCAATGCCTTGTGTATGGAACTCGCCGATTTGCTTGGCTAAGTCGGCCGAATAGCTGGATGGCGTCGAAATGGGCAGGGCCGGATTTGCCGGGTCGATGTTAACGGGCGACACGTAAAGCTGAAAACGCGGATGCGTCTGTTTAAGGTAAAAGCGGCAGATGCCTTTTACGTTGCCGATGATCGGCATCAGCTGGAATTCGACCGGAACCCATCCGCTCCACTCGCCTTCCCTCAAGACGAATTGCTGATCCTGAAACGCAATGCGGGCAACGGGTTCAAGCGGATCGACGTCGACGGTGAACGGCTCCGTAGCGGGTGGCGAATTCTTGCGGAAGGTGTTGTCGGGTCCAATCAGGTTGGCCGCAACGCGATTGTTTTTCACGTCAACCTGCACAACTTCCCCGCCCTCGACCGCACCTACTGCAGCAGTCGGGTCGTCGGTATAGAAAGTGAACGTGCCATAGGTCCCGCGCAGGTCGGGCGTGCCCATGCCGGAGAGAGTCTTTCCCTTGGCCGCAATCGGCGGAAAATTGGCCGGGATGCGGTAGACGTAGTTGGGAATATTCTTGTCGTCGAGAATCTCCCAGAACGCCTTGCCGTGGCGGAGCTGCTCGGCTGAACCGCTGCCAAGCGGCACCACCCAGCTACCGATGTGCCAACTGTGTTTGGGGCCTTCGACCTTTGAGGTTGAGAAGTAAAGCTCAAATGTTTTCGGATCGCGATGGATGAAGTCGAAGATGCCATGTCCACCGGCGTTCATTCCCGTAATCAGGTTGGACCACGCGACCGGACTCTGCGGCGGAATGCTGGTGGTCAGGCGGCGGAACGATCCCTGCGAGGCTAGCCGGGCGAAGTTCGGCATCTTACCCTCGGCCATGAACTTCTCGAGCAAGTCAGGATCGAGCCCATCGATGCCCAGAATGATCAGCTTCTTTGAGCCCGCAGCACCCGCGCGAGCGTGCTGGCAGGAGAGAGCGGGGTCAGGGCCGCCGCGCATAAGACGAGCAGGCACACAGCCAAAGATGCTTTCTAAAGGGCGTTGTCACTGAAGTTTAATCTGCAATTCTGATCCGGCTACCTGGCCAGCGATCGCGGCGATCACGGCATCGCCACTAGAGGAGATCCCGAGGTGCAGGTACATCGATTGTACAAGGAGTTCGGGGCACGTCAAGACAGAGCTGAGGTTAAAAGCGTCGCCGCCAAACCTATGACGTTCAAGGCTTTGATGAATGGCGGCGCTGCCTTTACACTTACTGTCATGATACGAAAAGCCGTGACTGGCCTTGTCTTTATCCTACTTGGGCTACCCTTCGCGATAGCTGCATCGAAGCCGAACATCGTCTTGATCACGATCGACTCTGGCCGGACTGACCGAATGGGGTTTATGGGCGCTAAGGGCGCGCTCACGCCGAACCTGAACCGTCTAGCGGCTGAGAGCATTGTCTTTGATCACGCCTATGCTCAAGCCCCTGGGTGCGTGGTTTCGCACGCCACGATTCTTTCTGGAGCTTACCCGCAGAGCACCGGGATGAGCGAGATCGGTGGGACGTTGATTCCATCGTTGCCTTATCTTCCGGAATTGCTCAAGGCACAGGGCTATCGCACCGCCGCTTTTGTTGGTTCCATCCACTTGGACCCAGCAAATGGCCTGGCCCAAGGGCTTGACCGCGGCTTCCAGAGGTACGACACGGACTTTCGTCCGGAGATCCCGGGCGATAGCCGCCCTCCCATCACCGAGCGTCGCGGCACTGCGTTCGTGGGAAGCGTACTCGCCTGGCTGGTTCCGAACGCCAAATATGGTCCATTTTTTCTGTGGGTCCATCTGAGCGATGGCGACGCCGCTTCTGGTGCGTCCTACGATGCAGCCATTGCGGCGGCCGACGCCGCCGTCGGCCACATCGTTTCTACGTTGAAGGAACAGAAGATCACGGGAAACACCGCCATCATCGTCGTTGCTGATCACGGCCAGAGCTTGGGCGCGCATGGTGAGGACACCCACGGGATTTTCCTTTATGACGAGACGATCCACGTCCCGCTGCTCTTGAAGTTGCCGGAGGCTTCGGCAGCGAAGGCCCCGACCCACGTTGCGGCCAAGGTGAGACTGGTGGACATTGCTCCGACGCTGCTTGAGATTGCGGGCATTCCGGTGCCTTCGCAGATGTTCGGGCAATCCCTGTTGCGCGCTGCCAAGTCCGGCGGAGGCGCCGACCAGCCCGTGTTCTCGCGCCGACCTGCCCCAGCGCGGATTCGGCTGGAGCCCTCTGGAATCATGGCGGGCTGGCAAGTATCTCTACGTCCGTGCTCCGAAGGCAGAACTCTACGATCTGATCGCCGACCCGGGAGCGACGCATAACCTGGCACAAACTTCCAAGGGCACACTCGATACGATGGCGGCGCAATTGGAGAGCTTCGACAAGCGCTTCAGCGGCGATGGAAAGGCGTCGGCGCAGCTGAGTTCCTCGGAAATGCAGAAACTGGCGTCGCTCGGATACGCCGGACTAGAAAAATCGGCTCCGTCGGCCGCGGCGGTTACAGGTACAGATCCGAAGGATAAGGTCGCGACGGCTAACAAGGTGATCGAAGCGGCGTCGGTTCGTGGGCAGGCCAAGCCAGAGCGTGCGATTGCGGCACTCGATCCGGTGGTGGCGGCTGACGCCAACCTCTACCTGGCGCAGTACACCCTGGGCGTAGCGATGGCCCGCAAAGGACAATACGCCGAGGCTGCAAAACATCTGCACAAAGCGATCGAGCTTCAGCCCGATTCCGCATGGGCGCACTATGAAATTGGCGCGACTCTGGTAAAAGCAGGCGACTACAAGACGGCCGTCGTCCACCTGGAGATTGCGGCTGGGCGACTGTCGGCATTCGCTCCGGCGCATGCTGCATTAGCCGATGCTTACGAACACACTGGACGGGCTGAAGACGCGAAGAAGGAACGGAGCAAGGCGGGACAAAAGTAGAAGTTGTGGAATTATTCTGGCGGCTGACTTTTTAGCTGGGCGGCTTTGGCGCGTTCGCGGGTTGCATTCTGCTCTTGTCCCAGCTGGTGATAAGCTTCTGCGAGGAAGAAATGAGCTTCTGCGGAAGTCTTGTCGGCCTTCACTGCACGGCTTAGTTTGGCGACTGCCTGGTCGGGATGTCCCTGGAGCAGAAACAGCCTGCCGTAGGTGAAATTTGTCTGGAAGTGGTCGGGATCCAGTTCCAGCGCTTTGTCGAACTCGGTTACGGCTTCGGGAACATGCTTCAATTTAAGTTGCACCGCTCCCAGGTAGAAATGTAACTGTGCGGACTTCGGTGTACACACGACCGCCGCCTGCATCTCGGGAAGTGCAGCTTCCCACTGTCCGCTTTTGACCAAGACAAGTCCTAGCTCGTAGTGCGCCATGCCCGATTCCGGGCTCTTCTCGGCGGCGGTTCGCAACACGGGTAGCGCCTCCTCATATTTCTTGTCATGGACAAGAGCGCGGCCCAGTTCGAGATACACGCTGGCCACTTCCGGATCGAAGTGCAATATGTCACGCAGGTTCGCGATCGCATCGTCGTAGTTGTCTTCTTCCATATCGACGAGTGACCGGTGAAACTTGTTCGCGATCTCAATCTTGTCCTTCGGATCGACCGCGGCTTTATCGCTGTTGTTGCTGCTGGCAGTGTCAGACGCGAGATAGCCGAGTGCCCGGAGCTTTTCCGCCTGGGCCGGGTCCAGCTTGGCCTGTTCGGTCTGGGCGCTGCTCGTCTTTTGCAGATAGTCGGTCAGTTGCGAATTCAGCGTATCGGCTACCGCCTTCGAAGCGGTCGCGAGATTCTGAGCCGCCGCCGGATCGGTCGATTGGTCGTAGAGCTCCCGCTTGGGCGCCTCTACATAGAGGTATTTCCCGGTTCGCCAGGAACGCAATTCGGCCCAGCCAAACGTTCGGTGACCGTAATTCGTCTCGGAAAAAACAGGTCGTTCCGCTATCTTCCCATTTGTCTTCGCATTTTCATCGGCGGATTTCGAAACATCGACCAGCGGAAGAACGGAGCGAGCCTGCATCGCTGCAGGAATCAAAAGGCCCGCTACCTCCAGCACCGATGGCGCTATATCCGCCAAGGCGACACGCTCCTCGACACGCCTGCCTCGAAACTTCTCAGCCGGGAGTTTCAACAACAGCGGCACATGAATAGTCTCGTCGTACAAGAACATTCCATGGCGCTGTTCCCCGTGCTCACCAAACGCTTCTCCGTGATCAGCGGCTACCACGATCAGGCAGTTTTGATACAACCCATGACGTTGGAGGACATCCAGTACGCTTCCAACCACAGAATCGGCATAGGCGATTTCGCCGTCGTAAGGAGTCGAGGCAAAGTGGGTCTTGAACGGCTCCGGCGGGTCGTAGGGGTCGTGTGCATCGTAAAAATGCAGCCAGATAAAGAACGGCCCGCGCTGATTATGGCTTAACCAGCCCATGGCACGATTGGCGACGTCTTCGGCGCGTCTCTCAATCGTTCCATAGCGATCCTCCCCCGCTTTGCGCCGATGGAAATCGGCGTCATAGACGTCAAAGCCCCGCTCGAAGCCAGGCGCTGTCGAGGCAGGGTCGAGAATCGAAGCTCCCACGAATGCTGCGGTGTGGTATCCCGCCTTATGCAACAAATCCGGCAAGTACGGAAGTTCCTTTGTGAGCGGCGCACCTAGATCCTCCATATGACTGAACTGAGGAAAGGTGCCGGTGAGCATTGCTCCATGCGAAGGTGTGGTCAAAGGCACTTGTGCGTACGCCCTCGTGAACACGACGCTTTGCTGGGCCAACGCATCGAGATTGGGTGTCAATCCCCGTTTCGAGCCAAGAAATCCCATCCGGTCGGCTCGGGTGGTATCGAGTGTAATCAAGACTATATTCGGGTGGACGCCGTACGCCTGGCCAGAACTTAGCACCAGAAAAAGAAGGAACCATCTGCGGAACATGCAGTAAAGAGTGTAGCACTGAGAGAAACTGTCAGATTCAGGTGGGGTCGTAATTCAGGCAGAAGTCCGGTGATCAAAGACTACTGAAGCCTTCGGGTCTTCAATTCAGCGACTTTGGCTCGTTCCCGTTCTGCGTCTTGTTCCTGTCCAAGTTGATGATAGGCCTCGGCAAGAAAGAAATGAGCTTCTGCAGATTCTGGCTTCAGGACGGCTGCCCGGCTCAATTTGATGATGGCAGCATCAGGACGTCGCTGCTGAAGAAGCAACTTGCCGAGCGTCAGGTTTGCATCAAAGGAATCAGGATCGATTTCCAGGGCCTTTTCGCATTCCGCAATCGCCTCGGGCACGTGTTTCAGATGGGTATTAACGGCCGCCAGATAGAAGTGCAAGGGCGCGGCGTCTGGCTTCAGTCTCACCGCCGTCTGCAATTCGGAGAGCGCGGCCTCCCACCCTCCCGTATTAATCAACGCCATCGCCAGCTCATAATGGGCCGCTGCTGAGTCCGGAAGCTTCGCTGCCGCCGTCCGCAGGAATGGCAACGCGTCGCGATATCGCTGGTGGTGCGCCAGGTCTTTACCAAATTCCAGGTTGGCATTGACTGCATCTGGATCTCGGACCACTTCACGAGCGGCAACCAGTGCGTCGTCAAAACGATGTTCTTCGAGAGCAACCACCGCCTCCTGCAACAGGTTCACAACCTTGACTTTATCTTTAGGGTCAACCAACGGCTTTTCCACTCGATCCGGGCCGCTCCCTTTCTCCGACGCCAGGTACCCTAGCGCATGCAGGCTCTCCGCCTGTGTCGGATCGAGCTTCACTTGCTCAGTCTGCTCACTCCTGGTCTTCTGCCAGAAATCGGAAAGCTGGGCACCGAGCGTATCGGCAACGGCTTTCGTGGTCGTCGCGAGATTCTTGGCCGCCGCAGGGTCCGAAGACTGGTCATATAGTTCTTTCCGGGGAGCCTGAACGTAGAGGTAGCGTCCAGCCCGCCAAGAGCGCAGTTCACTCCAACCCAAGGTGCGGTGAGCGTAGTTCGTCTCGGAATAGACGGCGTTCTCATTCCGTTTTTGCTTTTCGCCTGCCCGCTCCGGTGCGTCGAGTGCATCTGCGTCGATTGCGTCGATCAGGGAAAAAAGCGATTGTGCCTGCACACTCGTTGGAACCGCAACGCCAGCACCTTGCAGCAGGGAGGGGGCAATGTCCGCTAAAGCTACGCGTGTCTGAACCCGCCTTCCACCGAATCTTCCCGCCGGTAGTTTCAAAAGTAAGGGAACGTGGACGGTCTCGTCGTACAAAAGCAACCCGTGTCGTGTCTCCCCATGTTCTCCGAACGCTTCTCCGTGGTCTGCCGCAACTACGATCAGGCAATTCTCAAACAGTCCGTGGCGTCGCAGAACCTCCATCACGCTGCCCACAACGGAGTCTGTGTAGGCGATTTCACCGTCGTAGGGGGCGGAGGCATAGCGCGCCTTGAAGGGTGCAGGCGGGTCATAAGGATCGTGCGGGTCGAAGAAGTGCAGCCAGAGGAAGAATGGTCTTTGCTGGTTCTTGCTGAGCCACCCGAAAGCCCGGTTTGCCACATCTTCGGCGCGGCGCTCGACACTGTGGTAGCGGTTTTCTCCGCGCCGGGAACATGAAATCCAGCGTCGTAAACGTCAAAACCCCGGTCAAACCCTGGCGCGCCTCCGGTGGGGTCGAGAATCATGGATCCGAGGAACGCCGCCGTATGGTAGCCGTGCTGGTGGAGCAGGTCGGGCACATATGGAAGATCTGCGCCCAAGGGGTCGCGCAAGACTTCAACATGGTTGAACTGCGGATAAGTTCCAGTCAGAAGAGCAGCGTGTGACGGCGTCGTCAGAGGGACCTGCGCATATGCCCTCGTAAACACGACGCTCTGCCGGGCGAGCGCATCGAGATTGGGTGTTAGCCCTCTTTTCGATCCGAGAAAGCCCATGCGATCGGCGCGGGTTGTATCAAGCGTAATGAGGATGATATTGGGCGACCCTGGAGCTTCCGCTGGGACGGCGGAGGAGGCTTCGGCACCGTCTGCGATGCCCGCAGATGCCAGAGCCGCAACAAGAAACAATCGCCGGACAACCTGCATAGAGAGTTTTAAAAAAAGTCTAGCACACGCTGACCGGTGCGCCCTTGCGAGGGTTGGCTTGCCTCCTGAGGGCAAGAAAAGGCCGGCCTCGTGGGCCGGCCTTGGAGGGCTGCTAAATGCTACTGCCTAGAAATCGAACCGGATCGCCAACTGCGTGATGCGCGGTCCGCCCGTTTGCTGGTTGTTAAAGGTCGCGGTCGACTTTCCGAACGTGGTCGATGAATCGTTCAGATCGCTGTCGGGCGCGAGGAAGTTGGGATGGTTGAACATATTGAAGAAGTTGCCTTCAAATTTCAAAGCCGTCTTTTCAGTAATCTTGAAAGACTTCGAGAATCCGAGGTCCGTGTTGAAGAATCCCGGTCCGACGAGCGAGTTACGCTGCATCTCTCCATTGTTGCACCACAGACCACCATTGGCTGTACACGGGATGCTGTTGAAGGGCGGATTGCTGGGCCCGTTGAGCATCGCGAAGTTGGCTGAGGAAAGGTAACCCGTGGCCGGACTCACGTTGTGGTTGACCGTACTTGTGATGGAACCCGGACCAATGTAGACCGCTCGATCGTTGCGCTGGGTGTCCTTGTTGCTGTCCACCGTGCTGTTGTTGACCGAGAAGTCCGCACCATTCTGTACCGACACGATTCCCGATACTTGCCAGCCGCCGATCCACCGATTCGATTTCATGAACGGGAGATCGTACACGAAACTCGCTACCACGCGGTGCTTAACGTTGTAGTCCGCCGGGCCGTAATCGAGGTGCAGGTTGTAGCTGTCCGTCGGGTAAGCGTTCGCACCAGCATTCTTCGTGGTAAACGTGTCGCTGACTTCATCCATGCCCTTCGAGAACGTGTAATTGGCGTTCAGCTCGAGGCCACTGGAATAGCGCTTGCGGAGCGTTGTCTGC
>CAVRYB010000003.1:0-22307 GCA_963725295.1 uncultured Acidobacteriaceae bacterium
CAGCCAGACGTTGTCATGGCTCCCACGGCGATGCTTCGATTCGCTCGTGTGGTGACTTACGGAGATCAGGATGGGAACTGCGGTCGCGCCAGCTCTTGCTGTTAAGAAAACTCCGACCGCCGGACGATTCTACCGGCCGGAACTCGATGTTCTGCGGTTCTTTGCCTTCTTCGGCGTTTTCATGTTTCATGCTGCGCCGCGCACTCCCGAGTTCTACTCGGGCATGGGATTGTCCCACGCCGTTGTGACCCTGATCATCTCTGTCCTCGGAACAGGTGCGTATGGCGTCGATCTTTTCTTTGGTCTGAGCGCTTACCTTATTACTTCGCTTCTGCTCCGGGAACGCGAGGTCACCGGACGACTGGATCTTCGTGGCTTCTATCTGCGGCGAATTCTCCGCATCTGGCCGTTGTACCTCTCATTTGTCGCTTTCGCCGCAGTGGTGGCCGCTCTCAGTCACACTCAGCATCTTCCCATGCGATACGTGATTGGATACACGCTTCTCGCGGGCAACTGGATTTATGTTTTTCATGGGATGCCCGCCTCTTTTGCAACACCACTCTGGACAGTTTCCATCGAAGAACAGTTCTATCTGACCTGGCCGATTGCCTGTCGCAAGCTGTCGTCAAAGGGCATCGCAATCACGGCAAGTGTCCTTTTGGCACTCGCCAGCCTTTCGAGGCTTGCGTTGGCTGCTCTTGGCGGAACAGTTCAGGCGATCGAGTTCAATACGATCTCGAGACTCGACCCCATTGCTCTGGGGACTTTGCTGGCCTTGTTCGAAACCAGATTGCCAAGCATCAACCGCGGAATGCGATGGGCATTGATTTCTGGCGGCCTGTTGACATGGATCGCTGCGTCCGCATTTTCTGGTTCCGGCATGGTCGGCCATGCCGTAAACCCCTGGAGCCTCGTGCTCACGAGACCTCCGATTGCGTTGGCCAGTATCGTGATCCTGATCGGGGTCCTAGGGTCAAGCAAAACACTGTTTAAGAACAGGATACTCATCTATCTCGGGAAGATATCTTATGGTCTTTATGTCATTCACGAATTCGGACGCTTTCTGGCCGCGTACTTCATACACGCGCATAACGGAAGAACAGAAGTGGAACAAGGGGTGCTGGCACTAGGCTTCACGTTGCTGCTCTCGATGGCTTCTTATCGCTGGCTGGAAACGCCGTTCTTGCGCCTTAAGGACCGCTTTTCACACGTGTCCTCACGGCCAGTGTGAAATCGAGTCGGATTGCACCCCTCAAGCCTCCCAGCGCAGATTGATCGGCAGATGGCTGTAACGCGCGCATGACGTACATGCCGATGCCGTGCAAATACCCCAATCTCATCAAGACACTGTCGACAAGGGTCCGAGGGACCCATTTGTGGCCGACTTACAGTATATAAAACATATGCTGCTGAGGAGCTCCGCTGAGAGGAGCCAGGAGATCGGCAGGCTGGTCGTAACTCATCGGTACCAGCAGACTTAGCGCCAGCATAGTAACAACTAGCATAGACCAAAGTCACTGTCCAGACTTCGGACTCATTTCCAACAAATGCTCAATCGCGGTCTAAGCGGCCTCCACTTAACAGGTGATATGTACTGTTAGTTCATAGAGATAGCGTCGAAGGCATCAGGGTCACCGAATTGCCATAGTCTTTATGCCGGGCTCAGAAAGCTGATGTTCTGAGCGGCACCCTCCCCCGATGGTTCCTCTCCGTTGAGAGGTTTCCGAGAAATTGCAAATCGTGCGTACGAAGAGATAAATACGGAGGACAGATGAAAACTAACCTATGGATTATGTCGATTGTGGTTCTTGTGCTCGGTTTCACCCAGGCAGCTTTGGCTGTACCAACGCCTGAGTTCACGATCGCAGCGAATCCTGCATCTGTGCAGATGCAAGGCGGGACTGCCACAAGCGAGATATCGGCATCGTCATCCAACGGATATTCCGGCTCGATTCCACTTTCATGCCTGGGCCTCCCGCAAAACATGACCTGTACGTTCACGCCCGCCAGCTTACAGTTTCAAAACGGAGAAGCATCGTCACAACTGAGTCTCTCCTTTGTCCAGGGGGACCTGACAAAGAAAGCGTCAATGCTCGGCTCTGCGGGATGGATCATGTCCCTGGTATTGATTTCGATTCTGGGAGGGATCGCCTCGTGGCATGGCCCCAAGGTAGCGAGCAAAGCGGCGCTGCTTGTACTGCTGCCGGGCCTGATGCTATTGGGTGGATGTCAAGGGCTGCAGGCTACCCACACCCAGACGTATACGATTACGGTTTCAGGCACAGTCGACGGCGTCACCGAATCGACTCCAATAGTGGTTACTGTGCAGCAATAAACAAGAGCTTCGCAGCCGCCATTTGCGCACGGATTCATTGGACTCCAGTGTTCATGGCGCACTGCCGGATTCCTGTGGATCGTTGAAGATTGACCGCGCTTTCATTTCGTCCATCCGCCCTGGATAGCGACTCGAAAGCGCGGCGCCGCGACAAACTCCAGAGTTCCGAGACACCCCTCCTCTTATGGTTGCGGTAATCAACAAAGTTGTGTTCTGATTACAGGAAACGCGGCCTGTGGGGGCCGTGTCTACGCTGGTTGGGCCTCAACCCTGCACCTCATCTTCCGAGGAGATCATCATGAGCAAAGTCCATTACATTCCCAAGGGATACAACACGGCTACGCCATATCTCGTGGTCAAGGGTGCGGCGCAGGCAATCGACTTTTACAAGAAGATCTTCGGAGCGACCGAGGTCATGCGCATTCCCGGTCCTGACGGACGCATCGGGCATGCCGAATTAAAGATCGGCGATTCTCATATCATGCTTGCCGACGAGTTTCCCGAGATGGGTCATCAGGGCCCGCTGACGCTAGGGAATTCACCGGTGAGCATCCTGCTTTACGTCGAAGACGTCGATACAACAGTAGAGCGCGCCGTCGACGACGGTGCGAAGATCCTGAAGCCGGTTGCCGATCAGTTCTATGGCGATCGCATGGGCTTCATTCGGGATCCGTTCGGGCATCTCTGGGGAGTTGCGACTCACAAAGAGGATGTGTCGCCGCAAGAGATGGAAGAACGGGCCAGGAAGGCGTCGAAGGTGGCATAACGCCAGTTCCTGGCTGTTCGCAGTTAGCTCTTAGCTTCGACCGAGTGCAAACGCCGCGACTGACGCTCGCCGTCCAGATCGTATAATTTCAACAACAGAAAGGAACATTCGCTCATGCTCTCTGCTGGCAATCCCTTCCCGAATTTCTCGCTTCCCAACCAGGATGGCAAGACTACAAAGCTCAGCGATTTCACTGGCCAATGGCTCGTCGTCTACTTCTATCCGAAGGACGATACGCCAGGCTGTACGGTGCAAGGCCGGTCGTTCACCGCAACCAAGAAGGACTTTGATGCTGCCGGAATCAAAGTGCTGGGCGTGAGTGCGGACGATGTTACCTCGCACAAGAACTTCCACCACAAGTTTGCCTTCAGCATCGACTTGCTCTCCGATACCGATGCCAGCCTGATGAAGGCGCTCGGCATTGGACAGTCAGAATGGAAGGGAATGAAGTTCTGGGATCGCACCACGTTCGTCGTCGATCCGAAAGGTGTGATTCGCAAGGTCTATGAGAAGGTGAATCCGGAAGGCCACGAGAAGGTGTTGCTTGACGATATTGCGAATTTGAAGGAAAAGGCCGCTTAACGAGGCTGTAATTCTTCTTTCGCCCCTTCGGGGCTTGCTCATTTTCCGCTTTTCACCCACGCCTCACGGCGTGGGCTGCATTTTTCCGCCGCTTCGCGGCTCGGGTGCGCGCAGGCTTTCGGCCTTGGTCCAGCGCAGGCTTTCGGCCTTGGTCCAGCGCAGGCTGCTCGCCAAACCTTCCGTCAACACCGCTGGCAGAATTCTGTAAAGACGCGCTCGTAGATCGCGGTATCCCTGAATGCCGGCGAACAGATCGCTCATCAGGTCGCGCATGCTGGCACTTTGTGAGGTCAGAGAGATCATCCGCTCCAGAACGCTGCCGCCGAAAATCTCTCCGCGATAGAAGCGCTGCGAAACTCGCGCTGCTAGCCGCAATTCTGGCAGCACCTCTTCTTCAAGAAGACAGCTGTAGTTCTCCGGTTGTCCTGCAAGCAGCGCGTTGGCGCACAGTTCGGCAGACTTCAAGGCATAGTAAAGTCCTTCGCCGGTGATTGGGTCGACCAACCCTGCGCTGTCTCCGATCATCGCCCAGCCGTTTCCGCAGACTTCGAGCGACTCGAAGGTCTCCAGCCGAAACGACGGAAGAATGTGCGAATAGAATTTCGCGCCTTCCATGTGAAAGCCATTCTGGTCGAGCCAATGTTCCAACATGCGGCGCAGCGCAGCCGTCGACGTTTCGCCCATCTTGCAGGCGATTCCCGCGGACACGTGATCGGCCCGCGGAAAAACCCAGATGTAGCCAGTTACGTCTTTGAGGAACTGAATCTGCATCAACGGCGTTTGGCCAGGAATGAAGTAACCCGCCGTGACCATCAGATCTTCGGGCGAAATTGGCGACAGGAACTGTCCGCGAAACGGATTGCGCGCACCTGCTGCGAGGATCACGAACGACGCATGGTATTCGCTCTGCGGGGTCGAGAGTTGCCAAGCTTCGTCCGAACGCTCGCCCACGCGTTCTATTCGTGTGACCCGCTCCTGATTAACCTCGACGCCTGCCTTTTGCGCCCGGTCGAGCAGCAACCCATTCAACACCAGTCGCGAGAAAATCGCGACGGGATGCTGCAGGTGAAAGCGAACGCGCTCTCCTGAAGGACTGATCAGCTCGCAGTCTTCCACCGGATTCGCGACCGGATTGCCGATTCCAGTGTCGGCGAGAAAAGGGAACTGCTGCAGAGCTTTGTGGGTGACTCCGCCACCGCAGGGCTTCTCCCATGCCATTTTTTCGTCGAAGAGGATGACCTTGCGGCCATGGGAGGCAAGCTGAGCGCCGGCGAGCGCCCCAGCAGGTCCGCCGCCAATGATGGCAATGATGTCTGGCTTAGTCATGACTGCGGGCATAAACGCGGATTAGCAGGGAAGGGAAATTGCGCGCGGCAGCAAGCAGGCACACTTCACCCTCGCACTCAAAGGGTTCCCAAGCCGTGGTGGCTAGGACGCTGGAGAATCCTCGAGCTACTGCAGCGTGGTCGCGCTGCTCAATCCCTGATAAATGAACAAACCTGCGATGACCAGGATCATCAGCCCCGACAAGGCGCCGAGCACCTTGACGATGGGACCGATTTTCCGCATCTTGTTGAGAACTTCGGTCTGGTCCTTCTGCATCTGCGATTCGTTTTCGTTGAGACGAATCGAATCGTCCTCGTGCATGGTGAGAGTGCTCTTGTAGATCAGAAGAATGATGAGGATTCCCGTGAGAATACCCCACGCCACCAACAGCCCGAACATAGGAGTCATACGCCACCTCGGAGCTGAGATCGACCCGTTCCCGAAGTCCCTATGGTTCGCCCCGGGAAACGTCATGGTTCCACCGGCGTTCGGGTACAGGCCCCTGCTGCGCACGATTATAGACCCAGTTGGCAAGAGCAGCGCGACTTCTTGCGCTTGCTGGCATCTAAATGGACGTATAGGGATGGATTCCGGCCCGTGAAAAGCGCTTGCCGAGCCGGTTGCAACCTTTGTTATAATGAGTAATTACAAGGAGATAAGCAGATGGCCACAACCACCGCACCAACCACCCCTGGAACCCAACCCAAGACCGCAGCCCCCGTGTTGACTCCGGCCGCGATTGCCAAAGTAAAAGAGATCATGGCGGCGCAGTCCCCGGTTCCGGCAGGATTACGTTTATCGGTGGTCGGCGGCGGTTGCTCCGGTTTCCAGTACTCCATGGCGTTCGAGAACGGTGCCGGCATGATGGATAAGGTATTCGACTTTGACGGCCTGAAGGTCTATGTCGATGCCACTTCGCTGATGTACCTGGGCGGAGCGCATGTGGATTACGTTGAGACGCTGGAAGGCGCCGGCTTCAAGTTCGAGAACCCGAACGTGAAGAGCACCTGTGGTTGCGGCTCTTCGTTCAACGTCTAATTTGCGAACCGAGTTGAAGTTTGAAAAGCCCCGCTGCATGCGGGGCTTTTGCTTTGGATGGAACGTGGCTGCGAGAAACTAGAGAGTCCGAAGGAGCCTATTGTTGCTCGGGTGAGTTCTGGCTCGGATTTTGCGGCGGCGTTGGGACATTCTGGACTCCGGGATTCGGCGTTCCTCCCGGCACCTGCGCGCCATTTGGCAATGCTCCTGCCTGGCCGGGAAGAGCCCCGCCATTCAAATTTCCGGTAGGCATGCTGGGGTTGACCGGCCCGTTCAGCAGGCCGCCGCGGTCTCCCTGGGGCACGTAGATGAAGAGCCAGTCGTTGTAGTGGTTCTTTGTAAAGAAGACGTGGACGCTCTTCTCTTTCTTGTTCTCGCTACGAACGCCAAGGATCGGTCCGCCGCCAAATGTCGGTCCGTTAAAACCTGAGCTTGAGGGAGAGCCTGAACTGGACGTCGAGGACGATCCGTTCGAGTTCGAGTTGCCCTCCGTTCCGGGCCCGTTGCCGGTGTCGGCATTCTCGTCCGACTGCGTTGCAGTGGAGACATTTTGCTGAATCCCGCCGGACTGCGCTCCCATTCCTCCCAACAGCGCTGCCGCTCCTCCGAGTGTATTTTGCGCACCCCCACCAAATGGAGATTGTGATGGATTGGGACCGCCCGGCCCGCCGAGCGGATTCTGTCCCGGGATCTGGCCCAGTACCGGGCCGCCATTCAAGAGAACGTCTTGCTGGTGCAAAAGCTTGAAGTCTTTTTCTTTGCCCTCGGCGTCGCGATTCATCGGATCTTTATAGCGCTTGCGCAGGAACCGGATGTTGTTCGTATTTTCCAGTTCCTCGACTCGCGTGGGGTAGCGTCCGAACTTCTTATAGAAGTGCTGAATGGCGCGCATGTAGGCCGTGCCGCGATGCTGCAGTTCTTCTTCACGCTCTCGCTGCACTTGTTGGCGGATGGAAGGGAGCACGGCGAGCAGGGCAATGGTCATCAGCGCAACGGCGAGCATCAGCGTGATCATCATGTACCCACGCTGAGAATTTTGTAATTTTGCAATTTTGTAATTTCGTGATTTAAAGCGACGCTGCATGACTGTTCACTCGAATTCACATTACCAAATTACAGAATACAAAATTACAAAATCCAGATGTTCGCTTTATCCCTGCGTCAGGGGCAGGCTCTGGCGGTTGTTGTAGAGCACATCTTCCACATCAACCGCGTTGGGCGAGATGCGCACAACACGATAACGGCGATCGATGATATCTCCCTCGGCCGCGATGAATACGTCCTCACCTTGTGACAGGAAGACCTTCTTTGTCTCACCGGGCCGATTGGCAAAGCCAAAAAATTTCAACGTAATCGGCGGCGGAGGCGTAGGTTGTGGAGGGCCATTCAGCGTGGCAGAGCGTTGATCGGTGGCGGGATTCTTGATGACCTTCTCGATCGGCCTGGATCCGGCGACAAAAATGTTTCTGCCGTTGCCGGCATACTTGATCTCCTCGCTCTGGCTGAGGAGGTGCAGATCGAGAGTTGGATCCAATCGAGGCTCAATCACCGGTACGATCTTCCCAGACGATGTGCGCCGCGTGGCTGGCTTGGATGCTGTGGCAGCCGTCTGCGTGGCCGCCGCCGGTGCGACCGACGTGGAGGTGGGCCAGAATGCATAGCTCATGGTGAGCAGAGCAATTCCGCCGAGCACGGCCAGCGTGATCACTTGCTTCCGATTTTGTGTTCCCAGTTCCACTTACGCACCCGGCCACAAATAGCTGTGCATCGTAATTTCCAGCCGGACCGGCCCGGCGCCTTCGCCGGCCAGGTCGATGCTGTCGACATCAAAAAAGAGTTTCGACCGTTCCAGAGTATTGATGAATCGCACCAGCTGCAGGTAGTCTCCGGAAAAACTGCCTTCAATCGTCACCGGAATGACGCCGGAAGTTTCAGGGTCTTCCTCTTTATACTTAGCCTGCTGGATACGGACGCCATCTTGTGCCGCCAATTTTCCCAGCTCATTCGTCAAATCAGAGTCTTTGGCGGCAAAGCGGTCTTTATAGAATCCACTGATCTGGTTCTTTGCCAGCACAATCTTCTTGTCCATGCCCCGGAGCGGTTCGACTTCGCGGGTCTTTTTCGTCAATTCGGCGCGCATCTGGTTGATCTCCAGAGTGCGCGATTCCGCTGAACCAACCAGCGGGGAAACCAGAACGCCGATTGCGATTACATCGGCAGCCAGCATGGCTCCAATCGCGATCTTTAACTTGCGGCGTGATCCGGAAAAGTCAGGCATTACTTTCCGATCCTTTCCGGGTAGTCCGGTACATAAAGTGCGACAACCACAGCAGAGACACCGGCCTCACTCACCTGCTCCTGCACCAACTGCGCCGACGCAAAGTGCTTGGACGCCTCCATGTGATGAACAAGTTCCACAGCCGCGGAGCGCGTCTCGCAGGCAACCTTCATTTCCAGTTGAATCTGATTCTGTTCGTTGAGCTCTGGCCGCAACGAAACGACATGGAGATTATCGGGAATCACCCGCTCCAGGTCTTCGAACACGCGGGTCCAGGAGAACGACTTGCGCTGAATCAAGCCATTGAGGAACTGCGACTGGTCTCGCGTACTGCGGTTGGCAGCCATCTCAAGCACGGCCTGATCGGCGGCTCGCTCTCGGTCGCGTTCGTCGATCTTTCGTTGCAATTCGGCGATGTTGTGACGATCCCGTCCGGCGTTGATCCAGCCCGTAATCGTCCATCCCATCAGAACCAGCGTCAGCAGGCCGAGGACGCCGACGCCCAGACCCCAGCGCAGCCAGAATTCACGGGCATCTTCGTACGGCCGGGTTGCGAGATTGATGTCGAGACGCATAAATGCAGCTTCTAGCTTCTGGCTCCTAGCTAGAAGCTAAGAGCTAAGAGCTGAATTACGAAATCAGTGCTCCTACTACGCCCGCCATACGCCAGCGGGGAACAGTACCGGTCGTCGAGCCGATCTGCGAGTTGGCTACGAGTTCCTCAACCACCGCGCCAGTCTGGTTCTTGAGCGCTGGTGCAGCGCCGCCCGCTTCCGGCAGACCTGCCACGTACACTCGCTCGATGTTCAGCTTGTAGGTGTCTTGAAAAAACACGACCGACGGATAAACTTCCTCGGCGAGTTGATCGCCGGTAATGGTCACGCCGCGCAGATTCTCCAGAGTACGGAAAAGCAGCAGTTGGTCCTGATCGAGAATTGCAATGCTGATGGTTCGCGCATCCACTTTGACTACCAGAGTCGGGCGCTCGGCATCGGCAGCACCAAGAGCCGCGAGCATCGACGGCATCACCATTCCGGGGTTGTAGCCCGCATCGCGAAATGCGGACTCGTATTCTTCGAGAACGGTTTTGAGAACGACAGCCGCCACCGCGCGCACACCTTTTCCCGCAGGCTGGGAGTGGTACGAAACACGGGCGTCGTTGGGATCAAAGGGCAGCGATTTCTTAAGCCGGAAACGAACCACCGCTTCGGCCTCCTCGCGCTTCGTCGGCAAGGTTTCAAAATCGAGGAGCACGACACGCACCGCCGTGTCGGGAAGAATTGCGATCACGTCGTGCGAGCGCCCGCCAACGCTGCCCAACGCGCTTTCAATCGCCTGGCGAATCGAGGTGCCATCGCGCAAATTGGGTTCCATCAAATCGGGTACGACCGAGCCGGGCGCCAGCTCGCGAGCCGCCGCCATTTCCACGATTCGGCCAGCATCCGCGGCGCGGCCTGCCAGTACCCGGTCTGCCGCGATTTCGCAGGCGAGGACTGGACGGCGAGCGTGTTTGGAGGTGGAAATCATTTCTCCCTAACCCATCAACTCTTAAGTTGTTCGGCGCTCGAATCGGGATGGACCCAACGAGGCTAACTTGATGATATCTCGTAACTTTCCGATGGCACAGTTACCTCGGCAGGTGCCCAGATTGCCCGTCTGGACACGCTCCGGTAACGGCTGTTTATCGCATGGTCTCGATGAACGTGACCTTGTTGATCTCCTTCAATGTCGTGAACCCGCCACGCACCTTGTCCAACGCCGATTCGCGCAGGAAACGCATGCCCTCTTCGCGGGCGGCTTTGCGAATCTCCGATGTCGACTTCCGGTCCAGAATCATCTCGCGAATGCGGTCGGTCAAATCCAGAAGTTCATGGATCGCCGTCCGGCCGCGGAAACCCGTGCCCGCGCACTCGATGCAGCCTTGCCCTTCATACAACGGAACCTGCGACCATTGCGCCGGGTCGAGGCCGCTCGCTTCGAGCACGTCGGGCGGATAATGCACCGCCGTGCGGCAGGAATCGCAAATAATTCTCACCAGCCGTTGCGCCAGAATACAGTTCAATGCCGAGACAAAGTTGTAGGGCTCGACACCCATGTTCAGAAAGCGCCCGAGCACATCGACCACGTTGTTGGCGTGGACGGTGGTGAAAACGAGGTGGCCCGTAAGGGCGGACTGGATGGCGATCTGCGCGGTTTCGTTGTCGCGGATTTCGCCGACCATGATCTTGTCGGGATCGTGACGCAAGATCGAACGCAGGCCGCGGGCGAAGGTCAGGCCCTTTTTCTCGTTGACCGGAATCTGCGTGATGCCGCGCAGTTGATATTCGACCGGATCTTCGATGGTGATGATCTTGTCTTCGTCGGTCTTAATCTCGTTGACGGCCGCGTAGAGCGTAGTCGTTTTGCCGCTGCCTGTCGGTCCGGTGACCAGCACCATGCCGTAGGGTTCCTTGATGTAGCGGCGGAATCGGCGCAGGTCGTCTTCGGCAAAGCCTACGACGTCGAGCGTGAGCTTCTTGAACTTCTCGCTCATCGACTCTTTGTCGAGCACGCGGAGCACGGCGTCTTCACCGTGAATCGACGGCATGATCGAAACGCGGAAGTCGATGGCGCGTCCGTTGTATTTCACGCGGAAGCGGCCGTCCTGAGGCACACGGCGCTCGGAAATGTCGAGCTCACTCATGACCTTGATGCGCGAAATGATGGTCGAGTGATGTTCTTTGCCGATCGGAGGCATGGCGTTGGTGAGCACGCCGTCGATGCGGAACTTGATGTACACCGAGTCGTCGCGCGTCTCGATGTGGATATCACTGGCACGCCGCTGCAGCGCCGTAAAAATCGTGGTATCGACCAGGCGGATGATCGGGCTCATGTCCTGGCCCGCTGTCGCCGTCAACTTGTCGATGGAAATTGTCTCGTCGTTCCCGGCTTCGTCCTCGCGGATGACGTCAAGCGTGAATCCTTCGCTCGCGTCTTCGAGTACGCGCTTGGACTGCTCAGTCTTCTTGAGAATGTCGGAGATTTGCTTGAGTGTCGAAACCTTGGTGAGGATGCGCTTACCCAGCAGCAGACTGATCTCGTCGATCATCATCAACTGGCTGGGGTCGGCAATGGCGATCGCCAGGCGGCCGTCCGGTGTCTCGTCGAGCGGCACGAAGTTGTAGCGGAACATCAAGTGCACGGGGATCTTTTCAAACAGATCATGGTGCAACTGGAAGTCGCTGAGATCGACGAATTCGCACCGGTAGCGCCGCGCGATATCGCGCGCACGTTCCAGTTCGTCGGGAATCGCCGCCGCTTCCGGCGCCAGCTTCCCTCCGTTTGCTCCGCTGATCACTGCTGTTTTCTTGTCCGCCATTCCCATTCCAGTCTACTTTAGAGGCCAGGTTTCAAGGTTTCAGACTTTCAGGATTTCAAAATCTCAGGGTCACTTAGCACTAGCCGTTGTCTTTGAAGCTCTGAAACCTTGAAACTCTGAAACCTTGCTCTTAATGCACATTCGCTCCCAAAGTAAAGATCGGCATATACAGGGAGATCAAAATCCCGCCGACAAAAACCGCCATGATAATCAGGATCATCGGCTCAATCAGCGCCATGGCTGCGCTCAGAGCCGTCTGCACATCTTCTTCGTAAAATTCAGCCACCGAAGCCAGCATGGCCGGCAGCGCGCCCGTCGATTCGCCGACTTCCAGCATTTCAACGGCAAGGTCGGGAAATAGCTTTTGTGTCTTCCAGACTGTGCGCCAGGGTCTGCCCTTCTCTCACTCGCTCTGCCGCGGCCGTAACGCCATTCAGCATCTGCCGGCTGCTCATCGATTCGCCCGGCGGTTTCCATTGCCGGCACCAGAGGCAGGCCGCCTTGCAGCAGCGTTCCCAGAATGCGCGAGAAATTCGCCACCTGATACTTCAGCCGGATTTCGCCAATCAACGGCAGAGACATCATAAACCGGTCAATCTGTTCCGCGCCACGATCACTCTGCTTCCAGCGCAAAGTAAGCACGACAGCCACGGCGACGAACCAGCAACACCACCCACGCATATTTCTGCGCATTCAGGCCGACGGCCAGCATGAACACGGTGATCGCCGGCAGCTGCGCGCCCAAGTTGTTGAACAGGTCGGCGAACTTCGGCACCACGTAGGTGATCAGGAAAACGAGCATCACCGTGACCACCGAAACCAGCAAAGCCGGATAGACCAGCGAAACCAGAAGCTTCTTGCGGAAAGTCTGCACCATGCGCTGGTACTGGATGTAGCGGCTCAGAACTTCTTCCATGTTGCCGCTCTTCTCGCCCGCCAACAGGGTGGTGGTGTACATCTTCGGGAAGACCTGCTGGGCGGCAAAGGCGTCCGACAGCAACTCGCCGCCTTTGACCCGTTCGCGCACATTTTCCAGCAGTTGCAGAGAGACTTGTCGCGCTGCCTCTTAATCAGAAGATCGAGGGCGGTCAGGACGGGCAGTCCTGCTTTCATCAGCGTCAGAAACTGCTGGTTGAAGATCAGGAATGTGGACTGCTTCAGCTTGCCGCGCCGCCCGAACTTGCCGCCGCCGGTGCACAGGATGGTCCGCGGCTTGACCCAATAAACCAGGTATCCCTGCTGCGTGAAGCGGTCGTGAACTTCGGCTTCGGAATAGCCGTGCTCCACCTGCTGCCGCATGTGGCCTTGTTCGTCGGCGACTTTGACCAGGAATTGTGCCATTCGTTATGGGTTTGATCCGAGTTTTGGACCCTTATTCCGAGCTTCCTAGTGCCAGTGTAACATCGTGTTCCTTGGTCGATTCGGCAACCTGCTGGTGCCCGTGGTACCCAAGTAACCTGCTGTAGACACGGGGCTTGCCAGTTCGCCCGCTGCGGCGTTGGGGGGAAGGCCACAGCTCTACTCGGCCTCACTGGGGCGCCAACTCGCCCTCCACGGTCTCTACGCCCGCTGGAGGGGTGAATTGGAAGCGGCTATCGCTCAATTCCGTGTTTTCCTTCCAGCCACTGAAGCGAAATTCAGTGGTCGCGCCGTCCGGCTCCATCAGTAAGATGCGGACGATCTGGGCAGCGGAATTGACCTCCAGTTGCACCTCACTCACCTGGCCTTCCATGGTTGCCGGAACGCCTCGCAGCAGGGTATTGCCGGCACCGAGCGGAGATTGATCCACTACCTTGGAAAGTCCATGTAACTCATTCTCCAGCTTGGTTTTACCAAGCAGGAAAGCCATTGGTGATCGCAGGTCATCCAGCTTCTTGAAGTCCGTTTTGCGCGCCTGCCGTTCAGCCAGCAGATAGAACCAGACCGACTTGCCATCGCTGACAAACAGCTTCTCTTTGGGAGAACGGTATTCCCACCTCATCTTGCGCGGCTTTTTCAGCCACAGGGTGCCAGTTTCGACGCGGTCGGGGCCGTCTCCGCGGTAGGTCTCCGTGAACTCCGATTGCAGACTTCGCAGGTGGTTGTAATGCTCATCGACGGCGCGGGCGAGGGCGCGGATGTCGGTATTCTGAGCGGATGCAGGAGCAGATCCCGCCATGACTACGAAGCTGGCCAGCAAGCTACCCAGCCAGACCATGCGAAGGTTGTTCAATCGGAAAGTCCCCAACCCTAATTCTACCTGTTCGAAATGTCCGCACAGCCTATGGAGGAGCAGCTTATCTTCGAAAAGTCGGTCCACCGTGGAAGAGCGGCTCTTCAGAGCCGCGTTAGTCGACGCAAGTCGGTTGGGCTTCAGCCCCTGCGCAACGCAGGTCGGGAATCACAGACAGACTATGCATTCTCGGCGCAGAATTACGTCTTGAGGAGACTGCTATGGAACCCAAGCAGCATCACTGCGAGACCTGCCGCCTGCGCGCGCTCGCAGAAAGAAAACCGCAATCGCTGATCGCCCGAATCTGGCGCTGGCACACGGGATGGTGTCCGGGATGGAAGTCGCATCAGCGCTCGCTGGCCGAGGCGGAGAAGCAGACAGCGGCGTGAGTTGAGAGCACGGGAGATGTGGCTGGTGGCAAAACTCCGCCAGTCCAGAGTTCCGGAGTTGGTGTTACTGCGATATAACGCCAACTGAGCTTCCGCGGTGCCTCGATTGTTTCAGGTAATGCCTATTTCGAGAGTGCTTTTGGGTTCACTGTAAGAAGCGCATCCTCTAGTTCTGGTTCACGAAGGGCTATCGCACCAGAACGGAGATGAGGCTTTGGTCTCAGCGGAGCACGGACAGGGGTATCTGGTTCGCCAAGAGTTTGCGGCGGATCGCTGCCGGCGCGCGCCGCTAAAGATTTCGTAGAGAGCTTCGATCGACGTTCCGCGTCCTCGCGCTCGACGCGCTCCATTTCCCTTTCCTTGAGGAGGTCGCGTTCCTCTCCCGTCCGCTGGCTTTGCTTCTTATGCTTACGCTTCCTATTTCCCTTTCCCATTCGGTTGCTCTTCACCCCAACTTATTAACACGATCCCGTTTTCGACACAACTGTCGCAGTCAGGCGATAGCACAACAACGAGATTGTCGCCAATAAAGATGCCTGATACGCTCCCCAACGTGCAGCTTCCAAGGAAAGCCGGGATGGTAGAGTTGCTCTCATGGCCCCGCCCGCAAATCCAGAAACTTTCGACGAGATTGTCGAGTGGGCTTACAGCACGCTGCCGCAGAACGTCAAAGACCAGCCTGACTTTCCGGGAATTCAGGTCGCTGAAGAACCTCCCGCGGACATCCTGAAGAAAAAGAACTGGCCGCGCGGAACGGAAATGTTGGGATGCTACAGCGGCGTAATCAGGACCAAGCAGTCGCACCTGCAAATGAAGGTCGCCCCCGACTTGATCTTCGTTTTCCGCGGACCAATTCTGCGCTGCTCAAGAGGAAACTTGCGGGCCGAAGTGAAAAGAGTTGTCTGGCATGAGGTTGCTCACTGGCTCGGCTATGAGACGGAAGAGGAAGTGCAGGCCCTGGGCTTGTAACAGCCGCTTAGCACCAAGTCAGAAATCTAAGGGAGACGAGACCGTGGAATCCGACCTTTCGAAAGGCGCGAAAGGTGGGGCACCCGATCGTCTCTAGGATTCCGACGGCTTATTTCGGTAGAGCGAATAGTTAGGCGTCGAGCCCGCCTTCTCCAGAAAAGGAGACGCTGCCAGCGCAGGCTCAAGTATCGGGTTGTGATAGATGATCCAAACCGGGCGCGGAGAACGCGCCAAAGATTTTTCCAAACGTTCGATCAGTTGGCGCAGCGCGGCCTCGGGCAGCGGGTTGAACAGGTAAAGCACCAACGGTTGGTCCGGCAGTTCGAAGTCGCGAGCATCGCCGCACACGGCTTGAATTTCTGAACATCGCTGCGTGGAGCTTTTGTAAGCGCGAGTGTTTTCCTCCGCGGCGCGATGCAACTCCTCAATCAGCTCCACGCCCACAATCTTTCGAAACGGATATTCCGATGCCATCAGCAGCGTCCGCCCCTTGCCCGAGCCCAGGTCGATAAATGTGAATTGATCAAAGTCGATGGCCAGGGCGGCCATCATCTCGTGAAACAGGGCCGGGTCGGTGGGCTGATAGGGAGAATGAAAAGTCCCCAGCAAACGCGCGCGCCAGCCCACGGTGCCGCTGGTCGTGTTGACGCGATTCTCCCAGTCGTAATCCATATCGCCGTATCGCTGGCGGCGGCGTTCGGGGGTCGAATCGCGGATGAAGCCCCACAGGTTCCGGAGTAGCAGGGAAGCGGCGCCGAAAGAGCCCCTCTCGCGGGAATGCTCGCGCCACCAGCCGTGAATTGCGTTACTGAGTTGTCGAGAAAAATCCGAAGACACGCATGCATGCTAACAAAGAAGGCGCTGTTCGCTCTCGGCTTTAGCCAAAGGCTAATTGCTAACGGCTACTTTGACGGCTGGTCGGGGATTCTCGCTGGCTGTGGAGGTTCGACGCCCGGCGGAAGGCCCTTGGTGATGAAATAGAGTTTTTTAGGATGCTGCACTTCGATCCGGCCGTCCGGCTTCATTTCATAGGCTTCCTGGTTCGGATCGGTCGGAGTTCCGTGAATGAAGCCGGCGTGTTCCAGATCCCCCATGCTAGTAGGTGTCTTTCCAAATTGCTGACGATACTTTGCGACTAACAGTTCAAGACGCGTGACGTCTTCGTCTACCTGTATCGCGCGCAGGTGTTCCACCGCATTCTGCCGGATGCGCGGTTCCTTGGTGCTCTGATAAGTGGTAAACCACAACATACGCGCCGTGTCGAATTCACCTGCGTGCTGCGCCATGCGCGCCGCGAGGATCGGCATGTATTCATTCGTTATCGGCAGTTTCGAGCCTCGTGCGAACGCGTCAGCAGCGCGCGGATAGTCCTTAAACTCGACATAATACAGAAATCCGAGGTTGTAATAGAGCCGCCACTGATCGGGGTTGTGTTCGATCCCGTACTTTGTAAGCGAGAGCGCAGCACCGGGGAGTCCGGCGCCGTTCGGTGGCTTGGGAGCCAGGAAGTTTGCCCCGAATTGATACGCGGGCAAAAGTCTTGGATCGAGTTCTGTAGTCACTTCAAGAAGGGGCGCAAGCAGCCGGAAGTCGCCGGTGCCGCTGTGATGCTGTTCCCCGAAATACTGCACCGCGCGCGTCCAGTAAATGTCAGCGAGCAGGCCGGTGTAGCCCAGGCTCAACCGCCGTAACACGCGAGACGAACGCACGTACAGAGCTTCCTGCGCGACCGACCCGTGTCGTATGTGATCGACGGCGTTGAGAACGACAACTCCGCCGGCCATCGATAGCAAGAGGATTACGGTTGCCATCGTGTTCACACGCCGCGTGGAGTTCATTTCAAATTTCGGCGCTGGAAGATCAGCACCGCTCCAGAAACAGCCATGGCCGAGTAGAGAACCGCGTACGCCGTGTTGAGCAGTATCAGCCGCATCGGGATCGCGTCACCGTGCGCCACCTGGTTGATGACGTTCAACGCGGAGAAGTTGGGCACGATATAGCCGAGTCCGGTGGCGATCCAGCCAGCCAGTCCCGGCGTCATTCGGGCGAAACCCCGCAGGTCTTCCGACAGGCTTCCGATTACGAATATCGCAAAGGTGAATACGGCCGACATGAGCGGCGTGGAGAATGATGAGAAAAACAATGACAGGGCGCAAACTATCAGGAACTGCAGCACGATGAAATACAGCGCTACCAGCACCCATGCGTCCGCCTTCTCAAACTTGTGAGCAACGTAAAGCAGCGCGAGAAACACGCCGAGCGCCATGAAGAAGGTGTTCACCACCAGCGTTCCGGTCAACCCGAAGAACTTGCCTACGACAAATTCCCAGCGGCGCACCGGACGAGAAAGACACGGTGTACAAAGTTCGCTTGTCGATCTCTTTCGATACCAGACCGATGCCGATGAAGATGGCGATGACGACGCCGAACAGGGAGACCGCGGTCAGGTCCGAGGTTTACGACGACCAGATGTTCGATGTCGATCGAGATTTCGCCGACCAGAATGGCCGCTGCGGAAATCAGCAGCGCAAAAGCGATCAGGTTATAGAGCACGCGATCCGCACCGCTTCGCGGAATGTGTTGAAGGCGATCGAGCGGATCCGTGAGTTCACGCGCCTGCTCCTTTCCCCTGTTGTGCCACTTGCCCGTTCTCGGGGCGGAGTTTCTGAAGTAGTACTCCTCGAGCGAACTTCTCACCGGCGCCAGCGAGATCAGCCGCACGTGCTCGCGGCGCAGTGCTTCGAGAGCCGCATCCTGATGCTCCTCTGGCAGAACGGCGCTCACCATGTCACCACTTACTCTTCCCTCAGCTCCCAGACTCTTGAGGCTCGCCGGAACCGCCTGAGCGCAGAAGATAATCTCAACCTGTCCTTTGGTCTCCGAGGTCAATTCCGCGACTGCCCCGACTCCTCGCAACTCACCTTGGTGGATGATGCCGACGCGGTCGCACAGCGCTTCCGCGTCCGAGAGGATATGCGTGGAAAAGAAGACCGTCTTACCCTCGGACCGCAGTTGCTGGATCAGTTCCCGCACCTCGCGGCGCCCATGGGATCCAGTCCCGACATCGGCTCGTCCAGGAAAACCAGCTTCGGCTCGTGCAGGATCGCTTGCGCCAGCCCACCCGTTGCAACATGCCCTTCGAAAACTTTCGCAACTGACGTTCCTGCGGAATCGATCAGTCCCATGCTCGTGCAGCATTTGCTCCACTCGCGCCGAGCAGGCCTTTGGCGGGAACCCCAGAAATTTCGCATAATAATTCAGCAGTTCGCGGGCGCTCAGATGGTCGTAAAAGTAGGGCTGTTCGGGAAGAAATCCAATCTGCGATTTCATCTGCGGATCGTGCATGTCCATGCCCAGAATCCGGGCGCTTCCTGCGGTCGGAAACACCAGCCCATCAGCAGCTTAAGGGTGTGGTTTTCCCGCGCCGTTTGGGCCGAGGAAGCCGAAAACTTCTCCTTCTTCGATGGTCAGGCGGAGCGGCCGGAGCGCGAGTTTCGGACGCTTGCGCCAGAACCCACCAGATAGTTCTTTTCCAGATCAAGAATTTCGATTGCCGCCATGGCCTGCTTAGATGCCAAGACCTTTTAGGACAGTTGGATGAGGAGTCTGACCAAAGAATTATAAGCAAAGGGCGGGCGGGATAAGGGCAGGGCAGCGTTGGGTTGGTTACGAAAGTAAACCAGGTTTCAACGCGTACCTGACCGCATGATCTGCTTCGGCGCTAGTTCTGAGGAGCAACCGTGGTGTCGCAGGTGGTGATCGTCGTCATGCTCGTGCGTACCACCGCGTCCGCGAAGCTGCAGAAATAGCGTATTCCCGAATAATTCCAGAGGACCGGTGTGGCAATCACGTTATAGGCTGAATTTGGAGTGCCGGATACATTGGTCAGAGTGAAGTTATATCCGCTTTTTTGACCACCCGCCAGGGCGGTATCGATCAGGCACGCGCCGGTCGAACTCGGCGGGTTGCAACTCGTGCCTCCCAGCGCCCCCAACGTGGCTGAGTAACCCACCGTCGGGTACGCCGAGTTGTAGGAAATCTCAGCTGTGTTCAAGGTCCGCAACGAGGCCACGGCGGCCGATTCATTGGCCGACATGCGCGAGCGCAGGAAGCTGGGTATGGCAATCGCGGCGATTATCAGGATGATCGCCACGACAATCAGAAGTTCGATAAGTGAAAAGCCCTTGTTCTTTCGCATGGCATCTCCTTGATCCCGGAAAAGGCCGGCAGATCAAGCTCTCACCAAACCTGTTGCAACTCGGATGCCGGACCCGGCCAGGATCGAGAATGTTGTAAGTCGTTTCAAACAAGGCATGATTCGCGGGAGTCGATTCCCGGATTGTGATTAGCGACAACTAGAGAGCGATGGAGGTGACATTTTTTGTCAGAGCGTTTCCGTGACGTGGCAGGCCGATGATGCAAACGTTCTAATCTCTGAGTAACGAGCAGAGGATTGCTCCTCTGCCCTCTTCTGGCTGGTACCCTCCCCCAGGCACTTTACCAAAACTCAAAAAACTCTATTGCAGCGGTGACACTGCGGTCGTGCAGGTTGAGATCGAAGCCGAGCTGTAGCGCACCACAGCATCCGCGAACGAGCAGAAATAGCGCACGCCGGTCTGGTTCGGAGCCAGCGGCGTCGCGATGACTGTGTAGGTCGCAACCGGCGTTCCCGAAGTGCCGGAAATGGCGAACGAGTAGCCACTCTTCGTACCCGACGCCAGTTGTGTGTCGATAAAGCATGCCCCGGTGCTTCCTGGCGGCGTGCAACTGGTTCCGGCGAGGGAACTGAGCGCCGCAGCAAAGCCGATCGTCGGATAGGCGGAATCGTAGGAGATCTGGGCGGTATTCAGTGTCCGCAGCGCGGCCACGGCCGCCGATTCGTTGGCGGCAATACGTGCCCGCAGGAGGTTAGGAATAGCGATCGCTGCAATGATCAGAATGATGGCTACCACAATCAGCAGCTCGATTAGCGAAAAGCCCTTCTGCTTCTTCATGTCTCGATAAACTCCGGTTGAGCTCTATTTTGATTGGGATTAACCCTCTCTAATTGCACTTTAGGGGCCGCTCCCAAAAGTGCAAGTTCGCGTACTTGCCAAGGCCAAAGGGCCAACTTGCGCGAGAAAGGCCGTTGGATCGGACCGACCAGAGACTGTGCGTTGTGCTGGAGTGACACAAATTGGCAAGCATCTGCCGCAAATTGTGTCAAAGTTTGTCAGGTGGCTTGGGTGGTAACAGAGATGTTTTGGGAAAATAAAAAAAGCAGAGGATTTCTCCTCTGCTTTTTTCCGGCTTGTACCCTCCCCCAGGTACTTTGCCAAAACTGCCAACTTACTGCAAGGGGTTCTGGTGGCGTCGCAGGTGGTGATGGCAGCGCTGTTGTAGCGCACGACCGCATCCTCGAACGAGCAGAAGTAGCGGACACCAGTCTGGTTCGGAGTCAACGGCGTCGCGATGAACTGATAGGTCGAAACGGCGTGCCGGCTCGTGCCAGACAGAGCAAAGCTGTAACCGCTCTTGGTGCCAGACTGCAGCTGAGTGTCGATCAAGCAAGCGTGGCCGAGTGGAGCTAGGCGGTGCGCAGCTGGTGCCACCCAGACTGGCCATCGCGGTCGCGAAGCCGACCGTCGGGTAGGCGGAGTTGTAAGAAATCTGAGCTGTGTTGAGGGTGCGAATCGAAGCCACGGCGGACGACTCGTTCGCCGCAATACGTGCACGCAACAGGTTCGGAATAGCAATCGCGGCGATGATCAGGATGATCGCCACCACGATCAGCAGTTCGATCAGTGAGAAGCCCTTTTGTTTCCGCATTTATAGTTTCCTCGTCTCCGTTTGACTGGTTTCGGTTGGATGACCAACTCGCGAGTACTATCGCACTCTGAATGCCAGAGGCCCAAGTGACGGAAGTCAGATGTCCTTCCGGTGCAAAGCCTCGTGTTTTCAGTGGTCTTCCCCCTGGCAGTCACCACCTGCGTTACTGCAAATTCCGCCGGTCTGACACTTTCAGGGACTCGGATTGACAAATTTTGCCAGTCGCTCGCCATCGCAGTATTCCTCCAAACTGCCCGCCCGAGGCCGTATCTCTATCTGTTCGAAGTGTTTCACCAGCGCCTTACCACAGCGGTAAACTTCCTGTTCACGTCTGGGAATTCGTCTCTGCGCTAGAATGGGTGCCCACGGTGCCGCCATGTCGAATATTCGATTAGACGCCGATCGCGATGTCGCCCGCGCTTCCACGCTTCCCGCTCCTCTCTACTTCAGCCCCGAAACTTTCGAGGACGAAAAACAGCGGATCTTCGCTTCTACCTGGCAGCTCGTTGGCCATGTTCACCAGGTGTTGAACCCGGGAGACTATTTCACCTTTGACCTGATCGGAGAGCCCCTTGTAATCGTTCGCGGCGACGACGGCGCCCTGCGCGGTTTTTATAACGTATGCCGGCATCGGGCCGGCCACCCCGCCTCCGGTTGCGGGAATCGCAAGCTTTTCCGTTGCGGCTACCATGGCTGGACCTACCGGCTCGATGGCGCACTGCTCGTGACGCCCGAATTCGATGGCGTTCAGGATTTCGACCCGACGGAGTTCGGCCTCGCTCCCGTACGCCTCGAGGAATGGTTCAACCTGATCTTCGTCAATCTCGACCCTGGAGCGGGCCCGCTGCAGGAGTCTTTGGGCGAATTGCCGATGCAGGCGGAAAAGTTCGACTTCCGCAATATGAAGTTCTCCGAACGCCGGACCTACGAGATGAAGTGCAACTGGAAGACGTACATCGATAACTATCTCGAGGGTTACCACGTGCCCAGCGTGCACCCGTCGCTCAACCGCGAAATCGATTACAGCGCCTATACCGTCGAACCTTATCCGCAGTACGTACGGCAATGGACGCCATCGGCGGCGCGCAGCCCGGAGACGCGACGCCTCGCCGCTATCAGGAGGCGGGCAACGAACTGACAGCGGATTACTTTTGGATTTTTCCCAACTGGATGCTCAATTGTTATCCCGACAACGTGTCGCTGAACATAATCCTGCCGCTCGGCCCGGAGCGCACCTTGGCGATCT
>CAVRYB010000004.1:0-6717 GCA_963725295.1 uncultured Acidobacteriaceae bacterium
TTGTAACCTGCTCGCGACGGACATTCAGCTCCCAGGTTAGCGCCCACAGAACGGGCGCGAACCTGGGGCACCGGCTATTGATAGAGGTTGTGTTTTTTTATGTAGTCGGCTACCTGCGGCTCCAGCCAGCGTGCCAACGGTTTGCCTTGAGCGGCGGCGGTTCGTATGACGGTGGCGGAGACGTTCTGGTTGACACCTTCGAGCAAATGCAATGTGACTCCGGGAAGAACGAGGTCGCCAGTTGCGGGCTGTTTGTGGAAGGGGCGTGTCACGGCGGCGGGAGGACGCAACTCTGGTGGCAAGGACTCGGCCACGTCGCGCAGCGAAAATCCGGGCCGGCTGGCGATGACGAAGTCGCATTCTGCCAAGAGTGCGCGCGCCTCGCGCCATTTTGCGATGTCACGGAAGGCGTCGATTCCGATGAGGAAAAACAGGCGGTCGGCTTTCTTCAGCGTCTTCTTCAAGCGCCGGACTGTGTCGATGGAATAGTTGGCGGCGGTTCCTGCGCGCTCCGACGAGAATTCCGGACTTTCGAGCAGCGACGGCACGAATCGCTTATCGTCCTGAGTCGCTAGCGCGACCATCGCATAGCGATGGAGGAACGGTGTCAATGGTTGTTTCTGTTTATGAGGAGGAACGTTTGCCGGAACGAAGAGCACCTGCCGCAGCGAGTAACGCTCTGCGGCCGCGCGGGCCAATGCCAGATGTCCGCGATGAATGGGATCGAAACTGCCGCCGAATAGGCCGATATTCATTCTCGAGATATTCCGTGCGAATGTGTCTTTGGACTCCGCTAGTTTCATCGTTGGCCGCCCCGGTTGCAAGTCCTGTTGTATGACTATGTTCGGCCGCGCTCTTTTGTGCCGCATGGCTTTGCAGAAAGCGGCAACTGAGATTAGGCTGTGGACAAGGTTTTCGCTCTTACTCACCCATACGTTGCCCCCCAGGCTGTCCTGGTAGGTGTACCTCTGGCCACTGTTCCGCCGCGAAATTGCGGTGGACCAGCGTAACTCGCTCTGCGCCCGGCCAGCGCATAGCATGAGGCCATGCGAATGAAACTCCCCCTCATCCGCAGCTTAGTCGTGGCTCCGTCGCGGGCTCCAATCCTGCGATACGGAGTGGCTCTGCTCAGCACCGTCGCTGCGTTGATTCCCACCCTGTTTTTCTCCGATATCGCCGAGAGCCGTCTGGTCGTATTTGCCGTTGCCGTCATGGTTAGCGCCTGGTATGGCGGATGGAAACCCGGGCTGGCAGCCACCACGTTTGCGTTGACGGTGAGCGCGTACTATTCGCTCACCGGAGAACAGACTCCGCGCGAGTATCGCCGGGCGATGGCGCATTTGGCGCTGTTCTTCGCCGTGGCCCTGCTGATTTGCTGGTTCAATGCTGCGCTCCGCGCGACCCAGGAGAGTTTGCGGCGCTCCGAGAGCAATTTCCGGTCGCTGGTGATGAACGCACCTTACGGCATCTGCCGCTGCGACGTGCTGGGAATTATGAAGGATGCGAATCCCGCGCTGGTAAGCATGTTCGGATACAGCAATGCGGCCGAACTCACGGGCCGGCATTTGGGAAGTCTGTACGCCGATGCCCAGCAGTGGTTTCAGACCGCGGACTATTTTCACGCGCGAAAAGAATTTAATAACCTGACTACCGAGTGCGTGCGCAAGGATGGTTCGTCGATCGTGGCGCGAATTTCGGGGCGTTCGATTGCGAATGGTAAAGAAGGCGGAACGTTCGAAATCTTCATGGAAGATGTCACCGAGACGCGAACGCTGGAGTTGCAACTGCGGCAGGCACAAAAAATGGAGGCGATCGGGCGGCTCGCCGGTGGAATCGCGCACGACTTCAACAACCTGCTGATGGTGATCTCTGGCTACTCCGAGTTTCTGCTGGATCGGCTGGGTCCGGATCCGCGGCTGCGCGGGCCGGCGCAGGAAATTTCCAACGCCACACAGCGCGCCACTTCGCTTGACGCGGCAATTGCTGGCCTTCAGCCGCAAGCAAATGCTGGCGCCAAAGATGCTCGATCTGAATGAAGTTGTAGCGGAAAACCTGAAGATGCTCACGCGCATGATCGGCGAAGACATTGATCTCGTCATGGTTCCGGGAGCGACGCTGGGCGCCGTGCGCGCCGATCCAGGGCAGATTGACCAGGTCATCATGAACCTGGCCGTCAACGCGCGCGACGCCATGCCGCACGGTGGCAAGCTGACGATTGAGACAGCCAACATTGCACTGGACGAAACTTTTGCGCGAACCCACGCACCGCTGACTGCGGGAGACTACATCATGCTGGCCATCAGCGACACCGGCGTCGGGATGGACGATGATACGCAGTCGCGCATCTTCGAGCCCTTCTTCACTACAAAGGGAGCGAAAGGCACGGGGCTGGGGCTTTCGACGGTGTATGGCATCGTGAAGCAAAGCGGCGGCTTCATTTTTGTGGACAGCCAGCCGCAGCGTGGCACGGCGTTCCGCGCTTATTTTCCGCGAGTCGACGCCCGCGACGAATCTGCCATCGTGCTGGATTCAGTTGGGCTGCCTCGTGCCGACCGTGGACAAGAGACGATTCTTCTGGTGGAGGACGAAGTGAACCTGCGCCGCCTGGCGCGCCAGTATCTGGAAACGCAGGGATATAAGATTCTGGAAGCCGCAGACGGCGCCGCGGCGCTGCAAATTGTCGACGGCTACACGGGCACGATCGATCTTCTTTTCACGGACGTCATCATGCCGGGAATGAACGGCCGCGAGCTGGCTTCCCAGGTCACCAAGCTCATCCCTGACATCCGGGTGCTGTACATGTCCGGCTACACCGAGAATGCCATTGGGCACGACGGCACGCTCGATGCGGGCATCAATCTGCTGCAAAAACCATTCAGCCTTCCCGCGCTGAAAGACCGCGTGCGTGAAGTTCTGGATTCCGAACCGATTCCTCTGGAGGTTGCGATGGCATCTCGCACAGGCATTCTCGCGGATAAGAAAGTCCCGCCGTTCCGGGCACGGCGTTTCAATCTTCATCTGCCGTTGCGCTATCGTCCGCTGGGAGAGAAGAGCTGGCGTCCGGGGACGACGGAAAATATCAGCCGTTCTGGGTTGTTGTTTGAGTCGCAGGAAGTACTGAATCCCAACGATCAAGTGGAGATTAGCCTCGTGCTGCCGCCGGAGATTGCGGGGCTGGCGGCCACGGAAGTGATCTGCCGCGGGCAAGTCGTGCGGTCGATCGAAAGACAGGGGCAGGGAGTGAACCCAGCGCTGGCGGCAAAGATTCTGCAATACCACTTCCAGCATGGCACGCACGTGGGCGAAGCTTAGGGCTTTGCCCCGCTCTGACTGCGGTTTCAGTCCGGCGATTACCTTCGATACCGCCTCACCTTGGACAACGTCCCTCATGGACTGGTACATTGCGGCCAGTACTTTTGCGTCACTTCGTGAGTACAACCATGTCCCTGGTCGTGAAACTTGAAGATGATCTCGGCGAACGCGGCGAGTGGGTAATGCTGCACGGCGTGGTTCCCGGCGCCAGCGATGCGGATTTCCTGCTGCTGAGCGGCATCGATCCTTTCGGCAAAACCGTGTTCAATCACCGGCAGATGGAAGTGTTCCTAAAGGAATGGGAACGCGCAAAAGAGCGGGTGCGCGACGACAATCAACGCGAAGCCTGGGAAAAAGTGAAACACATGGCGGAAACTTGCCGCCACGACCGGGATTTGTACTTGCGGTTTGTGGGGAACTAGGGTTAGCGGATCACGTGGATTCTGATGCCAAGTTTCAAGTTCTTCCACGATTTGTCAGCCGTGTAGACGGGGGCTTTTAGCTCAAGTCCAAGCGCCAGGCAGGCTCGATCTCCTAAAGACAGTCCAAGCTGGCGAGTTTGGGCAACCAGACTCCCCGCGATCTTCGCTTGCCCGTCAGTGAAGGGTGAGGACTCACGAATCGGGCTGAGAGTATCTTCCCATGCTTCGTCCGGCGTGCCGCCGGCACTCACCAGTTTGGTTTGCACTTCGGCTAGATTAACCGTGCTGCAGGTCGCGTTGGACAAAAGATCTGGGGTTAACCTCTCCGTTCCCGGCTCGCCGTTGAGTACTGCCAGAATGGCCGACGCGTCCAGCACGACCCTACTCATGTTTCGCTGCCTCGCGACGTTCAGCGATGAGTTCGTCAGCCAACGATCTCCCCGGTTTTACGTAGCGGCCGATACGACGCTGCGCACGTTCGAGCCGATGCTTCAGGGTTGTGATCCGCAGCTCGTCATCTTCCAGACGCACGACCACTTCATCGCCCGCGTTGATTCCAAGGGCTTTGCGGAAAGAGGCGGGGATGACTACACGGCCGTTCTCGTTTACACGGAGGCGAGTTTCGGTATCAACTGTCATAAGATGTCTATTATGACATTTCTAGGACAAGATGTCACGGGTTTAAGAGTGTGACATAATGGCCTGGCCGGCTCTACTTTTCTGGTAGGTTCGCCTGCAGGAACTTCATCACATTCTCACCCATGATCATGCGGATTTCTGTCTCGGAGTAGCCGGCGGCCAGCATCGCATCGGTGATTTGGACCAATCCTGAAGTGTCAAAGGGAGTCGTTACGGCCCCGTCGAAATCCGAGCCGAGCGCTACGTGTTCCGCGCCCACCAGGTTCGAGACATAGCGCGTGGCCTTCACGATCGCGCGTGCATCGGTGCCGCACGTGGCGGTATCCCAGTAGCCGATGCCGATCAAGCCGCCCTTCGCTGCGACCCCGCGAATTTGATCATCGGAGAGGTTGCGGTTGTTGTCGCAGGTGCCTTTCACTCCCGTATGCGAAACGACAAGAGGGCGAGTCGCAACCGCGAGCACATCTGCAATCGTCTTCGGAGAGGCATGCGCCAGGTCGATGATCATGCGGCGGGCTTCCATCTGGCGTACCCATTCGCGGCCTTTGTCGGTGAGGCCGATTTTGTTGAGTCCGGCAGCCGAGCCTCCGATGTCGGTATCGAAGAAGTGGCTGGGTGACATCATGCGGTATCCGGCGCGATAGAGGACGTCGAGATTTTCCAGCTTGCCGTCGAGCGCATGCGCGCCTTCGATCGAAAGCAGACCGGCCACGAGACGTGGATTGCTCCGGCGGCGCTCTAGATAGCTGGAGAGATCACCGGCGTTCTCAATGACGACAAAGCTGCCTTGCGACCCTTTCGCGAATGCGTGCAGGCGCCTGGCCTGATAGAGGGCGCGTTCCGTCAGGCTGTGCCAAGTCACCATCGGCCAGCGCTCAGCAATCGCGAGCGTAGTAATGTCGTCGGTTTTATCGTCGTTGCTTTCGATGTTCAGGCCATGCGGACTCTTGGTGGGCAACGAAAAAACCTGCAAAGCAACATTGCCGTTGGCGAGGCGCGGGATATCCACCTGCCCGTAAGTGCTGTACGCAAGAAGGTCGCGCCCCCAGAGCAGTGAATCCGCGTGAAGGTCGGCGATGGTGAGCGTTTTATGTAGAGCAAATGCCGCGTCGGAAGCAAAATAAGGCGGCTTATGGAGAACCTTGTTTTCGTGCTCCTCGACCAACCGCGGGATCGAAAAAATCGACGAGACCACGACGATCACGAACAGCAACCCGATTAGAAGCAGCCTTCGGCGCACAAAACCTCCACAAGCCTACGCGAACTTCGCCGCTATTTCGAAAGCGATCCCAGCGCTTCGCGAAACAGAATTTCAAAACCTTGCGGACTTTTTGCGCGCACAGTAAGAAGCGCTTTCTCAGCCGACGCGCGCTGATAGCCCAGATTCACGAGCGCCGAGATGACGTCTTCCTCGACCGGACTGGCTGTTGCGACAGCAGTTTCCGAGGCTCCGGCCGTCGGCGGTAATTTGTCGCGCAGCTCGAGCACCATACGCTCGGCCGTCTTCTTGCCGATTCCCGGAATGCGCGTCAGGCGCGCCAGATCTCCCTGACGAATCGCCCCCACCATTTCGTCGGCGGGCATGCCGCTGAGAATGGTGATGGCCAGCTTCGGACCGATTCCGCTGACCGTCAGCAGCTTCTCGAATAAATGCTTCTCGGCGAGGCGCAGGAATCCGTAGAGCGCAAGCGCGTCTTCGCGAACGTGCGTGTGGACGTGAAGCGCGACTTCGCCGCCCAAAGCCGGCAATTCCGTGAATGTCGGCACGCTGATCGTGACGTCATATCCGACGCCGTGAGTTTCAACGATGGCCTGGTTCGGGTGTTTCGCCAGCAGCGTTCCGCGAAGGTGCGCGATCATCGGACGTATTGTACGGCACGCTCAGCGCGGCGTTTTGGGGCCGCAGAGGCTTCTACGCCGATTGCGGCGGCGAATCCGACCAGCGGACACCTCGGTCCTGTGGAAAACTTTGTGGATGCGAAGGCAGAGGGCTCGGATATCGCTGTGCTCTCCGCCCAGCGGGCAAGGGTCCGAAGCGTTGTGTCTTTGCTAACACTATGTTTCTAAGTTGGTTAACTTCGTCGGCAGGAGGAGATTGGAAGATCCCTGTCAAATCAGCACTTTCGTCACTAAAAGTGAGATTTGCACATAAACCAAAGGCTGGGAGCCAATAAAACAGCGCATTCCGGGCTCGATCCGACCCCTAAAGTGCCGAAAAACTAGGGGTTGCAGCCGATCGAATGGCAGAGGTTGTGCGTCACACCGACCGGTGACGCGCCTCATGGAAAGGGCACTGGCGCACCCATAGGCTAACAGGAAGGGAAGGAACCCGCAGGCTCTCCCG
>CAVRYB010000005.1:0-35319 GCA_963725295.1 uncultured Acidobacteriaceae bacterium
GGATCAGTTTTGCTTTGCTGCTTTGTTTTGCCCTCCACTTTCCGTTTCTGGCGCCGACAAGAAAGATAAGCATTCCGCCGCCAGCGAGAAGCCTTCTTACGAACTGCCGCAGCCAGCTAAAGAGAGTATCGACCTCACGATGTATCAGCGGATTCGCGAGGAAGGCCTGGCGCACTCGCACGTGATGGAATACGCGTCGGCGCTGGCGGATGGCATTGGACCGCGGCTGACGGGGTCTCCGAATGTGCATAAGGCCAATGAGTGGACGCGCGATCAACTGACGGCGATGGGTTGCAGCAACGCGCATCTGGAAGATTGGGGCGAATTCGGCATGGGCTGGCAGCAGCTGAATACCTGGGTGCGCATGGCATCTCCGGATACCGCGGTTTTCATCGCGCAGGCGGCGCCGTGGTCGCCTTCGAGCAATGGCGCGGTGACCGGGCCCGCGGTGTGGATACAGATCAAGGACGAGAAAGATTTCGACAAGTACAAGGGCAAGCTGGCAGGGAAAGTCGTGCTCTTTGGCGACATGCGCGATGTGAAGCCGGTGGACAAGCCGCTGTTTACGCGCCTGGACGACAAGGATCTCGCCAAGGCAACCGAATTCCCGATTGATAAACCGCGATCGTTTGCCGATCAGATACCGGAGATCATGAAGCGGCGCGCGCTGCAGGAGAAAACGGCCACTTTCCTTGCTCAGGAACATGCATTGGCTGTGATCCTTCCCAGCCGCGATGGGCGCGATAACGGCGGGTCGGGCGGCACGATTTTCGATGACGGCAGCCTGGGGTCGTTCACCTACAAGCGCGACCACGCGCTTCCTGTGCCAGTCGTGGTGATGGCGATCGAAAACTATGGGCGCGCGTATCGACTGCTCAAGGCGAATGTGCCGGTCAGCATTGAATTGAACGTCGATACGAAGTACTTCGGCGATCATGAACACGGTTTCGATACGATTGCCGAGATTCCGGGGACTGATCCGACGCTGAAAGACGAAGTCGTGATGGTCGGTGGGCATCTCGATTCCTGGGCATCGGGCACGGGCGCAACCGACAACGGCGCGGGCACCGTGGTGGCGATGGAGGTCATGCGGATTCTGAATGCTCTGCAGGTGAAGCCGCGGCGCACGATTCGCATTGGGCTCTGGACGGGAGAAGAGCAGGGGCTGTTCGGATCGATTGGTTATGTGAAGGAGCATTTCGGATCTGCACCGCTCTCGACGAAACCGGAAGAACTGGCGAAGCCGGAGTGGATGCGCAAAGTGGATGGTCCAATCGTGCTGAAACCGGAGCAAACGAAGATTTCCGGCTATTTCAACGTGGACAACGGCACGGGGAAAATTCTTGGGATTCACCTGCAGGAAAATGTCGCGGTGGCCTCGATCTTTGCCCAATGGATGGAGCCGCTGAAGGACATCGGCGTGACGACGATCACGGCCCAGAACACAGGCGGGACAGATCACGAATCGTTCGACGCGGTGGGGATTCCGGGCTTCCAGTTCATTCAGGATCGCATGGACTATTCTTCGCGCACGCATCACTCGAACATGGACGTGTACGAGCGGCTACAGCCTGGAGACCTGGCGCAGGCCGCGACGGTGGAAGCGATCTTCGTCTACAACACAGCCATGCGCGATCAGATGCTGCCACGCAAGCCGCTGCCGCATCCGGAGCTTGAGGACAAGCGCAATGCTCCACTGAAGGTGATGCCGGGAGCCTCGGAACCGGAGCCCGAGGCGAAGTAGAGCAGGCAGGTCCGGTTATTCGCAAAAAAAAGCAGTGGGACGCGTGGTTGCGCGCCTCACTGCTGGGAGAGTGTTGCTGTTGCTCAACTACGCTGGGAGAGAGTCCAGCGTAGTGTTACCGCCCATGTCTGCCGCCGCCTCCACCGTGCGAGCCACCGCCGCCGTGCGATCCGCCGCCACCGCTGTGCGATGAGCCGCCGCCGTGGCTGCTGGGCGCGGAGTGTCCGCCGCCATAGCTGGGAGCGGAATGGGCGCCACCGTAGCTGCCGCGCCCCCCATACGGGCTGCCTCCACCACCGTAGGAACGGGGAGTGACGATTGGCTGGCGCATGTTGAGCGGAGGCCGGGAGTATCCGCCGCCGTAGCCACGGCCTTCCGGGCTATAGCCACGACTCTGCGGGCTGTAGCCGCGACTCTCGGGGCTGTAGCCACGCGATCCAGAGGAGCCGTAGGCGCCGCGGTTTTCCGCACCACCCATCGATGAACGTCCGCTGGACTCCGGTGCGCGGGATTCTGCGCGCGGCGCCATCGGCGTGAATTTCTGCCATCCGCCGTTGCTGCCGCCTTCGCGACCGCTGTTGCTCGCCATGGAGCGCGATTGCCCAACGTTGCTCTGTCCGGAGCGCTCGAAGCCGTTGCTCTGTCTGTTTCCGATTCCCTCGCCGCGATTGGCAAACGATCCACTTTGCCCACGGCCCGACGCCATCGTGTTACCGCGAGCCGAGAAGAAGTGCTGGTTGGTCGACAAGTTGCGCGTCGTCGAAGGAGCCGCTGCTCGTCCGCTGGCTGAGAAGCTCTCACGACTCGGACTCATTGGAACCCGTCCAGTCGCGAAGTGAGCGTTCTGGAGCTGCGCATGATCCATCGCGCGACCCCTCATCTGGCCTTTGCCGAACTCGCTGCCAGAAACTGAGGTTGCGCCACGGAAATGCTGGTCATGCATCGCCAGGTTTACGTTCGAGAAGCGCGCGCCACCGTGCAGCGGACCGAATCCGCCGCGGTTGTAATCGGCGAAGCGACCTTCACCGAAACGTCCGCCCCAGCGACCCCACCAAGGATGGAAGTGATCACACGGACCGAGAGGTAGCCATCCAACCGAACCCCAGCCAAATCCGAAGCCGAAGCCGAAACCTCCGCCCCATCCGAAGAATGAGACATACGCGGGAGCCCAGATTGGACGGTAGAACGGATAGCCATACGCTGGTCCTGGCCACCACGCCCAGCCGCTATCGAGATACATCCAGCGACCATAGTGATAGGGAGCCCATCCCCAAGACTCATACGGAACCCAGGTCCAGCCCCAATAGGGCTCGTAAACCCAGCGACCGTCGCGATAAGGAGCCCAGTTCGGATCGGTCTCGGTTGGACGCCATACTCGCCCGTAGTCCGGAACTTCCGACCATGTGCCGTGAGAATCAAGATCCTCGCTGCCGACGTAATAGTCGTTGGTATTGCGGCGGGAGACCGAATTGCGAATCACCTGGTCGCGATCGGTATTCCACTGATCCCAGTCATCGCGCGCCGGAGCGTCGCCGATCTTGTACTGCACCTGATCGCCCGTGCCCATCACGGTAATGAACTGGCCTTGGGAGACGCGCGTGCCACCCTGCGGAGTCGTGACTTCGACTTCGCCGCGACGCACTAGAACCTCGGTGTGATCGTCGGCGGTGACGAGAATGCGGAAACTCGATTCGCGACGTGCGGTGCGAACGGCGACATTCGGGGTGTCAATTTCGGCATCGGCATCACTGTTCTTGAAGACGGAGTAATTCGCCATGCCGCGCGAAATTTGAATCTGGATTTGCGAACGGGTCAGCTGCGTGACGTTGGCTTGGGAATGCTCGGCCAGACGGAACATGTTGGCATAGTCGAGTTGGAGTTCGGCGCGTGCCTTGTCGCCAGTCGAGATCTTGTCGCCGGCAAGCAGGGGAGCATTCAGCGCTGCCGCAGACCAGATGCCGTTATCGCCGCGCTGGGTGGAGACGTCGCCATGAATCAAGCTGATGCGGGCGACACCACGGTTCTCTTCGGGAGCGGAGCCGCTATAGCTCTGGTTATCGGGGTCGGTCGGACCGTTGTTTGGGTCCATCGGGCCTTGGCTGGCGGAGCCGCGATCGATGGAACCATCGCTCATGCGTGTTCCGCCGGAACCCTGGTCCTGATCCTGATCCATCGAGCTATCGCCGCTGGGAGCTTGCATTTGGACGTTGGGCGATGGCTTCGCGTTCGGATCAGACATCTGATCGTCGGCGTTTTGCGCGTAGGCGGCGAACGGAACCGCCAGCGTTAAACCTAAGAGTGCAGAGAGTAATTTGAATTTCATACGTACCTCCAACCTGGAACAGACAAACTATTGGTGCCTATGGAAAGGCAAGCAGGGGGCCAATGTCGGCGAGGGCTTGTGGATTCGCCTAAGGGTTATAGTGGTCAACGGCTTATGGGCGACCTCCGATGACTGGGGAGGGCGGAGGATTGGCTGGTTTGGTGGCCGCGTAGAGCCAGAGTGGTGGTTTTCGGCCAGAGACGCGGGCTGGTCTCCTCCCCCTTGGACGCGGTCTTTTAAAATCAAAGACTTAGCGGACGGTAAGGCGCCAGATCTTTGAGGAATAAGGACTTACGGGTAAAATATTTATAAATCAATAAGATGCAAAGAATTGTTAAAGTTGATTTCTCCCAGATCTTTGAGGAATAAGGAGTTAGAAGTAAGGTATTTATAAATCAGCAAGTTAGAATTTCCTGGCTGGCACGTTCTTGGGTGAAGTGGTGTCTTTGTCATTAGGTGATGAAGGGAGTGTGATGCTGGAAAGTTCCTCGACTCCTTGGCCGGGGTGTGCGTTAACTATGCAATCCCTGTGGGCAGGGATGGATTGGATCGGGCGCGCCGATATCATCCTGCTCCCGCTGATGTTGGCATATGTGGTGGGCGTTGCGGTTCACGTCTCTTGTCGATTGTCGAGGCGGGGTCAAGCTGCGATCGATGATCGAAGCCGGAGGCAATTGGCGGCCGATCTCGGTGTTGAGGTCGCGATTGTCAGATCGATTGTTGTGGTGGCTCCGTATCTTGGGCTGGTGGGTGCGTGTATTGGGACTTTAGGGGCCTTCAACGGGATAGGCATCGAAGCGGAAAGCGGATTCGCGGCGGTAGCTCCCCGAGTACACGTAGGTTTTGTGACTACTGCGGCAGGTACGCTGGTTGCTATCGCGGCGGCGTGCGTCAATAGCTACCTCGCCAGACGGATCGAGCCGCTTCGGAGTGCATGCGCTGCGGAAGGGACGCGAACTGGAGAATTTCTCCGCCTCGCTCCGAAATTTCCGCTAAGAAAGCGAGTTTCTGGGCTGCCAGCGTATGCGTTAATCGCAGCACCGGCGTTTGCGTGTTTGATTGCGGTGTATTCAACGTATGTCGACCCGGAACTGGCAAGGGGTTTTGCCGTCGATCTTGCGCCGGTTCAGTGTGATGTTAATGACCGAGTCCTTGTGTTGCACGTCACCGATACGGGCAAACTCTTTTTGAATGAAGAGCAGGAGGAGTGGAGGAATCTTCCGGGACGGTTGGCGGAGATTTATCGTCTGCGCGCGGATCGAACGATCTATTTGATGGCGGATGACGGTGTGCTGTATCAGAAGGTGATGGACGCGATGGATGTGGTGGAGAGCGCGGAGATGCCGGACGGAGAACGAATCAGGGTGCGGCTGATCACGCCGACGAGTGGGTGCCGAGTGCCGGTGGTGGCTCCGCGTCTTGTCGGCGGTAGGGCGGTTCGGTAGCGCGCGTTGCGAGAGAGCGAGACGGTATAGCCGGGGTCAGGTTCTTTCGCCCCTCCGGGGCTTTCTCGTGCAACGTGAATTTACCCACGGCTTGCGCCGTGGGCTGCATTCTTACGCCGCTTCGCGGCTGCACGCCCCCTGCTCGGATCGCTTCGCGGCTGCTCGCCCCCTGCTCAAGTCGCTTCGCGGCTAAAATTAAAAACTCCATTCTTGCTGGCCGGGTGTTTGTCTCGCCCAGGTTAGCGCCCAAAGAACGGGCGCGAACCCTTCGACAAGCTCAGGGCAGGCTCTGGGGCACCGGCACCGGGGCTGAAGCCCAATCTTGCCCGGTCGATAAACGCGGCCCTGAAGGGCCGCTCTTCCACGGTGGTCCAAGCATTACGGTTCTACAGGCATTGCGGTTCTACAGGCATTGCGGTTCTGCAGGCATTGCGGTTCTGCAGGCATTGCGGTTCTACAGGCATTGCGGTTCTGCAGGCATTGCGGTTCTGCAGGCATTGCGGTTCTGCAGGCATTGCGGTTCTGCAGGCATTGCAGTTCTGCAGGCATTGCGGTTCTGCAGGCATTGCGGTTCTGCAGGCATTGCGGTTCTGCAGGCATTGCGGTTCTGCAGGCATTGCGGTTCTGCAGGCATTGCGGTTCTGCAGGCATTGCGGTTCTGCAGGCATTGCGGTTCTGCAGGCATTGCGGTTCTGCAGGCATTGCGGTTCTGCAGGCATTGGGGAGATCCCGTTCACTCGGATTCGTTGTCGTCGATGCCGATTTTCGATAGGCGGTAGCGTAGGGCGTTGCGGGAGAGTCCGAGCAGGCGGGCTGCCTGCGATTTGTTGCCGTTGGCGCGCTTTAGGGATTCGCGGATCATCTCGTCTTCCCACTGGTCGAGCGTCATGCCCTCGGGCAGGAAGCGGTCTGAGGAAGAAGACGGTCGATTGCGCGGGGAATCGAGCTGGATGTCGGCAGCTTCGAGCTGGTCGCCCGTCGTCAGAGCGCTCGCGCGCTCGATGACGTTTTGCAGTTCGCGGACGTTGCCGGGCCAGTAATGGTCCATGAGAACTTTGAGGGCTGCTGGAGAAATGCCGCGCAGATCGCGTCCTGAATCTTTCGCGAAACGGGCGAGGAACAAATTCGCTAGCGCGGGAATGTCTTCTTTATGCGCGCGCAAGGGCGGAATGTCGATGGGAACTACGTTGAGGCGATAGTAGAGATCTTCGCGAAACGTCTTTTCCTCGAGCGCGGCGCGCAGATCGCGGTTCGTGGCAGCGAGGAGTCTGACGTCGACTTTGATGGTGCGAGTGCCACCAAGGCGCTCGAACTCGCGTTCTTGCAGGACGCGCAGGAGCTTCACTTGTATGGCCGGTGGCACGTCTCCAATTTCGTCTAAGAAAAGCGTCCCTATGTCGGCGAGTTCGAATTTTCCTGGCTTGCTGGTGGTGGCGCCGGTGAACGCTCCTTTTTCGTAGCCGAAGAGTTCGCTCTCGAGAAGATTTTCCGGGATTGCCGTGCTGTTGATTTTGACAAACGGGCCAGATGCGCGGCGTGATTTTTCATGGATGGCGCGGGCGATGAGGTCCTTACCGACTCCGCTTTCTCCGCCCAGCAGAACAGTGGAGTTTGTGGGGGCGACACGTTCCACCGTGGCGAGGACCTCCTGCATTTTCGGGCTGACGGCGACGATGTTGGGGTGGCTGTATTTCTGACCGAGGGCTTCGCGCAGCGAGCGGTTCTCTTCGCGCAGGCGGGAGTTGTCCAGCTCCTTGTGCACGACCATGCGCATTTCGGCGAGCGAGAACGGCTTGAGGACGTAGTCGGTGGCTCCGGCTTTCATGGCCTCGACTGCGGTTTCGACGGAGCCGAATGCCGTCATGACGACGACGGGAAGCGCCGGATGTTGCTGCTTGGCGGTTTGCAGAAATTCGAGGCCGCTTATGCCGGGCAGTTTGAGATCCGTAAGGACAAGATGAACGGGCTCGGATGCGAGCATCTTCAACCCGGTTTCCGCGTCTCCGGCGGAGAGCGTCTTGAAGCCGTCTTCGCCGAGGTTCAGTTCAAGCAGGCGCCGCATTTTGGCTTCGTCTTCGATGATGAGGATGGTTTGCATACTCCGTCGCTTGTCGCTCGCTTTTCGTCGTTCGCTGCTCGCTGTTCGTCGTTCGCTATTCGCTGTTCGCTTTGCTTCTTGATCCTATACGTTGCTTTTCATCCCCGCGGTGAACTCTTGCACGGCTTTGGGCTCGGCTGTTTCTTCCAGCGGAAAGAAGAGCGTGAATATGGCTCCGCCGCCGGGCGCATTCTCCACACGGATTGAGCCGTGATGGCCGTCGATAATTTTCGAGACGATCGATAAGCCGAGACCTACGCCGGTTTTTTTCGTTGTGACAAAAGGATTGAAAATTTCTTCCCGTAGCTTTTCTGGGACGCCGGGACCCGTATCGGCGAGACGAAGCTCGACTCCGTCGTGGCCTTCTTTTGTTGCCGGATGAACCTCGACGCGCAACGTTCCACCGTTTTCCTCCATGGCTTCGTAGGCGTTCTGTACCAGGTTGAGAAAAGCTTGCTCGCACAAGCTCTCATCGAGAGGGACCAACGGAAGCCCGGACGCGTATTGACGCTCGACCTGCACCGGCTTCCCTTTCCATCGGGCCGCAACGATATCTATCACGCGATCGAGAAGCGCCGTCAGGTCGGCAGGCTGAGGCTGGGCATGGAGGGGGCGCGCGAAATCGAGGAATTCGGTAACGAGGGCGCTGAGCCGATTCACTTCAGTCGAAATGTATCCGGCTAACTCGCGGGCCAGTTCATCGGAGGCTTGCAGCTTCTGCGTCAACATTTCCGCCGAACCCTTGATGACGCCGAGGGGATTGCGAATCTCATGCGCTAATCCGGCGGATAGCTGGCCAAGCGCCGCCAGTCGCTCGGAGCGCCGGGCATCGGCCTGTGCCTGCTCCAGACGGCGATTCGTCTCGGCGAGCCGTTCGGCTAACTCCCGGTACAGTTGGGTTTGGTGCTGGCTCTGCTGGGAGAAGCGATTGACCACCATGGCGGCCAGGAAGAAAAACATGACGCGCAGCGCCAGGAAGGCGAACGCCTCTTCCGTAAGATCGTATTCCTGCATCGCCGGATAGAGATATGAGCAGTAGGCAAGCGAGGCAAACGCGGTCCAAAGCAGCGTTGCCCAAGGGCCACAGTAGAGAGCAGCCGTGACGACGGGAACGAAATAAATCGGCCAGTAACTGCTGTTAATCCCGGGTTCGCCGGTGTGATCGATGAGAAACGTCGCGAGCAGAATCTTCAGAAGGATGACGTAGACGATGCCGCGTTGCTTAAAACGCGAGATCATTTTCGACTCGAGCAATTGCACGACGCCAATAGCGACGAGAATCAACTGCTTGTGCCACTCGAGTTGCGGAGGCAGGACAGCGAGTCCGACAAGGAAAAGGAGCCAGATCGCGAGCCAGAGTGCGTCGAGGCGGCTGAGGCGGCGCGAATCCGGGTCGAAGATGGCGGGTGTGGGCATGAAGCAACATCCATCCAACCTCAGAAGGCCCCTCGCCGTCAATTGGACGGCGCTTTCGGTGATTCCCTCCGGCGGCCGACGTGAGGCACATAAGCATTTCCAATCAGGAACATAAATAGTTTCGATTTCCGCAAACAGGGATGAGCCGCTATTGTTGTGGTGCTGCGTTCACCTGAGGAAGCGAAGAGCGAAGCCGCGTAGGTAGAATCAAATGCGGACGTCGAAGTACCGGGACGGAAAACTATGACGAAGGTCGAAGCGATAATTCAGGTCTCGAAACTGGATGCCGTAAAAGACGCTTTGCACGAGGTGGGCGTTGAAGGCATGACCGTTTTTGAAGCCCGAGGCCACGGCCGGCAGAAGGGCCACACCGAGTTTTACCGCGGGCGGGAATACACGGTTGATCTGATTCCGAAAGTGAAGCTGGAAACCGTGGTGGCGGATGACATGGCGGAGAAAGTGGTCCAGGCGATCACCACCGCGGCGCGAACGGGCAAAATTGGCGACGGGAAAATTTTCCTTTCCCGCATTGACGAGGCAATTCGGATTCGTAACGACGAGCGTGGAGAGAACGTGCTGTGAGCCGTTATTTCAAACGGCGACAATCGGCAGTTTGCGATTGAGTCATTGAATCATTGAGACATTGCGGGATTGATTCAATGAGAGTCAATGTCTAGATGCTTTAATGACTCCCATGACCCCGGCTACTGTCCGCAGTGAGTTATTTGATCTGTACGCACGGGAATCTGCGGCTATCGCGCAGGAATTCTCGGTCAGCGGAGATGGGCGCGCGGCGCTCACGCGACGCACTGAGTTGGTCGACTCGATTCTGCAGCGACTCTGGCGCGAAATCATCGTCGGGGCAGGTTCTGGCGACTCCGCGATTGACGGGCCAAAGAACTTCGCACTCGTGGCCACCGGCGGGTTTGGGCGTGGATGGCTTTTCCCTCATTCTGATATCGATCTGCTGTTTCTTCACTCCGGTAGCGAAACCGAAAGCGAATTCAAAGATCCGATTCGGCGGTTTTCGCAGGAATTGTGGGACTTGCGGCTGAAGCTGAGTCCGGCTACGCGAAATCTGGCGGAGTGCGAACGCCTCGATCCGAATAACGTGGAATTTGCGATATCGCTGCTGGATTGCCGGTACCTGGCTGGCGACCGCGAGCTATTTTTGAAGTTGCGGGAGAAAGCGGTTCCCCGCCTGGTTGGCCGCGATTGCCAGAGTCTTATTCAGAATTTGGGCGAGATCACGCGCGCTCGCCATCAGAAGTTCGGCAACACGGTGTTCCACCTTGAGCCAAATGTGAAGGATGGGCCCGGCGGTCTCCGGGACTACAACGTTGCGCAATGGCTGGCACTGATCTCTGCCATGGAGAAGCTGAAAGTGTGGCCGGACGCCAGTACCCTGCTGCCGGTTTCTTCGCGCCGTGCGCTGGATGCGGCGCTGGATTTTCAGATGTCGGTGCGCTGTTTTCTGCACTTCCGGCACGGCCGTCATGACAACACGCTGACCTGGGAGGCGCAGGACGAAGCGGCCGCGAGAAAGATTGGCGCCAATGACACCGAGATCACCAACGCGGCCGACTGGATGCGGATTTATTTTAGCCATGTGCGCAGCGTGCACCGAGTATGCAATCAGCTGCTGGAGGAGATCCCGGCGGCGTGGTCGTCTTTGTACCGGCAATTCCAGGGATGGCGTTCACGAGTCACGAGCGATGAATTTTCGGTGGTCGATGGACTGATTTTCCTGAAGCAACAACCGCAGCAATCCGGCGCGCAGCTGCGCGATCCTGAAATGCTGTTGCGGCTTTTTCATTTCATGGCCGAACATGGGCTGAAACTGAGCACAACTACCGAATACAAGGTCGAGCAGGCATTGCCGGCGCTGGCAGCCACGCCTCCTCGTGGAGCAGAGCTGTGGTTGTACCTGCAGGAAACGCTGGTGCAGCCGCACGCGGCGGACGCTTTGCGCGCGATGAACGCACTTCGACTGCTGGCGCTCCTGCTGCCGGAATTGAAGGGCATTGAAGCTCTTGTTGTGCGTGATTTTTATCATCGCTACACGGTGGATGAGCATTCGTTCCTGGCGATTGAGCATCTGCATCGATTGAAGGAATCGAAGTCCGAGTGGGACCAGCGATTTGCCGAATTGCTGGGCGAACTGGAGCAACCGGAACTGCTCTATTTGTCGCTGCTGCTGCATGATTCCGGCAAAGCTGTTCCGGGTGAGAATCACGTCGAAGTCAGCTTGCAGCTCACCGACAGTTGCACGGAGCGGCTCGATCTTGATCCGGTGGATCGAGAAAGCGTGCGCTATCTGGTCGGTAGTCACCTGGAAATGTCGGCGGCGATGCGGAGGGATGTGTTCGATCCGGCGAACGTAAAGGCATTCTCTGAACGGGTGGGCGCACCCGAAAGACTGAAGATGTTGTGCCTGCTTACGTATGCCGATATCAAGGCCGTGAATCCGGAGGCGATGACTCCGTGGAAGGCAGACAATTTGTGGCAGCTCTATATTGCCTGCGCAAATTACCTGAGCCGCAGCGCGGATGAGCGGGTGCATACGCGCGACGAAAACTCCAGCGTGGGTGCGGCAAATCTGGCGCACCTTCACTCGCTGGCGTCGGTTGCCGGGAAGAAGGTCAACGTGTTTCTGGAGGGCCTGCCGCAACGCTATCTGCGTATTCACGGGGCAGGCGATGTACTCGCCCACTCGGAAATGGCGGCGCGGCTGGGGCAGGACGGCGTGCAGCTGAGTTTGAAGCAGGTGCGGCACTGGTATGAGCTGACGGTGATTACGACGGACCGTCCTTTCTTGTTCGCGTCTATTTCAGGAGTGCTGGCAGCGTGGGGCATGAACATCGTGAAGGCAAACGCGTTTTCGAATGCCGCCGGTCAGGTAGTGGACACGTTCTACTTCACCGACCGATTCCGGACGCTGGAAATGAATCTGCAGGAATGGGAGCGATTGAAAAAAGACATCGCTGCGGTGGTCAAGGGAGAAGCCGACCTGGCGCGCATGCTGCGCGACCGCATGCGTTCGGAAAAGGCGGATAGCACGAAAGTCAAGATTGCGACACAGATTGAATTCGACGACAACTGTTCCGCTCACAGCACGCTGGTACAGGTGCTCACGCAGGATCGTCCGGGACTGCTCTATCGGATGTGCTCGGCTGTCTCGAAACACGAGTGCAATATCGAGATTGCCCTGATCGAAACGGAAGGACAGATGGCGATCGACGTCCTTTACCTGACCTCACATGGGGCGAAGTTAACCGCTGCCCGGCAAGCGGCTCTGGGCAAGGCTTTGCGCGAGGAGCTGGCGGCAAAGTAAACCCGGCGTCTGTCTTACTTCTTTGAGTCGGCGGCGTCTCGATCTGCGTAGTATCCGTCTCTGGTTTGCACCGTGAGGTCTTTGTTCTTCGCCGCCAACTGTATGTGGTGATAGCCGGAGGCCGAACTGTCTTTGTCAGGCGTGTAGCCCATGCTGTACTGGGTCCGTAGCTCTTCAACGATCCCGTCGTAGATCTCCCCGACCGTTTGCTTCTTGCTGACTTCGAAGAAGCGCCCGCCGGTTTCTTTGGAAATCCGCTCCAGAATCTTCTTGCCGTCGGCGTGCGACTCTTCGGGATGGCGTTGGCCTCCCTGCCCGCCGCGACGACCGCCTCCGCCTGGGTATCCGCCTCCGCCCCCGGGGTATCCGCCGCCACCACCGGGCCAACCACCGCCGCCGCCACGGCCCATCCCGCCGCCTCGGCCGTTGCGGTCATTGTCATTACGATCTTCGTTGCGCTTCTCCGCAAAGTAGATGGCATAGACAAGCGTGTCAGCGCGCTGCGCGGATTCGATCGCGCCTTCGAGATACGTCTTGCTGCCGCGATCGACGCCGTCCGAGAGGATAATCATCGCCTTCCGGCCCGACTGCTTCTTCATTAGTTCGTTTGAGGCGAGAAACACGGCGTCATAGAGTTGCGTGCCGCCGTGGTGCGAGTCGGAACCGGAACGCGAGTTGTCGGAGTCGTTGGGATCGTTGGAGCGCTCTCGATCGGATGGCGTCTTGAGCAAATCTAGAGCCGCTTGCAGCTTTTCATGTGATGAAGTCAGATCCTGCAGCAGTTCAACTTCGCGATCGAAGTGAATGAGAAACGCCTTGTCTTTGGGTTGCGCCAACATCTGATCGAAGAAACTTCGGCTGGCATTGCGCTCTGCTTCGAGCACACCGGTTTGACTGCGGCTGGTGTCGACCAGCAATCCGAGAGTGAGCGGGAGATTCGTTTCCTGGGAAAAATACTTGATCGTCTGCGGGCGTCCGTCTTCCTGCAGGGTGAAATCGTCTTTTGTGAGGTCGCGGATGATCTTGCCGTGTTTGTCGCGAACCGTGACCGGGAGCGCGACGACCTTCACATCAACGGCAATAGTGGAAACCGGATCTTGTGCGAGCAGCGACGGGCTGAACCCAGGAAAGGCAGCCAGTGCCACGATTAGTGAATATGTAACGGTTGATCGCCAGTGAAACTGCCTTGGTTGATGCAAGCTCATCCTCACGTTCACCTTTCAACCTGCGGCGGAGTTTGGGCTCCCAGGTTAGCGCCCAAAGAACGGGCGCGAACCCTTCGACAAGCTCAGGGCAGGCTCTGGGGCACCGGGCGTTGGTTGCTGTTGCTCATTCTTAGCTTAACCTTTCAACTGAATCCTAAGGAACTAGCGTGGGCGAATCTTGAGAAAACCTAAGCTGAGCTGCAGAATTGAGTATAAGACTACGATCGCGCCCGCCCAACTCGGAAAAACCACAGTGAGTTGATACAGAAGCCCGCCGAATCGCGCTCCTTGTTCCTTCGGAGTGGTTTTGTCGTCCGGCATGGAGTCCCAGGCAAGCATGATTTTCATCTACAACAGCAGTTGTTATTGAGTGGATGCGCGCGACCGCGGACCAAGTTGCCAAGTGTTGTAAAAGCAAGGTCAATGGCGGGTAAAACTTCGTAAAGACGACGTGGAGGAACGACTGGCGATGCTAGAGTTAATCATGCGATGTTTGCGACGCAGGTCGTGGTATTTGTGCGTTTTGGCCATGTGGTTACTGGTGTTGGTTACCATGTCGCATTTCGCGCTTGCACAGGACAAACCAGCGAGCACTTCGACTGCCCAAGTGGCCAAAGCGGTAGGGACGATCAAGACCATTCAAGCTGATTCCATCGTTGTCGCGGCCGAGTCGGGCGGCGAAGTTACGGCGAACGTGACCAGTTCGACCAAGATTCTGCGCGTGCCGCCGGGAGAAAAAGACCTGAAAAATGCGATCGCGCTGACCACCCAAGACCTTCAACCCGGGGATCGGGTGCTGGTCCGCGGGCAAGCCGTGGGAGACGGGCATGTGATCTCCGCGCTGGCCGTGATCGTGATGAAGCAGTCCGATGTTGCGGCCAAGCAACAACACGAGCGCGACGACTGGCAGAAACGCGGGGTGGGCGGACTGGTGACGAAGGTAGACGCGGCGACGGACACAATATCGATTTCGTCGAGCGGAGTTGGCGCGAGCCGGACAATTACCGTTCATGTTGCCAAGGAGACAATTCTGCGGCGTTATGCGCCGGGTTCTGTGAAATTCGACGACGCCAAGCCGGCCCCCATCGATCAGATCAAGGTTGGAGATCAGTTGCGTGCGCGCGGGACGCGCACTCCGGACGGAAACGAAATCGCAGCGGAAGAAATCGTCACCGGATCGTTCCGGAATATTGCGGGCATCATCAAAGCTGTCGATGCGGCGGGCAACACGATCACGGTGCAGGATTTGATTAGCAAGAGTGCGGTGACGGTGAAGATCTCTTCCGACTCGCAGATGAAGAAACTGCCAGCGGAAATGGCGCAGCGAATCGCGATTCGGTTGAAAGGGGCTGCTGCTGGGACAAGTGGGGATCAAGGTAGTGCGGGCGGCAAGGGGCCTGGGACGCCAGAGCGAAGTAGCAGCGCCTCCGCAGGCGAAGGACGCGCGGGCGGAGGAGCGCAAACTGGCCGAGGGGCCAGTGGTGGCGGGCCGGGTGGCGGCGCCGGCGGAAGCGGGACTCCCGATTTGCAACGCATGTTGAGCCGTTTGCCGAATAGCACCCTGGCCGATCTACAAAAGGGTGATGCGGTGATGATTGTCGCTACCGAAGGCGGAAGCGTGGACGCAGTAACGGCGATCACGCTGCTGGCGGGAGTGGACGCCATTCTGACGGCACCCAATCACGCTGCTTCGCTGCTTTCGCCGTGGTCCCTCAACGCTTCGGGTGGAGAAGGGGAATCTGCCCAGTAATGACAGTCGGGTTCATCCAATTTCTGGAAGAGAAGGCATTCATCTGATGCGTGGTTTTGTATTTATTCTTTGTGTCGTGGTGTCGGCAAGTTTGATGGGACTCGCCACCTCGGCGCTCGCGCAGTCGCAGCCCGCAACCGGAACGTTGCGAGGGCAAGTTACAGACCCATCTGGTGCAGTGGTGCCGAACGCCACGGTCGCGATTCTGACCTCGGGCGGACCGACACACTCCTCCACCAGCAGCCGCAATGGTAATTACGAGATTGGGAATCTGGCTCCCGGGAAGTACACGGTCACGGCTAACGCTCAGGGGTTTGCCGTATTCGTGCAGAGCGATGTCGAGGTGGCAGCAGGTCCGGCTACGCAGTTCAACATCGCGCTTGACATTAGCGTGAAACAGGAAAAGGTTAACGTCCAGGAAAATGCGCCGCAGCTTGACACCAACCCGGCCAGCAATGCCAGTGCGATTGTGCTGAGCGGCAAGGATCTGGACGCACTGCCCGACGATCCCGATGAATTGCTGGCGGACCTGCAAGCGCTAGCTGGACCTTCGGCCGGTCCTAATGGCGGACAGATTTACATCGACGGATTCACCGGCGGAGAACTGCCGCCGAAATCGTCGATTCGCGAGATTCGCATCAATCAGAATCCGTTTTCAGCGGAATTCGACAAGTTGGGGTATGGGCGGATCGAAATTTTCACCAAGCCGGGGACGGATAAATATCACGGGCAGTTTTCGGTTGAGGGGAACGACTCGGCGTTCAATTCGCGGAATCCGTTCCTGGGCGACGCGGTGCAGCAACCCTATGATTCCGTAATCTACCAGGGAAATATCGGCGGACCGATTAACAAGAAGACATCGTTTTTCTTGAGCGTGCAACGGCGCAACATTGACGAGATTGCGGTGGTGAATGCCACAATCCTTGGCCCTAATTTTCAGCCAACGCCGTTCCAGGCCAGCGTGCCCAATCCGCGGACGCGCACGAACCTCAGTCCGCGCCTCGATTATCAGGTGACGCCCAACAATACTCTGACGGTTCGTTATCAGTACTACCATGACACGCAGGACAACGCCGGCGTCGGGCAATTCTCGTTGCCTTCTACCGGATATGACACGTCGTCGAGCGAAAACACTTTGCAAATGACGGACTCCCAAGTACTGGGAGCGAAAGCGGTGAATGAAACCCGATTCGAGTATGAGCGCGACGGCAGCCAGCAAAATCCGCTGAGCACGGCTCTGAGCATCAGCGTTCCGGGGTCCTTCAACAGCGGAGGCAGTAGTGGAGGCGCGCAGACGGACCATCAGGATCATTTCGAACTGCAGAACTACACTTCGGTATCCGTGGGCAAACACATTGTGAAATTCGGAGGGCGCCTTCGGAGCACGCGTGAAGTCAACGCGTCAACCGCGGGTTTCAATGGGAGTTATATCTTTCCGGACCTTCAGACTTACGCGAATGTCCTGCAGGGCGTGCCCAACGTCTTTCCGAGCCAGTTCACGATCAACTCGACGGCCACGGGAAACATCCCCAACGTGAATGCCACGGTGGTTGATGCCGGACTCTATGTACAGGATGACTGGAAGGTTCGTCCCACCTTTACGCTGAGCAGCGGACTGCGCTTTGAAACTCAGAACGCAATTCACGATCATGCCAATGTCGCGCCTCGCCTCGGCTTCGCGTGGGGCCTTGGCGGTGGGGGAAAGAGCGCGCCGAAGACGGTGCTGCGCGGCGGTTTTGGACTGTTCTACGACCGCTTTGGGCAGAGCCTTGTCCTCAATGCGGATCGCAATAACGGCGTGACTCAACAGCAGTACCTTGTACCATCGCCCACCACTTTTCCTACGATTCCGCCTCTCAACCCTTCCGATTTACTGCAACAGACGATCTATAAAATCAGTCCGAGTCTGCATGCGCCTTACATCATGCAAACGGCGTTCAGCCTGGAACGGCAGGTCACAAAGATTGCGAACGTTACGGTTACTTACCTGAACGCGCGCGGCGTGCATCAGTTCGTGTCGCTCAACGTCAACGCTCCGACTCCGGGCACGATCGGTTCGTCTGGCCCGCAACCGTTTCCGACCCTTGGACCGATCTATCAGTACTCGTCGGATGGCGTGTTTCGCCAGAATCAGCTGATCACAAACTTCAACATTCGCGCCGGCGCCAAGTTGTCACTGTTTGGCTATTACAGTCTGAACTATGCCCGCAGCGACACGTCGGGAGCTTCGAGTTTTCCTTCGGATTCGTATGATCTTGGGGCTGATTACGGTCGCGCGTCATTCGATATACGGGACCGGGTATTTTTCGGGGGCACTATCGGTCTGCCGCGTGGCTTCCGCCTGAGTCCATTCATGATTTTCAATTCGGGATCGCCCTATAACGTCACGCTGGGAGGGCAGGATTTGAATCATGACAGCGTGCTGAATGATCGCCCGTCACTCGCGCCGAACCCAACCGGCACATGCGTGGCGGTGACTGCGGTGTGCCATTACAATCTATCGCCGACTGCAGCGGATACGCTGGTGCCAGTCAACTATTTGACGGGGCCTTCAAACTTTACGCTCAATTTACGCTTGGCGAAGACTTTCGGCTTTGGACCGGAGAAAGCGAAATCGGATGCGGGAAGTGGCGGAGGACCTGGCGGCCCACCTCCGATGATGGGGGGAGGACGCGGACCCGGTGGCGGCGGGGGACGAGGAGGACCGGGTGGTATGGGAGGAGGCGCAGCCAGCAACCGGCGCTACAGCTTGACCTTTAGCGTTAATGCGCGAAATGTGTTGAACAAGGTGAACGACGCGACGCCGGTTGGCAGCCTGCCGATCAATGTTGGTGATCCGACGAATTTCGGGAAGTCCGTGGCTCTGGCGGGTGGGCCGTTCTCCAGCGCAGCGGCTAATCGGAAGATCGAATTGCAGGCGATGTTCAGCTTCTAGAGGCAGGTGTCAGGAAAACCTAGGGCGGTTTGGTGTTCCTGAGACCTGCCACCTGAGACCTTAGTTACGTCGAATAGTCGGCGTTGATGCGAACGTATTCGGCGGTCAGGTCGGTGGTGAGGAAGCGTATCGAGTGGCGTCCGCGGCCGAGTTGCACGCGGATGTCGCAAACTGGCTGGGAAAGAACGCGGTGCGCTCGCTTTTCGTTGAAGGCGTGGGCGACGCCGTTGCGGCATACTTTCTGATCGCCGATAAAGATTTGGACTCGCGCCGGATCGACGGGAGCGCCGCATCTTCCGACGGCTGCCAGAATTCGTCCCCAGTTCGGATCGGCGCCAGCCCAAGCAGTCTTCACAAGAGCTGAGTGAGCGATGGTTCTCGCCACCAGCAAGGCCTCTTCCCTGCTCTTGGCCTGCTCGACAAAGAGACGGATCACGTGCTGAACGCCTTCTCCATCGGTGACAATCTGCTCGGCTAGGGACTGGCACACTGAGGTCAAGGCCTTGGAGAATTTCTTTCTGGCACCTGCCGTTTCGAGCGTTACGCCGCTTGCCCCGCTCGCCAGTAACAGCGCGGTATCGTTGGTTGAAGTATCGCCATCGATCGAGATACAGTTCAGCGACTCGTCGCACGCCGCTTGCAGATGCGCGTGCAACTCCTCGGCACAGACTCCGACATCGGTGAAGAGGTAGACGAGCATGGTTGCGAGTTGCGGATGAATCATGCCCGCACCCTTGGCAATGCCTAGTAGGGTCACCTCGCCGGCCGTCGTTTGAAATTGTGCGCTGGCTATCTTCGGACGCGTGTCCGTCGTCATGATGGCGTTGGCAAAGGCCTGAACTCCACGTGCGCTGATTGAGCGCGCTGCAAACAGGTCCGGCAACTTCGTCGTGATCTTTTTCGCCTGGAGCTGCACTCCGATGATGCCGGTTGAGGACGGGAAGATTTCGGCGGGAGATACACCAAACAACTTCGCCGCTTCGCGGCAAACGCGCTCGCAGGCTTGGAGTCCGGCGCGTCCGGTGGCGCAGTTGGCGTTGCCGGAATTCACGATGACGGCTCGGACGCGGCCTCCGGTGGCTCGCAACGAGGCACGGCCGACTTCGACCGGCGCGGCGACGACGCGGTTCTGTGTGAAGAGCGCGGCTGCGTTGGCGCCGCCTGAAGCCTCTACCAACGCGAGGTCGGGGCGGCCGCTGACTTTGATTCCCGCCGCAACGGCGGAAAAAGCAAAGCCGCGCGGCAAGCGAATCTTCTCCGGAGAGTGGCGCAGCTTCATGCTTGATTCTGTCATGCCTGAATCTTCAGCCAATTCTTGGGTGGCGGGAGGATGGCGAACGTCGGCAGATCGCCGCGAATCATCGGTACTTCATCGCAGCGATAAAGGCGGGGGCACTGGTAGCAATCTTTATGGATTTTGTCGGGCAGATCCTCGTGATTCGCGACGGTGAATCCAAGGCGCGAGAAAAATTCTGGAATGCGCGTAAACAGGCACACACAGGTGACTTTGTGTTTTTCCGCCTGTGCGAGAAGCGCTTTGACGAGACGCCGGCCGCCTCCGCCGCTCTGGCTGCCCGGCTCAACGGTGATGGAACGAATTTCGGCCAGGTGGGTGCCATAAAGGTGAAGCGCGCCACAGCCGATGATGCTATCGCCGTTTTCGAGCACTACGAAATCACGCACGTTCTCGCAAATCTCCGCCAATGAGCGCGGCAGCAGCGTGCCGTCGCCCGAGTAGGCGGAGATCAGAGCGTGAATCTGCTCCGCGTCGGGAAGAGTGGCTTCACGCGTGCGCATTCGGCCTCTTGCGGCGGGGCGCTTTCGATTTGCTCGCTTTGCTGGCATCAGTGTTTTTGCGCAAGGCTACGTCGTTCTTGCTCAGAGCTACATCGAGGGCCTGACAGAGTTGATCGATGTGCTGCTTCTTAATGATGTATGGCGGCAGGAAACGAAGCACGGTTTCGTGCGTGCGATTGATAATAATTCCGTCGTGCAGGAGTTGCTTCGCGACCGCTTTCGCCAAGTCGGCGGAATCCAGTTCCAGTGCCTGCATCAGACCCGCACCGCGAACATCCAGAACCGCCTTGTGCTTCTTATCGAGGGCCACGAGCGACGCATGAAAGTAGTCGCCGACTTCGCGGATGTGCTTCAGCAACTTCTTTTCTTCGCGCACAAACTCGATGGCGACGGCGCAGGCCAGCGGACCTCCGCCAAACGTTGTGCCGTGCATGCCGGGATGAAAGCAGCTTGCAGCGCGCTCGGTGGTGAGAATGGCTCCAAGCGGCAGGCCGCAAGCTAGTGGCTTGGCGACGGTGACTACGTCGGGAAGGACGTTGTAATGCTGATAGGCAAAGTGGCGTCCGGTGCGGCCCAGGCCACATTGAATCTCGTCGACCAGGAGCAACGCTCCGTTCTTCCTGGCCAGCCGCGAGGCGAGTTGGAGAAATTCGCGATCGACGGGGCAGATTCCACCTTCGCCTTGAATCGTCTCGATGCATACGGCGCAGACATCGGAGCCAAATTTTCGGTGCAGGTCGTCGAGGTCATTGAACTTGACGAATGTAACTCCGGGCAAGAGCGGGACGAACGGCGCGCGATATTTGGGCTGACCGGTCGTGGCCAGCGCACCAAACATGCGTCCATGGAAGGAATTGTCCATGGCGAGAATGCGCGATTTCGGCTTGCCGCCATTTTTGTTATTGGCGTGGGCAAAGGCACGGGCAAGTTTCAGCGCACCCTCCCATGCTTCGGTGCCGCTGTTGCAGAAGAAGGCGCGGTCGAGGCCGGAGATTTCTGTCAGAAGGCGAGCAAGTTCCGCCTGATACTCGTGAAAGAAGAGATTTGAGATGTGAATCAGGCGGCTGGCCTGGCGCTTGATGATCTTCTGAATCGCAGGATGGTTGTGGCCCAGCGCGTTAACACCGATGCCGCTCAGGAAATCGAGGTACTGCTTGCCCTCGGAATCCCAAAGGTACACGCCCTTGCCACGCTCGAAGAGAATAGGCTGGCGTTCGTAGGTCGGAAGCAGCAACTTCGCTTCCATTCGCGAAACGGAGGTCAGAGTCGGCGCGAGGCTCATGCTCTCAGCACCTCCGTACCACATTCGATCTTCGTGAAGTAAAAGAGCGGTAGCACTTCGACCTGAGCCGCGGGGAGAATACGCACACGCCCGACGCCGGATTTCAGCGCCTGCGTGCAGGCTTCGAGTTTGGGCATCATACCGCCGCTGATCACCGACTCGCCGATCAGCCCGGCAACCTGCTTCGTGTCCAGACGCGACATCACGGAGCCGTCGGCCTGCTTCACGCCCGCAACGTCAGTCAGGAAAATGAGCGCATCGGCTTCGCAAGCGATCGCGCATGCTGCGGCCATCTGATCGGCATTTACGTTGTAGTACTGGCCATCGCCTCCAAGCGCCACCGAAGAGAGGACCGGAATGCCGCCTTCGCCCCAGATCGCCCGGAGCCAACGCGGCTCAGAAAAGCAGATTTCGCCGACAAATCCTAAGTCGTGCTCGGCATCCTGCTTCTTGCGGGCACGAAAAACACCGCCGTCTCCACCGCAAAGGCCGATGGCGGGACTACCGGCGGCCGAAATCGCCGCCACGAGATTTTTATTGACGATGCCCGCCAGTACCATGAGGGCGACATCGCGCGTCTCGGCGTCAGTGACGCGCAGGCCGTGGATGAAGTCACTTTTCTTGCCGAGGAGCTTCAGCGTGCGAGTGAGGGCGCTGCCGCCGCCATGAACGACGGCAACCTGATGTCCATCTTTCGAGAGTTGCACAACAGCTTGCGCGCATTTCTGCAGAGTTACTTTATCTTCTAACGCTGCGCCGCCGATTTTGATGACAATTTTCATAACAGGCCTTCCGTTTCATTCCAGCCGTACATGAGGTTCATATTCTGCACGGCTTGACCGGCAGCCCCTTTGAGCAGGTTGTCGAGACAGGACACCACGATCAGCCGCTGTCCGTCACGCGCGAGGCAGAAACCGAGGTCGCAATAATTCGTATGCGTGGAGAACTGAATTTCTGGCAGGCTCGGCGAGGGCAGAATACGAACCCATGGCTTGCCCTTGTAGAAATCCTGAAAGCAACTCTGAACCTCATCTGCTTTCATTTCGCGCTTCAGATAGACGTAAATCGTCGAGAGGATGCCGCGTGGAATCGGCAAGAGATGCGGAGTGAAAATGAACTGGCCAGAATTCAGTGACAACTGTTCGAGAATCTCGCCGGTGTGGCGATGTCCGAAGACTGAGTAGGCAGAGAAGTTGTCAGCCACGGAGACGAAGTGGGTACGCGCCGTCGGCTCCTTGCCGGCGCCGGAGACGCCTGATTTCGAGTCGGAGATGATGCCGCGATCACGCTGAACAAGGTCCGCGGACAGAAGCGGCGCAAGCGCCAGAATGACCGAGGTCGCATAGCATCCGGGGTTGGCGACCAGTGCGGCCGAGGGGATGCGGTCGGAATTTAATTCGGGGAGGCCGTAGACGGCTTTGTCGGTCAGTTCGGCTGCGATCCGGGCGTCGGAGTCTTTGAAGCCGTAAATGGCGCGGTTCTGTTCTTCCTTCAGCCGCCATGCTCCGCTCAGATCGATGATTCGCAACCCGCGCGCGATGCCTTCCGGGACCAGTTCACGTGAGACGGAATGGGGCGTTGCCAGGAATAGCAGCTCGACTCCGTGCTGTTCGAGCGCGGTCCACGAAAATGGTTGCATCGAAGAATGGCCATGGCCATTGCTGGGAGATCCTGGTTCGTCGGCTATTGCTTCCTTGCTGCGGCGGAAGAGCAGCGGCGCCTCGGCTCGTGGATGGCGGGCGAGGATGCGCGTCAATTCAAGGCCGGAATATCCGGTCGCCCCAAGAACTGCGGTTTTCAGTTTCGCCTGCATGGTATTGCGGTAAGAACCCCACGTTTGCCTCGCGTTCCCTTTGAGGCATATTTATCCATTATTGTGCATAAATATTCATCTATAGTAAATGGTTCACCCCGGCTGTCAAGTCAAAATCGAGGCCAGACGAACCACGGTATCCCTCGAGGAAACACGTACTTAACTACCGCATCGCCGTCCGTGAGCAAGACGTGGGACCTATCCTCCTGAAGTCTTTTCTGATGGAAGCAAGAAGAAATTTCTATTGGACTGGGTTGTAAAGGGACGTTCAGTGTTGGGGGACAATTGAGAATGCGCGAATCAAGACTTGCTACTACAACTACTCCCTCATTTCGGGCAGACGTACCCGAGACATTTTGCACGACCAATTTGACGCATACAAGCAGGAGCGCTGTTATGACGAAACATTCGGAGCCACTGGCGCGCCGACCACGATCACTCGCCGGGTTGGTACTGACCGTTCTGTTCGCCGCAGGTATGTTTTTCGGCTTCTCGGTCGACTGCACAGCGGACGACGGGCCAAAGCCGGACCCCTCGGGCGTTGTCACGGGCGATAAAACGGCAGTCGTAGATGCGGCCGGCAATTCTTTCGTCGTCTCCGAACCCACGGACAAGACGGCGCCGGATTACGCGGCGAATAAGAAGGCGTATGACGACTACCAGGCTCAGGCGGCGAAGGAGCCGCTCGCCTTGAAACTCGCCGACAGCGTGGGGCACGTGCGGGTCGGCACCAACTTTGCCTGGACGCTCAATACCGGCTACCTCGTATTGTTCATGCAGGCGGGCTTTGCGCTGCTGACTTGCGGACTGATCCGAAAGAAAAACGTGGCGCACCTGATGATGCTGAATTTCGCGGCCTACGTTTTCGCCTTCCTGGCGTACTACGCGGTGGGGTACGCATTTCAGTTTGGGGCGGCCGGGATCAACGCGTCTCCGCTGAATCTTGGCGGCACACCAACGCTCAACAAGTTTCTGATCGGCAGTGGGCAGTGGGGATTTGTCGGAGGGAAAGGATTCTTTCTGACCGGGCCGGCCTATGACGCTTCGAGCAACTGCTTTGCCCTGTTCGAAGTCGTGTTCATGGAGACGGCGGGCTACATCATCGTGGGAGCGATCTGCGAGCGGATCACCTTCTGGGCGTTCCTGCTTTGCGAACTGTTTATCGGGGCGATTCTTTATCCCATCTCGGGTTGCTGGACCTGGGGCGGCGGCTGGTTGTCGCAGGTCGGATCGACGTTGAATCTTGGACACGGTTATGTTGATTTTGCCGGGTCGACGGTCGTCCACGCGGTGGGCGGTTTTTGCGCGATGGCGCTTGCCATCATTCTCGGTCCACGATTGGGAAAATACGGGCCGGGCGGAAAGATACGAGTGTTCCCCGCGCACAACATTGTCTATGTGGTCTCGGGCACGTTTATTTTGTTGTTCGGCTGGATGGGATTCAATCCGGGGTCGACACTGGGAGCTACTGATCTTCGCATTGCGGTCGTCGCGGTGAACACAAATCTTGCAGCGGTGGCCGGTTCAGCAACCGCGATGCTGGTCTGGTACTTCGTGTTTGGCAAACCGGACATCACGATGGCTTGTAACGGAATGTTGGCCGGGCTGGTCGCCATTACGGCTCCGTGCGCATTCGTGACGCCGACATCGTCGGTCGTCATTGGAGTGTTGGCCGGGCTGCTGGTTTGTGGTGGAGTTCTCTTCAACGACCGCGTTCTGAAAGTTGACGACCCTTGCGGAGCAATTTCTGTTCACGGGTATTGCGGGTGGCTGGGCGGCGTCTGCGTCGGGATATTCGCGGATGGCGCCTACGGAGCAGGATGGAACGGAGTGGGAGCCACTTCTTATCTGGGACATGCGGGGCAAGGAGTGACGGGGCTGCTTCACGGCGATACGCGGCAGTTTTTGTGTCAACTGATGGGCGCAACCTTGTATGCGGTCTGGGCATTCGGAGCGGCGTACGCTGTTTTCTGGACGGTGAACAAAGTGAAGAGCATGCGCGTTGCGCCCGAGGTTGAAGAAGAAGGATTGGATATTCCGGAGTTTGGGATGTCGGCGTACCCGGAAGATGCGGTTTCGTACTAGTCGTTTATTGAAAAGTCGTGAGGCGCGCGGCGGTTGCCCTCAGCGGCTGGAAGCCGCTATTCATTTGGCACGAGTGCCCTTCCCGTTCGTGCAGGATTCTGAGTTTTTCCAGCAAGCTTCTAGCGAAAAAAGGCGGAGCGCGTTTGCGCTCCGCCAATTCTTGTGCCGCAACTACATGCTTAGCCGGTAATCTCTCGACGTGCCTCCGGCAGCGGGAACGTAGCAGCCGAGTGTGTAGTCCATCACCATGCGATCGGCGTTGAAGCGCCAGCCTAGCGTGCGGATGGTACGCTTCATGCGCTGGATCCAACCGCGAGGCAAGCCGTCATGGTCGCGCTGGTAGTAGAGCGGAATGACTTCTTCGCGCAACACTCGCATCAGGTCTTCTCCATCGCGGGTATCGTGCACGTTCATGTCGGAGTGCGTTTTGCCAATGCCGATGGCGAAGCCGTTAAGGCCGTCGTAAGCTTCGGCCCACCAGCCGTCGAGCACCGAGAGATTGAGTCCGCCGTTTAGAACGACCTTCTGGCCGCTGGTTCCCGATGCTTCCAGAGGACGCCTCGGATTATTCAGCCACACGTCGACGCCCTGAACGAAATGGCGGCCGACGTTGATGTCGTAATCCTCGACGAAGACAAATTTGTCAGAAAACTGCGGATCGCGCATCAGGCGGGCAACTTCCTGCAAAACGCGTTTACCGGGTTCGTCGAGCGGGTGCGCCTTGCCGGCAAAAACGAACTGGATCGGGCGCTTGGGATCGTTGACCATGCTCGCGATCTTTTCGATGTCGGTCAGGAACAGATTGGCACGCTTGTAGGTGGCAAAGCGGCGGGCGAATCCGATGGTGAGCGCATCAGGGCTGAGCACTCGCTCCAGTTTCTGCAGCGCGCTGCGCGGTTCTTCACGGCGCGCAGCCTGTTTAATGGCCCGGCGCCGGACAAATTCGATCATCTGCGACTTCAGATTGCAGTGCGTCTCCCAGAGCTCACCGTCGTCGACATTGTCGATGCCTTCCCAGATTTTGGCTTCGCTGCTGCGCAAATTCCATCCAGTGCCAAGATGGCGGTCGTAGAGACGGAACATCTGCGGCGCTAGCCAACTCGGGACGTGGACGCCGTTGGTGATGTGGCCGATGGAAACGGCATCCTCGTTCTTGCCGGGAGAAAGTCCGGTCCACATGGCGCGGGAGACTTCGCCGTGAAGTGATGAAACGGCATTGGCGCGGCGCGACAGCTTCAGGCCGAGGACGGTCATGCAGAAGCGTTCGTCACTATCGGGATTCTCGCGACCCAAGGCCATGAAGGCCTGGCGGGAAAGTCCGAGAGCTTCGCGCAGAGGGCCGAGGTGCTCCTCGACCAGGTCGGCGTCAAAGCGGTCATGGCCGGCGGGTACGGGAGTGTGGGTGGTGAAGACGACTTCGCGGGCGATGCGCGGAGCGGCCTTCTCGAAACTAATGCCTTCTTCTTCCATGCGTTGACGAATCGCTTCGAGGACGGCAAATCCGCTGTGGCCTTCGTTGAGGTGAAGGACTCCGGGCGTGATGCCAAGAGCTTTCAAGGCGCGCAGGCCTCCGACGCCGAGAAGCAGCTCCTGGTGAACACGAACGCGGCCATCGCCTCCGTAGAGGCGAGAGGTCATTTCGCGATCTTCAGGAGTGTTGCCTTCCACGTCTGAATCGAGGAGGAGCAGGTCGCAGCGGCCAACCTTGACCCGCCAAACCTTCGCGTAGATTGGACCGTGGCGCGTGTCGACCTGGACGAGGACCGGACGGCCATTTTTTCCGATGGCCGTTTCCATGGCCAATTGGTTGACGTCGGTCTCAAGATATTCTTCGTGCTGCCAGCCATCGCGATCGAGACGCTGGCGGAAGTATCCCTGGCCGTAGAACAAGCCGATCCCGATGAGCGGAATGCCGAGGTCGGAGGCACTCTTGATGTGGTCGCCGGCCAGAACTCCTAAGCCGCCGGAGTACACGGGTAGAGACTCGTGGACACCAAATTCTGCAGAAAAATAGGCAACCGGCCGCGGGCGCAGGATGCCAGCATGACGGGCTCCCCAGGTGCGCTCCGATTCCTGATACTCACGCTGGCGGCGATAAGCGTAATTGATGCGGCTGTGCAGTTTGAGTTCGGTGGCGCGCTCTTCGAGCTTCGCCAGAGGATATTCGTTCAGCAGCGAGACCGGGCTGTGGTTCAGCTGGCTCCAGCGCAACGGATCAAGCTCGCGAAACAGGCTGCTGGTATCGTGATCCCAACTCCACCACAGATTGCGAGCCAGAGCCCAGAACCGCTCCTGAACAGGAGCGATGAAGCGATCCAGAGTGCGAGCTTCGCTGACTACCGGGGCAACGCGGGTCGCAGCGTCGGTCAGCAGACGAATCTCATTTTCGGGGAATACTCGCGGTTCCAAGGTTTGAACGACCAGCACACCTTGCAGCACACCGCGATCGACTAACGGAACACCCAGGAAGGACTGATAGTTGTCTTCGCCTGCTTCGGGAAAATACTTGAAACGCGGATGCGTGCGGACCTGCTCAACGGCCACTGGTCGGACTTGCTCGGCGACCAGTCCGGCTAAGCCCTCGCTGACTGCCATGCGGAGTTTGCCGACGCAGTCGCTCTTCAGGCCGAGAGTTGCGGCCAACACCAGATTGGCGCGGTCAGGCTCCAGCAGATAGGCGGAGCAGACGTCGGTGCCAAAACGCCGGGCAATCAAGGCCACCACGTTCATCAGAGTCTCAGCCGGCTTGCCCGATTCCGCGGCGAGATTCGCGATCTCTTCCCAGGTCAAAACGTAGCTGGCGTCGAGAGAACACGCAGCATGTTCTTGATCCTGCACTAATTCATTTGGATGATCCAAATCGTTCCCCCCAAACACAGTAATTTCTGGACTGGCAGTTTGGTGGACGCCGTCGTGGGCCCCACGCTAGGACGGGTAGTAGTCCAATCCCTACTCCTGTCATTCTATCGGGTAGGAAGGGTTCGGCTCCACATGGGAACCAAGATTGTAGATTACGACGGTGCTCGACTGGCCGCTAAGTTATTGAAGAAACGACACAAGTTGACGATAGGTGGGCAGGATAAGTTTCCCCACTCCGGCACCGCCAGGAGACGGCGCCAGAGTGGGGTGTCGAGAGTTCTCATGCCGAGCCCCTTGGAGAGAACCCCGAATTTATCGTCATTCATCAGGCCTAATTCATCATCCCTGCGCGGGATGAAGAACGCGGAACGTGCTCCCTCCGTTCGACCAGACGAGTACGAGGGCATCTTGGCCGGCAGGTACGCCTGAAAGCGCCTGGACCACGTCGGCGGCAGATTTCACGGAGTGACGGTTCACTTCCATGATCACGTCGCCACGTTGCAGGCCTGCGTTGTCCGCCGGACTACCGGGTTGAACCTCTTCGACAATCGCACCGTTCAGGGTGGGCTTCGCTTGCAGTTGGTTGCGGGTGTCGGGAGTCAGATCGGCCAAGCCAAGTCCCCAGCGTCCTTTTCCGTGTTCGCTACCAGCGACTTCTGTGCCTTTGCCGCCCTGGGCTTCAAGGGTGACGGGAATCGTTTCTGTTTTGTTGTCGCGCATGACGGTGAGGTGGACAGTCTCGCCGGGCTTCTTTTGTGCGACCAGCATCTGCAGTTGTCCGGCATCGGTGACGCGCTTGCCATCGAGCTCCGTGATCACGTCTCCAGTGCGCAGGTCAGCTTTCGCACCCGGCGCGTCCGGCTGGACGTCGCTGACCACCGCTCCTTCAGCTTTGCTCATCTGGAAGAACTTGGCATTGTCGGGAGTGACATCAGCGATCTGGATACCGATGAAAGCGTGCGTGATCTTGCCATCACGGATCAGAGTTTCGACCGTGGGCTGGACGATCTGCGAAGGAATCGCAAAACCCATCCCGGAGAACGATCCCGAGTTTGAAATCAGGAAGGTGTTGATACCGATCAGTTCACCGCGAGCATCGACGAGGGCGCCACCGGAATTACCCGGATTGATGGCAGCGTCGGTTTGAATGAACTCACCGGGTTTGCGGCGATCGCTCACATCCGGATTCGGACGGTTCAGCGCGCTGACAATGCCGCGCGTTACCGTGAAGCGGTATCCGTATGGGTTGCCAAAGGCGAGCACGGTCTGTCCGGGATGCAGATTGGCGGAGTTCCCCCACGGCACGCTGGGGAAATTGCTTCCGCTGATTTTGATGACCGCGAGATCGGTAAGCGGATCGGCCCCGATCAGCTTCGCTGGGTATACTTCCTTGTTGCTCATGGTGACGCGGATGTCGACGGCGCCATCAATCACGTGATTGTTGGTGACGATGTATCCATCGGGAGAAATGATGACGCCGCTGCCCAGGCCATGTTCCATACGATTCTGCGGTTGCTGTTGCTGAAAACGGAACTCGTGGCCGAAGGGATTGCCCGGTCCGAAAAACTGTTGCATGTCGGGCATGCCTTCAGCGCCCTGCTCAGCATTCGGCTTCGATGCCACCGTGACGTTCACAACGGCTGGGGTCACGTGGGCCGCCAGCGTTTCCATGGCGCGGTCGAGAGTTAGCAGCGCTCCGACGCTGTTGTCGTCGAGCGGCGACGCGGCCTGAGACGACGCTGCAGCCCTCGCTGGCTTGGCTAAATCTATGGTCACAACCGCTCCGACGGCCAGTATCGCCAGAACAGCGATCGCCAGGCCTCGTGTTGCCATTGATTTTGATTGTTGAATCCACTGCTTCATTTTGGTTCTCCTTGTCTAACTAATGTGTGTTTCTAAATGTTTGCAACTAAATATTTAGTTGTTACTGGCAAAAAAATTTCTTTCTAAATCGAGTTCGCCACCGGAACTTGTGCAATCCTCTCGCGCATTCCGGTCAACATCGTCACCCGCCAGATCTGCACGCGCCACAACGGAACCGCGAAATTGCCATACGGTGTGGCCTCGATGAAGACCAGGGTCTGGAACTGCGGCACGAATTGCTCATCCAGATTGGCATTCGTCGCGATCATGTCGAACGGCAAAGTTGCGGCGTTTGTCTGAGTGGCAGACTGGACTGGAAGAGGCTGCTGAGCACCGGTCGCGTGCGATCGAACTCTTGTCCGCGATTTTTCATGCTGCGCGACCAGGATCGCTGCCGCGGTCTGGTGCGAAGCCGGAAACGCAGTCGGCACAAGTGAGGCCGAATTTACGACGGCCGGACTGGCAATCGCATTCTGGTCGAATCCATGATCAACTGCCACGAATTGCGGAGCATGCGGCAATGCCACCAGAGAGACGACCACAAAAGCTCCAACCATGCCGACCGCTGGCTTCCATACTCGCGTCGCTCCGGGGCGATTCTTGTCGAGAATCTTGGCCAGCCGCAGGGAGGCTTCGTGAGCGCGATGGACCGCTGCCTGGGCCATCGACCATCCGCGGTGCGCGAGACTCTTCTCGAGCAGCGACACGAGGCAAGTTGCGTATCCGTGGGGATTGGCCGTCTCGGCCAAGACCGCATCATCGCAAGCCATTTCCCGTTCCACGGAAAGCTGGCGTTCGATCCACCAGACGGCGGGATGAAAGAAGAAGACCGCACGGACTACCTTCTGGATCAGGTTGGTCCAATCATCGCCGCGCCTTAAGTGGGCGAATTCATGCAACAGGATGGCGTTGAGGTCGGAGGTTGGCAGTTCTCGCAACGTCCAGGAGGGCAGGATGATCGTTTGCTTCCAGAAACCGATAGCGGCCGGGACACTTACAGAGTCAGAAGTTGCAACCGTAACCTTGCGACCCTCGGTGATAGCTGCCACCGTCTTTTGGATAGCTGGATCGAGATCGTCTGCAGCGATTGGCGTGCAGCTTCGACGTAACTGCCGAACTTGCCAAAGCCCAACGGCCAACCTGGTGATCGCTGCGCACGCGCCAAGAGTCCACAACAAAAAGATGACAGCGGCCCAACCCTCGGGAATGGCAATTACGGTGTGCGCGATTGCCCATGAGTTGGCACTGATAATCCTGGCGTGCCCATCGCCGAGTTCTGGCATGAACGGAAGAGACGCCACGGCGATCAGCGCCAGAAACCAGACGGCAAATCGCGTTCCCGAATTTTGGCGGCGGGAGAGTCTCAGCAACGTCCAGGCGAAGAGTGCAATCAGCAATCCTTCCGGCAGGACGTTGAGGACGCGCTCGACCGAAACCTGAGCCACAGTTTGGAGAGTGAGCCAGTTCATTTCGTGCTCTCTCCAACTGTATCTTTCTGAATAGTGTCGTTCAGAATCAGGTCTTTCTGAACCAGCATCTCTCGCAAGCGAGCCAGTTCGTCCTCGTCGATACCCTGATCTTCGAGGAGGTTCAAAACCAGCTGTTCCTGGGAATTTTTGAAGAACCGGCTGACGAGGTGGCGGATCTCCGAGCGGGTTGCTTCTTTCTTGCCAACCAGCGGGGAATAGATGTGCGCCCGGCCATCCTTTAAGTGTTGGAGGTATCCCTTCTTTTCAAGTACACGGATGGTGGTGAGGACGGAGTTATAGGCGAGAACAGGCTTTTCAATAATAGAATCAAGGACTTGCTGGACGGTTCCCGAGCCTCTTCCCCAGAGGACGTTCATAATCCGAAGCTCGGCTTCGGTTAAAGTTCCTGACTGTCTCGGCGGCAACGGAACCCCTCCTTTTTGCTTGGACGGTTGAGGAAGCAAAAAGTAACTAATTCTTTAGTTGCTAGATACCCACCGCCGAGATGCCTGCTCTTCTGGCAGACTCTTCATTATCTTCTTCCTTTTTATCGTCCCCTATTTGTCTGTGTCCAAATATTCCTCGGGGACGTCGTCTTCGGGGACTTCGTGCGTCCGAACCTCTCTCTCGGCATCGTCGCCCGCTTCTTCGACTCCTTGGACGACCTCAGCTTCAAAAGCGTTCCCTTCTTCAAGAAGCTCGTCAACACTTTCAGAATCAGCACTTTCGCGACGGGAGAGGCCTTGCAAATCTCCTGACTCTGTCTCTGACTGAGATCGTTGATTGTCCCTGAAAAACGGCTGCGAAGTTCCGGATGATCTTGCCTGTTTCGTCGTCTTGGCTGCGACGGGCGTCTTTGCTTTGCCTCGGGCCGTCGCTGTGCGGACGGTCCTCTTCTTTACTGCTTTCTTCACTGCTTTCTTTACCGCTGCTTTCTTTACGGCCGTTTTCTTCCGCGCCGGCTTTTTCGCGGCTGACTTCTTAGACGACTTAGCGGCTTTCGTCTTCTTGAGCGTGCTCTTTTTAACTGAGCGCGGTTTCGTTTTCGCTGGATTGCGTTTTGTTTTGGTCTTCTTTTTTGTGGCCATGGGCGGAGTCTAGCACCATTGCAATCGCAAGAAAATCAGTTCTGCAAGCGCTCAGGGGCTAAACAGTTTGCCGACTCTCAATACCCAGCCCCTAAAGGGGCATCTGAAACCAGAGAAGTTACGGTATCGCTAAAGCGATACCCTGATACAAAACCGAGTCTTCAACGAGCCGTAAAGCCGCCACTGATTTTGCTGCGGGTACGGCACCCCTTTGGCTTCGCTCATTGCAAGCTCTGAAGTGTGTGCGCGAGAACTCGTCTTTCGCCCCTTCGGGGCTTGCTCATTTCCCACTTCTACCCACGGCTTGCGCTGTGGGCTGTATTCTCACGCCGCTTCGCGGCTGATGGTTGCGGATTATATGTTCCACCGCAAGTGTGAGAATTGAGTTCTCACGCACACACTGGGGTTCTGCCCTTTCAAGACAAATTCAAACTGACCCCATTGCAGGCGTTCGTGGCGGAAATGTGCGGACAATCGATGGAATCACTGGACGGGTAGCATTTACCAGCGGTTAGCAACGAGCGGACGAATTCGGCTCTCGTAAATGCGCTTTACGCCTTCCATTGCCTCGACGTCGAGCGGCGGCAGGCCGGAGGCGACGCAGTTATCCGCAACCTGCGAAGCGGTCTTTCCGCCGGGAATGGCGCAGGTAATCGCGTCAAACATCAAGATCCAGCGCAGGGCAAATTGACTCATCGTTGCTCCTGCGGGGACGAGCTTGCGAATTTCTTCGACGGCTGCGAGGCCGACTCCGTAGTCGACTCCGGAGAAAGTTTCTCCCATATCGAAGGCTTCGCCGTGGCGATTGAAATTGCGGTGGTCGTCGGCTGGGAAAGACGAATTGGGACTCAGTTTTCCTGTCAGTAGTCCGCTGGCTAGCGGTACGCGCGCGAGGATGCCGACCTGCTTCTGTTTTGCGCGGGCAAAGAAGACATCCGCCGGACGCTGGCGAAAACAGTTGAAGATGATCTGTACCGATTGCACATTGGGATACTCGATCGCCTTTAGTGCCTCATCGACTTTCTCGACACTGGCGCCGTAAAAACGCAACTTGCCTGCTCGAACAAAGTCATCCAGCATGCCGAATATTTCGGCGTGATCGTAGAGCGCAGTGGGCGGGCAGTGCAGTTGCAGGAGATCGAGAGCATCTGTGGACAGATTGCGCAAACTGTCGTCGATCCAGGTGGTGAGGTTCTGGCGGCTGTAGCCTTCGACGGTTTGACGCGGCAACCGGCGACCTGCCTTGGTGGCGACAACAATTTCGTCTTTACGTTCCTTCTTTAGTTGCGCAATCAGACGTTCGCTGCGGCCATCGCCGTAAACGTCGGCGGTATCGATGAAATTAACGCCGCAATCGACGGCACGGTGCAAGGCGGAGAGAGAATCGCTGTCGGAGACTTGTCCCCAGGCGCCTCCAATCGCCCACGCACCAAAACTGATTTCTGAGACTTTCCACGGGGTACGACCGAGTTGCCGGTAGCGCATGGTTCAAACTCCCTTTAGAGATCGGTCCACAGCGTTGGCATTCTGAGGTCGCCAAGCAACGTCCCGAGGACCGATCGAGTCATCTTGCGGGCCTTCGTAAGGTGGCCCCGAGTATTCTGCCGGGTCCAGGCTCTTGTACAAAGGCAACTAGCCGAATGTTGTTCGGATCAGTACCCGGCTTGAGTTTCAATTGAACGGCTTCGGCAAAGTTCTTTCCCTTCGAGAGTTTTCCGATCTTCCTGATTTCCTGCACCACAGCCACGTGCGTCAGACGCTTGCCGCCGTTTTCGCCGTGCAGGACTTGCGACTCCACGCGATCGAGAGCCACAGCCACGTAGACGTCGGCGTTGCGTTGATCGGCCTCACCATCAGCTTCAATGCGAGTGCGAATAACAACGGGATTCCCGGCATCAACGCTCACCTCCCCGATTCGCACAGGGACCTCGGGCGCCAGGGCGGCATCATGGAACACTTTGTCCGCCTGCTTCGGGTCGTTGGCGCGCATCTCGCTGATCCCGTCGACAATGAGCTGCGGAGTATAGGGCTCCCTCAGTCCGAGGGTGTGGACGTAAGCCTCCTGCCGTTCGGTTAATGCAGCTGAGGAGTTAGGGTCTTTCCATCCGTCATGGTCCCAGTAATCCACGTGTTCGCTAAGGACGATGAATTGCGTGCCTGCAATGGCCGGAGAAGTGTCCATCCGCAGGAGAAGGGCATCCGCTGGAGGGCAACTTGAACAACCTTCGGAAGTAAAAAGTTCCACGAGAATGGGGTGGGCATCCGCGTTCGCTGTTCCGGTAGCTTCAGCTTTGCTTTCCACTTGCGGCCTCTGCCCAGCCACGACCGGTGCATTTCGCAGAAACAAGAACACGAACAATGAGGCTACAAATAGAGCGAAGCGTGCTGAACTGGATCGAGACACATGGAGCATTTTGCATGTAGCGATGGTCATAAGCAATCACCTTTCGACCTGATTTCATACTGACCACGCCGATTCGGCGCAACGGAGGTCTTCGGCGCACAACTGATTCCGATCGGAAATTACTCGGGGGTGGTATCCCTTACTTTGGCGATGCCCTGTATGATGCGTTCGGTTTCGCTGAGGGATCGCTCTTCAAGGAGGAAAAGTGAAGATGCAACACACGGGCCGCCGCGTCGTCTTGTCTGGGATTGTTATGTTGGTCGCTTCATTATTGGCACTCTCACAAACAAACCCATCCATACCAGGTCTGCCAGGCGCACTGAACTGGCAGAACCCACCTCGAGCCTGGCACACAGGAGTCGACAATGTCCTGACGATCTCTGCGGGGGCAAAGACGGCCGCCGGCATC
>CAVRYB010000006.1:0-10077 GCA_963725295.1 uncultured Acidobacteriaceae bacterium
AAATCATCGTTTCGTTTAAGTTCACGCGCCGCGGCGCGATGACACCACTCACATCAAAGCCGCGTTTTTCAATCATGGCGATACGAACGAGGCGATAAACAATGTCTGTAACACGCCGATCCCTCATTTATATCGGACAATTTATGTCGACCGAACGTTCGGTGAAACTTGCCGTCATCCCGAATGAGGCGCCTTTGGCTTGCTGAGATTGTTGGCACCGATCAAAAGTACGGCCTCGCTCGTAAGCAGTTGTTGCCGAGCGAACGCAACGGCAGCACCGTTCAGGAGTGGGTTTGGCGGCTGCCTGTCCCGTGTCTGTATCAAGTCGGAGGCTGTGGTGGCACAGATAATCGGGACGACGGGTTCTACTTATTTCGTTCGGGTGAAAATGAAGAAAATAAACCGGAAGAGAAAGAGATCGATTTTGTGGAAACAAATTACTACATGGCTCGATGGGGGAAGGTCACTTGATGAAGCGATCCCCCTTGTCGAAATGCTTCAGGCAGAAAAATCTGACCGTCGAATCAAGAAAAACTCAATTCCCCGGATTAATTGGTCTGAATTCATGATCGACAAATGCGATGGCGAGACGACTGAAAGTTCTTTATGTTTTACCCCCCGATAGTGAAGCCCGGTTCCGGCTGCTTTCGAAAACAGCATGGATGGGATTCTGCTGACTTCGCCCGACGGCAGGATTTTTGACGCCAATCCGAGTGCTTGCACGATTTGGGGCCGAACCCGGGAACAGATCGTCGCGTCGAAGCAAGAGGATCTGGTGAGTATGTTCTGACCCCGAAGTGTCTCGTCTCGTCGAGGAACGGAGACGCACGGGCAGGACCCACGGCGAGTTGATTGCACGCCATTCTAACGGGCGTTTGTTCCCTATCGAGATATCTTCGGTGGTCTTTCCCGATACCGAGGGGAACGAATTCACATGCATGTTGATTCGCGATATCAGCCGCAGGAAGCAGGCCGAGGCCGAGCGCGAGCAACTGATTGCCGAACTTCAGGAAGCGATCAGCAAAGTGAAGTTGTTGAGTGGGTTGCTGTCGATTTGCGCGGGCTGCAAGAAGATTCACAACGAAGACGGGCACTGGGAGTATCTGGAGTCTTACATCCGGAACCGGTCGGCGGCGGACTTTAGCCACGGCCTCTGCCCCGATTGCCGGGAGAGGCTCTACCCGGACTTGTTGCAGCCGTAAGAACGGCTGGTCCGATTTCAAATCGGATTGCGCAGCGAATGAATGCGAACCCGCTGCTTTATTCCCAATCAGCGGTCGATCCTGCTAACTTCTAACCACGTCGACATGAGCCACAAATCCGATACCTGGGGGCTGACCCCGGCCGAACTCCGCAAGCTGCGCGGGTTGAAGACTCCGCATGGCATTCAGCGCGTGCTCGACGACATGCCGTATCACCTCGAAGACAGCGCCTGGTCTCCGCGGCGCGTGCTGCGCGAGAATACTTCGCATTGCTACGAGGGGGCGCTGTTTGCGGCGGCGGCTCTGCGCGTCATCGGATATCCTCCGCTGATTCTCGATCTCGAAGCCGTGCACGATACCGACCATGTGATTGCCGTGTACCAGGTCGAGATGGACACTGGGGTGCGTTGGCCAATCGAACTACACCGGATGCCGCTATCGCGAGCCGGTGTATCGTTCGCTGCGCGAACTGGCGCTCAGTTATTTCGATACCTACTTCAATTTGCGCGGAGAGCGGACGTTGCGGACTTTTTCGCGGCCCGTGCATATGAGGCGATTCGATCGTCTGCACTGGATGACTTCGGAAGAGCCGGTTTGGTTTGTGGCGGAGTATCTGCTCACCATTTCACACTACGTCGCTGATCACGCGGGCGCAGGCGAAGCGGCTGCATCGGCTGGATGGGCGGTCGTTTCGGGCGGGGTGTCTGGAGCGGGCGGAGAAGAAAGGTTTAAACACGAGCAGAAATATTCGCTGAACCTCCGTTACGGTTGGCATCGTATAGCTGTTATGCGTTTTTGCTTGGGCGATCTGATTGTGGTTCTTCTGTTCTTGCGGACCTGCCTTTTACGGTCAGGAAAGCCCGTCCGCGGCGCTACACCCGAGGTGGCTGCTTCGGCGCCGGTACTCGGTCTCTACGCCTCCTCGCCTCCGTTGATCTGACCCCGGATGCGAACGGTACGTTGTGCCGCCAGAGCAGATTCGGCAGCTTTGTTGTCCGCGCCGAGGCGAAAGATATTGAGAACGACAAGCGGACAGCGCGATTACACCTATGTCGAGCGCAGGAAGAACCAATCTGGACGGCCACGGAGAACGTCGAGAAAGTCGAGTCGCGCACGTCGGAGGTTCTCGAGATCTACGGCGAGATCGGTCGAGCGGCTGATTGCGAAAGACGATAAAACGCTCCCGCCCGATGAGGCGAAAAAGGAAGACGAGAAGATTCAGAAGATCATCGATAAGCGGAAGAACGAATCTGACGAGGATCGAAAGAAGCGTCTGGAGAAGGAAGAGAAAAGCCGCGAAGAGGATCGTAAGTTCGTCTTAGAAGTTGCGGACGCCTTCAATTTTCGACTGAGCGGGTCCGAGGTGATCGGCGGCCACGATACGTGGGTGCTGGATGGCGAGCCACGGCCAGGCTATGAACCGAAAAGCCGCAGTGCCAAGACGCTCAGCAAATTCAAGGGCCGCGTGTGGATCGATAAGGCTGAGGCGGAATGGGTGAGAATCGACATCACGGCGATCGATACGCTTTCGGTTGGCTTCGTGTTGGCGAGAATCCATAAGGGAACACACATCATGGTGGAAATGACGCGAGTCAACGACGAGGTCTGGCTGCCGAAACATGTCCAGGTCCACATCGACCTGCGACTCGCGCTGTTGAAGAGCTACGACGAAGACATGGAACAGACATTCCGGGACTACAAGAAGTTCAGAGCGGATACGAAGATCACGGTGGTGGGAGAACCGCAATAAGGCAAGGCCCGAAGCGATTTGGCAAGCGAAATAGCCCTGGATGCAAGCTCTCTTTGTGATGTTACGCGCGGAGTTCAGGCGTTTATTTTCAGCAGATTGCGCGCCCGTCCAAGTACTTCCGTACCGTCTCTAGTACCTTAGTTACGCCAACGGCGGTGACTGGCGACCCAGTCGTCGATGCACCACTCCCTGTAGTGTCAACTTACACGCCAGCCACAATATGTAGAACTCAATGTCAAGTCTGCTTTTCGGCAATTCCAGAAAAACCCCATAAAACCCAACAAAACCGGGAAATCCCCCTCGAGAGGCCCGCGCTTCCGTTTGAGATATGCTCAGCACACCAAAATACCTCGAACGCATTTGGAAGCGAGGACTTGGTTCTCCCAATTTCCTCAGCGTTGCCGGAAAGAAAAGGCGCGCTGAGAGACGGATTCTGCGGGGGAGGAAAACAGTCAAATGGCCGACTCGCGAGAAGTGATGAACATTCGCCAAGCCTCCCAGTATCTGGGAGTGAGTCCGGACACTTTGTACAAGTACGTGAACGAACAAAAGATTCCTGCGTTCAAGTTGGGCAATCGCTGGCGCTTCAAGAAATCGAAGCTCGACCAGTGGATGGAAGAGAAGTCGATGGAAATGGAACCGCAGGGAAAAAAGAAAGTCAAGGCGGCGGTGAAGGCTGCGGGAACGCTGTAGCGAATTTCGTAAGAGAACTCGGCAAGAAAAGGCGGGCACATGTTTGGAATGGGATCGAAAACGATAGTAGGTCTGGATGTGGGCTCCTCGAGCATCAAGGCCGTCGAACTCAGAAAGACGCGCGCTGGCATCGAAGTGGCGCACCTGGGCCTGGAAGCCGATCGCGCCCGACATCGTCGTCGATTCCATGATCGTGGACTCGGGCACGGTGTCGGCCGCCATCGCCAAACTTTTTACCGAAACGCAGATCAAGTCGAAAGCCGTGGCGACCGCGGTCAGCGGGCACTCGGTGATTGTGAAGAAAATCTCGCTGCCCTCGATGAGCGATCAGGAACTGGCCGAGACCATCCAGAAGGAAGCGGCGCAGCACATCCCGTTCGACCTGGCGGACGTCAACCTCGATTATCAGATTCTTTCCGACGACGCGACCAGCCCGCAGATGGACGTTCTGCTCGTCGCCGTCAAGAAAGACAAGATCCTGAATTACACCAACGTACTCTCGATGGCGGGCAAGACTCCGGCTATTGTGGACATCGATGCGCTCGCTTTGCAGAACTGCTACGAGTTCAATTACGAGCCCGCTCCGACGCAGGTGGTGGCTTTGCTCAACCTGGGCGCGAGCGTGATGAACATCAACATCGTCAAGGGCACGACGCCGTTGTTCCCGCGCGACGTTTCCGTGGGCGGACATCAGTACACCGATTCGCTGCAGAAGGAACTGGATCTCAGCTTCGACGATGCGGAGTCGCTGAAGCTGGGTCGCAAGGTGGGCACGGTGCACGACGACGCGAAGACGCCGATTCTGCAGCAGGTGACGGAAATCATCGTGCTGGAAATTCAGAAGACGTTTGACTTCTTCCGCGCCAGCGCGGCGGGCGAGCACATCGAGAAGATTTATCTGGCCGGCGGTTCGGCCAAGGTGCCGGGCCTGGTGGAAGCGTTGCGGCAGGAATTCTCGATGCCGGTGGAATTGTTCAATCCGTTTCAGAAAGTGGTAGCTCCGGTGGAAGGCGCCGGGGCGGAGCTGGTCGAACAGAACGCGGGCCAGTTGGCAGTGGCCGTAGGTTTGGCCCTGAGGAGCTTTGAAAAGCTATGATCCGAATCAATCTGCTGGGCGGTGCGAAACCGAAAGGCAAGAAGGGGCCTGCCGTCACGATGCCGAGCTTCGAAGTCGGCAATCTGGGCGGGCCGTTGGTTCAGATCGCGGCCGTGCTGGCCATTGCCGGCGCCGTGAATTTTGGCTACTGGTACCAGCTCGATCGGCGAAAAGAAATCGATCGAAGTGCAGATGCGGAGTCGCGGAGCAGAAGAATCGCGAACTCGCCGACATCAAGGTGCGGTACCTGGAACGCCAGAAGCAGGCCGAGGCCTACAAGCGCCGCGTGGATGTGATCGACCAGCTGCGCGCCAACCAGACGGGCCCGGTCAGCCTGCTCGTCGATGATTGGCGATACCGTCAACAGCACGGAAGCGGTATGGCTGAACAGCATGTAGGACCAGGGCGCGACCGTCGCCATTGACGGCACGGCGCTGAGCAGTGACGCGGTGGCCAACCTGATCTCCAATCTGCAGAAGACCGGTTTCTTCAAGAACATCGAAATCAAAGAAAGCTATCAGGACGAAGGCGTTAAGGACATGCAGGCATTTCAGTTCACGCTGACCTGCGAAAAGACGAAGTCGTAAAAGGCGGAACGACTATGAATCTTGGCGAATTAGCGGGTGTGAAGTTGCTGGGAGTGCTGATACTGGTGGCGGCGTTCTGGCTACGGGCGGACTTTATTACACCGTCTACAAGACACAGCACGATCAGAACGATGCCGCGAAGGTGAAGCTGCAAGCGAAGCTGCGCGAGAATGCGGAGCTGGAAGCTTACAAGCCGAAACTGGCCGACATCGAGCGTCAGCTGGCGAGTTTGAAGCAGCAGCTCGAAATCGAGCGGCGCATCGTGCCGGATGAAAAAGAAGTCGACAACTTCATGCGCATGGTGAGCGGCGAAGCGCGTAAGTCGGGAGTGGAAATCCGGCGCTACACGGCTCGTCCGTACGCCAACAAAGAGTTCTACACCGAGGTTCCGTTTGAAGTCGAGTTCGACGGGCCTTACTACTCGATGCTGGGATTCTTCGATCGTCTGGGCAAAGTCGAGCGTATTGTCAACGTTTCCAATCTGGCAGTGGCTTCCACGCGTGCTCCGACGGCGGCCAAAGCGAAGCACACGTATCAGTACAACGCCAGTGAGTCAGTGGTGGCGACTTGTTTGACGACCACATATTTCAGTCATGACCTGGATCCGGCCGGACCGGCCAAACCGGCGGCGCCTCCGGTGAAGAAATAGGAAGGACACGATGAAGCCAGCGATCTCGATCACGACGACAATTCTCGGTTGCGTACTGGCTGCCGGCACGGCCTCGGCCCAAAGCCCCAGCATTATTCAGAACACGCGGGCGACGATGAACGCGGTCAGTGCCAACGAAAGAGCTGCCTCAAACGCCGCGTTGGGCGTGAACGAGTCGGCTCCCAGAGCCGCGGCGCCTGCGCATGTTGCGCCCAAGCCGAGCGGGACGACGTCGGCGCCAGCGCCAGCGAGAATCTCTTCAGCGGCCGTGAAGCCTGCGACGCCGAAGAAAAGGGAACATCAGCCACGCGGCGCGATGGTGTTAGTCCAGCAGCCTGCGGCAGCAGCACCGGCTGCTGAAGCCTGAAGAGAAAGCCGCGGTGGTTGCTCCGACAGGTGGAAGCGGAGCAGGCGATAGCCAGGGGATCCGAGCGAACAACCGGTCACGCCCGACAGCAAGTATGCCGCGAACGGACGCCGAGATCCTTTATTAGCCCGGTGGTAAGCCACGCGGGCGGTTCTGGTTGCAGCACCGGCAAGAAGTGCCTGGAAATCGGCGCCATCAATCTGCGCGGTGTGGTGCATTCGGAGGCTGGTTTTATCGCGGTGGTCAGCAACGGCCTGAACAAAGCTTATTTCCTGCGGGAGAACGATCCGGTATTTAACGGCTACGTAGTGAAGATCACGGGCGACTCCATCGTTTTTCAGGAAACATTGCAAGACCGGTTAGGGAAGAGCTTTACGCGGGAAGTAGTAAAGAAGATTACGACTCCGGCGGTGTAGGCCGGAAGACAAGATTTCGAAGAACGGACTTTCTAGGAAACACATGGAGGCGAAACGGCCTCGCATGGGGAGATAGGGAAATGCGAAAGCAACTGCTGGGTCTCTTGGTTCCGCTGATGGCGTTCGTACTGATCGCCTCCGCGGCTGACACGACGGGCAAGGGAGCGGTCACGGGCGCTGCGCTGCAGAAGCTCGAGGTCGCGCACAGCCAGGACGGATTACAGGTCGAGTTCAAGGCGAAAGGCGCACTGGCGCCCAAAGTGTCGACGCTCGATTCTCCGGCGCGCATCGTCGTCGATTTTCCCAACACCGTGATGGCCACGGCACAGAGCCGCATCAGCGTTGGCAGTGACGGCGTGAAAGACGTCCGCATCGGGATGGACGGGCAAAACCCGCCCACCACCCGCGTGGTCGTCGATCTCGACGCCAGCCGCCAGCACGAGCTGTCGGCGAGCCCAGACGGCGGCTTCATCCTTACAATTCACGGCGCAGTGACGCGCACATCGCCAGACCGCGCCTGCGGTAAAGACGGCCTCCGCGACGCCAGCACCGAAACTGGTGCCGGTGGCGGCGACGACCCCGGCTGCGGTGGCGACAGTACCGCCGGCTCCGGTTGTGGCGCAGAATGTTTCGGCGCCTGCCGACTTTGCGTTCGTCGAGCCGAAGTTCTCGCCGAAAGAAGACAAAGCTGCCGAGCCTGCCGTGAAGGCGCAGGAAGCGGCCAGCCGCTTTGCCGACAAGACCGCGGCCGAACTGGTTGCGACCCGTATCGAATGCAGCTATGGGCCAGGCGAGCGATCCAGAGGTTCCGATTCAGCCAGCGGTGAACCTCGCTGCCGAGCAGAAGATTCAGATGGACCAGAAGCCCGCCGCGAGTGGCGCGAAATATACCGGCGAGCCGATCTCGGTCAACCTGAAAGACGTCGACCTGAAAGACTTCTTCCGTCTGATTCACGAGATCAGCGGACTGAACGTTGTCCTTGATCCGATGATTCACGGCAACCTGACCATCGTGCTCGACGACGTGCCGTGGGATCAGGCTCTGGACATCGTTCTCAAGAATAACGATCTGTCCCGCCAACTGGACGGCAATGTGCTTCGCATCGCGACGGTTGATACGCTGCGGAAAGAAGCCGAGAGGACGCCGCGCTCAAATCGATGCCGAAGCACTGGCGGTCGACAAGGTTAGCATCACGCGCTTCCTCAGCTACGCACATGCCAAGGACGTCATCCTTCCGATTAAGAAGTTCCTGAGCCAGCGCGGTGATGTGGTTGCCGACGAGCGCACGAACTCGCTGATCGTGAACGATATTCCATCGGTTCTTCCGCAGATCGATCGCATCATCCAGCAGATGGACCGCAAGACGCAGGAAGTGGAAATCGAAGCCCGCGTCGTGGCGGCCACCCGCAACTTTGCCCGGGACATCGGTGTGCAACTTGGCCTCGGCTGGGGCAACGGGACGACTGGTTTGGGCGGCGTCAACGCGGTCGGATCTTCGCCGATCATCGTTGGCGGCGGCGCGGTACCAATCCGTTGTATCCGGTGATCGGCACGCCCTCGACTGGAACGCAGATTCCGCTGTTCTCAAACCTGGGAGCAACCGGTCCAACCAGCGGTCTGGAATTCTCGAACTTCTCCAACAACGTCCGCATCGACTTGCTGCTGACGCAGGCTGAGTCACGCGGCTTGTTGAAGATTCTTTCCCGTCCGCGCGTGGTTACGCAGAACAACATTCAGGCTGTCGTGAAGCAGGGCGTGAGGGTGCCGATTGTGACCGCGGCCAGTTAGGTGGGCCGCCAACCGTTACTTACGTGGATGCGTTCCTGCGGCTGACAGTGACTCCGCAGATCACTTCGGAAGGCACGATCTTCCTGAACGTGGATGTGGAAAATACGATGCCTGACTTTCCGAAGCGAAGTACCAGGCAACCCGGCCCTGATACGCAGCAGGCCACCACGCAAGTACTCGTGACCGATGGCGGTACGGTCGTGATCGGCGGCGTGATCCAGACGCAGAACTCGCTGTCAACGTTTCGCAGGTTCCCTTGCTCGGAGATATTCCGTACCTCGGGAACCTGTTTAAGCACCGCACGGTCAGAACCTCGAATCAGGAGCTGATTTTCTTCATCACTCCGCGCATTATTCAGACATAGGCACGAAGTTCGAAAGCTCACAGCCGCCGGCTTTCTCGGAGAACCTGCCGAGAGACCGGCGGTTTTGCTTTTTAGGTGTCAGGTCCCAGGTCTCAGGAAAATCATCACCTCAGAAAACTGTCCCACAACTTGTTCCGTGGAATTTGTTCTTCCCGAGACCTGACACCTGCCTCTTGCTACACTCCTTTCATGGATCACGCTGGCCGCGTTCGTTGCCTTCGATCGAGTATCGAGGCGAGCGATCTGGACTCACTGCTGGTGACGCATCTCCCGAATGTTCACTATCTCTGCGGTTTCACGGGCAGCGCGGCTGCGTTGCTCGTCTCGGATCGCGATTGCATCCTCTTTACCGATGGCCGGTATCGCACGCAGGCAAAAGAGGAGTTGGCGCGGGCCGGCGTACGCGGGGTTAGCGTCGTCATCGCCGGCAAATCACCGCTGATTGCGGCGGCGGAGTGGTTGGGGTCGCGGGGCAGGTCGAAGCAGCCTGCGCTCGGCGTTGAATCTCACGCAATCACGGCAGAGATGCGCGACCGGGTGGCTGCAATGCTCAGAGGGAGGATACGGGTGCGTTCTACTCCTCCTCTGGTGGAACGCCTCCGCATGGTGAAGGATGCGGAGGAAATTCTGCAAGTCCGGCGGGCGGTCGAACTCGGCGCAAGTTTGTTTGGAATTGCATGCCGCAAGATTCGGCCGGGAGTGCCGGAAGTGGAAGTGGCCGCCGCGATGGAATTCAAGGCACGCTGTTCGGGAGCGGAAGGAATGTCATTCCCGACGATCCTCGCATCGGGAACTCGCTCAGCAGTCGTGCACGGTCGAGCCTCGCAGGCGCGCATTCCGCGGCGCGGGTTCGTGGTCTGCGATTTTGGTGTTATACTCGCCGGTTATTGCTCGGATCGTACGCGAACCGTACACGTGGGGCGGCCATCCACGGAAGCGCGGGATTTCTATCAGAGTGTGCTCGAAGCGCAGCTGGCGGCGATCGCGGCGGTGCGCGTCGGAGTCGCTGCTGGCGACGTTGACGAGGCTGCGCGGAGGGTGCTCCGCCGAAGAAAACTTGCCCGCTACTTCACGCATTCTACCGGGCATGGTTTAGGATTAGAGATACACGAGGCTCCGAGACTTGCTGCAGGACAGACGCAGCAATTGGAGCCCGGCATGGTA
>CAVRYB010000007.1:0-45306 GCA_963725295.1 uncultured Acidobacteriaceae bacterium
ACGAAACCCAGGCAGTGGTTCCGAGCCCCTAGCATCGAGGGCTGATTTTGCGCTGTTAGCGGTCGAAGATACAAACGCGAGATCCAGCAACCACTTCGCTGGCAGGGATCGTTATCGCTGGCGTCGCGGAAATAACGCGCAAGAGTCGTTTTTCATAGTAATACGTCGCTTGCCCACCCCAAATCTCATCTGGCTCCATCACGCCTTTCTCCTGCTTTAGCGTGCCCCACTGGCCGATGTAGATGGAGGGCCGCCGCCCATCTTCGAGGTAGACCTGGTAAAGAACACCTCGCTTCTCCCCTTTGCCGTAAACGGCAAGATGCAGTTCGTTCTTCTCGTCCTCATCTTTGACAACGACACCAAACGCGTAGCGGATTCGGTAAGAGTCACTTTCGAAACGAGGAGGCGAGTCGCCAGGCCTCAGTTTTCTGTCAAGACAGTGCAACACATTTCCAAGTTCGGAAGATGTCAATTGACTTGGCGTCTGGGCAGCCGCCCCTCCCAAACACAGGGCCAATGCCACGAGAACGCATATAACTCTGCCGGACATCAACAAGAACCTCCGTGCGTGACTATACACTTTGAGGCTGTTGTAGAGGTATAGGGGCCATCAACTGTGTGTGATGTGGCTTTTCGGGAGTCCGTATCTCGCCGCCGAGTTTGTCCGACCACGCGACTGTCACGAAACAGCTTGGTCGTACGCTCTGCCATTGACTCCCCCGCGCGCCCGCGCTAGGCTTGAGGCAATGTTTGGTCATCCGCCCCGTCGTTGGGGTGCGCAATCCGGTTTGGTCCACTTCCTCATCCAGCTACTTGCGTGCAAAAAATGCCGGCGCGGGTGCCGCCGATTTTGGCGGTCAACCACATTCCGGGAACCCACATCGAACAGTGAGCCCTGTCCGGCTGCTGGAGGCGGCGACCCTTTCCTGAATGAAAAAGAATATTGAGCTTAGCCCTAATATCGAGACCCTGTTCGGACGCGCGACGAAAATCTCCACGTGCTCGAAGATGGCCTGAACATTAATATCGACCTCCGCTCTGACAGCATTGAACTCGAGGGCGCGCCCCGCGACGTAGCTCGGGCCGAGCAGCTGTTCGTTGATTACGAGCACCTGCGGAAATCTGGCCACCAGTTTCAGAACGGTGACCTGAGCAGCATGTTGCGCATGGTGGTGAGCGACCCGAATGCCACGCTCCGCGGGCTCGCCGAAGCCGGACGCCAGCGCTCGTTTGGCCGCCGAACGGTCCAGCCGAAGAGTCCCAACCAGCGCCGCTATCTCGAAGCCATCGAAAATCACGACATGGTGTTCGGCGTCGGCCCGGCCGGCACCGGCAAAACGTATCTCGCGGTCGCCATGGCGATTTCGGCCCTGCTCAACAAGCAGGTCAACCGCATCATTCTGGCGCGTCCCGCGGTCGAAGCCGGCGAGCGTCTGGGATTTCTTCCCGGCACTTTGCAGGAAAAAATCGATCCCTATCTGCGTCCGCTCTACGACGCGCTCTATGACATGCTGGACCCTGAGCGGGTCGACCGCTATCCTGGAGAAAAACATCATCGAGATTGCGCCCATCGCCTTCATGCGCGGACGCACCCTGAACGATTCGTTCGTGATTCTCGACGAGGCGCAGAACACGACCTCCGAGCAGATGAAGATGTTCGTCACCCGCCTGGGATTCGGTTCCAAGGCGGTGATCACTGGCGATATCACGCAGATCGACTTGCCCAACGCGCGCCGCAGCGGACTGATCGAGGCGGTCGACATTCTCAAGAGCGTCGAACGGCATCTCGCTTCGTGTATTCGACGAGAGCGATGTGGTGCGCCATCACCTGGTGCAGCGGATTATTCGTGCCTACGAAGAGCACAAGACGCGTCTGGAGGAGCAGCAGATGTCGCTGCTCGAGCCGAAGCCGGTGGCACATCCGGCAATGCCAGAGGAACCTCCGCTACGAAATGAGGAACTGCACATTGAGATAGCGCGGTGACATTTTTAAGCGGCCCTGAATTGTCATTTTGAGCTCATCGAAGGACGACGCATTCTGTAGCGCAAGTTAGATACGTGGAGCTTCCGCTGCGCTCCGTTTTCCGGTGACCAGGAAGGCTGGGGGGCGACCTTGGTCATTTTCAAAAGCGTGTCGCTCGATCTCAATGAAGTGGCGCTGTAGCCGCTTTGTCACGCGCGCGCCGGCAGCGGCTGGCTTGAAAGGTACTGGTCGAACATGCTCGATGACCTCGAGCGTCGCCATGAAAGCTCTGAACCGCCGTTTCCGAGGAAAGAACCAGCCGACCGACGTTCTCTCTTTCCCGCCGATCCCGACAATTCGTAAGACATCTCGCCGGAGAAATTGCGATTTCGCCGAGATTGCTTCTGAAATGCACGCGCCCTCGGCCACTCGACAGCCCAGGAAGTGAAAATTCTCGTCTTCCACGGGGTCTTGCATCTGCAAGGATACGATCACGAGACGGACAATGGACAGATGGCACGCCGCGAAAAACAGTTACGTGCAAAGCTTCGGCCTCCCGCCGGGCTGATCGAAAGAACATGGGTGCTGGAAGCGACTACCGCGAGTAAGAATGCCGCCGGTCGCGAGCGCGCACCCAGCGGCCGTCGCGGAGACACTCATGATCGGCGTCAGCCTCGCTCTCGTCCTGCTCTTTGGCCTGCTGACGCTGGTCTCTTACGTGGACCGCCTCTACCAGGAGATCGGCAAATTCCTCTCCCGCGATTTCCAGGACAACATCGACTCCTTCGAGCAGATCGTCGAGCCCCGCCTCGGAGTGACCCGCGCGAACGCGCCGCGCTCTCCATGGCCATTCTCACGCAACTGGTCACCGCGGCGATTGCCATGATCGTCGGCTTCACCGTGTTTCGCGATCGTGCCTGGAGCATCTCCGAAGTTCTCGAAGCCACGCTCAGCCTCGTCCTCATCATCATCGTTTTCAACCGCCTGCTGCCCTTTGTATTTTTTTCGCGCACCCAGGGCACGCTGGCTGGCCGCAGTGGACCTGCTCTTGCGCGTGCTCATCTACCTGGTTTTGCCGGTCACCCTGGTGCTCGGATTCTGCCAGTCGGTCGCCGCGCTCACCCGCGAACACGCCGACGCCGCAACCCGAAACTCCCTCCGAAGCCGTCGACGCCTGATCGAAGCCGGACAGGAAGAAGGCATCATCCAGGAAGGCGATCGCGAACTGATCCAGTCGGTCGTCGAGTTCAGCGGCAAGACCGTTCGCGAGGCGATGAAGCCGCGCCCCGAAATGGTCGCCGTCCCTGCCGACTACACCGTCGAGAAGATCGTCGAGTTGCTCCGAGTTAAGCCCTTCTCGCGCATCCCTGTCTACGAAGGTTCGATTCATCACATCAAGGGCATTCTCCATACCCAGGACGTCCTGCAGGTGCCCGACTCCGAAGCGCACACGCGCACCGTCGCGACCTCGATGCGCACAGACGTTTACTTCGTTCCGGAGAGCAAACTAGTCAGCGATCTGCTGCGGGAGATGCAGCGCAGTAACGTCCGCATGGCGATCGTGGTGGACGAATATGGCGGCGTGGCGGGCCTGGTGACCATCGAAGACCTGGTGGAAGAAATTGTCGGCGAAATCGGCGACGAGCACGAAAAAGCGCAGGTCGTAAAGGAAAATGAGAACTCCTACGTCGTCCCCGGCAACATGGATGTCGATCGCCTCGACGAACTCTTCGGCATGCGTCCGGAAGGCCACGAATCCTCGACCATTGCCGGACTGGTAAGCGAATCGCTGGACGGATTCCTCGGAAAGGCGAAGTCATTGAAGATGAAGGTCTCAAATTTGAAGTCCTCGACTCTACCGACCGCCGCGTCGAACGCGTGCGCATCAGCCCCGCCGAACCCAAGCAACTGAAACTGATCTAGACATAGCGAACCGCCCGTTTTAGTGAGCCAAACAAGAAATGTAATCCTGAGCGGAGCGCTGTGAAGCGAAGCAGCGCGGAGTCGAAGGACCCCTACGTTCTTCATCCAGGCGAGGTCGCTGCAGGGAATTCTCTCAGCGAACTCTGCCCTTCCGACCCTCGCCTCGCGCTCCGGTTTCCGCTGATGACTTTCGTTACCACCCTACGCGTCCGGAGTACGCCGGTAATCTTTCCCAAAAATACCCGCATAGTCGAAAGTCATACCGTTGGTGCATGTCCTCAAGGACGCGCCACCCCCGGAGGATGTATGACGTTCGCAGCTTTTTCCAAGTTCGCGGGTAGCTTGCTAACCGTCAGTGTTCTTGCTCTGACCCTCGCAGGCTGTGGTTCCAGCAACAATCCCGCCCTTACACAGGGCAACTGGTCCATGACCGCAACGTCATCCGGCGCAGCGGGCACTTTCTATATTGGCGGAAATCTCACCCAGACGGGAAGCAGTCTAGCGGGCTCAATGCAGGTCAATAACGCATGCATCAACCCGTCACAGGTGTTCGCGTTTACCGGAACCATAAATGGGAAAGACATCGCGTTGACTTCGGCAAGCGCCGCCGGACAGGTGATCACCGTTACCGGTACTGAAACATCAGTTTCGGCAATGACCGGCACATATACCGTGACTGGTGGCTGTGACGATGGCGATACGGGCAATATAGCCGCTGCTGCTGTCCCCTCAATCAGCGCCACTTGGAGCGGTCCCATCGCCAGTCAGGGTGGACCGAACGTGACCTTAGCTCTTTCTCTAAAGCAGGCGACAACCGCTTCATCGGACGGAAGTTTTGCTCTCACCGGCACTGGCGCCTACACGAATTCCTCTTGCTCCTCGACCGCTACCGTTACCAGCGCATTTATCGTTGGCCCAACTCTGGTGGTGAACGGGACAACCGATGACGGTGGAAATTTCTTCTATACCAATGTTCTGCTGAATAACCCAGCTTCGCCCACTAACATGAAGGGCACGTACCAAGTCTCCGGTGGAAACTGCGACGGCGATCTGGATTCACCAACTTTCACCAAACAATAACTTCTCAAAAAGAAAACGCCATCCGGCACAACCGGATGGCGTTTCTGTTTCTCGCCACAGTTCAGTAAAACTTAACTCCCCGCGTTACTCCGATCCGATCCGCATCCCGTAGAACGACCGGTACACGAAGAAGAACGAAATCGCGAAGAACGCCAATGCCAGCACCGTGGTCAGACCGGTTGCATGACCTTCAGGTTTCAGAGTTTCCGCCAGTTCGACAGCTAGCAACCCAAACAGCGTGGTGAACTTGATCACCGGGTTCATGGCCACCGAAGATGTGTCTTTGAAAGGATCGCCCACCGTATCGCCGATCACCGTGGCGTCATGCAGCGGCGTGCCCTTCTGCTTCAGCTTCGTCTCGACGATCTTCTTGGCGTTGTCCCATGCGGCTCCGGCATTGGCCATGAAAATGGCCTGGTAGAGACCGGAGATCGCAATCGAGATCAGGTAGCCAATGAAGAAGAACGGCTCGACGAACGCGAAAGTCAGGGTCCCGAAGAACACAGCGAGAAAGATGTTGAACATGCCCTTCTGCGCGTACTTCGTGCAGATTTCAACCACCTTCTTACTGTCGGAGACCGATGCCTTCTCCGAGCCTTCGAGTTTAATGTTGGCTTTGATGAACTCAACCGCGCGGTAAGCGCCGGTAGTCACGGCCTGTGTGGAAGCTCCCGTGAACCAATAGATCATCGCGCCGCCAGTGATCAGGCCCAGGAAGAAAGGAGCGTGCAGCAACGAGAGCCCCTCCTTATTGACCGTCAGCCCATGAGTAAGCGCCATGATGATCGAGAAGATCATCGTGGTTGCTCCTACCACCGCGGTTCCAATCAGCACCGGCTTGGCCGTAGCCTTAAACGTATTGCCCGCGCCATCGTTCTCTTCGAGCAGATCCTTGGAGCGCTCAAAATTCGCGTCGATGTTGAAGTCCTTCTTGATTTCAGCCTTAATGTTGGGGATCGTCTCGATCAGCGATAGTTCATAAACAGACTGTGCGTTGTCCGTCACCGGGCCGTAGGAATCGACCGCAATCGTCACCGGCCCCATGCCGAGGAATCCGAACGCGACCAGGCCAAAAGCGAAGACCGCCGGAGCGAGCATTCCCGCCGCCGCCTCCAAGCCCATCGTGCTCATGTAGTAAGCGACCGCCATCAGGCCCATCATCGACAAGCCCAGGTAGTAGCAGGAGAAGTTTCCGGCGACAAAACCGGAAAGGATGCCGAGCGACGCGCCGCCTTCCTTCGCCGAGGTGACGACTTCGTTCACGTGACGCGAGTTGACCGAAGTAAATACCTTCACCAGTTCAGGAATCAGCGCTCCCGCCAGCGTGCCGCACGAGATGATCGTGGCCAGCTTCCACCACTGCGTCGTGTCGCTGTTGCCACCAAGGCTGGGAATAATAAGGTACGAAATGAAGTAGGTGGCAATGATCGACACAATCGAGGTCAGCCAAACCAGCGAAGTCAGCGGAACCTCGAAGTCCATGTGCTCGGCCTTGCCATATTTCGCCTTGGCGAACGCGCTATTGACGAAATACGCCAGCGCACTGGAGATGAGCATCATGATGCGCATCACGAAAATCCAGACCAGCAACTGAACCTGGATTGTTTCGCTCTTCACGCCCAGCAGAATGAAGGTAATCAGCGCGACGCCAGTGACGCCGTAGGTCTCGAAACCATCCGCCGAAGGTCCAACCGAGTCGCCGGCATTGTCGCCGGTGCAGTCGGCGATGACGCCGGGGTTGCGGGCATCATCTTCTTTAATCTTGAAAACGATCTTCATCAGGTCGCTGCCGATGTCGGCAATCTTGGTGAAGATGCCGCCAGCGATACGCAGCGCCGCCGCGCCCAGCGACTCGCCGATCGCGAATCCAATAAAGCACGGACCGGCATAGTCCGCCGGGATAAACAGCAGGATGAAGAGCATGATCAGCAGCTCGACCGAAATCAGCATCATGCCGATCGACATCCCAGCTTCAAGCGGAATCTGATACACCGGGTATGGCTTGCCCGGAAGCGACGCGAACGCCGTTCGTGAGTTCGCGAAAGTATTCACGCGGATGCCAAACCACGCCACGCCGTAGCTGCCCGCGATTCCCACCAGACTGAACAGCAGAATGATGGGCAGCGTGAGTGCGACTGATTTTCCCGGCACTGGCTTCAGCCAGCCAAAGTACACGGAAATAATGATCGCGATGAAAACCCACAGCAGCATCAGGAACTTGCCCTGCGTGATCAGGTAGGTCTTGCAGGTCTCGTAAATCAGCTCGGAAATCTCGCGCATGGAGCGATGCACGGGCAGATTTTTCAGCCGCATGAAGATCCACATGCCGAAGCCGAGCCCGAACACGCAGAACACCAGCCCGATCAGCAGCAACTTGTGCCCGTCGATGGCGTTGTTCAGAAAGCTGACCGAAGATAAGTCAGGCAGCTTGAGTGCGGCTTCGCCGCCGGCTTCCTCGGTGGACTGCGCGAACGCGCAGGCTGTGCTCACTACCAGGAAAGTCGCTAGAGCGGCGGGTGCTTTCGCAATCCGGCGGCTCACGGACGCAAACGGGGCTATCCAGTGGCGCATCGAAATCCTCCTAAAGATCCTTATCAGGGGTCACAACGTGTGTTCTCGCTTCGGAGCGCTGCCTGCCGCCACCGAAGTTCCCAACGCGCTTCCACCGCAAGGTGAAACGAATTAAATAGGAGTGCCGATTTGGCCGCGTCGGAAAACTTGTACCTTCAGCGCAGAGTCCTTGAACAGAATCCCACGCCTTTCGGCACGAAGCACTCGTTTATAGCACCTTGCCGGAAGGCGGGTCAATGCTCTGCATCACATGCTTTCAAAACGCGCCGAGAGCTTCTCCTTAACTGAAAAATAGGCTGGTTCCGTATAATTGACCAACTGGCATGCCAGCCTCCCTCGACTCCATTGTTGCGGCCACTCGCCAGCATGTTTCGCTGACCCGGCGCAATTGTGACCTGCGCGCGCTGGAGCAGGCTGCCGCACAACACACTCCCCGGGGATTCCGCAACCGGCTGCGCTCGATCGCCCAGGACCGAATCGCCGTCATTGCGGAACTGAAGAAAGCCTCGCCATCGAAGGGATTGATTCGCGCCGATTTTCACCCCGCCGAACTCGCCGTGGAACTCGAACTAGCGGGCGCCGCTGCATTGTCAGTCCTGACCGATGAGCCGCATTTTCAAGGCTCGCTCGACTTCCTGCGTCAAGCTTCTGCGGCCACTTCCCTACCGTGCTTACGGAAAGATTTCATCGTCGATGATGTCCAGATTCTGGAAGCGCGCGCCAATCACGCCGACGCGATCCTCCTGATCGTCGCTGCTCTTGAGGATCGCGAACTAAAATCGCTGGGTGCGTGTGCACGCAAATATGGCCTCGACATTCTCTGCGAAGCCCACGATGAGACCGAACTTCAACGTGCACTCGATGCCGGCTTCGACCTGATCGGAATCAACAGCCGCAATCTACGCACCTTCGCAGTCGATCTCAGGACGGCATTGAACCTGGCAGAAAAGATGCCGGCAACCTGTGTGCGCGTTGCGGAAAGTGGAATCCATACCGGAGAAGATCTGGCGCGCCTGCGGTCAGCGGGCTACGACGCCTTCCTGATCGGCGAATCGCTAATGAAACAAGAGCGGCCCGGAGCCGCGTTGAGCAAGTTGATGGAAGAAGCAAGAGCGAAGATCGCAGTCGGCACGAAGGGATTTTACTGATAGCTGAGAGCTGACAGCTGACAGCTGCTTTTATGACTTGGATCAAGATCTGCGGGACCACGAACCTCGACGACGCGCAAGCCGCCATCGACGCTGGCGCAAACGCGCTGGGGTTCGTCTTCTATCCCCAGAGCCCGCGTCACGTCACGGTCCAGACTGCACGCGCCATCATCGAAAAGCTGCCGCCACACATCGAAAAAGTCGGCGTGTTCGTAAACGAATCTGTGGATGTCGTGCGCGATCACGTCAAGCAGGCCGGCCTGACCGCTGTTCAACTCAGCGGCGACGAAAGCGTTGAGTTCAGCCGTTCTCTCTTCGAAAAACTGAACGGATCGCAGCGCCCCACGATTTTTCGTACCTGGCCCGCAGCACTTTTTGACGCTCCCGAAGGCCAGTCCGTCCCATGGGATCCGGTGGCCGTCGGAGTGATCGAGAAAGACGACGCCTACAAGGGCAAGCGCGTTCATAAATTTCATGTCGCCAAGAACGGCGATCTGTTCCTCGAAACTCACGGCTTCCGTCCCGGAGTGATCGCGGGCGTGCTGATCGACTCCTCGACTCCAGAACAGCGCGGCGGCACCGGCAAGAAATTTGACTGGGAGCGGGTGCAGCCCTGGGCCGGGATCGTCAACAGTATCAGCAAGCTGATCGTGGCCGGAGGCCTGCGCCCCGGCAACGTGCAGGAGGCAATTCACCTCCTCCATCCCTGGGGCGTCGACGTTTCTTCAGGCGTAGAAATTGAGCCCGGCAAGAAAGATCCCAAGAAAATCCGCGCCTTCGTCCAAGCCGTGCGCGCAATGGAAGAGGCCAACTGAAGATGGCAACAACAACGGTCAGTGGTGCCCCAGGTTCGCGCCCGTCTTTTGGGCGCGCACCTGGGCGAGATGCCACAAAATCCCCCGGCCGCTTCGGCCCCTACGGCGGACGCTATGTCCCCGAAACCCTGATGGCCGCGCTTCAGGAACTCGAGCGCGAATACGAAAAAGCCAAGCGCGACAAGAAATTCCAGCAGCGTCTCGACCTTCTACTGAAGACCTATGCCGGACGCCCCACGCCGCTCTTCTTCGCACAGCGTCTTACAAAGAAACTGGGCGGCGCAAAAATCTATCTCAAGCGCGAAGACCTGCTCCACACTGGAGCACACAAAATTAACAACTGCCTCGGACAAGGGCTTCTAGTCGAACGCATGGGCAAGCGGCGCGTCATCGCCGAAACCGGCGCCGGCCAGCACGGCGTAGCCACCGCCACCGTCTGCGCCCTGCTCGGCTTCGAGTGCGTCGTCTACATGGGCACCGAAGACATGCGCCGCCAGGAACTCAACGTCTTCCGCATGCGCCTGCTCGGAGCCGAAGTGCGCGGCGTCAGTTCCGGGTCATGCACCCTGAAAGACGCGATCAACGAAGCCATGCGCGACTGGGTCACCAACGTCCGCACCACGCACTACCTCCTAGGCAGCGTGCTGGGAGCGCATCCCTATCCGACCATGGTCCGCGACTTCCACCGCGTAATCGGACGTGAAGCCCGCGCCCAGATCCTCAAAGCCGAAGGCAAGCTGCCCAAAGCCATCATCGCCTGCGTAGGCGGAGGCTCGAACTCCATCGGAATTTTCTACGATTTCATTAAAGACAAAAAAGTAGAACTGATCGGCGTAGAAGCTGGAGGCCGAAGCGAAGCCCTAGGCGACCACGCCGCCCGTTTCCGCGGAGGCTCGCCTGGAGTTCTACAAGGAACGTTCTCCTACGTTCTGCAGGACAAAGCCGGCCAAATCGCGCTAACGCACTCGGTCTCCGCGGGCTTGGACTATCCATCAATCGGCCCCGAACACGCCGAACTCCACGACACCGGCCGCGCCGAATACGTCCCCGCCAGCGACGCCGAAGCGTTAGAAGCGACAACGCTGCTCGCAAGAACCGAAGGCATAATCCCTGCGCTCGAGTCGGCCCACGCCGTAGCCGAAGTAATCAAGCGCGCGCCGAAAATGAAGAAGTCAGAAATTGTGATCGTTAACATCTCCGGCCGCGGGGATAAAGATATTGGAATTATGCGCGAGAACCTGAAGCTGGATTGATGTTTATAGAGAGACCAATGTTCGGAGGTCCCGAATGACGGATCAGCCCCCATCTTGGGCCGCGCTGTTCTCAAGCATCGCTGCCATACTAAGCGCAATAGCGTGGCCAGGGGTCGTGGGATGGTTTCTATTTATCAATCGAATTAGGATCGCATTCCTTCTCAAGGTATTGGGCCGCAAACTTTCATCCGCGAAGAAGCTGAAACTTGGCCAGTTCGAACTTGAGGAAGAATTGGAAGAAGCCGTCAGCGAAGCCGGAGCAACGGTTAGCGAAACTGACACATCAAAGACGGTTCCGAAAAATCAGGTGCAAGCCGCAGAAAATCTGAAAAAGAAGGTCACAGATTCGAGCATTCCGAAGTCCGAAGTCTTAGAAGCAGTGATGGACCAAATTTTCGATTTGGCGGATCAGTATGAGTCTCTTCGCACTCACTTGCCGAGCGGTGACCTGCGAACACGAAAGATGAATGAAATTGCGGCAGGAATGCGAACATTAGCTCTGGCTGGTCTGCCTCTACGAACAAAGTTGACACGATCCGAAATAGCCGGACGGAGACTAGCCGCCATCTGCATGCTCCAGGTTGAGCCGCGCCCGAGGTATTTTCGATGGCTCATAGATCGCCTGAAAACCGAGAATCAAGCGTTTATCCTTTTCCAAGCGGCAGTCGCAATTCTTGAGCTAGTAAAGAAGAGGCTATACGTGGATGTGGATGAGACTCGTTCTGCAATCAATGATGCCATTGGCATAATCTCGTCGTTCCAAGGCGGCCCGCCAGATCAAAACACTCTTGACGCGCTCAACGAAGCACTCGAACTGTTAAAGTAGTTTTCCCCAGGACCCCACTCAAGTCCTCCTTGGGCCGGAAGCTCCCGCAGAACCATGAGAACCAGTTGGCTGGTGGCCCACTCAACTCGTGGGTGCCCCATTCAAGCCTTCCTCTGGCTTGAGTGGGGCTAGAGAGAGTGTCTCCCTCCTCCTCCCTTCGTCACGCCCGCACCGGATCGCGCCGCTCAAGCCTCGGAAGTGCCTCGATAGACTTCCCCACCTTCTTCTGCGCAAGCCGCAGCTCATAGAGGCTCTGTAGATTCAGCCAAAACTCCGCACTCGTGCCGAAAAAGTGAGCAAGGCGCAGCGCCGTGTCGCCCGTGATGGCGCGAGTCCCGTTCAGTATCTGCGTGACTCGATTGGTTGGAACATGGATCTTGCGCGCCAGTTCGGCCGCGCTCATATGGAGCTCGTTCAGCTCTTCGGCCAGGTGTTCTCCCGGATGGATAGCAGTCAATTCCATTCGATGCTCCTCAGTGATAATCAACAATTTCTACGCTCGAGGGCCCAGAAGCACGGGCCATTCAAAACAGACCCGCCATTGATCGTTAATGCGAATGCTGTACTGGCCCTTGCGATCCCCCACCAATGCTTCAAAACGGTCGCCCAGGAGTGCCGCAAGGTCCCGAATCGAGGTAGCCGCTTCCAAACGGTCGAGCTTCAAGCGCGCAGATGCGTCGATTTCCGCGTAAAATATTTATTCCTCAACAACATACAAAGAAAAACCGCCTCACAACATCCGTCATTTCGGCCCTAACTCATTGATTTATAAATATCTTATCCGTAACTCCTTATTCTTCAAAGATCTGCGAGGAATCGTTTCCTAAGTCTTTTGTTTTCAAAGACCCCATCAAGGGGGATCTCAGACTCTCCAGGCGAATTTCGCCGGGAAAGTGAGACCTCTTTGCACCTCTCCGCAATCTACAATGCTCTCGTGCCCTTTCACTTTGAATCGAAGCCCGCTCTCGTCGCTTACGTCACTTGCGGCGATCCCGACCTCGCCACCACACGCGACGTGATCCTCGCAGCCATCGAAGCAGGAGCAAGCATCATCGAACTCGGAGTTCCCTTCAGCGATCCGCTCGCCGATGGACCGGTCATCCAGCGCGCCAGCGAGCGCGCTCTGAAACACGGAACCTCACTCGAGCACGTTCTGAAACTCGCCGCCGAAATCCGCGAGCACTCGCAATCGGTTGGATTGGTCGTCTTTTCCTACCTCAATCCCATCGTGCGCATGGGCCTTGCCAAGTTCTGTCACGTAGCGCGCCTTGCCGGAATCGATGGCACTCTGATCACCGACATCCCGATAGAAGAATCCGCCGAATACATCCGCGAAGCGCGCAAGAACGACCTCGCTACGATCTTTCTCGCCGCGCCCACTTCTCCCGATCAGCGCCTCAAGCAAATTGCCGAGGTTTCTTCCGGCTTCATCTACGCCATCTCGCGCACCGGAGTCACTGGAGCCCGTGCAGAAATGACCGACGATGCGAAGAATCTCGTCAAGCGCATCCGCCGCTTCTCAAAGCTCCCAGTCGCAGTGGGCTTCGGAATCTCCACGCCAGAGCAGTTCGCCGCTGTCGGCAAGTTCGCGGAAGCCGCAGTCGTTGGCAGTGCAATCGTCCACGCCATCGAACAAAATCCCGGACGCGAAGCCGAGTCTGTGTCAAAATTCGTAAGGCAGCTTTCAGCCGTCAGCCATCAGCCATCAGTCCGGCGCGCTCGGTAATGAAACTGGTGAAACCAGACAATCCACGAGCCTTTGGCGTTCAGCCGGTAATGTAGGGTTTAGCAGAGAGCTGACAGCTGAGAGCTGAGAGCTAGCTTCATGGACATTTCCGACTGGCGCGACAAAATCGACGACCTCGACCGCAAACTGGCGGTGCTGCTCAACGAGCGGGCTGCTGCCGTAGTCGAAATCGGGCGTCTGAAGCGCAAACTTGGAATGGGCATCTATGAACCGAATCGCGAACGCCAGGTCCTGGAGAACGTACAGAGCAGCAGCAAGGGTCCGCTGGTAGAAAGCGACCTGATCAAGATCTACGAACGATTGCTCGACGTGATGCGCAATATACAGAAGCGCGAAATCGCCCCCCGACGATCCGCCGCCACAAGATACCGAGCGGGATTCACAATTTGAAGACTGAGACACGAAATTCGCATTAATAGCAAGCGAGCCTAATCATGATTGTTGCAATGCAGGAAACCGCCAGCGAAGACCAGATTCAGCAGGTCATCGATCAACTGGTCCATTTTGGCTTTGAAGTTCATCGCTCCACCGGAGCGCGCCAGACCGTGCTTGGCGGCGTCGGAGTCCCCCACGATTTCGATACCCGCGAAGTAGAAATGCTTGCCGGAGTGCAGGAAGTCCACCGCATTACTTCTCCCTACAAGCTCGCCGGACGCAACTTCCGCCCTGAAGGCACGGTGGTCAAGTTCGCCAACGGAATCGAAATCGGGGGCAAGAAGATTGTCGTGATGGCAGGACCATGCTCGGTCGAATCACGCGAGCAACTGTTCACGGTCGCCGACCTGATCTCCAAGGCTGGCGCGCGCGTACTGCGTGGCGGCGCATTCAAACCTCGATCCTCGCCGTATTCATTTCAAGGGCTCGGCGTCGACGGACTGAAGTTGCTACGCGAAGCGGGCGACCACTTCAAGATGCTGGTGATCAGCGAGGTCATGGAGATATCGCAGATCGAGGTGATGCTGCCGTATGTTGATATCTTCCAGGTTGGGGCGCGCAACATGCAGAATTTCAACCTGCTGCGCGAACTGGGTAAAGCGCGGAAGCCCGTGCTGCTGAAGCGCGGAATCGCGGCCACGATCGAAGAGCTGCTCTGTTCGGCGGAATACCTTCTCGCCGGTGGCAATTACGAGATCATTCTCTGTGAGCGCGGCATCCGCACGTTCGAAACCTATACACGCAACACGATGGACATCTCAGCCATCCCCATCGTTCACAAGCTGTCTCATTTGCCCATGACCGCCGATCCATCGCACGGCACAGGACGCCGCGACAAGGTTGCACCCATGGCGCTCGCCTCGGCAGCCGCCGGAGCGGACGCTATGCTGATCGAAGTGCATCACCAGCCCGACAAAGCGCTCTCCGATGGGGCCCAATCGCTCTATCCGGAGCAATTCGCGAAATTGATGGACCAGCTCCGCATGATCGCGCCTGCCGTGGGACGTGAGATCGCGTAAACTGCTGTCGCTGTCCGCTATTCGCTGTTCGTCGTTCGCTCTTCGCAACTCGCAGTTTCAGCCATTGAGCGCGACAACGGCCAAATCGTTTCGTCGCTGATGAGTCTTTCGAAGGCGATCAGCGAATAGCGAATAGCCAACAGCGAACGACCAGCGACCAGCGACCAAAGACAAGCAACCATTTCACCATGCCCTTCAAACAAGTCACCATCATCGGAACCGGCTTGATCGGCGGCTCACTCGGTCTCGCCCTCAAGAAGCGCCACCTTGCCGGAAAGGTCGTCGGGTGCGATCGCGCCGCTGTACTGGAGCGGGCGCAGGATTGCGGCGCCATCGATTCGGGAATGTCGAACCCAGCCGATGCCGTTCGCGGCAGCGATCTCGTCGTGCTGGCCGCGCCCGTGCTTCCAATTCTTGACCTGATCGCGCGACTCGGGCCAGCACTGCCTCCGAAAACGCTCGTGACCGATGTCGGAAGCACCAAGGCAGAAGTTGTCGCCGGCGCAGCGAAGGCGTTTGGGAGAAACGCCGGTCACAGGTTCCTCGCCGGACATCCGATGGCGGGCAAAGAGCACGCTGGAGTCGAGTTTGCCGACGCCGATCTGTTTGAGGGCGCAGCGTGGCTCTTCACACCGCTGCCCAGCCAGAACGTGCACGCGGGACTTTGCGGAGAGTTCATCCACTGTGCGGAGATGATGGGAGCGAGGGTTGCCGTACTTGATCCGGCTGATCACGATCGCTTTTGCGCCTGGATCAGCCATCTGCCGCAAATGATCTCTACGGCTCTGGCGGCTGCTCTGGTCGAGGAATTCGGCCCGGACGCTCCGGTTCTCGACATCGGCGGACGCGCCTTGCGCGAGATGACGCGCATCTCCGGCAGCCCGTATTCGATGTGGCGGGATGTGGCCATCACTAACAAGAAGAACATTTCCGACGTCCTGCAGAAGCTGGAGCAACGCCTCGCGCATATTCGAGAGAATCTGGATTCGAAGCAACTAGCCGACGAATTCGAGCGCGCGCACCAGTTGAGTAAGACCTCACCACGGAAGCACGGAGACACGGAGAAAAAGAAGAAATGAACTCCTCCGCGTCTCCGTGCCTCCGTGGTAGATTTGCGGTGTTGACCTCTCCTCTACAATGAAATTCCGTTAGAATTCTCCTGCTATGCACAAAGTTGTCGCCAGCGCCGAAGAGGCGATTCAGGATGTATTCGATGGCGCCACTATCATGGTGGGCGGGTTCGGGCTGTGCGGAATACCGGAGAACCTGATCCGCGCGCTCGTCCACAAAGGCGTCAAGGACCTCACGACGATCAGTAACAACGTCGGCGTCGATGGTCTTGGGATGGGACTGCTGCTCGCCAATGGACAGATTCGCCACCACATCGGAACCTACGTTGGAGAGAACAAACTCCTCGAGCAGATGGTACTGAGCAATACTCTGCGCCTCGACCTTGTTCCGCAGGGAACGTTTTCCGAGCGCATTCGCGCTGGAGGCGCGGGCATTCCGGCATTCTTCACTCCAACTGGCGTCGGTACGGTCGTTGCGGACGGCAAAGAAACTCGCGAATTCGATGGCCGCACTTACATCATGGAACGCGCTCTCAAAGCTGATTTCGCGTTCGTAAAAGCATGGAAGGGCGACAAGTGGGGCAATCTCGTGTATCGCAAGACCGCGCGCAACTTCAATCCGATGATGGCAACCGCGGCTAAGATCACGATTGCCGAAGTTGAACATCTAGTCGAGGCCGGAGAACTGGATCCGGACACGGTTCATACTCCCAGCGTCTACGTGAAGCGGATTTTCGTGGGTGAACTGTTCGAGAAAAGGATCGAGCGGAGAACGGTGCGTAAAGCGGCTGCGGGTGGTTAGTTCGAGTGAGATTTCCTGAGACCTGACGCCCGAGACCTGAGACCTAACTATGCCAACAGAAACCAAGCCCTCGAAAGACACCGAAAAGCGCGATCGCATCGTCAAGCGCATTGCGCGCGAACTGCGCGACGGATTCTACGTCAACCTCGGCATCGGCATGCCGACCCTGATCGCCAATCATGTTCCCGCCGGCATGGATGTGATTCTGCAGAGCGAAAACGGCATGCTGGGTATCGGGCCTTACCCGGTCGAAGGCACAGAAGACGCCGACCTGATCAATGCCGGCAAAGAAACGGTCAGCGAACTGGCGGGCACGGCGTATTTTTCCAGTGCGGACTCTTTCGCTATGATCCGCGGCGGTCATATTGACCTCAGCGTGCTCGGTGCGATGGAAGTCGACGAAACCGGCAGCATCGCGAACTGGATGATTCCCGGAAAAATGGTCAAAGGCATGGGCGGCGCGATGGACCTGGTGGCGGGCGCGCGGCGCGTGGTCGTGGCCATGGAACACGCAACCAAGGATGGGCAGCCAAAGATCCTGAAGAAATGCACCCTGCCGCTGACGGGCGTCAAAGTTGTGGATACGATTGTGACCGAGATGGCCTACATCCGCGTCACTCCAGAGGGTCTGTTGCTGGAAGAAATCGCTCCCGGACTGACCGTCGAGGACGTGCAGCGTGTTACGGAAGCGAAGCTGCGCGTGAGTTCTGATCTAAAGACGATGTAATACAACTGTCGGCTCTTAGTCGTCAGCCCTCTGGAAACGCTCGCCTCCGAAAGTCAGACTCTCGAGAGCCGAAACGGGGCGCTGAGCAAGCGTGCCGGTAGCATCACAACAGCCCAGACTAAAGCGAGGGCTCCGTGCACGGCAATCCCCACCAGACGAAAGGGCAGCAACAGCAACCACACGAGTGGATGAGAATCAGTGCGAGCAGGGCCAGAGGCCAACAGAGAACAAAAAGCAGGCACCACAACAGGAAGGCAAACATGGGACACCTCCTCCTGATAATGATACGCAAGCGGGCCGGAAAAAGTTCGCGGTCCTAGTCGGTTAAGAAGGACGACTGTCCCCACCCGAGTCTGCTAGCTCTCCTTCGCCAATCTGTGTAGCGACTCCCTGTATGGGGCACGAGCTATGCCGCGTTCGGTGATGATCGCCGCCACATATTTTGCCGGAGTTACATCGAATGCCGGGTTCTCGACCTCGACTCCATCCGGCACCATCTGCTTCCCCGCAATGTGCGTGACTTCACTGGCGTTGCGTTGCTCGATTGGAATCTTGCTGCCGTCGGGAGTAGCGAGATCGACGGTCGAAATCGGCGCGGCCACATAGAACGGGATGCCGTGCTCTTTCGCCAGCACCGCGACTGTATAGGTGCCGATTTTATTAGCGACATCTCCGTTGGCGGCGATGCGGTCGGCGCCCACCACGATGGCTCCGATTTTGCCCTGGGCCATCATCGCGCCCGCCATGTTGTCGGAGATGACTGTGGTCGGGATGCCGTCTTTCATCAGTTCCCACGCTGTCAGGCGCGAGCCCTGCAAGAAAGGGGCGCGTTTCGTCGGCGTAGACGTGAATCTTCTTTCCCGCTTCCACGGCGGCACGGATCACGCCCAGCGCGGTGCCGTAGCCAGCAGTAGCAAGCGCTCCGGCATTGCAGTGCGTGAGTACGCCTCCGCTCGCGGGCATCAGTGTCGCGCCATGCCGTCCCATCGCTTGGTTGGCGGCGATATCCTCAGCGTGCATGCGCTGTGCTTCTTCGATCAGCGATTGCTTGATCTGCGGAATCGGACGGATGCGCAGGGTTTCGAATTTCTCCTGCATGCGGCGAATCGCCCAGAACAAATTGACAGCCGTCGGACGCGTCTGGCGGATCGTCTCGCAGATCGCGTCAAAATCTTTTTTGAGATCGGCACCGTTCTCCGCCTTGGAATTCTTTACGCCGATCGCGATGCCCATGGCCGCAGCCACTCCAATGGCGGGCGCTCCGCGCACCACCATGTTGCGGATCACGTCGGCGACTTGCTGGTGCGTGGTGCAGGTCACGTACACTTCTTCGGTTGGCAGCTTCGTCTGATCGATGAAGACTACGCCGCGGTCGGTCCATTCGAGGGTTTGAATCATGAGTTGGTCGTTGGTCGTTTGGTCGTTCGCTGTTCGCTGTTCGCGACTAAATGTCTAGTCGTGCTAGATGCTCTTTTCTGTACATCCGCTGCCGTAAAGATCGAAATAAACGGCGCCGGCGCCGCAGCCTTCTCCACGTTGGGTCGGCCCTGAGCCTCTTCGCGCTCGACCAGGCACATTGCACCGACAACAACGAATCCATATTCCTGGGCTGCCTCGAATCGCGTGCAACGGTGGACGCGCCAGTCGTGCAGACATCGTCCACGATGACCACGCGCGCGCCCTTTTCGCGGAAGCCTTCGATGCGCTGGCCTGTTCCGTGCTGCTTCTCGGCCTTGCGCACCAGAAATCCGTTGAGCGTTCCGCTGACCACGGCGACCGGCACGACGATCGGGTCGGCTCCCATGGTCAGTCCGCCAATGGCATCGGCATGCCAACCCTGGCTGCGCATTTCTTCGAGGAACACTTGGCCAACAAGTTGCGCGCCCCGCGCATCGAGCGTGGTGGTGCGGCAGTCGATGTAATAGTCGCTGGTGCCGCCGGAGGATAACTTGAACTCGCCGAGGCGAAATGACTTGGTAGCTAAGAGACTTAAGAGTTCTTGTCGCGCTGTGGACATGAATTTCTACGATAGCAGAAAACAGCTCTCGGCTCTCGGCTGCCAGCTCTCAGGAAAAGCTCTCTCCCCGAGTCTGGGAACTGGTGGACTATTGATTCAGTTTTTCCAGATGGCGGAGGCCGTCAGTGGCGATCAAGAGCATTAAGATGATGGTCCCGTTGTAGGCTGCGTGAACCAGGAAACCCGCCGCGACTGAGTTTTGCCTGGCCCGCACTACTCCGACAACCATGCCTACCAGGAAAATCAGCAAAACCGAAGCCCATGAGTATCCATACTGAACGATGTGCATCAGGCTGAATCCTATTGCAGACAGGGAAACCCCTGCTCCTATTCCGAATTGCCGCGCCAAGACCGGATATAGGAATCCACGGAAAAACAGTTCTTCCAAGAGGGGCCCAAGAGTCACGGAGAAAACCGCAATCAGTATTATGGTCGTGGGGCGCCGGAACAGAGCATCAAAGGGAGTCTCTTTCGGAAACGGAAGAAACCGTTCTAAGAACACAAAAGCGACTTGCATCGCGAGACCCATCGACAAGAACGGCCAGATTTTCGCCGGCCAATTCCAGTGAAGGGCTTGCCAAAAGCGCGGACTGCCTCTCTCCTTCGTGACCAGAATGTACATATAACCCAGCAGCAACAGCCATGCCATCATCTGGGCGACGATCCCAAGCTCAGGAAGCGTGCCGAGGCGGGAAGCCCGCGCCTTTAAAGTGGCCCCGGGGACCACAGCGAGTAGAGCCAGGACAGAAACAACGATTGCAACCAATACCATCACTAGGATACGGAGGATATCCCAGCCGTTCCACGCCGGATCATTCGACGCGGCAAGTGCGATGCCGAATCCAGCCTCGCCGTGATCCGACGAACTGTGGTCGGCTTGGACAGGTGAGGACGTCTGTCTATCTACGAGCGACTCCGCAGTCTGCGGAGTTGGCGTCTGGTTCTCGGATGAACTATCGGGAGACCAATTCACGCGAACTCCCCGGTGCCAGTGGGCGCGAGTGCATTTCTAGCTGATCCATTCTTCGCCGACCCATTGAAATACGCGCTCAGTGCCTGCCCGGTGTAAGACTTCTTTACACGCGCCACTTGTTCGGGAGTTCCCTGCGCCACGATTCGTCCGCCCTCTTCACCGCCTTCGGGGCCAAGATCGAGAATCCAGTCGGCGTTGCGGATCACATCCAGATTGTGCTCGATGATAATGACTGTGTTTCCCAGATCCGTGAGCCGATGCAGCACATCGAGCAGTTTGCGCACGTCGTCGAAATGTAATCCGGTGGTCGGCTCATCCAGCAGATACAGGGTTTTGCCGGTCTGGCGCTTGCTGAGTTCGCGAGCCAGTTTAATACGCTGGGCTTCTCCGCCCGAAAGCGTCACCGCCGATTGGCCGAGGTGAATGTATCCCAGTCCAACGTCAACCAGCGTTTGCAGTTTTTGCTTGACCTGCGGGATGTTTTCCAGAATCTGCAGCACATCCGATACCGGCATTTCCAGCAGGTCGGCGATCGAATGGCCGTTGTAGTGCACCGACAGTGTTTCCCGGTTATAGCGGCGTCCGCCGCAGACTTCGCACTGCACGTAGACGTCGGGCAAAAAATTCATCTCGATCCGGCGCTGACCTTCGCCCTGACAGGCTTCGCAGCGTCCGCCGGAAACGTTGAAGGAGAAGCGCCCGGGCTTATATCCGCGCTCGCGCGATTCGGGTAGCATCGCGAACAAATCGCGGACTGCCGCGAAAATGCCCGTATAGGTCGCAGGATTCGAGCGCGGCGTACGGCCAATCGGCGACTGGTCGATGCGAATGACCTTGTCAATCAACTCGGCTCCATTGATCGCTTTGTGTGCGCCAGCCTCTTCGCGGGATCGATAGAGCTGCTTAGCCAGTGCGCGGTACAGGATGTCATTCACCAGGGTCGATTTGCCGGAGCCGGAAACGCCGGTGACAACGGTCATCACTCCAAGCGGGAACACGACATCGAGATTCTTCAGGTTGTTCTCGCGCGCGCCCAGCACGCTGATGGCTTTGCCGTTGGGGCTGCGGCGCTGTGGGAGCATTGCGATCTGCTGGCGTCCCGAGATGTAGGCACCGGTGAGGGAGTCAGACGAAGCCATGATTTCGGCAGGCGTTCCGCTCGCGACTAACCCTCCGCCGTGGCGGCCGGCGCCGGGTCCGAGGTCAATGACGTAGTCGGCGCGGCGAATCGTTTCTTCGTCATGCTCGACCACAAGCACCGTGTTGCCGAGATCGCGCAAGTTTTCGAGCGCAAGAAGAAGGCGACCGTTATCACGGTGGTGCAGGCCGATTGACGGCTCGTCGAGCACGTAGAGAACACCGCGGAGCTTCGATCCAATCTGCGTCGCCAGGCGTATGCGCTGGCCTTCACCACCCGAGAGCGTGGCGGCGGAGCGGCCCAGCTGCAGATAGCCGAGCCCTACGTCGTGCAGAAATTGCAGGCGCTCGGTGATCTCATGGGAAATGCGCCCGGCGATGGTCAGTTCCCTGCCCGTCAGCTTGATTTTTCGAGCTGCTTCGAGCGCGCGCGCAATCGGAAGCTCGGTGAAATCGGAGATCGACATGCCGTTCACCTTTACTGCAAGGCTCTCCGGACGGAGGCGCTTGCCGTGGCATATCGAACATTCCGTCGCCGACATAAAGTCGAGCAGATAATCACGATAGGTATCGGACGTAGACGATTCGAGATTTTGCTTGAGGTATCCCAGAATTCCTAGAAAGCCGGTCTTGGCCCCGCGCGTGGGTTCGCCATTCAGCAGTATGTTCTGGATCTTGTCAGGAAACTTCTCGAACGGCGTTGACAGATCGATGCCGTACGCTTGGGCGACCAGTTGCAAGCTGTGAATCAGATTCTGTGAGGCCGATCCTGGTCCCAAACCACCGTCGAGCAGCGGCTTCGACCAGTCGGTAATCACTTTGGCGGGATCGAGGTCATAGCGGCTTCCGAGGCCGTGGCACTCAGGACAGGCACCGTAGGCACTGTTGAACGAAAACGACCGCGGCTCGAGTTGAGGAACACTGATGCCGCAGTCAGGGCAGGCCAGGCGCGAAGAATAAAGCGTCTCATCGCCGTTCACGACCGCGACGAGCACCAAGCCGCCGCCCAATTTCATGGCAAGGCCAACCGACTGTTCCAGGCGATGCTCGATACCCGGCTTCACCAGTAGACGGTCGACAACGACTTCGATGGTGTGATTCTTGCGCTTGTCGAGAGCGAGATCGTCCTCGAGATTGACCAATTCGCCATCGACCCTAGCACGCGAGAAACCGTGCTGGACGAGCTTCTCCATCTCTTTCTTGAACTCGCCTTTGCGCCCCCGGACGATAGGCGCCATGATCATGACCCGATCATCGGGCGTAAGCGACAACACCCGATGCACGATTTGCTCGGCCGATTGCCGGGTGATTGGTTTACCGCAATTGGGGCAGTGGGGCACACCGATCGAAGAGTAGAGCAGGCGCAGATAATCGTAGATTTCGGTGATGGTGCCCACCGTCGAACGCGGGCTACGGCTGGTGGTTTTCTGCTCAATGGAGATCGAGGGGCTAAGCCCATCAATCGAATCCACGTCAGGCCTCTCCATCTGATCTAAGAACTGGCGCGCGTAGGCGGAAAGCGTTTCGACGTAGCGCCGCTGGCCTTCCGCGTAAATCGTGTCAAAAGCGAGCGAAGATTTTCCCGATCCGCTCAGACCCGTAATCACCGTCAAGGTATTACGCGGGATCTCTACGTCGATGTTCTTCAGGTTGTGCTGGCGCGCACCGCGCACCGAAATCTGGGTGATGGCCATCAAACTCAATCTATATGGACTTCCGTAACGTGGACGGGTCCCAAGAAATATTGGAGAGTGGAGATACGCAGTTCGATTCCCGTATCTTATTTGTTAACAGCTGCGGGGGTCAAATACGGATAAATTGAATTATTTGCGGCCACACAACTTAAGAATGGCTGCAAGCAAGGGTAGTCATTGTGACCGCATTTTTAGCTGGTTTTATCGTCAGCAGCACCGCAATCCTTACCGTAGTTTTGGGTGTATTTGGCGCGCATTGCGCGATTCGCGTCCTTTTGGCCGCATTTGACCCGGCTCGTCCGGCGGTTTCTTTTCGGATTCTTGTACCTCACCAGAACCAGGTCAGCGGCGACTAGCCTAGCTCGCCCTTAGCCGTAAGGCTGCGCCATTCCGCGATTTCAACGCGCATGAACGGCGCTTTCTCAAAGATAGCTACTGTTGAGGTGGTTGCTGGTTCGGAATCGTCATTCCCGGCTGTTGCTGTCGGCGGAGCATTTCCAGTATCTGCTCGGGAGTCTTTGGGCCAGCATTTGGCTGATTCGGGTCGGGCTGCTGGTTCTGCATAGCCGCACCAGCTCCCGGCTGCGCTGAATCGTCCGCGCTATCGTCCGCGTTTTCCTCGTCGTCCTTGGCATCTTCATCGGTTGCGGTCTGCACCAGCGCGTTTCCTGGCTGCGGGGGCGGGATGGTCATCATGCCGGGGCGAAACTGAGGATTCTGCGGAAGAGGAGTGGGCTGCGGAGTAGGAGCGTTCTGATAGACGTTCGCGGCGGTCTGAACTTCTACGCCTCCGGCCGGCTTGGGCGACAACATTACGCTGGCAACCGCTGCCGGATCTGAGTTCGATCCCAGCATCACATAGTTGAAAGAAGTGCCATTCAACAGTCCCGACAGCACGTCTCTAGGAGCTCCCGGGCCGAGATTTGCGATCACGCGTTCGTTCAGGCCGGGCCCAGCAGGCATATCAATGGAAGCGCCCGTGAGCCGGCGAACATCCCGCAGGATTTCCCATAGCGTGGAATTCTGCGCTTGGATGGCCAACAGCCCGCCTTCATAAGTCACTCTCGCCGGCGCTGGCGGCAGCTGATCCATTGGAAGCTGTCGCAGCGGTCCGCTCGGAAGCGGAGGGAGAACTAATTCCTTCACGTGCTTCTTTGCTTTGTGATGGTGCGGAGGCGTGGTTTGAGTAGGAGTGGTTTGAGCAAGCAGGACAGGAGCTGCGAGCAGAAGCCCGAAAACGACCCATTTACGAATGCACGGCATTAACGTTTCCCCATCCCTGCGAGCCGCCAACGGGGTTGGCAACAGCTCGCGCCCTGCTCAATCTTATCACTGCCACTAGAACGCTCAAGAGCGTTATTTCTTGCGCGGACTTACTCTCGGAACCCTCGCAGGTACAGCCTTTACAAGGATTTAGGCAACGTTACCGCGGGGGAGCGAGTAAAATGCCAGCGGAGGCTCACCTTGGCAATCTCTGCGGATCCGTCCCTCCGAAATCGGCGGCCTCTCCGCTTGTGCCTCTGGCTCATGCTGCTGGCTGGCGCTGCCCACGGGCAAGTCTGTCAGACCGCTGCCGATATGGACTCCGCGGTTAGAACTGCGTTGGAAAGCACCGCGAAACGGTATTTCGACCTTTCGGCGCGCGGGGACACCAACGGATTGAAGCAGGACTCCATCGCACCCGTCGCAGCCAGTTTTGCGGGTATTGAGGCGGCGATCAAGGAAAACCAGGCCGCTTTCGCTGGTGCAACTGCCCAGGCTCGGCCGCCTTTCCTGCTTATCGCTGACAGCACGGAACCGATGGCTCGCGCCGAATTCCTCTGCGGAGTCTTCGGCAAGTCAGGGCAAACCAGGGACAGCGCGATCTTCGTGCTGCCTAATCTCCCGCCGGGAAAGTATGGTGTCGTAATTCTCGATGTCACAGGGAGCAGCGACGCCCGAACGTTGACCCTCGTTCTTGAACAGACCGGAAACGACTGGAAACTAGCGGGTTATTACGCCCGACCTTCACTGGCTGCGGGCCACGATGCTGGCTGGTTTGTTCATGGCGCTCAAGACTTTCGCTCCAAGTCGCAGAATCACAACGCCTGGCTGTACTACCGCGAAGCCGTCGCTCTTTCTGCTCCGGTGGACTTCATGAGCACGATGGCTACAGACAAGCTCTATGACGAGATCCTGGCGACAAAACCTGCCGATGTGCCCGTCGATGGCTCAACCATTGAGTTGAATGTCACCGGCAAGGCCTATCACCTGACCGAGATCTTCGCGCTAGCGGTCGGCAATGATCTCGATGTCCTCGTGAAGTATCAGGCGGCTGACGTTTCCGATGCCGCGCTCACGTTCCGGGAGAATTCGACCGTGATCAAGGCGCTCGTGGCAAAGTTTCCCGAGCTCCGGAGTGCTTTCGCAGGGGTAGTGGCCCGGGCGGTGGATCCTTCCGGCCACGACTACGGGACGATGTTGGCGATGAAGGACATCAAGTGAGCGTCGAGCTGACAGCTGCGTTTGCCTTCCCTTTCCGGCAGTACTAATATTCTCGGGGCCGTTCCACCGATCTAAATTTATTCACATTCGATCTCGTTCCAAGGAGGACTCATGGGAATCGCACCTTCCCCAATCCAGATTGATGCACGCGTCAGTGATTTCATCGGCAAGCCACGCAAGATGCTGATTGACGGCAAATGGGTCAATGCCGCATCAGGCAAGACCTTCCCAACTTACAACCCGGCCACAGGCGAAGTTCTGGCGCAGGTCGCCGAAGGCGATCGCGCCGACATTGACGCTGCTGTGAAAGCCGCGCGCCGAGCGTTCGACAGCGGACCGTGGTCGCGCATGACTCCCTCGGAGCGAGGCAAGCTGGTATGGAAACTAGCGGACCTGCTCGAAGAGCACACCGAAGAGTTCGCGACGCTGGAAACGCTCGATAACGGCAAGCCGCTGACGGTGGCGCGCGGTGCTGACGTTCCTCTAGCAGTCGACCTGTTCCGCTACATGGCTGGATGGGCAACGAAGCTCGAGGGCACGACGATTCCGATTTCCGTGCCTTACACTCCGGGCGCGATCTATCACGCATACACGCTGAGAGAACCGGTTGGAGTCGTCGGGCAGATCATCCCGTGGAACTTCCCGCTGCTGATGGCGGCGTGGAAGCTTGGTCCGGCGCTGGCTTCGGGATGCACAGTGGTGCTGAAACCGGCGGAACAGACACCGCTTTCCGCGCTGCGTTTAGGCGAACTGATCTGCGAAGCCGGATTCCCCGACGGCGTGGTCAACGTTGTTCCGGGATACGGCGAAACGGCAGGCGCGGCGCTCGCTGCGCATGACCTGGTCGACAAGATCGCGTTCACCGGCTCGACCGAAGTCGGCAAATTGATCGTCCACGCTGCGGCCGGAAACCTGAAGAAGGTATCGCTCGAACTGGGCGGCAAGTCTCCGAACGTCGTGTTCAAGGATGCCGATCTGGATGTTGCCATCGGCGGCGCGGCCAGCGCGATCTTCTTCAACCATGGGCAATGCTGCTGCGCAGGTTCGCGGCTGTTTGTCGAACGATCGGTGTTCGATCAAGTCGTGGAAGGCGTCGCCGCGAAGGCGAAAAAGATCCGGATAGGATCGGGCCTTGAGCCTGAGACTGCGATGGGACCGCTTGTCTCCGAAGAACAGTTGCAGCGGGTTTGCAACTACCTTGAGATCGGCCTGTTCGAAGGCGCAAGCGCGGTGACGGGCGGGAAGAAAGTCGGCGGCAAAGGATACTTCGTCGAGCCGACGGTTCTCGTCAACACGAAGGACGACATGCGCGTCGTACAGGAAGAAATCTTTGGACCGGTTGTGGCCGCGACTCCGTTCGACGATCCGGAAGAACTGATGCCGCGCGCCAACAGTGGCGTCTACGGACTCGCCGCAGGCATCTGGACCAAGGACATTTCGAAGGCGCATCGCCTGGCTTCTGCCATGCGCGCCGGAACGGTCTGGATCAACTGCTACAACATCTTCGACGCGGCGCTGCCGTTCGGCGGTTACAAGCAGTCCGGTTGGGGACGAGAGATGGGAAAAGACGTCCTCGAACTCTACACCCAGACAAAGGCGGTTTGCACGAAACTGTGACGTTTTCCAAACTGATCGTGAAGACGGGCGAATTTCGCCCGTCTTTTTTGCCTCGTTCCTGCGTATGACACGACCCGCGACAACGGCAATTTCTCCGTTCTTCATCGTCAGCAATGTCGATCAAACCATTGCTTTTTACCGCGACAAGCTTGGGCTTTGAACGAGATTCCGGCAGCCGGATGAAAACCCTTTTCTCGCCATCATCGGCCGCGACGGAGCGCAGATTTTTGTTAAGTCCGAGAAAGACACGGTGCCGCTGCCGAACCCGAAGCGCCATCCCCACATGCGGTGGGATGCCTTCGTCTACGCCCCAGACCCGGATGCGCTCGCCGCCGAATTTGCCGGGCGTTTTTCAGATTGCGGAGCAGCATTCAGTGTGCCGCTGAAGGATACCCACGACGGTCTTCGTGGCTTCGAGATTTCGGACCCTGACGGCTACGTTTTGTTCTTCGGCCGGCCGAGGGACACCGTCCAACCTACGAAAGATGTGCTCGCCATGACTCCGCCCAAGCCTGCACTTCTTGCCGCCGAGCCTCAGCTGTTTGTCACCGACGTTGGAGCCGCGTGTGACTTCTACACGAAGAAGCTAGGCTTTACAGTTGCATTCCTCCATGGCGAGCCGCCATTTTACGGACAAGTATCCCGGGATGGAGCCCGGTTGAATGTCCGACATCTGGACGAACCCGCGATCAATCCGGAGCTTCGGGACAAAGAACAACTGCTCTCGGCATCCATTACAGTCGACGATGCAAAGCGACTGTTCCTCGAGTTTCAAACGGCAGGGGTGTTATTTCATCAGGCGCTCAAGACAGAACCCTGGGGCGCTCGCACATTCGTCGTTCGTGATCCCGACGGCAATCTCATCCTTTTTTCAGGAGAAGAGCGGTAGTCACGTCGACTCGGCTCATTTCATCGGCACTCATTTTGGGGGCACCAACTGGTTTCGCGTAGGAAGGACTACGAGATGCGAAAAGGGTTTACGAGACAACCAAAACCGGACGAGCCCGCGACGCATGCCAAGAACTACATCACGCCGAGCGGGCTGCAGCGCCTGAAAGATGAGCACCGGTTTCTGCTCACCAGGGAACGCCCCGCCGTGGTGGAGGTGGTGGCGTGGGCTGCCAGCAACGGCGATCGCAGTGAAAACGCCGACTATCAGTACGGCAAGCGGCGGCTGCGGCAGATCGATGGGCGGATTCGCTTTCTCACGAAGCGAATCGAAGCCGCGGAGGTGGTGGATCCGGAAGCTCCGAGATCGGGGCAAGCGGCGACGAAGGCATTCTTCGGAGCGACCGTGCGCTATGCCAATGCCGCAGGAGCCGAGCGAGTGGTGAGCATCGTGGGCACAGACGAGGTCGATCTGAACCGCAACCACATCAGTTGGGTGTCACCTCTGGGTCGCGCGTTGATGAAGTCGGCAGAGGGCGACAGCGTAGTCCTGCAATTGCCGGGCGGAACAGAGAACTTGACCGTGCTGGGAGTCTGTTACGAGCGCATTTCTGTGGAACCGTTCCGTGAACCCCCTGGGTCCGAGGCCTCGACTAAGGGACTCACTAGCCGACGCTAAGCCACCTGACGAAAAAGAGACGAAACGGCGCAGTGGTGAAAGAGCGACGACCGTAATAGACGACATACAACAAGTACTCGTTCATTTCCTTAGCTGAGCTGTAAAGTTAGTGACTACCGTGATTGGCTGGCTGACCTGCTGCGAAACACGTTCCATCAAGAGTTTTTGACCGTCGGGGAAAACGCTGTAAAAGGGTATGCTCAGAACAGTCCACTGGCTAACCAGCGTCTGTCCGGCTCCGAATTCAAGCGTGTTTCCCAGGTCCTTGACTGGAACAGCCACGATGGATTGCGTGCCATCCAAGTAGTAGAGTTCCTTGCCGTCCTTGCTCCAATGCGGTACCTGTCCACCATTGGGTGAAACCTGCCATTTGCCTTGGCCGCCGCCGTAGGCCATCACATAGACTTCGGCTTGTCCGGAGAACACGGTATAAGCGAGCCATCGGCCATTTGGTGACAGCGTCGCGTTGACTGCGTGGTCTACTACTGGCTGAGGTTTGCGGTCTCCGTCGAGCGGTAACGCCCAGGTTGTTTGCTCCCCAGTTTGAAAGCCGTTCGAATAGAACAGGGTTTTGCCGTCGCTGGACCAATCACTAGGGATCAACGTATTGCCGCCCGTGTCGGTGACCAGCATTTCTTCGGCTCCACTGCCGTCGGCGGGCTTGCGGTAGATGGTGCTCGGTCCCGCCCGCATGGAGGTGTACGCGATCCATTTGCCATCGGGCGACCAGACCGGATAGGTGTTCGCGATCGGTCCGAAGGTGAGCCGGGTGCGGACGCCTCGTGCAAGATCAAGCGTCCAAATATCGTTGATGCCGGAGTCGATCATGAGGGCGACGCGGTCACCTTTTGGAGAAAGACGCGCAAACTGCAAGTTCTGTAAATTCTCGACAGCAACACCCGTCTGCTTTCCAGTGCGGTCTATCCAGACCAGTTGCACGTTGCCGGAAGTGCCGTTGGCGAAGGTCAGCACGCCGCTGTCTGTCGCTGAGGCATCCATGTGCCAGGTCGTGACGTCATTCAGCACGCCGGAAGAAACGACCTGCGCCGGGCCGCTGAACGTGCCTTTGGCGGGATCGAACGGCTGCGCCATCAACTGGTCGCCGCGCCCAAACAGGAGGAAACCGGCAGCATAAATTGCGTTGGTCTGGGAGCGAATGAGCAAGCGATTCTCGTGTCCATCGAGGGACGCGTAGTAGATGGCGTTATTCGATGATTTCGAGGGGTCGTGATGCATGGCTAAGTAGAGAAAATGCTTGCCGTCGGGTAGAAAGAACGGCCAGCGATGAGAAGTGTGGAGGGACGGATCCAATTTTGTGAGCGGCGTGGGAGTGCCTCCGCTCGCGCTGACCTGCATGAGTGCTGCGGTTGGGGCTGGAGAAAACACAATTTCGCCTCCAGGTCCCCACGCACCGCCGCGTCCAATCGTAACGTCGCAAACGGCCTGCGACGCGCCGCCACCAATCTCGATCGTCTTCAACTTATTGCCTGCGAAGTACCCGATGGAGCGGCTATCGGGAGACCAGAACGGAAAAATCGCGTCGCTCGTGTCGGGGAGCGCCCGGGCATCATTGGAATTCATGGGGCGGACCCAGACGGACGTCTTGCCGTCAACGGTCGCGGTAAAGGCCAAGTAGGCACCGTCGGGGGAAATCACGGGTGGACCGCCGGCGTCGTCAGTGAGGCGGAAGCGTCCTGCCGGTGGAGGATTGAGGGCGGCACGAATGCTAGGCGCGGCTGGAGCGGGGCGATGAAGGAGGAATCCGGCAAGTGTTCCCAAAACAATTGCGGCCGCGACTGCGGCAAACCAAGGAATGCGACTTGACGGGGGCGCGACGGAAGATTCTGGATCTGGCGGAGCGGAACGGAGCGAGTCGACCCAGCCCAGGTCCATGGCCATGTCGTGCGCAGACTGAATTCTGTCGGCAGGGTCTTTGGCAAGGCAGGCGCCCACGACCCGATCAAGCATCGGCGGCGCAAGCGGCTGGCTGGCCGTAATCGGCTCCGGATCCTTTTCCAGAATCGCAGTGAATACGCTGAGCTGCGATTTGCCTTCGAACGCCCGGCGCCCGGTGATCATTTCATAGAGCACACATCCGAAGCTGAAGAGATCGCTGCGCGCATCGGCTTCCGCGCCCTGCAGAAGTTCGGGAGCCATGTATTGGAACGTCCCAACGATTGAACCTTTCTGCGTGAGCGGCGACGCAGCCGAAGTGAGCGACGCCAGATTCATGGTCGGCGTAGAAGGAGTGAATGGGCCAACGGCCTGCGACGAAATCGACATCTCCGGCTTTGCCAGGCCAAAGTCCATCAGCTTTGCGCCGGCCTTCGTCAGCATGATGTTCGCCGGCTTCAAATCGCGATGGATGATGCCCTGCTGATGCGCCTTCTCCAGCGCCTGCGCGATCTCAGCTCCAATCTTGAGAACTTGATCCAGCGGCAATGCCCCTTTCGTCAGGCGATCGGCCAGAGTCTGGCCTTCAAGATACTCCATCACCAGGTAGTCGGTGCCGTCCTGCGAGCCGATGTCGTACAGCGTGCAGATATTCGAGTGCTGCAGCGCGGAAATCGCTTTCGCTTCGCGCTCCATGCGTTGCTTCAATGCCGGGTCGTCGGAAAGATGCGCCGGCAGAACCTTGATGGCTACGGTGCGATCAAGCCGCGTGTCCTTGGCTCGATACACTTCGCCCATGCCGCCTGCGCCGAGCGGCGATTGAATCTCGTAAGGTCCCAGTTTCGTGCCAGAGGTCAGAGCCATGCGTGGGCGTAATTATAGCCCGTGCAGCACGTTACAAACGGGGATACGGCAATCCTACGTGTGCGGTCGACTACTCGGAAATTGGACCGAACCGGGCTTGTGGGGAGTAATGGACACGGTTCCCGGAGATCAACCTGGCAGTTCTGAAACTCGAAGAGGTGGTCGTCGTTGACGTAATATCGTCGTTAAACTCATTGACCGTTTTGGGTTCTACTTTTTGGCCTCGAATCCCCGCCCGACCCGGAACACGTGGCCATCGGGATGGCGAAGGTGCATCTCGCGAACGTTCCACGGCATATCGGTGGGCGGAAATGTGATCTCCAGCCCGGCGGCCATGCAATGCTTGTGCATCTCGTCCACGTCGTCCACCCAGACCGACATCCAGACGCCCTTGTCGCCCGCTTCGTCTCCGTCGTGCTGAAACGTCGTGGTGTTCGCGCCGCGGCCCCGGCCTCCCTGCGCGCCCTGACAAAGAAAGATGCAAGTTTCTTTGCCCGATCCCACAGCGCCAAACGTCGGAGGCGTTCCCCAGTCCCACAGTTTCTTCCATCCCCACTTCTCAAACCACGCGACTGTGCTGGCGATGTCGGACACGTTCAATATCGGGGTCAGACCTTTGACTTCCATAGCGGAAAAAGGATATCACCGGATGGCCTGAGGGATTTCGTCTACTGTTCCAGCGAAGAAAGGTTGGAGGCGCGGGTGAGAATCGTTCACGGCGTTCTCTATAAGAATCAGTAAGTTACTGATAACAAGATGGGCACTGAGAGCGTCGAGGGCGGCGGGGCCGTATTTTGTGGCGGCCCTGTGGCGGGAAAATCATGCCCGGAAATAGTCCAACGGCTTCTTGTAAATCTCGACAAACAACAGCAGTTCCACGAAGTCAACTCTTCGTTCACCCGACTCGCACTTCGAAACGAACGACTGCGGCTTGCGGAGCCGCCTCGCCACATCTTCCTGTCGCAGCCCTGCTGCTTCGCGTGCTTCCTTGAGCCTGCGCCGAAACTCTCGATACCTGCGGCTGTAGTCTGTGCTTTTCAGGGACCACACTCTCAGTCGTCCCTGACTTGATACAACCTATTACAGAATATCCCAAAACAGGATACCATAGCTCGCAGAGCAAAACTTCACAATGTCAGCGTTCGAGAAGCATTACCGAATCAATGATCTGGTCGCTTTGTGGGGACTAAGTCGCCGCACCATCATCAGGCTTGTTGATGAATATGGAGCGCAAGTGCCGAAGGTCGAAAAGCATCGCTCTCGGTTTGGTCCGATTAAGCCTCGCCACGTTGTGCGTTTAGTTCCGGAATCACTCGTCAACCGCATTTATCGCGAGCGACTCATGGGCGGCGGACTGTCGCGCTAAAGCGAACATCGTCCATCTCTCGCCCCCTAAATTGTCCGCCAGCAAGAAGGCTGCTGCGGCCGCGTCGTGACGTTGCAGGTTGCGGGAGATGGTTGGCCAATTGCCTGTGTTGGCCAAGCATGGCAGTAGCGCACAGCGTTATGCGAAACTGTTCGTCATGGCGAGAGACGGCGACGAACGTCAGCCCGATAAACAACTTCCGCACATTGACGATCCGTTTGTTCTCGACACTGCTAGCGGACTTTATAAACGCAAATCCGAGATAGGGACCCGTGGCTCCAATTATGACGACGCCCAGCGCGATCTCCGAGTCTCTGTTCGGAGAGATTGGGTTACTGTCTGGTTGGCCATCGCCACGCTCGGCGTCGTTTTGCTCTACACCTATTATTCCAAACGAACGGTGGATGTAATGAAGGAAAGCGAGGAGAGAGTGTCGATTAGACTCGGAGATGACAAGATCACGCTTAACAGCCCACCCGCATTTATAAGGATTCGCTCATTTGATCTCGACCACCCGAAGGGAGTCGATGGCTCTGCAATGGAAGTTAACTTTCCGTTGGTTCTTGAGAACGTCGGCAATCGGATCGCTACTCGCTACTCAGTATGGTCTAATTTGATTGCCGATACCAAAGGGCCAGCTATGGCTCCATGGGGCAAATGGTGGGAAACTGCTTGCCAGACTGCTAGTGGAAACATGCACGGGAACTCAGTTCCTATTCTATGGAAGCCCCTGTTTCGCGGTGTCGTTCATCTTGATGAGACTGCAAGTATAGATTTCGTCCCTAGCGCAACCCAACGCATCAGCGAGGTTTACATAGTAGCCTGCGTTACGTATCGCGAACTCAATGGCGACGAACGGTTCTCTGCGGTCATGTATTGCCAAAGCGATTTGATCGGAAAACCTAAACAGGTTCTCAGTGACCCGGATATGTTCTACGCTCCGAACATGAAGTTTTGGGCGTGTAACCATGCGGAATAGTGCTAACGACGTGGTTCTGTGCACCCATGGCGTTTCTTGGTGGCGTTTGGATTCGCCTCCACTGATGTGGTGACGTGAGTTCAGAATGTACCCACGCCTCCAATTTCTTGAGATGCATCGCTAGTCAGAATCCACAACACCGTACAGGGTACACCTCTGCACACGCAGAAGAATCCCCAGTGTTTATGCGGCTCTGACGCCTGGGAGGTCCTCTGCGGAATGCGCCGCATCGGGCGCGACGCTCTTGCCACGCACCAATGAATGTCTTGGCAATGAAACTAACGAGATAGGCTACATGCAGAGGGAGGGACTCTGCGGAAGCGGCAACTGATTCTTTTAGATCGCCACACGATATAAAACTGTACAATCATTTTTTCCTTGCAAATATATGATTGTAAACGACTTAGAATGGAGGCGCGGGTGAGAATCGAACTCACGATAGAGGTTTTGCAGACCTCGGCCTTACCACTTGGCTACCGCGCCGGCTTGCTGGAACGTCACGCTAAAACGAAAAGCCCGCGCCGGGGCTGGGCTTCGCAAAATCTGGAGCGGGAGACGGGATTCGAACCCGCGACTACGACCTTGGCAAGGTCGTATGTCTTAACCCGTTCAACTACTTGAGAATTCTCGCATGGAGACGGACTCGCCCGCAAGCGTGCGTCCGATAGCGTGCACCGGCGAGTACTCCGGAACCGGCTGCCTGGCCGCGACTCGGCGAGAAGCCAATTACCTTGTTCCGGGATGTGCAAGAGAGTGCATCTTCGGCTGGGCCGGCGCTGATTTTTCGGTCCGACCAACTTATTTTCTTGCCGATTTTGCGCTATCCTTGTTGCCCTGACGGCGCCGCCAGACGCCGCTGTCCGCCCTCCTTTTGGGGGATAAGGAGAAGATTTATGATGACTCGGACGGTAGCGAAGTCGTGCGTCCTTCCACTCCAGCGGCTCACCATAAGGCTGCTGTTTTTTCTCGGACTCACCGCATCAATCGCGAGCGCGCAAGGCTACTCCGATCTCTACGAGTTCCCTTTGAGTGGTGGAGGGTGCTGCCCGCAATATCCTTCCCTCATGGCACAAGGGCAGGATGGCAGCCTTTACGGCATCACCACGACCGGCGGCTCGAACAACCTGGGCATCGTTTTCAGGATTACGCCGTCGGGGACTTTCAACATCATCTATAACTTCGATACAGTCCACGGGAGCACTCCCATCGGCGGGCTGACCCTCGGCGCCGACGGCAACCTTTACGGAACCACGGAAGAGGGCGGCGCCAATGGTTTCGGAAACATCTTCAAGATCACACCTTCGGGAAGTCTGACCGTACTTTACGACTTCAAGGGAGAGGCCGACGGCGGACATCCCGTGTCCGCGCTCGTTCTCGGCACCGATGGATTGTTCCATGGAACATCGTATCCGGGTGTCGCCTACAAAATGACGACCAAGGGTGTCGTCACGGTGATCAAGCCGATCCCGGCCACGTCGTATGGACCACTTCTGGAGGCGAGCGACGGCAATTTTTACGGAGTCACGGAATTCGGAGGTACATTCTCTGCCGGCACCGTCTACAAGATCGTGGGCAAGAAGGTGACGACGCTGTACAACTTCGACGGTCCGCACGGATCTTTCCCCATCGGCGGACTGGTGCAGGCCGCCGACGGCGCGCTGTATGGCACAACCACCGCTGGCGGAGCGTCGAATGCGGGAGTCATTTACAAGATCACGACGGCGGGAACGCTGTCGGTTGTATTGAGCTTCGATTCCGTGCACACGCAAGACGGGTATCAAGCCTTCGCTGGCCTGGTTGCGGGCAGCGACGGCAACCTTTATGGCGCTACGATCTGGGGGGGCCAAAACGGCGACGGAGTGATCTTCCAACTGACCACTGACGGCACCTACTCGGTTCTGTACAGCTTCGACGCGTCTTCTGGAGACGGAGCCTACGCAACACCGATGCAGCACACGAGTGGCAAACTCTTCGGAATGACGGAGCGCGGTGGAACGCCTGGCAATGGTGGTATCTACAGTTTTGATTATGGAATTGCACCGTTTGCATCGCTGGTCACTACCGTGGGCACGGTGGGCAAGAAGATCGGAATTCTCGGGCAGGGGTTCTCCGGCACAAGCAGCGTGACCTTTAATGGAATTCCCGCGTCGTTCCACGTGATTTCCGATACCTATCTGACCACAGCGGTTCCATCGGGAGAAACAGGATTTGTCACAATCTATACTGGCAGCGGTACGCTGACAAGCAATCACATATTCAAAGTGACGCCGAAAATCACGAGCATTGCTCCCACCAGCGGCAAAGCCGGAGACCAGGTCGTAATCAGCGGAACGGGATTGATCCAGGCGGAGACGATCTCGGTCGGCGGAGTCGGAGTGACGGTCTACACCGTGAATTCCGACAGCAAGCTAACGTTTGTCGTTCCCGCAGGAGCTAAGACTGGAAAGGTCGCGGTAACCACGCCCGGTGGCAAAGCCTCAAGCAGCACCGTTTTCACCGTCACGCAATAACCGCGTGTTTTGTCAGGGTACAAAAGAAAACCCTTCGCGGAGGAAGGGCTCGTAAGGTCTGGAGCGGGAGACGGGATTTGAACCCGCGACTTCGACCTTGGCAAGGTCGCACTCTACCGCTGAGTTACTCCCGCTCGACCTAAAGAGTATAAACGACGCTTCCCAGTGGAGCAAACCGGGCTTTAGGAGCCGATTGAACGCGCAACGCATGGCTCCACAACTCTGATTTAGCCCTTGCCAGAGGGTTGATCCAGCCGACGCTAGTCGATTCCGATTATGGACACTTCCCGGAACAACCATTAGAAACATGCCAACTGTTTTGTGTGGGGAATTGCTTCGAGCTTCAAGAAAACAATTCGAGCCTGACGGCGGCAATCATTGGAGGGATCGTGCTTTCCAGGAAGCTGGTGTTCTTTGTGTTGACTGCGATGGTGGTTGGCGGCAGCGCGTATTGTGCAGCGCAGAGTGACGGATTCTTCGCTAGCTGGGAGGACCGCGTGCGCGACACGCTGGCTCAGCAACCTTCCTGGCCGATCCCGTTGGTTACCGCATCGTCGGGCCTGCTGCAGGTCGCGCGCACGGATTTTGTCCGCCAGATCGCGCCCGCGGGTACCGACACCTGGAATTACGACAACAGCAAAGGCATCAATATTGTGCCGTGGTACAGAGTGGAATTCGACGCGCTGGCTCCCCCCTATATCCAGCACAACTCCGCGGTCAAGGATGGCTCCGGCGATTTTTCGATGCTGCTGAAATATCGACTGGCGGCGGGCAACGAGTCGCACGGAAGCTACTCCGTGAGTTTCGCGATAACCGGCAGTCTGCCGACGGGCAGCTACAAAAATGGGAGCCTCGACGCTACGATTTCGCCGACTCTTTGCGCCGGGAAGGGCTTCGGAAGGTTCGACGTGCAATCGACTTTGGGCGCAATCCTGCCTGCGGGAGATACGTCGAAGCTGGGCCGCGTTGTCGTTTGGAATTCCGTAGGGCAGTTCCGAGTTGGAAAGTACTTTTGGCCGGAGATCGAAAGCAATGCGACCTTCTACCACGGCGGAGCGAACGACGGCCGGGTTCAGAACTTCGTTACGCCAGGGCTGATCCTCAGCAAATTCAAGCTGGAGCGAGATCCGCGCAACCGTCTCGCTCTGGTCGTCGGCGGAGGGATGCAGATCGCAACTACACAATTCCATACCTACAATCACGGACTTGTGATCACGACACGAATGTTGTTCTGAGGCAGCCGGGCTAGTACGACTTGCCCGCCTGCGACTGGTTGATCTCGGCGGTGATCTGGTTACGAACGTCCCAGAGGTCTTTGAAGAGCCAGCTCTCCATGCGCTTTTGCAGGACCTCGACGGGCGTACCCATAGTGCCGACCACGTGGCCTCCGATGATGCGCTCGGCCAACTTCAGGTGGTGGAAGCGGAAGAGCTGCATGCGTTCGTCGAAGTCGAGAAGGCGCTCTGCAACATCGTGCAGTCCGAAACACTCTTCATGATGCCGGTAGAGGTCGGCGATGGTGCGATTGGCACGCTTGAGCTGATCGTGAAACGCAATGCCGAGACGTGGTCCAACGTGCAGGAGCGAGAGGAAGCCGGGAGAATCGAGGCCGCTGCCGTGGCCGAGTCCGGCGCGGATGATGTGATAGTCGTAGGGCGTGATGGTCTCGAGAATGTGCAACAGTCCGATGGTTGGCTCTAACAACTGCAGGGCGCGGCGGATCAAGCGCGTGGTGTTGCCGTAGTCGGCATGTTCGAGCGCTTCGAGGGCGCGGCCGAGTTCAAAGGCCGCTCCCTTGAGCAACAGTTCGGAACTCTGGTGAACGACCATGAAGGTCATTTCGTCTTTGTGCAGAAGTTCAGCGGGAGACTTTTGCAGGGCGAGCAGTTCGTCAGTGTGCAAGTAGCGCTCGTAGTCGGTCGCTCCCTTGCCGGGCAGAATCGGTTTAGTGAATTCGTCGCGATGTGACATCGGAGAACGCTCCGTCAAGATTGAAGATGTGCGGCGGGATGATGCGGCGACCACTGTGGATCTTCGTCGGGTGAGACGATCTGGCCGTCGCGCATGTGCACGATGCGGTCGCCATATTCGGCCGCTTCGGGATTGTGCGTGATCATGAGCACGGTCTGTCCCAGATCTTTATTCGACTGGCGAAGCATGTCGAGGACAATATTGGAACTCTTCGTGTCGAGATTGCCGGTCGGTTCGTCAGCGAGCACGATGGCCGGGCGATTGATGAGCGCGCGCGCGAGGGCGACTCTCTGCTGTTCGCCACCGGAAAGCTCGTTGGGGCGGTGCTCGAGCCGCTGCGCGATGCCGAGCATCTCGGTGATCTTCTTCAGAAACACCGGGTCGGGCGCGGACTTGCCGGCGATATCGGCGGCGATTTCGATGTTCGAGCGTGCGCTCAGCGTGGGCAAGAGATTGAATTTTTGAAAGACGAACCCAATTTTGCTTTTGCGGAGGCGCGTGCGTTCGCTGTCAGAGAGCGTGGCGAAATCGACGCCATCGATCACGACGCTGCCGGAGTCGGCGCGCGTGAGGCCTCCGAGCATGTAGAAAAGCGTCGACTTGCCGCTGCCGGACGGGCCGACGATGGTAACGAACTCGCCTTTTTGCACGCTGAACGAAACGCCGCGCAGAGCTGGCACATCCACTTTGCCCACCCGGTAAGTTTTTCGGAGTTCCCGTGCTTCGATGAAGGCCGACATCCAATGAAAACGATAACACACGCAGGGGCGCGATTGAGGCATCGAATCATTGAATCATCAACCCATTGATTCGGTGTTTGTACCGGTCACGCGACGGTCGCGCGTGAAGCCTCAGCGGCTCGGGGATGTAGTTCCATGTGCCGCTTCGGCCCGCGCTTGCGCACAAGCAGCAGGCGAATGCGTTCGAGCAGTTCCGCCGGCTCGTAGGAGCCCTTGGGCAGGAAAACATCGGCGACATTTTCGCGCTCGTAGATCTTGATGCGGCCGGAGATCAGCACAGCGGGTGTTTGCGGAGATTCTCTCTTCACTTCTTCGATCAGCCGCGAGCCGTCCAGGCCGGGCATCATCAGATCGCTGAGCACGAGGTCGACGCCGCCGCGGCGAAAAGCTTCCAGCGCCTGCTCACCGTTGTTGAACGCGAGTACGCGATAGCCGCGGGTTTCCAGCATGATTTTGCGGATGGAGAGAGCTTGTTCGTTATCGTCGACACAGAGAATCGTTTTCTTGGGCTTCATTGGGGGAACCGGGACGTAAACAAAAACAGTTTTTTTCTTGCGTTCAATTTTTTCTTGAGAATCAGAGCGAGGTGAATGCTAAATAGAAACGTCCCGCGGGTAAAGTGCCGTGCTCGCCAATGGCACACTGGTGGAAGGCATCAACGTGCCATCACTCTCCGAGCCGCGACAGGCGCGACGTTCTGCACCGCTAGAAGGGGAGCGTGACTTCACCGCGGAGAACTTCTACACAATTTCCACCGACACGCACATTGACGATCTGGTTATCACCGGGTTGCGAAGGCTTGGTAGCGCGCACAAAAATGCTGCTCGGACGGTGCACTTCGAGGCCTTGCTCGATCAGAACCTGCTCGTCGGTGGCCGCGACACCGTGGGCAACCATCCAGGCGGCGCAGCATCCGGCGGCGGAGCCGGTGGCTGGATCGTCTCCGTTGTGGAAGATCATGCGCGCGTGTAAACGAGCTTTCGGATCGACGGTTTCGCTGGTCACGAAGTAAAAAAACTTTCCATTGCTGCGGGCCAGGTACTCGGCGGCGGCGTTCAGGTCGAGGCGAAGATTCTGCAGCGTTTTCAATGAACGTATCGGTGTGATGGTGAAGGGCATGCCGGTGGAAACGGTCTGGACCGGAGCGAAGTCGTCAAAATCGGCCGCCCTGAGACCAGTAAGGCGTGCGATGTCGGCGACGTTGTGCAGGGCTCCGAACTGCGGGTTGCGCTGCGTCATCTCCCCAAAGACCGGCTGGCCAGGCGACTGGCTGAAGCGGACCGGGACGGTTCCGACCTTGAGGTCGAGGCGGACCTCGGGCACGTCTGACTTTCCGCGAAGAATAAAAGCCGTGCCCAGCGTGGGATGTCCGGCGAAAGGCAGTTCTTCCTGTACCGTGAAGATGCGGACGCGTACCCCACGTTCCTTCTCGGTAGCGGGATCGCCAGGAAGGATGAATGTGGTCTCGGAGAGATTCGTTTCCCGCGCCAGCGCCTGCATGGTCTCGGTGCTCAGGCCACGGCCGTCGATGAAGACGGCCAGCGAGTTGCCAGTGAGAGCGCGGTCGGTGAACACGTCGACCTGAACCATGGAGAGCGTTCTTAGGGAAGTCATCGGAAGTCCTAGCGTTTTTCTGAGCTGACGCCACAAAACTGGCGCGCTACCACAAAAGATGCAACCAAGGCTCGATTTGACGCGTCAATTTTTGGTAGATATTTTAGTTTCTAACTTTGCACGGGCATAAATACCGTCCGACTCTGACTTCTACGAAACCGAGGAACCAACCATGACTCTACGCATCAATTCTGAAGCTCCTAATTTCACTGCCGAAACGACACAGGGGACCATCAATTTTCATGAATGGATCGGCGACGGCTATGCCATTCTGTTTTCGCATCCGAAGGATTTCACTCCCGTATGCACGACCGAACTCGGCTACATGGCTGGACTGCAGCCGGAGTTTGCCAAGCGCAATACGAAAATCATCGGCCTGAGCGTCGACCCGGTGACGAATCACGGCAAGTGGGCGGCCGACATCGAAGAGACGCAGGGACATAAGGTGACGTATCCGATGATCGGCGATCCGGAACTGAAGGTGGCGAAACTCTACGACATGCTGCCGGCAGAGCGCGGGCGACGACGTCGCGAAGGCCGGACTGCCGCTGACAATGCCACAGTGCGCACCGTGTTCATCGTCGGGCCCGACAAGAAGATCAAGCTGATGCTGATCTATCCGATGAGCACTGGCCGCAACTTCGATGAGAGTTCTGCGCGTGCTCGATTCAATTCAGCTCACGGCCAAGCACAAGGTCGCGACGCCCGTGAACTGGAAGCAGGGCGATGACGTGATCATCGTGCCCGTCGGTGTCGGACGAAGAGGCCAAGCAAAAATATCCTGACGGCTGGAAGACGCTGAAGCCGTATCTGCGAGTGGTGGCGCAGCCGAAGTAATTCGCGAGGAGCCCGGGTCTCGAGCGATTGCACTGAGGCGGGAAGCGGAGCTACGATTAACGCCATGAGGTAACAGTCATGAGCGAGCATCGTCCTGATGAGCAAAATGCGTCCTCTTCCCGCCGCAATTTTCTAAAAACAACTGGCGCCGTGACTGCGGGAGCATTCGCCGGAGGCCTGCTACCCGAAACCGCCTCGGCCGCCGCGCCCGTTTCCCCAGCCGCTCCGTCTAATCCTGCAACGGCCGGGGCCATGCCCACGCGCAACCTTGGGCGCACCGGGCATCGTCCCGGCATTTTCAGCCTCGGGGGACAGGCCTCTATTGAGCAGCCGAACAACGAAGCTGTTGCAGTTCCCATCATCGAGCGCGCGCTCGATCTCGGCGTCAACTACGTCGATACCGCTGCCATGTATGGAGGCAAAGACCGCTGGAGCCAACGCTACTTCGGCCAGGTTCTGAAACGGCGGCGGAGCCAGGTGTATCTCGCCAGCAAGACGCATGACCGCACGCGCGACGGTTCGCTTGCGCTGCTGGAAGAATCCTTGAAGCTACTCAACACCGATCATCTCGACGCGTGGCAGCTTCATCACATCGACAGCCAGGATGACGTTGACAAGATTTTCGGCAAAGGCGGCGCGCTGGAAGCGATGCTGCAGGCGCGCGATCAGAAGATGGTGCGCTATCTCGGCGTTACCGGGCACTCGGATCCCGAAGTGCTGATGGAGTGCCTGCGCCGTTTCGACTTCGATCAGATTCTGATGGCGGTGAACGCTGCCGATCCGCACCATCGCAGCTTCAAAGAAAAATTGCTGCCCATGGCGGTCGATAAACAGATGGGCATCATCGGCATGAAGATTCCTGCGCGCGGGCGCATTCTGAGTTCATGGAATCCCGGCAAGAGCCACGACTCGGGATGGAACCAGGCGGCTCCGAAGCCGGGAGTGCTGGCGATGAAGGAAGCGATGTATTTCACACTCAGCCTGCCGGTAAGCACGGTCATCATCGGCTGCGACACGATTGCGCAACTGGAAGAGAATGTCCAGCTGGCGCGCGATTTCACCCCGCTCAGCGAAACCCAGATGGCCGGATTAACCGGACGCACGGAGCCGATCGCGAAGCAGGCGCTGTTCTTCAGGAACTGGACCGCGTAGAGCCGGCCCTCAGCTAAGGCAACGCTGTGGGGAGCTTGCCTTACGGTCCGCCTGTCAGTGCGACGGGCAGCAGTGCCAGCGACGGCGACCGTTGCAGGCGCGAGTCGGCTTCGAGCGATCGCCGTTGAGCTTCTTGCAGCAGATTCCAGTCGCGGGTGACTTCGCTCCGGGAGATGCCACGCGGCGGAGCATGTCGCAGTTCAGACTCGAGGCGGGCCTCGAGCATAGCGCGAACCAGTTGCGGAGGAACGCCGCCGTCCAGAGAGCCCTCCAGAGAATTTCCCTCGGAAATGCCCATGTGGACCGTTTTCCTGCCATAGTGAATGGCAAGCGCGGGCGCGCCGCCATCATCAAACTCGGTCTGAGCCTTGGACTCCAGTTTGGCCCACTCCTTGCCGACGTTCACGCGGCCCGAGACTGACTCAGTCTCCGCGATGAAGCTCTGCAGTTGGCGCAAGTAGGCTTTGCGCTCAGCGCGAGAGAGCGGAGTTTCGGGAGCATTGCCAGGGTCAGGGTTAAAGACCAGAGCGTTGCGGTCAGGTTCAAAGCGGCCGGCGCCGGTGCCGACGTAAACCGCAAAAACACAGCCCGCAAAAATCGGGCTGACGACCGCGCTCGGCACGATATATTTTTTCGACTTCAAGAAAGATTCGACGACTCCGTGTACGGCGGTACTGCGTGGCATCGCGCCGGGGACCTGGGCTATCACCATGCGAGAAAGCTCAAGATCGCGGTGATGCGCGGCGAATTTGGTGACCATTTTCGCGATCTGCTTGGGCGTAGTGATACCGGCATCGGCAATCAGACTGCGATGGAAAGACTTTGGAAAATAGAAGTTGAGGACTGCCTTGGCGAAATCGGCACAGTTGTTGGAAGCGAGATGGAAATGGGAAACATTGGGCGATGAGTTGAGCTCGCGAATCAGGGCATCGTCCTGGTCCGGGGCGGTGTTGATCTCGAACCCGTAGATGGTGCGATCGTAGGAAGAACCCACAAGTTGATACCAATTGCCGGACGGCATCCCGCCTGTGGCGGAGTCGGGCACAATTTCTTCGAGATGCTTGCGGCGGTATTGGTCGCGCAGAACAGCGACCATTTTTGCGTCGGCGAACAAGGGAACGTCTTCCGGATTTTCCACTGCATACAGGTAAGGGATGAGAGGAATGGCCAGCCAGTCGTAGCCCGCGACCGCGTCATAACGGCTGAGGACGATTCCGGTTTCTCCGGGGGCGCAACGGCGAAGGACGGTCGGCGAGTCGGCGCAGACATCGGACAGATACACAGCGGCATGGCCGGTCGCGGTGAAGAAGCCCATCTTGCCATAGGGCTCCTCGAGCAGCAGCGTGGCGGACGCTCTCGCCAGCGACGCGCAGGCGAGGATCAGCAAAAAGCAGCGCCAGGCGGTCTTGATGGGGGAGATGGACATATCTGTAACTAATTAGAAACCCGAACTTCTGGTTGGAGTTCGCGCGGTGTTCGCCTGGGGAGTTCGGATCGAGTTGCTTGACCGAAACCCGGCCGGCAACATCGATCCGCCGAAGATCGTCCAACGTGAATCCGCAGACCTCAGCAAGAAGACCTTAACCAAGATACTTGCAGCCGTCGAAGGCACGGAGTTCCAGGTCATCGCTCCATTCGCGATCCTCACGGGCGTTCGCAGGGGGGAGATCGCTGCGCTTCAATGGCGAGACATAGACTTGAAGCGAGGCCGCTACTCCATCCGTCGGAGCGCCGCGATACTCGACGGCAAGCAAATCATAAAGCCGCCGAAGTCGCCCAAGTCGCGAAGAACTGAAGCCCTGACTCCTACTCTCGTCTCATTACTTCAACGTCATCGAAGGGAGCAGGCGAAGCGTCACGACCGGATCGGACTCGGTCTCCCATCCGAGAGCACAGTCGTCTTTGACCGTGAAGATGGGTCGTCCTGGAATGTTAACGAACTTTCGCGCCGCTGGTCGCGCTTTGTGAAGGGAAACGACCTGCCGCACCTTCGTTGGCACGACCTGCGGCACGCATTTGCCACTGCGTCTTACGACTCAGGGGAGCCGCTTCACAGCATCTCAGCGGCCCTCGGTCATTCGTCCCTTGGCATCACCTCGTCGACCTACGTTCACGTACTCGAGGACTCGGAAAGGGCGGCGCGCCGAACGCCTCGACGCCTATTTCGCCCAGCCGTCTTGTGACACGGGCGTGACATCCGAAGCCTCGGAGAAGACCGAAACCGCGTAGAATAAGGCGCGAAGGCCCATTGGCGGGAAAGTGTAGGAATCGAACCTACCAGCCCCCTTGCGAAGGCCTCAGCGGTTTTGAAGACCGTGCGGGCCGCCGGACCCCGTACTCTCCCACGATCGGTGACGTCGGGAAGGACACGAGTTCGTCGCCTTGCCTAGGCGCCCCGCCTCCGTCCACGCGCACCCTGGTCGCCGGAAAGGCCCCCAGGCGCCGACAGGGGCGAAGCGATGAGGCCCCACACAGGAAGAGTTGCGAGGTGGACCTCATTGCGCGCACCGCT
>CAVRYB010000008.1:0-42994 GCA_963725295.1 uncultured Acidobacteriaceae bacterium
CAGATCATCACCGGCACGCCGGGAACGAACTACACAAGCACGACGCTGCCGGCATCATTCAACCAGACGCCGGGATCGGACTCGGCGGATACGGGTGGCTTCAACTGGCGCAACGTGGGCGTGAGCGGTTCCTATAACTGCGACGGGCACGATTGGTATGGCTACACCTTCCTCGCCAATGGCAAGGGCGCGGTGACGCATACGTGGGGAACGCCAAGCAGTCCGCAGACGACGCTGCTGCCGGGCACGCAATCAGGTTCCGATCAGCACTTTGGCGCGACGAACCAGAACTCCACTGACACCAATTTTCTCTATTCCATTTCGGCGGCGGTCAACCCGTATGTGGATCTGCTGCACGGGGCGATGCCGACTCCTTACTACGATGAAGGGTTCTTCATCGCTCCTCCGACCGGGCCGTATGCCGGGACCGGGATCCGGCGTGCTTTTCACGGGTGGAATAGCGGCCTGAGCCAGTACTTCGATATTGCCAATGGAGTGTGCATGTTGTCGCGCGACGGCACGTGGGCCATGTGTCCGACCGATGGCATGGGACAGTTCGGCTCGATCACCGGCCAGACATCTTGCAATATGGGCGGGCCGCCGTGGAAGGCCAGCGACCCGACCGACTTCAACTCCGGCAGCGGTTATGGGAGCCAGATCAGTCCATCGACGGGAAACGCCGGAAACTACATCTACTACGTGCACGACTGCACGGCGAACGGTGGAAGCGGCTCAAGTTGCACGACGGGAACCACGCATCCGATCTGGACACAATCCGCGACGGTAGCGGGCATCCCTCTGATTGCGGAGGCCTCGCCGGGAACCATCAACTGGGCGATGGAGCCGGACGTGAACACACCCGCAAACAGCGCGATTCCGAACTGCCGGGCGGAATTGGTTTTCGTAAAACTTACCCGATAGGCAATTCCATTATGCAACTCTCAGAGCATTTCACTCTTGAGGAGATGTGTGCTTCGCAAGTCGCGGCGCGTCGCGGACTGGGCAACACTCCCGGGGCCGCCGAAATCGCAAGCCTACATCGAACGGCAGCAGTCATGGAACAGGTGCGAACGATTCTAGGTGGCGCGCCAATTCATGTGGATAGCGGATACCGATCACCCCTGGTCAACGCAGCGGTCGGTGGCGTATCGACGAGCGCGCACTGTCGCGGCCTGGCATGTGACTTTGTCGTCCCGGAGTTCGGCGCACCCACGGACGTGGCGCTCGCGATTTTGCACTCGGATATCGAATTCGATCAACTGATTCTCGAGTACGGGTGGGTCCACATTGGTTTGGCGCAACCGGGATGCGTCGCGCGCCGCGAGGTCCTCACCAAGCGTTCGCCAGAGGCAGCATACGAACCCGGCATTGTTTAAGCGTAACGGCAGCATGATTCCGGCACCAATGATTTCACGGAGACGCACTTGAAAAAATACTCGGCTTATCTACCGACAGTCGTTCTACTCCTCACAGCGCTTGCGAATGCCGCGACACCAGCCGTGGCTGCATTCTGGGCCAATCACGCCGCAGCGGCGGCGATCTTCGCACCTCTCGCTGTGATTGTTGCGCATTGGCTGCCCTCGCCGAATGCCGGCAGCAATTCGAGGTAATTCACTCATCACCCCATTCAAAACTTAAGGAGAAAAATCATGAAGAAGACATGCGTCTTCGCGTTGTCTCTTGTACTGTTGTGCACTGCGTGTTCGACCGCCTGGGTTCGACCCTCGACTCGATTCTGGCCGCGGCGGCGCCGGCGCTGATCAATATTCTGCAAATCGCAGCCATCGCTGACGGCCAACCGGTGAACGCCGGGTTGGCAGCGAAAGTGAATGCCGACGCTGCCCTCATCAAAACGCTAGCGGGCGATTTCGCACAAACTTCGGCGGCATCCGCGCCCGGAGTTTGCCAGCAATTGCAATCGGCAATCGGCGCGTATCAGTCCGATCAGCAACTCGTGCTTCAGTTGGCGCAGGTTAGCGATCCGAACACGCAGACGAAGATCACGCTGCTTTCAAATCTCGTGGCCGGCACGGTGGAAGCCATCACAGCGGTGATTCCGTCGTGTCAGAATGCCGCCTCGAAGCAAACATTCAAAGCTGCTCCGCCTTCCAGCGCCTTACTCGGTCACGGATCACTACAACAGCGTTCTAACCGCAGCCACGGGGAACGCGGCGGTCGATGTTCCGCCACGCCGAAGCTGAAACTCTACCGGCATTCGAAGCTGGTGCGTTCGATGACTTTCGGATTGCTGCAGTGACCACCCGAAGCTTCGGTGCGCTCCGCGATGTGCATGATGTGCGCGATCGCTTGTCCCGGGCAATGCCGCCATCGGAGCAACTCCCGCAGCAGGTTGATCTGCGGGAGTTCGGCGGACCGATCAAGGATCAGGGCGAAGACGAGTTGCACCGGCCATGCCTTTTCTTCCGCACGCGAATGGATCGCGCGCAAGTGCGAAAAATCGTCGCCCGTCTTCAGCCCGAGTGCCTCTACGCGGAGGAACTGCTCGCCAGCGGCGAGCTTCCCCAACGATGAAGGTGCGATGCCGCGGACTGCGGTGCCAGGTGCTGACTGCGCTCGGCTGCTGTGATGCCGTTCTCTATCCTTACCTTGCGGGCCAGATCACACGTCCCACGCCCGCACAGGCTCGCAACGCACTTAAATACAAAACAGGCGCGTATCACCGCGTGGAGAGTCTGCCCGATGTTCTGCACTGCCTGGCTGATCCTGTGCCGTGGCCGGTGCTGGTCGGGTTCACGGTGTACGAGTCATTTATGTCGGATCAGGTAGCGGAAACCGGGATTATGCCGTTTCCGAAGCCGGGCGAACAGGAACAGGGTGGACATGAAGTTCTATGCCTGGGCTACGACCTCCCGAAGCAACTCGCCCTGATGCAAAACAGCTGGGGAGACGACTGGGGACAGAAGGGCTATTTCTGGATGCCGATCGCGGTAATCAGCGCGCCAGAGACGGATCTGTGGATGGTGCACACGGGCGGGCCGTGGAAGTGACTCCTAGCTCACCGCATGCACTTGTGGATTGAGCACCAGGAAAGGGTTATTCTCTATGGTGCGCATCACCGGGGTAATGTGCATCCAAGTTAGATCGAGCATTCTGTGGATGCGATGACAAACCGCAAACCATCCCAGAGCGACAGGAGCCGCCAGGTGCGATTTAACTTTCAAATCGAACGCGAGACCGACGGTCGATGGATTGCCGAAATTCCAGAAGTTCCCGGGGCCCTGGCATACGGATCGTCTGCGGAAGAGGCGAAGGCAAAGGCCTACGCGCTGGCACTGTATGCGCGCGGCATCTCCACCAAGCTGTAGTCCCTACCTCTTCTCGCCCCTCTTCTCCACCTTAGCCCAGGTATCCTTCAGCGCCACGGTGCGGTTGAAGACCAGCCTGCCCGGCTTCGAATCGGGATCGACGCAGAAATATCCGAGCCTTTCGAACTGATACCGACTTTCCACTTGCGCGTTTGCCAGCGACGGCTCAAGCTTCGCCTGCGCGATCACTTCGAGCGAATGCGGATTCAGGTTCGCGGTGAACTCCTGCCCTTCTTCCTCTGTACCTGGTTCGGATCTTCTTTGTGAACAGGCTCTCGTAGATCCGCACCTCGGCATCGACGGCGTGCGCGGCTGAAACCCAGTGGATGGTCGACTTCACCTTGCGTCCATCAGGAGCATTGCCGCCGCGGGTCGCGGGATCATACATGCAGTGCACCTCAACCACTTCTCCGCTGATCGTTCTTCACCACGCTTCGCCGTAATGAAATAGCCGTAGCGCAGGCGCACTTCGCGGCCCGGCGACAGACGGAAATACTGCTTCGGCGGATCTTCTTTGAAGTCATCCTGTTCGATGTAGAGGATTTTCGAGAACGGGACTTTGCGCTTCCCGGCGCTTTCATCTTCGGGATTATTCACCGCATCAACCTCATCGACCTGTCCTTCGGGATAGTTATCGATCACAACTTTCAGCGGACGCAGCACGGCCATTACGCGGGGCGCGCGCTTGTTCAGATCTTCGCGGACGAAGTGTTCGAGCATCGCCAGTTCCAGCGTGCCGTTGGTCTTCGAAACTCCGATGGCCGCGCAGAAATTGCGTATCGCCTCGGGCGTATAGCCGCGCCGCCGAATGCCGGAAAGCGTCGGCATGCGCGGATCGTCCCAGCCGCTAACGCAGCTTCTCCTGCACAAGTTTGCAGCAGCTTGCGCTTGCTCATCATCGTGTAGGTAACATTGAGGCGGTCGAATTCATATTGCTGCGATGGGAAGATCCAAGCTGCTGAATGAACCAGTTATAGAGCGGCCGGTGATCTTCAAACTCCAGCGTGCACATCGAGTGCGTGATGTGCTCGATCGAATCCGACTGCCCGTGCGCGTAGTCGTACATCGGATAGATGCACCACTTGTCGCCGGTGCGGTGATGCTCGGCATGCAGGATGCGGTACATCACCGGATCGCGCATGTTCAGGTTCGGCGACGCCATGTCGATCTTGGCGCGCAGCACGCGAGAGCCGTCGGGAAACTCACCGCTTGCGCATGCGCTCGAACAGATCGAGATTTTCTTCGACAGGGCGATTGCGATACGGGCTTTCTTTTCCTGGCTCGGTCAGCGTGCCGCGATGGTGGCGAATTTCGTCGGCCGTCAGATCGTCGACATACGCTTTGCCGTCTTTGATCAACTTGACCGCCCACTCGTAGAGCTGGTCGAAGTAATCCGAGGCGTAGCGGAGGCCGTTCCCACTCGAAGCCCAGCCAGCGGACATCTTTCATGATGGAGTCGACGTACTCCTGCTCTTCTTTTTCGGGATTCGTATCGTCGAATCGCAGGTTGCGTCTTGCCGCCAAACTCGTCAGCTAGTCCGAAATCAAGGCAGATGGCTTTCGCGTGGCCGATGTGCAGATAGCCATTCGGTTCGGGAGGAAAACGCGTCTGTATGACTGCGTCGCCGTACTTCTTTGTCTTGAGGTCCTCGATCATCGCGTCGCGGATGAAGTTCGAGGGCCGGGGCTCTGGCGCCGGTTTCGCGGCAATCTCGCTGGATGACGGTGAATTCGTAGCACTCATGCTCTTGCTATTCTATATGTCGAGTGGCGAATTGCGTTCAATGCGGCCGGCAGCTTCCGGGCCTGAGTTTCGGCAAGAAGCTCTGCCAATGGTGCGTGCAGCACGAAGCAGCGCAGCGGGGAGAGGACTCACCGGTGCAGCGCGTGGAAGCAGCGCCGTGGGTCATGCGGCAGTCGAGTTCGATGATCGTGACGCAGGCGATCTTCGGGATCAATGTGGCTGTGTTCGTTGCCATGGTCATGGCCGGGGTGGCGATGTTTCGACAATACCTCCTGGCAAGGATGTCGTGCACTGGGGAGCAAACTACGGCCCACTCACGGTCAGCGGGCAATGGTGGCGGCTGCTGACGTGCGTGTTTGTGCATAGCGGCTTATTGCATATCGCCAGCAATATGTACGGGCTGTGGATTCTGGGCAGGATCGCAGAGTCTCTGTATGGGCGCTGGACCTTTGCTATCGTTTACTTGCTTTGTGGACTATCGGGCAGCATTGCCAGCGTCGTGTGGAACCCGGTTGTCTTGAGCGTGGGTGCCTCGGGAGCCGTCTTCGGGATTGTGGGTGCCTTGGTTGCATCCTTCTATCTGGGCGAATTTTCGCTGCCGCGCGCCGCGGTGATGGGCACTGTTCGCTCCCTTGTTGTGGTTCTCGGCGTCAATTTGTTTTTTGGATGGAGAGTAGCCGGCATCGACAACGCCGCCCACGTCGGTGGCCTGGTCATGGGACTGATTCTCGGCGCGCTCATTGCCAAGGTCGCTCCCGCGCATGACCGACCGCTGCGCCGCGTTGGCGTGCTCCTGTTCGGATTGTTGCTGGTTGCCGGAGGCGTCATCTGGCTACAGCGCTCGCGCGGCTACAAAGCGTCCTTTGGTGAGGCATATCAATTGTTGAACGAGGGGAAAATCTGGCGACGCAATCGCTCGACTGAACGTCATCGTTCGCCAGCATCCTGACTATTGGCCTGCTCACCAGCAGCTCGCGCGCGCCTATACCATCCAGCACGATTTCGGCAAGGCGGAAGCCGAGTTGAAGCGAGTCATCGCGATCAATCCGAGCAACGAAAACGCATACTATTTTCTGGGATACACGGAACTGGAACAGAAACATCCCGACCAGGCGCGGCAGGCGTTCGACCAGCTTCTAAAACTCAATCCCAACAGCGCCGATGCGCATTTCGGATTAGCAGCCGTCTCATCTTTCGAAAACAACTATGCCGAGGCGCTGGCGGAGTATCAGAGGACGGCGCAAATTAATCCCAGGTATGAAAACGTCTTTTACGATACGGGCCTGATGCAGGGCAAGTTGGGGCTCTACGATGACGCTATCGAGTCATTTCTGAAGCAGCGCGACAACGGAGACGATCCCGACAACGAAAATGCGCTGGCAGAGACGTATGAGAATAAAGGTATGACGAAAGAAGCCGCCGACGCCCAGGCGCGCGCATCGCAGTTTGAAAATCAGAAGTAGAGCGACTCTTATCTTGAGGCGGCGGCAACTCGGAAGCGGACTCGTTCACGGCGCTGAAGGTACTCAACGATTTCGAATAGGTTCCGAGCTTGTGGGTTTCCCGACGGACCCAGCATTCTCATCAGGCTTTTGGCGGAGTGATCTGTCGCCTGAGCAAGCTGGGCGAAGCCGATCGTCGCATTGATGTAGTCGCGGAGTATACTCTTGCCCGCTTCCACTTCTCCGGAAAGAAAGCTCTGTACGCCTTCCCGTAACAACTCCTTGCGAAACGCTGCATCTCGGCGGACTCGCGCCTGAACGGTTTCTTTGAATTCTCGGGTCAAGGGCATTGTTCCTATTTCTTCCTTTGCTTGTAGTCGGCCCATCGAGTTTGGGCGACGCGGATGTCATCCTGTTGCCGATGTTTCGTGCCTCCGCCGAGAACGATGACTATTCGGTTTCCGTCTTTGCCGAAATAGACTCGATAGCCAGGTCCGAAATCGATCTTGTATTCCATTACTCCGCTACCAACGCTTTTCACATTCGAGCAATTTCCGTGTTCGAGCCGGGAAAGAGCTACCACTATCTTGGCCGCTGCTTGCGCGTTTAACCCATCAAACCACGACCCAAATGGACTGCGTCCATTCAGATCGCAATACTCGAGAACCGCGATCAAACGTGATGGTAACATATATGGTACTTATATCAAAACCCTGCAATGGATCATTAGGGCGCGGCGTCGTGGAACCTGATGGACCCGGCGTTGTCGCCTAAATTGGCACTGGCACAAGCATGCGGTCAGTGACCGCCCACACTGTGTATTTGTGATGATTTCGACCGCTTAGGGATGAGGCGATCGGGGGTTCGGTCCGAGGGGCTTCCCTTTTTGGAATCGGTTCTGGTTCCGGGGGCGGCACAGACTCTCTACAATTTTCCTATCGCTTGTTCAATCCTCTTCAGCGTCGTTTCTTTCCCCAGCACCTCCAGCGTCTCAAACAGGCCCGGAGCATTCTTTCTCCCGCAGACCGCAACCCGAATCGGCTGGAACATTTGTCCCGCCTTCACGCCCAATTCCTGGGCGGCCGCGCGCAGGCCTTGATCCAGCGGATCGTGCTTGAACTCCGTCTTCGCCAGAACTTCGCGGGCGCGCGTCAACACTTTGAGCGCCGTTGCGGCATCGCCCTTCTGCGGAATCAGCTCTGCGGGATCATACGGCGGCAGTTCGTCCACGAAAAAGAAGTCGGCTGCCGTCAGCACATCGCGCAACAGCTTGATGCGCTCACGAATCAGCGGGGTTACGGCATGCATCTTCTCCGGAGTCACCGACAATCCTGCCGCATGCACAACCGGCAGCAAGCGGGCGCTGAGATCATCCACGGATAGTCCGCGAATATGCTCGGCGTTGAGCCAGAGCGCTTTGGGATCAAACATCTCGTCCGGAGTCGGCGCGGGCTCCTTGAAATTGACCACCGCATTGGCGCGATTGATGCCCTCAAGCGAAAATGCATCGATCAATTCCTGCCGAGTCATGTTGTCGCGATCGTCTTTTGGCGACCAGCCCAGAAGACACAAAAAGTTGATGAAAGCCTCGGGCAGAAACCCGGCGTCGCGATACGTGGTAACGCTGACCACCGGCCCGTGTTTGCGCTTGGAAAGCTTCGATCCATCCGGAGCCACCAGCAACGGCAGGTGCGCAAATTGCGGCGGCTTGGCGCCTGCGCCTTCGAAGATCAACACGTGCTTGTAGGTGTTCGAAAGGTGGTCCTGCCCGCGAATGATGTGGCTGATGCGGAGGTCGACGTCATCGGCGCACGAGGCGAGATGATATGTGGGCATGCCGTCGGAGCGCAGCAGCGCAAAGTCTTCGATGTCGTCAGCGGCTTTGACCTGCTCGCCATAGACGGCATCGTTGAACCGGACCTGCTCATTAATACCTCGTGGAACCCGGAAACGAAGCGCAAAAGTCTCCCCCGCGGCGGCGCGGCGATCGCTTTCCTCCGGCGAAAGTTCGCGCATTCCGGGATTGAAAAGCCAGGTCTGACCGGCTCCCGACTTTTCGCTGTCTCCGGTATGCGCCGGGGTAAAGTCGCGGTAGGCCAGCCCCTTCTGAAAGATCGCGTCGGCGATCTGCCGGTGCAAGGCCAACCGTTCGGACTGCTTGTACTCCTCATCCCAGCCCAGGTCGAGCCACTTCAGGCCCTCGAAAATCGAGTTGACGCTGGCGTCGGTGTTGCGCTCGACGTCGGTGTCGTCGAGGCGCAAAACCATGGTTCCACCATTGCGGCGGGCGTACAGCCAGTTGAAAATAAAGGTCCGGGCACTGCCAACGTGCAGAAAACCCGTAGGAGACGGCGCAAAACGGACACGTAGCATAACGTTCGAGTATAACGGGAGCGGCGTCTTGGCTCTAGGGCCGGCCAGAAAGCGTGGAGGCGAGTCGATGCTGCGGGTGATTTGGCTGGTTACTCGAGCGTTACCGAGGTAACCTTGCCTAGGAAGATCCCTCTAGCGTCATCGCATCTTACAGGAAGATACTTTTTGCCAACGCCGTACCCAGGGCGGAACCTGCCGGAAGACACCTGTTGTTTCGATCTGTCTGGTGTGACAGGATTCTGTTAGCAGAACAAGAAAAATAGGCCCATGAAAGTCCAGCTGGGCCACTATTAAAGAGGACGAGGAAGCGCACATCCAGCGCACATCCAATGAACAGCCTTGCCACAGGTCAGGTGCTGATTCCCGGGGCCGTTGCCCTGCTGGTGCTGCTCGTCTTCACATACCTCTACGAGCAGAACCGGCATAGCTATTTCCGCGCCTGGCAGCTGGCTTGGGCAGCCTACACGCTGCACTATGCGGTGGAGGCCTTGATTTACTTCCGCGGGCCCTCCGCCCTGCTGTTCTTTGCCAGTTCGGTCCTGCTGGTGGGGATGGCGACGTGCATTTTCGTCTCAACCCGCCTGATGCGCGAGACTTTTCAACTGCGGTGGTATGACGTCGCGATCATGGTGACCGGCGTCCTGCTGAGCTATATCGCCGTGCGCGCTCACATCACCGATGGTGTGTTCAACGAGAAGGGCCTAGCGCTGCCATGGTTCTTGCGGCTGGAAGTGGGGCTGGCGGCTGTTCTGGTATATACCTCCTTTCACTATTACCGGTACGCTTTCCGCCGGAATTCGGTAGCCTTTCGCACCTTGGCATTCTCCCTGGCGCTTTGGGGATCGCTGATGGGCGCGGGCCAGTTCCGCCAGTCGTTCCTCGATACCGCCGGCCAGCTTGGCGGATTTCTCGGGCCCATTCCGCAGATGCTGCTGGCCATCGCCATGGTCATGGTGCTGTTTGAGAATGAGCGCAACGCGGTGCAGGATAACGCCCTCGAATTTTCCACCCTGGGAGTCGATCCTCGCCAACTGCTTTCGGCGTCGGACCTCGAACCTCGGCTGCAGACTTTTGTGGAGAGGCTAGTAGCGCCACTACCCTCTCGCCGCGCCGTATTTTTTGTGTCGCAGCAATGGCGAAGTACGTTGCCTTCTGTGCAAAAGGGTTTTTCCGCCGAGTTCCTGCAGAAGCTGCAAAAGACGCAAGCCGGTGATTACATCGCTGAACTAGCTTACCGGCGCGGTGGCGTGGCCACGTTCCGCGATCTCGCCGAACTCGAAGAGCCTCTGCCTGTGCTTGCCGGTGGAAGGTTTGAAGCCTGCAAGCAGACGTTGCTCGCCGAAGGCATCACCGACCTGATGGCAGTCAGTCTGCAGACGCGAGAACATAATTTTGGAGTCCTGCTGTTTCCGCACGCCGAACGCCGCATGTTCGGGAATTCCAACCTGCGGCTGCTGATCGGTTTGGCTCTGCAGATCGCGCTGACGCTGGAAAATTATGTCGTCATGCATGAGGCGCAGCGGCGCACCAAGGAATACGAACTGCTCACCGAGATCGGTCAAGCCGTCAGTTCGCACCTGAACCAGGACGAAGTATTGCGCACCGTTCAGGTTGAGCTCGGCCAGATTTTCGATACCAGCACCTTCTATATCGCCTTCCTGGAAGAAGACGAAATTCGCTTTGAACTGGAGATCGAAGACGGCGTGGTTCTGCCCAAGCGATCGCGCAAGCTTGGTAACGGCTTCTCCGAATACATTCTCAAGACCGGTGCGCCCCTTTTGATCGAGTCCGACGTGGAGGAAGTGCGGGCGAAACTAGCCGTCGATTTCATCCCGTCACGCCCGGCCCGTTCTTTCTGCGGCGTTCCGGTTTTCCTGGGCGGCAAAGCAGTGGGAGTAATGGCTGCCCTCAGCACGCAGCGCGAGCGACAGTTCCAGGCGCGGGATCTTGAAGTAATGCAGACCGCGGCGGGCCAGCTCGGCGTCGCCATCGAAAATGCCCGCTTGTTTACCGAAGAGCTGCGCCGCGGCCGCCATTTGGCCTTCCTGAACACCATCTCGAAGATGGCGATCTCGAGTGAAGATGCCGAACAGATGATGGCCGACATCGTCCGCGAAATTCAGAAGAACTTTCGCTACGACCACATCGGCATCGGCATCATGGATTACGCCACGAAGGACATCGAGATCAAGGCCGAGGCCGGAACCACGTCGCAAACCCTGGGGCGCAGAATTTCGGTTGGCAGCGGCGTTCTCGGCAAAGTGGCTCGCACCGGCGTCAGCGCGCTTGTGCAGAACGCCGGGCCCGGACAACTTGCCGGCGTGCTCCCTGAATCGCGCGCCGTCCTGTGCTTGCCCATCAGCTACGGGGAGACGTTGCTCGGTGTGCTCAACATCGAGAGCCGCGATGAGAACGCGTTCGCTCCGCAGGATGTTTTGATTCTGAATACGCTGGCTGATCTGCTGGCGACAGCGCTGCACAATTCCTTCGTCTTCCAGAAACTGCAGCAGCAATCGATCACCGACGGTCTGACTGGCATCAAGACGCGCCGCTTTTTCTGGGAAGCGCTCAGCTCCGAATGGAAGCGCGCGTCGCGTTCCGGACGTCCGTTCTCGGTGGTGCTGGTCGATCTGGATAAATTCAAGGAAGTCAACGATTCGCTCGGCCACCTGGAAGGTGACCTGGTGCTGGCGCGAGTGGGACGCCTGCTCGAACAAAAATGCCGCCAGTCGAACGTGGTCGCGCGCTATGGCGGAGACGAATTCATTATTCTCATGCCCGAGACCGGCATCGAGCATGCGCAAGTGCTGGCAGAAAGACTGCGCCTCTGGCTGGCGACGGACCCCATGCTCGAAGAGCACCACATCACCGGAAGCTTTGGCGTGGCCAGCTTCCCGGTTCACGGCTTCGCCATCGAAGACCTGATTCGCGTCGCCGACGCCGGCATGTACGTCTCGAAACATGCGGGCGGGAACCAGGTTTCCACCTCAGATGCTTTCGGCGACGGCTCGGCAGTGCAGCGCGAACTGGTAGCACGCTATATCGAGGGATTTCTACAACGCGAACACAACGGCCCGGAGCATCTCGAAGAATTGGTTGGCACGCTGCGCAAGCTGTGCGGCCGCGAGGATGGACCAGACCACAAGTCGATGAAGGAAGCGATCGAAGCGCTGTCGCGCGCTGCCGAACTGCGCGAGCACAATGCCGCCGGACACGGTGAGCAATGCGCGCACTATGCCGGAGTGATTGCGCGCGGACTCAATCTCTCGCAATCGGAAATCGACGATGTGACATTCGCGGGACGCGTGCATGATGTCGGGAAGCTGTTCATACCCGAGCGCGTCCTCAACAAGCCTGGCAATCTCACGGAGGATGAGTTCGCAATCGTCAAGAACCACCCCAAAGTCGGCGCGGACGTCTTGCGTGCGCTTCCCGACAAGGAACGTTCCGCCGAGGCGATTGAAACTCATCATGAGGCTTTCGACGGCACCGGCTATCCCTTCGGATTGAAGGGCGAGGCTATTCCGCTGTATGGCCGAATCGTCGCCGTCGCGGATGCTTACGTAAACATGACGAGCGACCGCTCGTTCGCTCCGCCGAAAACGGACGAGCAAGCCATGACCGAGCTGTCAAAGCTCAGCGGGACCCGTTTCGATGGAATGATCGTGCGGTTGTTCGCGCGGCTGTTGAAGATGGAGCGGGCGTCGCCGTAACCGAAAACCTCTTTCTACACTGCAACTCCCCGCCTTTCATTGACTTGCCCGTTTCGCCGACGTAAGATTTGCCCCTAGTGATCGGCAGAACCATCTCGCACTACCGCATCGTCGAGAAACTCGGTGGCGGAGGGATGGGGGTTGTCTACAAGGCTGAAGACGTAAAGCTGCGTCGCTTTGTCGCCCTGAAGTTCCTCCCTGACGAGATCGCTAAAGATGCACAAGCCCTGGCACGCTTCCAACGCGAAGCGCAGGCCGCCTCTGCACTGAACCATCCGAATATCTGCACGATCTACGAAATTGACGACCAGCACGGCGAAGCCTTCATCGCCATGGAGTTTCTGGACGGACTGACGCTGAAGCACCGGATCGCGGGGCGTCCTCTGGAGATGGAAGCCTTTCTGCCGCTCGCCATCGACATCGCCGACGCTCTTGATGCCGCTCACGCCGCTGGCATCGTCCACCGCGACATTAAGCCCGCCAACATTTTCGTCACCAAGCGCGGGCATGCTAAGGTTCTGGATTTTGGGCTGGCAAAGGTGAGCTTGGCAAGTAGTTCTTCGAGCAAAATCGGCTCCCTCGAGACGCAGACGGCCTCTCTGGACCCGGAGCACCTGACCAGCCCCGGCACTATGCTGGGAACTGTGGCTTACATGTCGCCAGAGCAGGTGCGGGCGAAAGAGCTGGATGCACGGACCGACCTGTTTTCGTTTGGGGCCGTCTTGTACGAGATGGCGACCGGCGATCTGCCGTTTCACGGGGAAAGCTCAGCGGTTATCTGCGAAGCCATCATGAATCGCGCTCCGGTGGCTGCGGTGCGGTTGAATCACAACCTGCCCTCTGAACTGGAACGAATCATCAATCGGGCGTTGGAAAAAGACCGAGAGCTTCGTTATCAGCATGCGTCTGAGATGCGTTCCGAGTTGTTGCGGATGAAACGGGAAATGGAATCGCGGCCGAGCGGATCGGCCAGTTCCGGCACTGCAATGGCAGCGCAGTTTCCGTCAGACGTTTCACTACCCTCAGCCTCGGGACCGGCGCCAGCAATTAATGCCGCATCCTCATCGGCCGCCGCGAAGGGCGTAGGCGTTCCTGAAGTTGGCCGAAGGAAGCTCTGGAGAAGAGCTATCCCCGCTGTTCTGCTGCTGGGGGTTGTTCTCATTGTCGGTGGCCTCTACTGGCGCGCTCGTTCCACGAATTCCGCGACACAAAGTGCACCACTCACCGAGAAAGACACCGTCGTGCTGGCCGATTTCGACAACAAGACAGGCGATGCCGTCTTTGACGACGCGATGAAACAGGCGCTGGCCGTGGAACTGGGACAGTCTCCGTTCCTGAATGTGCTTTCCGACCGAAGGGTGAGCGAGACCTTGCGCATGATGGGCCGCACTTCAAATGACAGCATGACGGCGGAAGTGGGCCGGGAGCTTTGTCTGCGCACGGGAAGCAAGGCACTGCTCGGCGGAGTGATATCGGGCTTGGGTACTCATTACTTGATTGCATTGAACGCGGTGGCGTGCAACAACGGAGACACTTTGGCGAAAGAACAGGTGGAGGCCGCCAGCAAGGAAGATGTCCTGAAGGCCTTAAGTGGCGCCGCCTCCAGTCTTCGGGCCAAGCTGGGAGAATCGCTGAGGTCGGTACAGAAGTTTGAAGTTCCCATCGAGGCCACGACATCTTCCCTGGAAGCCCTGAAGAACTACAGCATGGGTGTCAAAGTAGGGCGCGAGAAAGGAGACGCGCCCAGCATCCCGTTCATGAAGCGGGCCATTGAACTCGACCCTAATTTCCCCATGGCCTATGCCTCGTTGTCCACGCGCTACGGCAATCTCGGTCAGCCGTCGCTTGCCCTTGATTATGCAACCAAGGCGTACGAGTTGCGTGACCGGGTCACGGAACGGGAGAAGCTGCGTATCACTGCGAATTATTTTCAATCCACCGGAGCACTGGAGAAGGCATCGCAAACCTACGAACTGTGGATCGCAACCTATCCTCGTGATGAAGTTCCGCACGGCAACCTGGGTGTGAATTACGAGTTCATGGGGCAGTATGAAAAATCCTTGGCAGAGCAGCAGGAGTACTTGCGTCTTGCGCCCGACAACGTGCTCGTGTACGAGAATCTGGAATCGAACTACATCGAGTTGAACCGGCTGGACGAGGCCAAGGCTACGTTCGAGCAAGGACTGGCACGTAAGTTAGACAGCGGAGATATGCGATTAGGTATGTACCATCTTGCGTTTCTCCGAGGAGACTCCGCGCAGATGGAACAAGAATTGGCTTGGGGCGCAGACAATCCCGAAGATCAAGACCAGCTGCTCTCGGCCCAATCCGATACCGAGGCTTATTACGGACGACTGAGCAAGGCGCGGGATTTTTCGCGCCGCGCTGTGGACTCGGCGGTTCGCGCCGACTCAAAAGAGACGGCGGCGCTGTGGCAGGCGAATGCCGCGCTGCGCGAGGCGGAATTGGGCAATTCTGCCGCTGCGAAGCAAGGTGTCACGGCGGCTTTGGCGTTGTCTCAGGGACGGGATGTAAAGGTGGAAGCAGCCCTGGCGCTTGCTCGAATCGGCGATGCTCCCCAAGCCACGGCATTGGTAAGAGAATTAGAAAAAAGCTATCCAACGAATACCCTGCTCAAGCTCTACTGGCTCCCGACAATCAACGCTGCCATTGAACTAAACAAACGCAATGCATCGCAGGCTCTTGTGTCTCTGGAAGCAACTGCGCCCTATGAACTGGGCAGCCTGCCGCCATTTCAGCTGGGAACCCTGTATCCCGTGTATGTGCGTGGCCAAGCCTACCTGCTGGTACATAATGGAACTGCCGCCGCCGCCGAGTTCCAGAAGTTGATGGATCACCGAGGGATCATCGGGAACTTCGGCACCGGGGCGCTGGCCTATCTTCAGATTGGTCGCGCCTACACAATGGAAGGCGACACCGTCAAAGCGAAGAGTGCATACCAGGACTTTCTTACCCTCTGGAAAGATGCCGACCAGGACATCCCCATCCTCAAAGAGGCAAAAGCAGAGTACGCCAAGCTGCGGTAGCTGACCTGGCTCGTCGCGGAGAGCAGCTCCGAGTTACACCAGCGTCAAAACCAGTGTCGCATCTTTCGGCAGGTAACTCTTCCGGCGAAACCAGTCTTCCATCGCGTCCCGAAGTTGATCGAGCGGGACATTTGTTCCAATTTCCAGACGTCCGTCGGCTACGGGCAATGTGTCGTCAAAGACAGACGCGTTGGTGAAATTGCGCATGCTGAAATTGTCGAGCCATTTCAAAGGACAGGGCTGGAGTTGCCCCTCGTGCTGGTATTCCACGCGGACTTTCCGTGCAAACATAGATAGATTGAACCATTGAGAGATTGAGTCATTGAATCATTGGAGTCTAATGATTCAATGACTAAATTGTCTCCGATCTACTTCTTCGCCTTCCAGAGCCGGTCTTCTAACTCCGTGACTTCGCGGTTGAGCCCGTCCGGAAGGTGTGCGCCGAATCTGGCAAAATGTTCCCGGATCGACGTCAGTTCCGAGTGCCAGCCTTCCAGGTCCACGTGCAACAGCTTGGCAATATCCGCCGCCGGAAGGTCGAGGCCGTTCGTATCGAGATCCGCCGGCTCCGGAACCCTGCCGATTGGCGTATCCACGGCATGCACTTTGCCGTCGCAGCGTTCGAAAATCCATTTCAGCACGCGGCTGTTCTCGCCATATCCAGGCCAGAGAAATTTTCCGTTTTCGTCGGTCCGGAACCAGTTCACATAAAAGATCTTCGGGAGCTTCGCACCCGGACGCTGCCCGATCTTGAGGAAGTGGGCAAAGTAATCGCCCATGTTATAGCCGCAGAAAGGAAGCATCGCCATCGGGTCACGGCGCAGCTGTCCTACTTTTCCTGCAGCCGCGGCGGTTGTTTCGCTGCTCACGGTCGCGCCCATGAACGTTCCATGCCGCCAATTAAACGACTCGGTCACCAGCGGAACGATGCCGGCGCGACGCCCGCCAAAAAGGATCGCGTCGATCGGCACGCCTTTGGGGTCTTCCCATTCGGGAGCAATCGCCGGGCACTGACTCGCGGGAACGGTGAAGCGCGCATTCGGATGCGCCGCCTTGCGGCCCGAAGCCGGGGTCCACGGACGACGAAGCCAATCGACAAGTTCGGCCGGCTTCTCCGCAGTCATCTGTTCCCACCAGATGTCGCCGTCGGGAGTCATCGCGCAATTCGTGAAAATCGAATTCCGCGTCGCCGTGAGCATGGCATTCGGATTCGACTTCATACTGGTGCCGGGGGCGACTCCAAAAAATCCATACTCCGGGTTGATGGCATACAGGCGTCGATCGGTTCCAAACTTCATCCAGGCGATATCGTCACCGATGGCCTCGACTTTCCATCCCGGGATCGTCGGAATCAGCATCGCTAGGTTGGTCTTGCCGCAAGCCGAGGGGAATGCGCCGGTGAAGTACTTCACGCGGCCGTTGGGAGCCGTGATCTTCAGGATGAGCATGTGCTCCGCCATCCAGCCTTCGTCGCGCGCCTGCACCGACGCGATGCGGAGTGCATGACACTTCTTGCCCAGCAGAGCGTTGCCGCCATATCCCGAACCGTAAGACCAGATCTCGCGCGTCTCCGGAAAATGACAGATGTATTTTTCCTGCGGATTATTCGGCCAGGCAGTATCAGCCTGATTCGCAGCCAGCGGCGCGCCCACCGAGTGTAAGCCACGAACAAACGCGCCATCGGTCCCCAGCACTTCGAGTACGCGCGCGCCGATGCGAGCCATGATGTGCATGCTCGCGACCACGTACGGTGAGTCGGTGATCTCAACGCCAATATTCGCAATGGGCGAGCCGATGGGGCCCATGCTGTAAGGGATGATGTACATCACGCGGCCCGCCATCGAGCCGGTAAAAAGCCCTGTCAGCTTCTCTTTCATGGTGGCGGGATCGGCCCAGTTGTTCGTCGGACCGGCTTCATCCATCGTCCGGGAACAGATAAACGTACGATCTTCGACGCGAGCCACATCCGCCGCACTCGACCGCACCAGGATGCTGTTAGGACGCTTGTCCTCGGCCAGAGGAATTGCCGTCCCTGTCTGGATCATCAACCGTACGATCGACTGATATTCTTCTTGCGAACCGTCACACCAGTGCACGCGATCTGGTTTGCATAGCTGGGCAACCTCTTCCACCCAGGTTTTCAACCGTTTATGTTTCGGTCCTTTATTGGATTCGGTGACGGTTTGCATATCGGAGATTAGGCTGGCCATGAAAACACTCCTTCAACGGCTATGACGTGACGGTTACCGCGCCATGAAGACGTTCCGCTGGCGGAAAGGCGAGGCTGTAAGACAGCTTCCACCCGCGTTGGAACAAATAAACCCACTATTGTCGCTCATTTCGAGGGGTTTATGCCAGCCTAACGTGCGGCGGGTAGCGGAGCATGGCTCGGAGGCTCGACCGGCGCCACTACGCCTTCCAGGTGCTGGAGGGTCTCGTCGATGGTCAGGGAATACATTTCGCGGCCGAGTCCTTCGCCCGCCTCCAGTGCGGTTTTCAGAAAATGCCCGGCGATTTCCTTTGCCAAGGAGTCGGTAATCATCTTCCCCGTGCGGTTCTTGTATTCCACCCACGCCGGATGCGGGAGTGCCACCCACACCGGACGGCCTCCGACCAGAAATTTGATATCGACGGCGTCGGCATGGCGGGTAGCAATAGCCACCACCAGGGCTTGATAGAGACAGTGCACTTGTTTCTTGGACCAGCGGTCGGTAGCGGTGAAGTCGGTATACATGAAAACGCCTCAAGAATGACGACTTTAAACTATATCTCCCGGCGCGCCTGTGAGCAATCGAAGCGGGCAATGGGCCGTGCTTCCTTGTATTAGTTCTCCCACCACGGAGGCACGAAAACACAGAGAAAACCCTGAACCTATAAAAGCAAGAGGAGACAAGGTTTCGCCAAGCCGTTGGTTTTCTCCGTGTCTCCGTGGTGGAAAAGGAAAGCCGAGCTAATCCCGCTCTGGTGGCCGTTTCCCCGAGATCGGAATCTCGTGATCCAGATCCAGGTACTCCATCGGCCCGTGATCCGAGTGCGCGTTCGGCACCGGAACATCACCCAGCGCGGTCATCGGCTCCATTTCAGCAGTCGACGGCGCTTGTCCTGATGCAGTTGTGTAAATTGCCTCGTGAAAAATCTGGCCCGTCTTTGCCTGAGCTACCGCGAACACCGGGAAGGCCTTCCCTCCGGCCCATCCGACGGAAATATAGTCCGCCACCATCGTCCCGGAAAACGTGTTCGGCAACCACGGCAGGTCCATCGGACCTGCCAGTGACTCCGGCGTGGTCCACTTTGCCCCGGCAGTCGATGATTGAATGAATCCGACGTACAGCTGGCAACTGTTCCCGCAGTTCGATACCGGGTAGTAGTAATAGACGAGCGCGACCTGCGCCGTACTGCCTTTTGTTCCGGGGGCGATCGCCGCCCCGGTGATGAAGTGATCCACCGTGCTCGTCGTCGGATCGATCGGCACGCGCTTGACCGCCGTCCAGGTAGTCCCCGTCGTCGACTTGCTGTAGACAATGTCGTTCTCGGCACAGTTTGCACGGAAGCGGCAATCCGGCCAGAAGACGTACACTTTGCCCGCCGCGTCAATCGCCGACGAGACCAAGCCCGCGCTCCGTATGGTCCCCGCTTCCGCATGGCTGTTATAAGTCGCCACGTTCACGGCCGCCGTCCAGCTCTGCCCTCCATTCTTCGAAGTGAAGGCGATGACGTAGCCGTTGAATCCAAGGATCGGCACGATGACTTTGCCTTTCGGCGTCACCAGTGGAACTCCGCCGATTCCGTAGTCTTGCCCGGCCGTCGCTTGGGCCGCACCCCAGGTCTGTCCGCCATCGGTCGAGGTGCTCATCAGGATCTCGTCGCCGTTATTGGTGTTGTCCCACTCCGAATAGCAATGGCCGTAATAAGGACTGGTGGCCGTGTTATCACAGACGATCCAATTCTTATCGGCCGCTGTAGAGCCCGTGACCGTGATTGGATTGCCCCAGGTGATTCCGTCCGTCGAACGGCTTACGGCAACCGAAGTGTTGTTGCCGATCGGCAGAGTCGAAATCAGCCAAACGCCGTGCATCGCGTCGTACGCAACCGCCGCATCGCTCGCCGCAGAGTTTGTGCCGTTGCCCTCATACACTGTGATTCCGGGCAGATAGCCGTTGGTCCAGGTCGTGCCGCCGTCGGTGGAGGTTGCCCAGCCAATGTCGGCACCACCGCCGCCGTAGATTCGCGCGACCTGAAAGGCAGTGACAATCTTCGAACCCCACGAAAATGTGCCCGGTTCCACTTCGGTATCGTGCTGGCTGGGAGTGTCGGTAAAGGTATCAGTGCTGAGCTGCGTAAGATTCACTTGCGCGTGAGCCGAAGCCGTCAACACTACGCAAAGGGCAGCCACCGCCAGACACAGGGCATGGCGACGGAACAAGACATTTGTCGGAAAGCACATGCTGATGAACCTCGGAGAGTATTTTGGGCCACTCGAGCATCCAGGCAAAACGCGGGTGTTGACCCGCACACGACCTTGGATATTTCGGGAAGAGTTTGCCGACTGGGGTTTCCGGCTCCCGCCTCGACTTCAGAGACTATCGGCTGTAGTAGAAGGTGTCAATTTGAAAGACTATGCACAATGAATGAGAAAGGCGGCGGGAAGCAGCCGAGCGATCGAGGAAGGACGAGTCCGCGTTCGTTTCAGTTCGAGCTTTGCACTTCCATGGTCTCGGTGATCCACATCTCCGCGGGCGATCCTTTAGTGGTGCGGGTAGCGGTCACGCGAAACGTGGAACTGCCGGTCTCCACGTTATATACATAAGGAGGACGCTCGGTCTTCATGGTCACGTAATTGCCCGAGATTAGTTCGTTGAGTGACAGATATCTGCCTTCGACCGAGAAATATCCGCGCTCGGCATTGGCGATGACGAGGAGATCGTTTTTTACTCCGGCAATCTCTGGCGCTTCCATCGTAACCCCACCGGGTATGCCGGCGGCAGCACCCGGATTCCCCTGTACTTGGATCGAATAGAGATACATGATGATCGCTGCGGTAATGAGCAGGCCGAGAAAACCGAAAGCTCGCATAGTTACTCCGTAAGGGATATTGCATCGCGGCTTGGAACGGCAAGCAAGTAACCAGAGTACTGGTCCAGCAGGTCTGACCTATGTAAGTGAGGTTCGTATCAGGGCATGCCTTCAGGCATGCCGTCTAACGGACTGGCAAGGGCATGCCTTCAGGCGCTGGGAAGACCACGGCTGGCAAGAATGGCGACTCCGGAGGGACTTGAACCCCCAACCCTCAGTTCCGAAGACTGATGCTCTATCCAATTGAGCTACGGAGCCGTCGCGTAGTTGATTTTACACCGCCCGCAGCGCGAATCGAAACGGGAGGGTTTCACCTCTGAAATCTGACCTCTAACCTCTGACCTCCGCCGTTGTACCATGAAATCGCGCCATGAAAATGACCCACACCAGTTCGCGCCTGCTCGAGTTTGAAACCTTGCGCGAGTTGGTGGCAGGGTATACCTCGTCACCGCTCGGCAGACGGCGAGTTTCAGAACTTGTCCCGTCGCTCGACCGCGCCTGGATCGAAACCCAGCAACAGCTGACAACCGAGATTCGCGAATACCGCCGGGTCGGCGGACGCTTCGAATTTGCCGGCTTGCCGGAAGTGCAAACGCTGATTGAAAAATCGCGCATCGCGGGCGCTGCCCTCGAGACGACCGAGATCCGCGACATTGTTCTTGTCGCCGACCGCGCCTCCGAGTGGCGCGAAATCGTGCGCCAGCCACCAGCCGCCATGCGCTCCGACTGGGCCGCCGTGCGCGTGCTGTCCTCGGGCATTCAGGATTTCACTTCTTTTCTGCGTGCCTTCGGCAACAAGATTCTGCCCGATGGCACGCTCGACGATCATGCCTCGCCCGAGCTCAGCCGCGTTCGCCGCGAAATCGAAAAACAGAAACGGCAGATTCAAGACTCGCTCCGCGGCTACCTGCGCAAACTAGCCGAAGGCGGCACCGTACAGGACGAACTCATCACCATCCGCGGCGAGCGTTTCGTCATCCCCGTGAAAGTCGAACAGAAACGCCGGGTGCAGGGAGTTGTTCACGGCGCCAGTTCCAGCGGACAGACCGTCTTCGTCGAGCCGCTTGAAACCATCGAACAAAACAACGAACTCGTGCGGTTGCTCGATGAAGAGCAGGCCGAGGTTCACCGCGTCCTGATGGAGATGACCCGCCAGATCGGAGAAAATGCCGAAGCAATCCTCGCTGCTGCCGATGTCCTCGCCGAACTGGAGCTCCAATTCGCCAAAGCGAGGTTCGCAGAAGACTACAACTGTGTCGCAGTGAGCCTGTGTGGGGCGGGCGAAGCTCGTCTACTTCTGCATCGAGCAAGACACCCGTTACTCGAACGCAACCTGAAACTAAAGAACGCAAAGATCGTCCCGATCACTATCGAGCTCGAAGGCGATCGCCGCCAATTGGTAATCACCGGCCCCGAACACCGGAGGCAAAACCGTCTCCCTTAAAACGCTGGGCCTGCTCGCTCTGATGGCGCAGTCCGGGATGCCCGTCCCCGCCGACCGCGCCGAGATGCCTGTCTTTGACGCTATTTTGGCCGACATCGGCGACTATCAGTCGATCGAACAGAATCTCTCGACGTTTTCAGCGCACGTCACCAACATCGACTTCCTCTCGCGCACCGCAACTGCCGGTTCGCTGGTGCTACTCGACGAACTGGGCTCTGCCACCGATCCCGAAGAAGGCGCTGCGCTTGCGGTCGCGATCGCCGAGCACTTCCGCAAAATCGGTTGCATGATCGTCATCTCCACGCACCACACGTCGCTAAAAGTTTACGGTGCGAATACTCCGGGAGTGATCAACTCCTCGGTCGGCTTCGACGAGAACACACTTCAGCCAACTTACGAACTCAAGATCGGCGTTCCCGGAGCTTCCGCCGGAATCAACATCGCGCAGCGCCTGGGATTGAATCCTGCGATCATCGAATCCGCGCGCTCGCGTATCGGCTCGCAAACACAAGACATCTCGCGCTTCCTCGACCGCCTGCACTCCGACCTGCGCGTACTCGACGAAGAACGCGCCCGCATGAAAGCCCGCGAGCAGGAACTCGAGCGTGAGAATCGGCTTTGGCTACCGAAGGCCGCAAAGAGCAGCAGGCCAAAATTCGCGAGATGGAAGCGAAACTCGAAGCTCTCTTCCGCGACTTCGAATACCACGCCCGCGAGACGGTCAACGCCGTCCAGGATCGGGCCGCGCAGCAGAAGTTATCGAAAGACGCCGAACGACGTATCGCCAAGATGCGCCGCGAATTCCGCGAGCAGTTTGATGCAACCGTCGTTGCTCACCACACGGGAGCTGATCGCGGAGACCCCAACGCTCAGCCGAGTCTGGTCAAACACGTCAGCGAAGGCGACACGGTGAAGCTCAAGTCCATGGGCCGAGCGGCCGTGGTGCGAAAGAAAGTTGGCGACAATCACTTCGACGTGGAAATCGGCTCGATGAAGATGCGCATCCACCGCGAAGATATCGCCGAAGTCCTGTCGAGCGCGCAAGGACAAGGCCGTCCGCAAGCCAATCCCGTTGAAGCCGCCCGCGCCAAAGGCATCACCGTCAAGCTGCAAAACGAAACCAGCGACCTGAACACGCCGACCGAAATCAACGTCATCGGACGCACCGTCGACGAAGCCACCAGCGAAGTAGAAAAATTCGTCGACCGAGCATTTTTGGCCGGAATGCCGCGAGTAAGAATCGTCCACGGCAGCGGCATGGGCATTCTAAGAAAAGCCCTCCGCCAATACCTGCAAAAGCATCCGCATGTGGAATCCGTGACCGAACCACCGAGCAACGAAGGTGGCGGTGGGGCTACGGTGGTGGAGCTGCGAGTGTGAATACGAGCTTCAGGTGCACGGTTTGCGGGAAGGTTCATCAAGACCTGCCTCGCAGTTTCGCCGCTGACTTCCCTGACATGTACGCCGACATGACACGGGAGGAACGAGACGACCGCGCAATCATCGGCAGTGACCAGTGCGCCGTGGCTCAGCAGTGGTTTTTCATCCGCGGTTGCCTCGAAATTCCGGTGTTGGATTCGACGGAACCCTTTCTTTGGGGACTTTGGGCTTCTGTGTTGGAGACTGTATACGACGAGATCTCTGAAAGTTGGGAGGAAAGTGGCCGCGAGAAAACTCGAGGACCTTTCAAGGGCAGGCTTGCCAATTCGCTCTCGCCCTATCCCGCTACTCTCAACCTGAAAGTGAAGATTCTGATTCAGGCGGTCGGAACGCGCCCGCTGTTCATCGTCGAGGAGTTGGATCATCCCCTCACGATAGAGCAACGGGGAGGTATTTCCAAAGACAGGGCTCACGAACTTGCATCTCTGCTCTTGCATCAAGAGCGCTTCGGCTGGCCTGCCCAATTTACTTAGTCTTCAACTGATAATCTCGGTATTCCACACCTTTCCCACAGCTCGAAACATAGTTCTATTCCCCTGCGCCCCCTCCAGCCCTCATAATCACTAAGCGGCCCCCGTACGCCCTTCATGACCTCTTCGGACAACTTCAAGGAGAACCTCAAGCAGCAGGCGGATATCGTCCGCATTGTTGGCGATTACGTCAAGCTGAAGAAGGCGGGCGCGCAGAATTTCTCTGGGCTTTGTCCGTTTCATGCCGAGAAGACACCGTCGTTCTCCGTCCACGCGACGCGCCAGTTCTTTCACTGCTTTGGCTGCGGACAGTCGGGAGACGTTTTCACCTTCGTTCAGAAAGCCGAGAACATCACCTTCCCGGAAGCGGTTCGCCTGGTCGCGCAAAAGCTGGGCGTACCGATGCCGAAGGTCACGTTCTCCAGTCCGGCGGAGGCGCGGGACGCCCAGCTGCGCATGGCTCTGCTCGACGTGCACGTCCGGGCGACCCAGTTTTTCCAGGACTGTCTCCGGCGTCCCGAAGGAGCCAACGCCCGCGAGTATCTGAAAGGCCGCGGACTGGATGACGATATCATCTCCCGCTTTCGTATCGGTTACGCCCCCGATTCCGGATTTTTGCTGCGAGACGCGCTGCGCCGGGAGTTCGATGAAGAGTTGTTACGGGAGAGCGGGCTGTTTTCGTGGAAAGAAAGCTCTCAGCTCTCAGCTCTCAGCTCTCAGGAAAAACCACGGGTTGCTGAGAACCGAGAGCTGAGAGCCGAGAGCTCTGCCGCCATCTACTCCAAATTTCGCAACCGCGTCATGTTCCCGATCTGCAACGATCAGGGCAAAGTCATCGCTTTCACGGCACGCACACTTTCTACGGACGAAAAAGCTGGACCGAAATACCTCAACTCTCCCGAGACTCCGATCTATTCGAAGTCGCGCGTGCTGTTCAATCTCGACAACGCGAAAGAAGCGATCCGCAAGCTCGACTACTCCATCCTGGTCGAAGGCCAGATGGATTGCATTTCCGTCTTCGCCGCCGGATTCCACAACGTAATTGCCAGCTCGGGCACGGCCTTCACCGAGATTCAGGCAAAGCTACTCGGGCGCTTTTCTAAGAGGGTGGTGGTCAACTTCGATCCTGACACGGCCGGCGCCCGGGCTACTGAGCGGACATTAGGCCTCCTCGTCGAGGAGGAATTCAACATTCAGGTCGTGACCCTCGAAACCGGATTCGATCCCGACCTTTTCATCCGCCGCAAAGGCAAAGAAGCTTATGGCGCCGCACTCAAGAGTTCGCAGAAGTATTTCGACTACCTGATCGATCGAGCGCGGGCGCAGTTTCCGGCGCGCAATGCCGATAGCAAGGTCAAGGCCGTCAACCATCTTCTGCCGCATATTCAGCGCGTGCCGAGCCGAATCGTGCGCGATGAGTTGGCGATGGAGATTTCGCAGAAGCTCGGTATTGACTCTGCCGTGCTGCGCCAGGAGTTGAAACATGCCGCGACCAACCGTTCGGCGACGCAGGTAAAGGCTCCGACGGAGACGCAGATTACCGGCGCCGAGCGCGTCCTGATCCGGGCGCTAGCCTCGGGCACGCAGATGCAGTCTGGTGGCACGCGCAGTTCGACTCGCGAAGGCACGGACGAAGAATTCGACCCGGCCCGCCAGGCGCAGTTCGCGCTGCAGTCCGAGCATCTCTATGAGGGGTTGGCGTCACAGTCGCTCATCGAGGCCTTACTGGCCGCTGGCACAGAGACGGTCGACGTGATGGCCGTGCCCAAAACCGAGGAAGACCGCCGCTTGCTGGCGTCAATCCTGATGTCCGAAGAGGAAGAATTGACCCCCGAAACGGTGGAAGGGGCGGTCCGGGCCTTGCGCCGCATCTACCTGCGCCGACGGCTCGAAGAGGTGCAGCGCGGCCTGCAGCGCCAGGGGCTTCCCTTGGAGGAGCGGCAGGCGCTGTTGCACGAAAAAGTGCGCCTCAAACGGGCGCTCATGGACCCAGGGCTGGCCGAGGCCTCTTAAAGGAGTGTCGTAATTTGGAACGAAACCGCCCCTAGCGACATCTAAATATCAAGCGGCAAAAGAGTTAGAGCGGACGAGGACCATTCTGGCGTGCTATACTTCTAGGGTTTGTGCGCTTCGCGCACGACTCCGTTATAACTCCCACCGCTGAAGAGTGGGCGTCCGTGAACCAGCGAACGCCTTGAGGATAATCTGTTTTGGCACTAGACGACAAGTACGACGACATAAAAAAGCTGATCGACGCAGGCAAAGAGAAGGGATATCTGACCTATGATCAGGTCAACGACCTTATCCCGCACGATGTGCACTCTCCTGAAGACCTGGAAGATCTGCTAACCACGATCGGAACGCAAGGCATTGATGTACTCGAAGGCTCGAAAGGGACTCCGACCGATCTGGACAAAAAATTCGAGGAAGTGGAAGATGCGTCGGAGGACGTCGAACTCGACCTAACCCCCGGCGCGCTGGAAAAAACCAATGATCCCGTCCGCATGTATCTGCGCGAGATGGGAACCGTACCGTTGCTCACCCGCGAAGGCGAAGTTGAAATTGCCAAAAGAATCGAGCGCGGCCAAAACCGCGTCCTGAAGGCGCTTTCGCGCTCGCCGATTGTTATTCGTGAACTCCTCGCCCTCGGCGAGGATCTCGAAAAAGGCGTCCGCTCCATTAAAGAGCTGGTCACCTTCGACGAAGAGGAAATCACGGAAGAGATTGTTGAGAAGCGTCTGAAGGCGTTTCTGGACAAGATCCACGCGCTCGACAAGCTGTACAAGAAAGTCGCACCGCTCCAGGAAAAACTGGCGGCAGTGAACGCGAAGAAGAATGCGCGCGTCCATCGCCGCTACCGCTTTCAACTGGCGCACGCGATCGTCAACACGTCGATTGCAGTTCGCAAACTCGGCTTCACCAACAACGAACGCAAACGCCTGATCGACCGCGTCAATCGCACGGTCGACGGCATGCGCTCGCTGGATCGGCAGATTCAGAATCTGGAGAAGCGGGCCGAAGCAACGCGCAGCGAAGAACAGAAGAAGGAATACAAAAAGCAGTCGCGCGCGGTCCGCGGAGAGCTGGAAAAGCTTGAAGTCGAAGCGGGCCTGTTGTTCCAGGAACTCAAGCGCACACAGCGCGAGATCATCCAGGGCGACATGGACGCGGAGCACGCCAAGCGCGAGCTCATCGAAGCCAATCTTCGTTTGGTCGTTTCAATCGCTAAGAAATACACCAATCGCGGCCTGCAGTTCCTCGACCTGATTCAGGAAGGCAACATCGGCCTGATGAAGGCCGTCGACAAGTTCGAATATCGCCGCGGGTATAAGTTTTCCACTTATGCCACGTGGTGGATTCGGCAGGCGATTACTCGTGCCATTGCCGATCAAGCGCGTACGATTCGCATCCCCGTCCACATGATCGAAACGATCAACAAGCTGATCCGCACTTCGCGGCAGCTTGTGCAGGAACTGGGACGCGAACCGACGTCAGAAGAAATCGCCAAGCGGATGGACATTCCGGTAGCAAAGGTCCGAAAGGTCCTGAAGATCGCACAGGAGCCCATCTCTCTCGAAACGCCGATCGGCGAAGAGGAAGATTCGCACTTGGGCGACTTCATCGAAGACCGCGCGGTCGTTTCTCCGGCCGAAGCCGTGATCAACGTCAACTTGAAAGACCAGACTTCGCAGGTGCTGCGCACGCTGACGCCGCGCGAAGAAAAAGTCATCAAGATGCGCTTCGGGCTGGAAGACGGTTCCGAGCACACGCTCGAAGAAGTCGGCCAGTCGTTCGCCGTCACACGCGAACGCATCCGGCAGATTGAGGCGAAGGCGCTGCGGAAGCTGCGGCATCCCTCGCGTTCGCGCAAGTTGCGGGCGTTTATGGATGGGGTAAGGGACTAAAACCGAAAATTAAGATGGATTGAGAAGGGATGCGAAAGATCGCATCCCTTTTTACTTGCTATGGGGAGTAGTAGCGGATGGTCTGAGCGCACAGGGGCCTGTGATTCGAGTCACAGCCGCGGGGTCTTTCGTCGGGCATTATGAAATTGAAATTCAATTTCATCTAGCCGTAGCTGATCGCATACGGAAGGCACTCATCATCATGCTCTCGAACGAAAAGATCCCGGTACCCGGCAAATGCCCCAAGAAATCGCTGACCATTCTTCTTGCGACTCTCTGTACCACGATTGCATTCAGCTTGCCGGTGTGGGCTCAATCCACTGCCAGCATCTCTGGCATCGTCGCCGACCCGAGTGGCGCAGTCGTAGCCGGGGCGGAGGTTGTCCTGCACAACTCGGGAAATGGCGCACAGCAGGTAACCACTGTGGCCGCCGAGGGATCTTATCGTTTCGCTAACCTCGCTCCAGGGCGATACCGCATCGAGATCGCCACGCAAGGATTCAAGTCATACTCGCACGACGACTTGGTTTTGTCCGCGGACGGCACACTCAAGCTTGATATAACGTTGGCGTTAGCGGCTGCGAGCACGATGGTTGAGGTGTCAGCCGAGAGCGTGCAGATCGACCTTTCCAATACACAGATGGGCGACACGATTGCCGCCGCCAAAATGACGAGCGTTCCGCTGAATGGCCGCAGTTTCGTTGATCTGCTTGCCATACAGCCGGGAGTTGTCCCGGCCAGTTCGGCGCAGCCGAACGCCGTGGACATGTCGGGCTGCACGACCACGCCGCCATCCGGTGACCTGAATGCCGGCAACTTGTCGGTCAGCGGCCAGCGCGAGACGGCCAACGGCTTCGCGGTAAACGGCAGCAATGTCGAAGAGGACTTCAACAACGGCACGGCGGTCGTGCCGAACCTTGACTGGATTCAGGATCTGAAGGTGCTCACCAACAACTTCGATGCCGAATACGGAAACTTCAGCGGCGGTCAGGTCATGGTGGCCACGAAGTCAGGCAGCAATCAGATTCATGGCAGCGCATTTGAATTTCTGCGCGATACGGATTTGGATGCCCGCAACTATTTTGGCACCGCGCGTGCGAGATACGATCGCAATCAGTATGGCGGCACCATTGGCGGCCCGCTTCGAAAAGACAAGGCCTACCTCTTTCTCGACTATCAGGGTACGACGATGACACAGGGACAGGAAACCGGGAACATCGTGGTTCCAAGTCTGGCCGATCGTTCGGGCAATCTCGCGGACCTCAGTTCACAACTCACGGGAACCGTCAGTACAGACTACTGGGCAACACAACTTCAGGAGAAGGGTTTTTCCGCGACAGTGGGAGAGGCTTACTCCGCGGTTTTTGCGAACGCAGTGATTCCGCAGAGCGCATGGTCGGCTCCGGCCCTGGCACTGTTGCAATACATTCCCCGGCCGAACGTCGGCACAGACCTTTTCTCCAGTTCGTCGGGAAATGAAACGCTCGGCGACAATAAGGCCGCGGCGCGGATTGACGTCGAACACTCGCTTCGGCAGTTTGACGGGCTACTACTTTATCGACCAGTACACGCTGGATAATCCGTATCCGACCGCGCAAGGGGGAGCGAATGTCCCCGGCTTCAACGCGCTTTCGAATGGCCGCGCACAGTTGTTCAACTTCGGCCTCACAAAGGCCTGGGGCGCGAATACCGTAAATGAAGCGCGCATCAGTTACATGCGTTTTGCAAACGTGATCGGCCAGCCAAAGGGCGGAGTCGGTCCATCGCTCGCTTCCCGGGGTTCGTGGAAGGCACCCGCACGTTAGGCATCGTTCCACTCAACCCGAGCGTGGAGGGCATCCAGAATGTCACGTTCAACGATTTCACTATCGGCACGGATATAACCGGCGAACGGCAAGTCGAACAACACCTATCAGTGGAGCGATAGCTTATCGAAAGTGATGGGCTCGCACACGCTGAAAGTCGGTGGCAGCTTCCACATCGATCAGGTCAATATCAATTCCAACTCCATCAACAATGGTTCATTCGTTTTTCAAGGAACCGAGACGGGCTCCGATTTTGCCGATTTCCTCCTGGGTGTCGCCAGTACGTACGAGCGGGAGACGGGGTCCGTTCTATATTCGCAACAAGTACATCGGCACGTTTGCCCGGATAACTGGCGCGGCGCGTTCGAACCTGGTTTTGAATTACGGGCTGCGGTGGGATGTTCTGCCGCCGGGAGCGAAAAGTCAGATCAGCTTCAGACCTTCGTCCTCGGGCGGCATCGATTGTGTATCCTGGCGCTGCAGGCGGGCATTGTGTTCCCTGGCGATCCCGAATTGCCGGGTACGCTGGCTCCCACCAAATGGAACGATTTCGCGCCCCGTGTCGGCGCGGCCTCTTCACCCGATTTCGAGGACGGACTGCCGGGAAAAGGGTCGGATCGCGCCGACAAGAGCAGCCTGCGCGCGCGCGACGGGGCATGTTTCCATACCGCGAATAAAAGGACTGTCGGCGGCCCATCGTGGTTCCTGCGCTCCCTCCGGATACGGCTCGCCAGGCACTGTCGGGCGTCCGCAGTTCGACCAGCCTTTTGTCTCTGCCACCGGGACTGAGGCAATGGACAACCGTTCCCTTCGCCCATCCCGGGCCTTCGGGGCGTCCCCCGAGCCATCCCAACACGACGGTGGGATTGGTCAAAATACACTCCGCTTTACAGGCGACCCGGCGTTCTACTATCGCAATACTTCTCCTTATGATGAGAGCTATACGTTCTCGTGGGAGCGCGAACTCGAAAGCGACCACCCTGCTGAAAGTCGGCTACGTGGGTCACAAGCACATCACTTGCTGGTGCTCACTTCGGCAGATCCGGGAAATGCGGCGCTGTGCCTCAGCGTGAGCGACGCCCGCCAGGTGAAGGCCGGAACGCCCGTCTGCGGGCCGTTCAGCGAGGGCGGCATTTTCACCAAGGCAGACGGCACGCCGGTGCAGGTACGAGGGCCGTTCAATGCTTCTTTTGACGGAATCACTTATCAGAAAACGCTGGGCTTTTCTTAACTACAACGCGCTAGAGGTTTCGCTGCGGCACAGCGGAGATCGCTGGAAGTAGCGGCCGGATACACCTACGGCAAGTCGCTCGACGATTCGTCGAGCCTTTCCGAGCCGATCTATCCGATGGGCGCGGCGCTACGAAAGCTGCGTCTGCTTTTGATCTGCGACAGAACTTCGTTGCCAGTTATCGCTACAAATTGCCGATTGACTCGATTTTTCACGCGAAGAATCGCTGGACAGAAGGCTGGTCGCTCTCGGGTATTACGCGCTTCGCCACGGGAATGCCGGTCACGCTCTTTAACAATACCGACAGTTCGCTGCTCGGCTCCATGCCCAACGGCATCAACAATAATGGAGTCGATACCCCTTACTATCTGCCAGGCGATCTGGAACTCAACACCAATCCGCGCAACGGGCGCCCCGCCTTCAATACGGCGCTGTTTCCGTCGGATGTCACTCCCTACCTTGGTCAATTGGGAAACGCTCCGCGCCGGTTCTTCTACGGCCCCGGGCTGGAAAACTTCGACACCAGCTTGCAGAAAGAATTGTCCATCACCGAAAGCAAGGCGATACAGTTCCGAGTGGAAGCCTTCAACGTCTTCAACCACGCGCAATTCTTCGGAGCGGCATCCGTGAATGGCAACATCAGCAGCGCCAATTTCGGACAAGTAGTGAACGCGGCCGATCCACGTTTCGTGCAGTTGGCAGCTAAGTTCGTCTTTTAGGTCGTGCCCCGAATCACGCGGAATGCCGAGGACGCGAGCAATCGCACCATTCCCTTTGCGTCCGGCGACGGTCTCACCGTCACCCTGCCCGCACCTGCCGGGTAACGAGTCTTCACCTGCTGCTGCCTGTAGAATTCCCCGCATGAAACCAATCTCCTACCGGGTGCAGTTGCGTCTGGTAGCTGCGGGCTATGCTGCGGTTGTGGCGATAGCAGGGGTCTTGATCGTCGTGCGTTACCTGCAATACGCCATGCATCCGGACGACGTTGCTGCCTACGGCGGCATGTGGGCGGGCGGCGACATGATGCTGGAGCTCTTCATCTGTTTCCTGCTGATGATCCCCACTACGCTTCTGGTGTTCGTCATCCGGAAATCAGAGACAGCCTCGGCGACCTATGCGAAAGTCCTGTTCGGCTTCAGCTCGACGGCGCCGCTTAGCGCGGCGCTGATCGTCATTCCGGCAGTCAGCCAGTCGAACTCGATCCTCGGCTGGTTCTTTGTTTTCCGGCTCCTGGCTTCGCCGGTGGTACTGATATGGCTGATCGCCAGCCGGTTGCTGGCGCGCTTCGACCAGCAGAAGCGGTGGGCCTTGTATGCATTATTAGTAGAAGGGCTAACACTCGTCGTGATTGCGGCTCTAATGTCGGGTTTCTGGAAAACCCATCGCGGTTGAGGGAGCCGAATCTGGCCATTTTTTCCGTCACTCCGTTCGCTCGATACTTCCGCAACGCCGTTCCTGTTCGTATGCAGAATCTGAGGCATAAGAAAGGGGGCGCGATCGCTCGCGCCCCCTTGCTCGTTGCGTGTTTTGTCTTATCACTCCTCCCATCGTGAATTGTTACTGCACGATGGTGATCGTGATCGCAGCCGTGTGCTGCCCGTTGCCTCCGGTTGCCGTCGCCGTGGTGGTGACGGTCGTGGTGTAGGTCCCTGGCGGAGTAACCGGCACGGCGTGCGAGTCAGATCCGCAGGCGGTCATGAAGACCACACCCGACAAGAGTGCGATCGAGAATAGCATCTGCAACGCCAGTTGGCGTCCACGGTTGCGGCGGACGTCGCCCGCGCCGAACACCACCACTCCGGCCAGCACCGCCGGGAGGAAGAAAGCGTAGAGCGGAGTGCTGTGCGTACGGCCCGGCGTCACCGGCGCGGCCATTGAGGCCATGCCAGTCTTGCCGGTTGTGTGCACGGTCACCGTCACGGGGATGGCCGTATTGCTGCCGTCGGCCACTGCCGATGTTGGTGAGAAGGTACAGGTGGACAACGCTGGTAAACCCGTGCAACTGAAGTTAATGGTGCCTGTGTATCCATACACGGGAGTGACGGTCAATGTCGTCGTACCGGTCTGCCCCTGTGTGATGGTTAGGGAAGTTGGACTGGCCGCGACGGAGTAATCGGGTTGCGTGCCCACGCCCTCGAGGGTGATGGCGTGCGGGCTGTTGAAGGCATCATCGGTGATGGCGATGGTGCCCGAGTAATTGCCGGCTGCCGGCGGAGTGAACGTAGCTTCAAGCAGGCAGCTGTTGCCAATCGCCAGCGGAGAGGTCGTGCTGCACAGCCCCTCCCCGTACCAGGCAAAGTTGGCAGCGATGCTCAGCTGGGTGAAGTTCAACGTGGCGTTGCCCACGTCGGACACAGTTGCTGCCATCGCGCTGCTGGTAACGGTCGGGTTGTACGACCCGAAGTTCATGTCGCTGGTGGTGACATCGATCTTGCGCACATAGCCCATCGAGACGTCGGTCAGATAGAAGCTGCCGTCGTTGTCAACGAGCACGGTGACCGGAGTATTGATCGTCGCGCTGGTGGCCAGCCCGCCGTCGCCGATTCCGGAGCTACTCGAAGCCCGCGGACGCCGTGCGTTCATGACGGGTGCTTTGCCGAAGAAGCTTCTCCGCGCATTATTGTTCTGTTGGCCCCCTCCGGCTACGGTATTGATGATGCCGTTGACGTCAACTTTACGAATGACGCCGATCAAGTCGGCGATGTAGAAATCGCCGGCAGCGTCCACCGCGACTCCGAACGGGAAACCGAGTTGAGCGGAGGTGGCAGGACCGCCATCGCCGCTGTAGCCGGGACTGCAACCATCGCCGCAAAGACCAGCCACGGTCCAGATGTTGCCGCTGCCATCTACCTTGCGGATGGCGCTGTTTTCGACATCAGCGATATACAGGTTGCCGCTGGCGTCGAGCGAAACGCTTGTCGGCATATTGAGTTCGGCGGATGTAGCCGGCCCCCCGTCTCCGCTCCAGCCGCCCGAGCCAGATCCGATCTCGCCGCCGTACCAGCCGCCCACGCCGGCCCCGAAGCCGTCGCCGGCGATGGTTGTGATTTTGCCAGTCGTGGTTACTTTGCGGACGACGTTGTTGAACGTGTCAGAGATATAGAGGTTGCCGGCGGTGTCGGCGAGCACTCCGAGAGGGTTGTAGAGTTGAGCGTCGGTGGCCGGTCCGTTATCACCGGTGTAGCCGCCGGTTCCGTTACCGGCAATGGTGGTGATGATGCCGTAGACGTCCACCTTTCGGATTACGTTATTGAGCGTATCGGCGATGTAGAGGTTGCCGGTGCTGTCGAAGCTCAGCCCGAACGGATCGTCGAGGTGGGCGCTGGTAGCCGGACCGCCGTCGCCGTCGTAGCCGGAAACCGTGTAGATTCCCGCGAACGTCGAAACCGTACCCGCCGGCGTGATCTGCAGCACCACGTGGTCCAAGTAGTCGGCCACGTAGACATTGCCGGCGCTGTCGCGAGCCATGCCGGTCACTGGGGCAACCGAGGCGCCTCCCGGTACCGTGTTGATGATTCCCGGCGTGATCGAGAATGCCGAACCGATGCCGGTTCCCGTCAGGCCGATCTTATAGTTGACTTGGTTGCTGTCGGTGACCGTCAGCTGGAACCACCGTGGTCCCGGCTTGGTCGGCGTAAAAGTCACGTAAGTCGTACAGACATCGCCCTGATTGAAGGTTCCGATGCAGCTCGAAGCATTCCCATTGGTATTGCGGGTGGCGTGCGTGCGGCCGTGACGACGCACCAATGACTTCTGCAGGAGCGCGTTCGCCTGGGGAGACATGCTCTTTCGCTGCCTGAATGAAGTTGTGCTGTGCCGATGCGTGGCTCGCCGGGTATTGGGCGCATTGTTGTTGACGGCGAAATCTCCACTTGCTTGCACAGCGGAGATGGTCACAGCCTGGTTCATATAAAGCTGCACGGGTAGGGTGGTATTGCTGCCCAGCGCGATCGATCCGAAATCCTGCGTCGTGCCGCCGCCGTTCGGGCTGACCTTGCGGATCGCGTTGTTCTCGCAATCTACAATATAGACATTGCCGAATGCATCCAGTGCTGCGCCAACCGGAAAATAAAGAGAGGCGCTGGTAGCCGGGCCGCCGTCGCCCGTGTAATCCCATGTGTCGTACATGCCGGCAAACGTGGTGATGGTGCCGTCAGAAGCGACTTTGCGGATGACGTCGTTGTCAGCGTCGGCGATATAGACGTTACCCTGCGTGTCAGGAAAAGCATCGGTGGGCTCGCAGAGGTTGGCGCTGGTAGCGGGGCCGCCATCGCCGCTGTAAGCTGCACGTGCCTGTTGACGCTGCGCGATCGTATTCACGTAGCCCGCTGGGATCGTGACTCCGGTCACGGTAATTGCAGTATTCTGCATGTTAACCACGCGAACGTTGCCGCTGTACCAATCGCCAACGTAGATATTCCCGCTCTGGTCGGTCCTTACCGAAGCGATGCAAGCAAACGTGGCGCTGGAGCAGGGCCACCATCGCCGGCAGAGACGTCGCCGTCGCATCCATAGTTCTGGTTCTGAGGGGTGCCAGCGACCGTTGCGATATTGCCTGGTTGAATGGTGATACCAGCCACGGTAATGGCGGTGGCTTGCGTATTGACCACGCGGATCAGGCCGGCCCAGGAGTCTCCGATATAAATGTTGCCTGCGGCGTCGGCACTGGCGGACCAGATGCAGTCGAAGGTGGCGCTAAGAGCCGGGCCGCCGTCGCCGGCGCTCTGCCCTTCGGTGCAACCCTCGCTGACAACTCCGGCAAACCGGGAGATGGTGCCGTCGGTACCGATCTTCCGGACAACGTTGGCATATTCATCGGGCACGTAAATGTTGCCGGCGGGGTCCACGGCCACGCTGTAAATCCACCCCAATTGAGCGCTGGTGGCCGGGCCGCCATCGCCACTGTACCCTTCGGTCCCGTTACCCGCAACCGTTGCGATATTGCCTGGCTGAATGCTGACCCCTGCCACCGTAATGGCAGTCGCCTGCGTGTTGACCACCCGGACGACGTAGTTGTCGCTGTCGGCAATGTACACGTTGCCGGCGTTGTCCGTGGTTATGCCGTAGGGATAGTAAAGCGTTGCCGCCGAAGCAGGCCCGCCATCACCGGTGTAGCCGCCGTCGTCCCAGCCCTGGCCCGTGAGTGTGGAGATGAACGGCACTCCCAATAGGCTGACTTTCGCTCGGGGCGGACCTGCGAAGACATTGGTAGAAACCAGGGTGAGTGAGATTAAGGCAAGAAGCAAGAATGGGAAAGTTCTCGACGTGTGACGTGGCGATGTGCGCATCATGGCTCTGGAGTCAACCTCTCGAGTTCTGGAGAATTTTTGGATTGCGGCTGCCTTTACTTGTCGGACGAATACCGGTTTGAGTGAATGGCCGCACGCTCAAACCGTCACTGCTCGGTCCGACACGAAGAATGGTGTGTTTCAATCCGAAGCCCTATTCGCAATTCGGTGACCGAGTCAGGGACTTCTATCCTCCGGTCGCAATCAACAACTTAGCGCGGTTGTGCCGATGACTTCGCTGGAATGCCCGTCCAGTTTCAAGACAACCGTCCAGATTCCCCACACATCTGCGGTCAAGAACGAACTCTGTAATCTTGGACATCCTGCCGCTGGCACCGCGACGCGAGCGCACGCGATACAATCAAACTGTCCTCATGGAAGCTTCCCGCATCCGAAATTTTGCGATTATTGCGCATATTGACCATGGAAAATCCACGCTTGCTGACCGCCTGCTGGAGTTGACCGGGTCGCTTGCCATGCGCGAAATGCAGGAGCAGGTCCTCGATTCGATGGATCTGGAGCGCGAACGCGGCATCACCATCAAAGCGCACGCCGTCCGCATGCTCTACCCCGCCCATGATGGCCAGATTTACCAGCTCAACCTGATCGATACGCCTGGCCACGTCGATTTTTCCTATGAAGTTTCGCGTTCGCTAGCTGCCTGCGAAGGTGCATTACTCGTCGTGGACGCGTCCCAGGGAGTCGAGGCACAGACGCTCGCCAACTCTTATCTCGCGATCAATCACGGCCTCGAAATTATTCCGGTCATCAACAAGATCGACTTGCAGAGCGCCGACATTCCCCGCACCAAGGAAATGATCGAAAGCGCGGTCGGCCTCGACGCCTCCGATGCTCTGCTGATCAGCGCGAAGACTGGCCAAGGCGTGCCGGACGTGCTCGAAGCAATCGTGAAGCGCGTTCCGCCGCCGAAAGGCTCACCGGAGCGGCCTCTCCAGGCACTTCTCTTCGATTCGTGGTTCGATCCTTACCGTGGCGTGGTCGTGCTGGCCCGCGTCTTCGAAGGCACTTTGCGAAAAGGCCAGAAGATCCGCCTCTGGTCGAACGGACGGGTTTTTCAGATCGAGGCGCTGGGAGTGCTCACACCGAAGCCGGCGGAGATCAACGAACTGGTCGCCGGCGAAGTTGGATTTGTCATCGCCAACATCAAGAACGTCGCCGACACCAAAATCGGCGACACCATCACCGACGATGATCGCCCCGCACTCGAGCCCCTCCCCGGCTTCGAAGAAATCAAGCCCATGGTCTTCGCCGGACTCTACACGGTCGATGCGCACGAACATACGCAACTGCGCGAGGCTCTCGAGAAACTCAAACTCAACGATTCATCCTTCTTCTTCGAGCCCGAAAGTTCCGCCGCCCTCGGATTCGGCTTCCGCTGCGGCTTTCTGGGACTTCTGCACATGGAAATCATTCAGGAGAGGCTCGAGCGCGAGTACAACCTTGACCTGATCACTACCGCTCCCGGTGTGCGCTACCAGATCACCAAGACGGACGGCACAGTCATCGAAGTCGATAACCCGTCGCGCTGGCCCGACACGAGTGAAATCGCAAAAGTGGAAGAGCCGGTGATTCTAGCCGTGATTCTGACCAACGAGGAGTACGTTGGCGGCATCTTGAAGCTGGTGGAAGAAAAGCGCGGCAAGCAGAAAAGCTTTGAATATGTCACTGGCACACGCGTCATGTTGCAGTACGAGTTGCCGCTGAACGAGATCGTGCTCGATTTCTACGACCGCCTGAAATCCGTCTCACGCGGATACGCGTCGCTCGACTATCACCTCGCCGGTTCGTGGACGTCGCCGATGGCCAAGCTCGACATCATGGTTGCGGGCGAACCCGTTGATGCCCTCTCGACCATCATCCATCGCGACTTCGCGTACGACCGTGGCCGCGCGCTCGCCGCCAAGATGAAAGAGTTGATCCCGCGGCAGATGTTCGAGGTCGCGATTCAAGCCGCTATCGGCGCAAAAATTATCGCCCGCGAAACGGTGCCTGCCATCCGCAAGAACGTGATCGCGAAGTGCTACGGCGGCGATATTTCCCGAAAACGCAAGTTGCTGGAAAAGCAAAAAGAAGGCAAGAAGCGAATGAAGCGCATCGGAAGGGTCGACATCCCGCAGGAAGCGTTCCTCGCGGTCTTGAAGGTTGGCGAGGGCAGTAGCTAGAGCGTCTCGGGCATTGGCAGGCCGTTCGCAAGCAGCAGAATTACCATCCTCAGTTTTGGAGACCGTTCCATTGGCGGACGCTGTGCTAATCAGTGATGCGCAAAAGATCGCGCCGCCTGCTCCACAGTTCCGGCTCGGCTACCGGCCATGCCTCGATGGCATGCGCGGTATCGCCGTTCTGGTTGTCGTCGGACTGCACATGTATGTGCCCTTCCTGGCAGGCGGCTATCTGGGTGTCGACATTTTCTTTGTGCTCAGCGGATTTCTCATCACCAGCCTTCTGCTTGAAGAATGGCGCCGCAGCGGGCAGATTTCCTTTCGTGATTTTTATCTCCGGCGCGCGCTGCGTCTGCTTCCGGCACTGTTTGCATTCCTCTTAATCCTTCAGGTCTACACGTTGCTGCGCATGCGCGGAAACGATTTTTGGCAGATGGAAAAGGCAATTTTGGCGGTGCTGGCCTACTTCGGAAATTGGGCGAAGGCTTATGGCGTCGATCTACGTGCGCTCAATCACATGTGGTCGTTGGCGGTCGAAGAGCAGTTCTATTTTGTCTGGCCCGTGATTTTCCTGCTCATGCTGCGGGTTCGGCGCAACCCTTCGTGGATTGTCTATGCCCTCGCGTTGGCCATCGCCGGCATCGCGTTGCGCCGGGCGCTCATGTGCGGCCACGTTCCGGAAGCGAGGATCTACAACGGAAGCGACACACGCTTCGACGAGTTGCTGACTGGATGCTTGCTGGCGGTTGGTCTGGAACTGGGAATCATTCGCGGATTCCGTGCACTACGCTACCTCGTCGTTCCCTCGGTGTTGCTGATGCTCTGGCTATTTGCCCGGCCCCTGGGCCCGGATTCGATGGCAAGGTGGGGCTGGGTCGTCGTGGAAAGCAGCGTTGGCCTGATCGTTCTTTTCCTGGTAACTCAATCCGGAACGTTGTTCCATCGCGCACTCGAGGCAGGGTGGCTGGTTTGGGTTGGACGAATTTCTTATGGCCTTTACCTCTGGCACGCACCCATCGCCAGCAAAGTCGGCTGGTGGCGTGCACCGGAACCGTTAAGAATGGCGGGCACTCTCGCACTGGCCCTACTCGTCTCCGGAGCCTCCTATCGCTGGATCGAGAAGCCTTTCCTCCGCCGCAAAGCGAAGCTGCAAGGTGCAACTCCGATCGCTGCCCGCGCCGCATAGCACGAACGGCAAAAAAATAAGGGTGGGCAAGCCCACCCTTTTCGATTTACAAGAAGCGCTCGCCCGCTATTGAATATTCCCACCGACGTTCGTGCCACTGTTGGTTTCAATCATCAGCAGTTCTTTATTTTCGTTCACGGCGTAGGTTGCGAAATTCATCGTTGAAAACCCCGTGGGGGAGAGCGTGAGCGTTCCGATGCAGTCGGAGGCTTGGGTGTACGTACCGGTCACGGAGACTCCCGAAGTGATTGTGCCCTTCGTGCTAACCGTGATTGTGCCCTTCACGTTTCCCTTGCCGTCCAACACCAGTTGCCCGCCGTATCCCACGGAGCCAACGCCGCCCACGCCTCCGAAACCATTAAAGGCATATGTTTTCGATGTGCCGCTCAAACCACAAGTGGCAGTCGCCAAAGGCTGTATGAACCCCACCACCGTCGTTCCGGTATCCGTTTCAATGACTTGGAAAGCCTTGTTGCTGCTGTTGAGGTCAAAGCTGAAATTGTAGGTTGAACCACTTTGAGTGAACGTGAGCGTGCCCGTGCAAGCTTTCACAATCGTGTAGGACCCGGTAATTGACGCCGTCGACGGGTTGCCGTCGAAGTCGTGCGTAATCGTTCCGGTCAGGGTTCCCGCGCCGTTCGAAGAGATTTGACCGATGATGGCAAGGCCCTCGGAATTCTCGAATCCGCTGGTGAAGAATCCGTAAACACCTTTGAAGCTGGCGGCCGTGCAAGAAGCGGCTGAGGCCAATCCGACTGCAAACATCATGGTGAAAACGATGATGGCCATTGCCGAAACAGCTGATTTGAACGTGCCTTTACGAGAGATATTCTTACAAAAGCGCATTTTTCCTCCACTGCTTTGATGGTTGATGAAGTTACCTGGGGTCTGGAACCAACGACGGGTATCTCCGGCCGCCTTTCATTGGGGAGGGTTGGCAACGAACAGCAGGCGGTCGAACTAGCTGAAGCATTCTGTCTGTTTATTGCAATCGCGTCAAGGTGAAATGGATTGCACTTCCGCGCCGATAATGTACGTTTTCGGAGATCGCAGGCCGACAGGAAGTCCGACGGGTCGCCGTCACACATCAAAACAGATAAATTAGATTCACTGCCCGCGTGAATTGGTGATCTGAAGCGGGTGTGCTCCCCACAAGAAACACATTCCTGTCAGATAAGTCCCACCGCACTTCTCCCCGCACGGCGAATTTCCCGTCTGCCTTTTCGAAATGAGAATTCAACCGCGACAATTTCGCACTCAAATCGTACTCGGGTGTAAACGTAAAATCCTCCAGAGTTTGATCGGTACCAGTGCGCGTACCGCCAGCGTCGTTGAAGACTTCTCCGCGAAAGGCGAGTGAGAATCGCGACGTAAGGCTGTACTTTGCGTAGCCGGCCAGCCCTCTCCAGATAGCATCATGGCCGACGGCAACGCCGTTCTCTTCGTGGCCATAGACTCCGTCGCCACCCAATGTGATCGTGGAAATCGGTTTCCAACTCGCTATCAACTCGTAGACACTGCGCTGGTCGCGCGTATCCTGACGGCGCTCCGGACCGTGAATGAAATTGAAAGAGAGATTAAAACTCTTGGTGGGAACAACCGCGATTGCCCAGCGGCTGTGTAGGCCTGGTTGAGCCGCTGTACATCATCCCAACCGTTACAGATCGCGAGCATGGCCGTCACTTTGCTGCTGAACGCATACGTCGCCTTCAGGCCCGTATCGTAAATGGTATTCCGTAGCCAAAGATGAACCCGCGGCTGAAGTTGTCGTTATAGCCGTCGTACCCGCCGATCACCTCATATCCCATGTGGGTCGCGTATTTCCCCAAATCGAAGCGCAGCCCTTTTCCGATGGGAACGATGTAACTGACGAAGAACTCCGGAATGTCGACATGGTGCGCAACTCCGCTGTGCATGTTGCGGAACAGCCCATAGGCGGCCGTCACTTCCGGCACGCCTGAACCTGCAATCAGGTTGAAGCGAAAGCCGAACTGTTTCGGTTCGCTGATCGCACGCTGGATAACGAGCTGCGCGACATCCAGTTGCGGGTCGTCATCGTTGAAGTCGAAAACCCGAAACTGGTTGATGCGGTTTGCGGGGACGTTATCGTTGTAGGTATAGGAGAGGGAGAGAAAGCCGTCGGTAGTGATGCCTCGCCACCATGGCCTGGAATCTGTAATTACCGCCGGCTGAGATGAGGTGGGCGGAATATCAGCCGGCTGAGAATAGGCCAGCAGGGATGATCCTGTGATCATCCCCGCTACAAAAGCCTTGCCCAGCAACCGTTGAAACTGACGCCAACCGCGTTCAATCCGGCTAGCGCACATCCGCATGAACGAGATCCTCGTGCTCTGGAACCTCCTCATAGGCATGCTCGCCGTGTATCGATTCATCGAGGCCGATTTCCTCGCTGATCTCGGTTACTTTCACCGGGGTGAACACATCAATGATGCGCAACATTCCGTAGGTAAACACGAAAGCCCATACCGATGAGAAAACCACCGCCGTCACTTGTTTCAGCAGGAACGTCGGATCGCCGTAGAGCAGTCCGTTGGCTCCGTTGGGATTGAATTGCTTGTTGGCAAAGATTCCCAGCATGACGATGCCGAGGAAGCCGCCCACGCCGTGGACTCCCCAAACGTCGAGCGCGTCGTCCCATCGCATTTTGTTTTTCATTTCTACCGCGTAGTAGCAGACGACTCCGGCAACGATGCCAATGATGACGGCGGTGGTTGGAGAGACATATCCGGCCGCGGGGGTGATGGTCGCGAGCCCGGCAACGGCTCCGGTCAGCAGTCCGAGAAGTTTGGGTTTCTTTTCATTGATCCATGCGACAAACAGCCAAGCCACCGCCGCGCGACGGCGAAGCTGGTTAAAATAGCCTCGTATGCCGACGCAATCAAGGACCAGAAAGCCGAGGAATTGCTGGCCCGAAAGCGCCGCCAGACGGCACCCGAATCAGGGGAGAAAAAGCCATGAGATTGCAGCGGATTCGCCGTGCATTTCCGTGGCGAACTGCGACGCTTCTGGCCGTGTTCTTCGGTGTGCCTGTACTGACGTTCGCAGCCTGGTTTATGTGCGAGATCAAGCCACTTCAAAGTTATTATTTGCCCGACTATTGGCAGTGCAGCAAGACTGCGGAACAGACAGGTTCGACGACCGAAATCCGATGGCTGATGAAGACCGCCCAAGGACGCAAGAGCCTGCCTGCAATCCCTTCCGATGTGACCACCGAAAAAGCTGGAAACCTGTACCTTCGCCTCTCCTCTACCGCAATCAATCGCATAGATGGCCTGGAGAACTCTTCCCCGGAACTGGTCTATTCCG
>CAVRYB010000009.1:0-45951 GCA_963725295.1 uncultured Acidobacteriaceae bacterium
CACCGGCTGGATGGCTGGGCTGAATATGGCCTTCTCCATCGCCTTTTTCATTTTCATGTACAAGTATCTGCCACTGTTGGCGACGACCGAAATGAAGAAGCGTGGATCCGGCATTTGGCCGAATTGTCTTTAACCTGATCGATGGCCTGATCCGTATCGCAATGTTCTTGCTTTTTATATGGGGAGTTTCGCTCTGGCCGGACATTCGCCGCGTCTACGAGTATCACGGGGCTGAGCACAAAACGGTGTTCGCTTTTGAAAACGGCGAAGAGCTGGAAACCGCTGCAGTCCAGAAGTATTCGACCTATCATCCTCGCTGCGGAACCAGTTTCCTGATCACTGTGATGATCCTGATCGATCGGTTCGTGTATATGGCCGATCCCCGTACACAGACGTTCTGGGCGCGATTCGGCATCCGCATCGCGCTGCTGCCGGTGATTGCGGGAGTTTCCTATGAAATCATCCGCTTCGCCGCCAAACATCGGGCTCCTTGTTCGCGCTGATGACCGCGCCTGGACTGTGGCTGCAGCGGATCACGACGCAGCCTCCCGATGATCGCGAAGTGGAATGCGCCATCGTCGCGCTGGATGAAGCGATGAAGCTGGAAAAGACTCACGGCGGCGAATTGGTGATTGCCTAGCGGCGCCCGCCGCATTTTGTTCTCAGTTCCCAGTTCTCGGTTCTCAGTAAGACCCCTTACAATAGAATTTGCGAGAACGAGTGCGGAATTGATCTCGTGTGCGGCCGCATTGTCGTTTGGCTATTCTGAAAACTGGGAACTGAGAACTTAATGTTTGAACGCTTGGACCAAACCGAAGATGCGTTACGAAGAACTGAATCGCGCCCTCTCTTCGCCCGACATCACCAACGATTCGGCGAAATACCAGAAGACCGCCAAAGCTCATGCCGAGATTGCGCCCATCGTCGAGAAATACCGCGAGTACAAAGATTTGACACGCGGGATCGCTGAAAGCAAGGCCATGCTCGCCGACGAGACTGACGCGGAGATGAGGGCCTACGCGGAAGAGGAACTCGCCAAGCTCGAGCCGCGCATGGCGACTATCGAAGAAGAATTGAAGGTCCTGCTTCTGCCCAAAGATCCAAATGACGACAAGAACATCGTGCTTGAAATTCGCGCAGGCACTGGAGGAGACGAGGCCACACTGTTCGTCGCGGAAATCTTCCGCATGTACACCCGCTATGCCGAAACGCAGCGGTGGAAAGTCGAAGTCCTCTCGGCGTCGGAGTCTGGTGTTGGCGGTTTGAAAGAAGTCATCGCCATCATCGAGGGCGATCGTGTTTATTCGCGTCTGAAGTACGAAAGCGGCGTGCATCGCGTGCAGCGTGTTCCGGCGACCGAACAGCAAGGACGCGTCCAACTTCGGCCGTCACCGTGGCTGTGCTGCCTGAAGCCGAAGAAGTCGATATCAAGATCGAGGCCAAAGATTTGCGCATCGATACGTTCTGTTCGTCTGGGCCCGGCGGCCAGTCGGTGAACACTACTTATTCCGCAGTCCGCATCACCCACATTCCGACTGGTACCGTCGTGAGCTGCCAGGATGAGAAGTCGCAGATCAAGAACCGCGAAAAAGGTATGCGCGTTTTACGATCGCGCTTGTACGAAGTTGAAATGCAGAAACAGCAGCCGCATTAGCCAAAGAACGCAAGCAGATGGTCGGCTCCGGCGACCCATCGAAAAGATTCGTACATACAACTTCCCGCAAAACCGTCTCACCGATCACCGCATCGGCTTCACTATTCACCAGCTAGAGCAAGTCATGGACGGCAAGCTTCAGCCCATTATTGACGCGCTCGTCACGCACTATCAGGCAGAAAAACTGAAGGGCGAGAACGAAGCGGGCGCAGGCTGGTGTGCAGTAAGACGATTGCAGAAGTCAGAGGTCAGATTGCAGAAGTGGCGGCAACGACGCGCGAGCAATATCCACCTCTGCAATCCTCGTCCACCGTGGTGAAATAGAACTGTGCAACTTCGCCAGGCTCTGAACGCGGCCGTCGACCGTCTCACCTCTGCCCTAGTTCCCTCTCCGCGCATGAACGCTGAACTTCTGATCATGTTCACTCTCGGCTGCGACCGCGCCTATCTCTATGCGCATCCCGAGCGCGAACTCACATCGGATGAGACTCGCCGCTACGACGAAGCTCTCGCGCGCCGCGCGACTGGCGTTCCGGCGCAATACATTACCGGGCGCCAGGAATTCTGGGGGCTCGATCTGATCGTGTCGCCCGCGGTGCTGATTCCGCGGCCGGAAACAGAACATGTGGTAGAGGCGGTGTTGGAGATCGTCTCGGCCAAGCCAAAGCAAAATCAAGAGCAAGATCAAAGGCCGCGGGCGGGGGCGCCCGCGCCACACGATTCGTCGTTGCCACACGGGCTGCGCATCGCGGATGTGGGGACGGGTTCCGGAGCGATCGCGCTTGCCCTGGCCAAAGAACTCCCGACTGCTGAAATCCACGCTACTGATATTTCCCGCCAAAGCCCTGGAAGTTGCCCGCGCCAATGCCGCACGGCTCCAGCTTTCTTCGCGAATCGAATTTCAGCAGACCGACCTGCTAGACGGCGTGCCTGGAGAATTCGACTTTGTAGTTTCCAACCCTCCCTACGTTGGCGAGTCCGAAGAAAATCTGTGCAACTCGAAGTTCGCAAGTTCGAACCGCGAAAAGCCGTGTTCGCCGGGCCAACCGGCGTGGAAGTCATTGCGCGCCTCATCCCGCAAGCGCAAACCGTGCTCAAGCCGAGTGGATGGCTGATATTCGAAGTCAGCGGCACGATTGCGGACTCCGTGCGGAAACTGATGTCCAACTGGGACGGCGTATCAATCAAGAGTGATTTGCAGGGAATACCAAGAGTCGTGCAGGCCAGAAAAACCACGAGGGGCTAGGACCCCAACCCCTCGCGATCTCTTGCAACGATCCGCTTCCCCACGAAGCCGCCGCTGAGATATTCAGAATCTTCTGATCTAGAAGGTGACCCGCACGCCGATCTGCGCGGCAAATGGAGTTCCCACCGTGGTCCCTGGACCGAAGAAGTCGCCCAGAGCGCCAGAGGGGATCTCGAGTTGCTTCAGGCTGGTTAGCGGTACGGTCTGCGAGCAGTCCGGCACAGTACAAATAGCCGAAACGATACCGCTGCTGATATTGCTCGCAGGTACCGGCAAGCTCGCGATATTCGCAACATAGTTTGCACCCGGATTGTTGCGATTGAACAGGTTAAAGAACTCAATGAACGGATCGACACGCCAGCGCTCGTTAATCTTGATGGGTCTGGTCACGCGCAGGTCGGCCTGGATGTACGGGGTTCCGCGAAACTCGTCGAGGCTGGTCTGGACCGGCGTCCCGTTGTTGAGCGACACCGAAATTCGTTGACTGTTGTCCGCCGTCGTAATCGTGATCGGACGCGCACTCTCCAGTTGCGTGACGGTGCTCAATTCAAAACCGCCGGGAATGTGCACCAAGCCAGCCAGCACAAAACGGTGACGAACATCTTCGCCCGATGGGCCGTAGTCGCCAGGTCCGAAGGCGTTCAGCGGGTTGCAAACGCCATTCACATAATCGAACAACTCGCCAAGCACGCATCCCCAGGTCTGTGCCTTTGACAGCGTGTAATTCGCGACCAGATTGAACCTCCGCGTATTGCCCTGCACATGCAGCATCAGCGAGTTGTAGCTGGAGCGATTATCAGAACGAAACACGTTGGCATTCGGAACCACGTTCGCCTGATCCTGGTCGTAGCTGGGGTCTATTGTTGGAATGAGCGGCGTAAAAATATTACCGTTTCCCGTGCCGTCGTCGCTGGCGTAGCTATAGGCACGATATCCGTGATTGCCTTGCTCGTGGACATAGTCGGCGCTCACCAGCCAATGGTCGTTGATAGCGTGCTGTACGCCGCCCGTGATGTGGATGGCGTAAGGCGTCTTGTAATTCGACCCGAGGAGATTGCCCGCAACTGTATTACCGCCGAACAGGCAGCCAGGCCCGCTCAGTGCATACGTGCCGAAACCGCCGGTCAGAGCGCATGGTCCGCTCACGGCGTTCGAATTGTTGATACCCTGAAACGCGGTAGCCCAGCCGTTCTGCGCCAGATCGTTGTAGAACATTCCAAATGCGGCGCGAATCACCGTCTTCTCGCTGCCGCCAGGCGTATACGCGATGCCGAGTCGAGGCGCAATCTGCTTGCGATAATCGTGCGGCACCGTCGGCACGATCGGAATCTGCAGGGCTTGTAGCGTCGTATCCGCGGCATTCGCGGCCTGCGTGCGGCCCGACCCTTCAAACAGGCCAAACGTAGTTTGATAGCGAAGACCGTAATTTACCGTCAGGTGATGTGATACCCGCCATGAATCTTCTGCATACAGCCCAAGCCGCTGCACGTTCTGCGCGAAGCTTCCGTTACCCGCAGGAGTATAAGCACAACTCGATCCATCTGAAGCGGTGAAGTTTACGCACTGCGGATTGAACGTCCCGAACACACCCGGATTCTGCACGTAGTAATCGGGATTGTTGATGTAAGTCGCAAAAGTCTCCGCCGTCGCGGCATACGCCCCGCTGAGCACGGGCTCGTGAATGAAATCCACGCCAAATCGGAGCGCATGGCTTCCCATTACGTGACTCAGGTCGTAGCGAATCTGGTACTTGTCCTGATTTCGCAAGTCGGGGAAGAGTGTGATGGGGGTGGCGAACTGATTGTCGCCAAACGTTTCAAAGCCCGAGACCGTCAGCGCCGTTGAACTGAACGGAAACGCCAGCGCAAAGCCCAGATCAGAGTTGCGCGTTTGCGTAAGGTGCAACAGGCTAGCATCCAGCACCAATGAACTCAACCAAGTCGGACTGAACGCATAGGTATTACTGAGCGCGATATTCCAGTAATTGTTGTGGGTGGTCAACCCGGTCGAGGGCAGTGTCCCTTGCTGCACCAGCGCATTGCGCGTGAGGTAGCTATCCTGCGAAGTGCGCAGGAACCACTGCGACTTCGGCGATTGAGCCCAATCGAAGCGCAACGAGCTGATGTAGTCGCGAAACGGAATTGGAACATTCGCGGGCACAGCAATCGACGGAACGCCGCTGATTAACCCATCCGCCGCCAACTGCGCCAAGGCATTAAATTGCGCGGTGCTGGCCGGGCTGTAGGCAATGCTCGCATTTTCGTGGACGTGTTCAAACGAAGCGAATACCCACGCTTTGTTCTTTGCGACCGGCCCGCCAACGGTAGCAACGTAGTTCTGGCGCGAGAACGGCTGCTTCGGATTCGGCGCCGGATTCTCGATCGGGAATCGCGCATTCAGCGAAGCCGCGCGCTCATAAAAAGCTCCGTCTCCGTGCCACTCGTTCGTGCCGTGCTTGGTGGTGATCACTACCGATCCCGCCGTCGTCCAACCCGTGTCCGCATCCTCATTCGACGTCCGCACCGCGAACTCTTGAATGGCATCGGGCGAGAAGTTTTGCAAGAAGCCGCCGATCCAGTCATCGGAGTTGTCCGCGCCATCCACTGATAACTCATTGTTCAAGCCGGAGCTCCCGCCCGTAGAAACGGCCGTAATTCGCGCCTTTGTAGGATCCGATGGCTCGACCGGCTCAGTTCCCGGCACCAGGAAGGCGATGTTGGCAAAGCTGCGTGCGGGAAGTGGCAATGTTTCCAGATCGCGCCGGCTGACAACTCCTCCACGCTCGGCACTTGCCGTGTCGATCGGTTCGGTAGTGATCGACGAAGCGTTCCCTTCCACGCCGACCGTCTCGCGCTTGATTTCAGGCTTTAAAGCGACACTGATGTCCCGCACTACGCTGACGGCGACCTTCACGTCTGCCGTCGCCTCAGCAAATCCGCTGGCAGTCACCACGACGTGATACACACCTGGCAGCAAGCCCTCGATGCGGAATTCTCCTCGTTCATCCGCCACCGTCTCGCGGCTGATTGAAGATTCCGTCGACTGCACCACGACGCGGGCGCCAGCAACACGCGCGCCGCTCGTGTCCTGCACCTCGCCTCGTAGCGCGCCATTCGGATTCTGCGCCTCTACCGGAGAAAACTGTGCGACAACCATCAAGACAAGAACTGGAAAAACGACCGCGCAGACCCAACTCCGTCCGCGAAGAGCAGACAATCGTGTGGCAAGCATCTAGAAACCGTCCAAGAACCAGGGATTGCCGCGGTTAAGAACTGCTAAGGGAAAGCGCCCGCGCGGCGAAGCGGACTAGCTCAATCAGAGTAGCGGGAGTGGATTTACTACTACCATAGATAGTGGCGGTACGTTGAAGATCAAACGGCGGATAGAGGTCTCTGAGGGACTAGCGCACGAGCCACTCGGTAGCTTCGTGCGTCAGTGCAAGAACCGGGCCGTAGGTGGCGAAAACACAAAACATCAACGCGAGAACCGGAGCGACAACCTTCCAGGATCGAACTCCCACCCCTTCAGACTTGGCCGCGCCATCCCAGGCCAGCAGACGCGTTACGCGAGCGCTTAAAGATCCGGTGACGAATCCGACGGTGCAGACTGGAGGAACCTCAACCGGAACCAGCCGCGAAAGCTTCACCAGCGCGGCAGCCAGATCGATGGCATCATCCACCTTTGCAACGGCTGCGTCATCCGCTGCAATTTCCGCAGCTTGAGACCACGCACTCTCCAAGGCAGCCATGCCCGGAAATGGACAAAAGCGGCAGATAAGCTTCTTCAGGTTGTCCCGCGACTGCATATGCGCGAACTCGTGCCGGAGCGCGATCTGCAATTCGCTCTTAGTCAAAAGCTCGACCGTAGTTTCCGAAACCAGCACTCTGGGCGCGCGAACTCCTACCAGCATCAGTGGCGGAGCTTCGCGCTGCGATTGCAACGTTGCTGCCGGCAGTCCGGCATCCAAAGGGTGGGCGTGTCGCAACCACGCCGAAACCGCATGCGTAGTCCTGACTTGGGCGGTGATTACGCGGAGACATCCGTCGGCGATCAACAGCAGAGCACAGATACCTAAAGCAAGTGGTAACGCGCCCATGCCTTCATCGGCCGAACGCGGCTCGAGTATCTGGAATGAAGGCACGACAAAGGCAAGGGTAATCACAACCGATGCCGCGAGTGGAAGAATGCGAAGCGCGAACAAAAGCCCAGCCAGCCCTCGCGCCGTCAATCGCAATACTCGAACCACACGCCATGCGATCACGACCAGCGCCGACAGCAGACAATAGATCAAGACAAAAAAAGTGAGAGAAACGGCTATGCCTCGAAGAGCAAACATCATTGGCGCCCCTCGTCTTTTTCTTTCTCCGCACGGCTTTTAAGTTCGCGGCGTTTCTGTTCTACCAGGAGCTGCAATTTATCCAGTAATTGAGCGTCATGCGTGCTCAGCGCTTCTACCAGATAGGACAGAGGCAACGAGGACGCTTCGCCATTTCCCAGCAATTGCCGGATCCCATCAAGCACGGCTACTCTCTGGAACTCTTGCGGACTCTGCCTTGGGGTGTATCGAAACGCACGGCCTTCAACCACGCGGTCGAGCAAGCCCTTCTTGTAGAGGCGATCGACCGTCGTCATCACCGTCGTGTATGCCTGACGAATCGCACCATCCGCAATCAGTTCGCGAACTGTGGCGCTGCCGCGCTGCCACAGCTCCTCAAGCAGTTGCTGCTCGAAGGGGCCCAGTTGAGGCCGGGAACTGTATCCTACGATTGAGAAAGCCTTGGGCATTCGGGATGACAACCTGCTAGCCGAGAGAATAACAAAGTGCTGTCTGTCGTGCACCTGAAATCACAGAAAGTAGCTTCGAGACCGCGAAGGAGCAAGTATTTTGCACAAATCGTGCACGCGGGAGAACCAAAACATCGTGGGCGGGAGGAAGACTATCGCGTGGCGGTTGCCGGCAGAATCTCTTCTACCATATCGACCTTGGTTGGATAATTTCCCGTATAGCAGGCGGAACAATAAGTCGTTTTTTCGCCATCGGCGCATGCCTTCTTAAGACCTTCGAGGGACAGGTACGCCAGCGAATCGGCGACAATGTATTCGCGAATCTCTTCGATCGACTTATTTGCGCCGATCAGCTCTTTCTTTGACGGCGTGTCCACTCCATAAAAGCAGGGCGAAATCGTCGGCGGACACGAGATCCGCATGTGCACTTCCTTTGCGCCTGCGTTCCGAATCATGCGAACAATCTTCTTGCTGGTCGTTCCGCGCACGATCGAGTCGTCGATTAGAATCACTCGCTTGCCTTCAAGCAGGCTACGCACCGCGTTCAATTTCAGCTTCACTCCAAAGTCACGCACCGACTGCTGCGGCTCGATGAATGTGCGTCCGATGTAGTGATTGCGAATCAGCGCCAGCCGGAATGGAATCCCGCTCTCCGCGGCATATCCGATCGCCGCGGTATTTCCGGAGTCCGGAACCGGCACCACAATGTCGGCATCCACCGGAGCTTCGCGCGCTAACTGCCGCCCCATGGCGTCGCGGCTCTGATCCACTGAACGACCGAATACGAGGCTGTCGGGCCGTGCAAAATAGACGTGCTCAAAAATGCAACTCGATTGCGCCGGGGACGGCGAATAGAAACGAGAACTGATGCCCTCTGGCCCAACAATCACCAGTTCACCGGGCTTTACATCGCGCTCGTAGTTCGCTCCTAGCAAGTCGAACGCACAGGTTTCCGAAGCGAACACGATGGTGTCTTTTTTCTCGCTCGTCAGTGCCGGAATCCGCCCCATCGCCAGCGGACGGAATCCCCGCGGATCGCGCGCCGCAAAAATCCGGTCGCGGCTGATCATCACCAGCGAAAATGCGCCCTCCACGCGGCGAAGCGCGTCGGCAATGGCGTCCGGCAAGGTCTGTTCCCGCGAAAGCGCGATCAGGTGCACCAGCACTTCGGTATCGCTATTCGTCTGGAAAATCGACCCCTGACCCTCGAGCTTCGCCCGCATCGCGTGGGCGTTCACCAGGTTGCCGTTGTGAGCGATCGCGATGGTGCCCTTGTTCGACTGCACCATGATGGGCTGAGCATTCAGCAAGGCTGAATCGCCAGCGGTTGAATAGCGCGTGTGGCCGATGGCGAGAACGCCGCGCATCGAAGCCAGCACGTCGTGACCGAAGATATCGGCAACCAGTCCCATGGCCTTGTGTTGGCGTAGGCGTTCGCCGTCGGAGGTAACGATGCCCGCCGATTCCTGCCCGCGATGCTGCAACGCGTGCAATCCCAGATAGGCGAGCTTCTCCGCCTCAGGATGCGCATGAATCGCTACGACCCCACATTCATCGCGAAATTTATCGGAAACTTTCATCTTGTTAGTCCGCCGCACTGCCCACTTCCGTACGCAACGCCTTTTCCAACGCGCCTTCATAGGCGCTCCGCAGTTCTGCAATGCTCGCGGAGATTACGGGTTGATCCTCCACGCGAATCTCAACCGTATCCGACCCTGTCCCGCCCAGCACGTCTGCGGAAACTCCGTACTCCTCCGCTATCTGTTGGATTCGTGCCAGCTTCTCGGGGTCGCAGCTTAGCACCACGCGGCTGGCATCCTCTGCGAACAACTGGAACTCCAGAGCCAGCTTTCGCTTCTTCAACGTCACAGTGCAACCAGTGTTGCCGGGAAGAGTCGCCTCGACCAGCGCCACCGCCAATCCTCCATCGGCGCAATCATGCGCCGACTCGACGAGTCCTGCCTGAATCATCGCCACCAGCGCACGTTGCAGCGTGGCTTCCTTTTCAAGATCCAACTCCGGGGGATATCCCCACACCGCTCCCAGAACTTCCTTCGCGTATTCTGATGACCCGAACTCGGTCTCGGCGTCCACCACATCGCCCGGCGCATTCGCATGCAGCAAGACGATCTTTCTTGCGGACTCGCGCCCCGTCTGCGCGAAATGCATCTTGGCGGCTTTGTGAACATCCTCGAGAATCCCGACCACCCCAAGCACCGGAGTCGGATAAATCCCCTCGCCCAGCGTCTCGTTGTAGAAGCTAACGTTGCCGCCGGTAATCGGTGTATCCAGTTCCTCGCAGGCCTTGGTGATGCCGTCAATCACCTGCGAAAACTGCCACATGATATTGGCCTTCTCCGGATTGCCGAAGTTGAGGCAATTCGTTGCGCCAATCGGAGTCGCTCCGGCACACGCCACTTTCCGCGCCGCTTCCGCCACCGCATGCATCGCGCCCAGCCGCGGATCGAGATAGCACCATCGCCCATTGCCATCGAGCGCCATCGCCAGTCCGCGCTTTGAACCTTTGATGCGAATCACCCCGGCGTCACCCGCGCCAGGAGCCTCCACTGTATTGGTCTGCACCATGTGGTCATACTGCTGCCACACCCAGCGTTTTGAACAGATATTCGGACTCGCGAGTAACTGCTTCAACTGCGGCGTGAATTCCGCGATCTCGCCAAGGCGAATATGCTCCGGTTTTTCCCGATCCACCGGAGGCTCCCATCGCGCCAGCGGACGCTTATACACCGGTGCATCATCGGTGAGCGCAGCGTTCGGAATCTCCGCCACCACCTTGCCGTGTTCCAGCACGCGCATCTTCGCGTCCGAAGTGACGCGGCCAATTTCGACTGCATCCAGTCCCCATTTTTGGAACACGCGGAAGACTTCGTCCTCCCGCCCCTTCTGCGCCACCAGCAGCATTCGCTCCTGTGACTCGCTCAGCATGATCTCGTACGGAGTCATGCCGGTCTCGCGCTGCGGCACGAGGTCGAGTTCGATTTCAACTCCCGTACCTCCGCGACCGCCCATTTCACAGGTCGAACAAGTCAGTCCCGCCGCGCCCATGTCCTGAATGCCGACAATCGCGCCGGTCTGCATCGCCTCGAGGCAGGCCTCCAGCAACAACTTCTCCAGGAACGGATCGCCGACCTGAACATTGGGCCGCTTTGCTTCCGAGCCCTCGCTGAATTCCTCGCTGGCCATGGTCGCACCGTGAATTCCGTCGCGTCCGGTCTTCGACCCAACGTAGATGACAGGATTGCCCTCGCCTGAGGCCCGTCCATAGAAAATCTGATCGCGCCGCACCAGCCCAAGAGCAAACGCATTCACCAAAGGATTACCGGAGTAGCAAGACTCGAACTTAACCTCGCCGCCAAGGTTCGGCACGCCGAAGCAGTTCCCGTAAGAAGCAACGCCCGAAACGACCCCTTCCATCACCGAATGATTCTTGTGAATCTCCGCTTGTGTGACTCGGGTGCCCCCGCCCGCGTCGGCGGCTTGAATCGGCCCAAACCGCAGGGAATCCATCACGGCCACCGGCCGCGCGCCCATCGTGAAAATGTCACGCAAAATTCCGCCGACACCGGTCGCCGCTCCCTGGAAAGGCTCAATAAACGACGGGTGATTGTGCGACTCGATCTTGAACGCGCAAGCCCATCCATCGCCGATGTCAACGATTCCGGCATTCTCGCCCGGCCCCTGCAGCACCAGCTTGCTGCGCGTCGGCAACCGCTTCAGGTGCACGCGTGACGATTTGTACGAGCAGTGCTCGCTCCACATCACGCTGAAGATGCCGAGCTCGGTCAGCGACGGTTCGCGTCCACCCAGCAGCTGTTTGATTTTCTCGAATTCTTCCGGAGTGAGGCCGTGTTCCCGGATCATCTCCGGTGTAATAGAAATGGTCGCAGTGGGGGTCATCGGGAATCTTTATTGTCGCACCTCAACTAACTTTTCGCACAACGAATCGTCGAAATCACCGAGGAAAGATGACAATGCCCGGTTTTCCGGCTATAGTTTCGCCCACCATGGACAAGCTTGCGGCCAATTCCCGGGCTGATCGTCCCGCTAGGAAAACCTGGTCACAAAGTGGCATGCTCGCCGTTGCCGCCATCGCCATCTTCAGCTTTGTTGTGCACACGATCTTCAACAACCGCTACGGATACTTCCGCGACGAGTTTGACTACATCATTTGCGGCCGCCATCTTGCCTGGGGCTATGTCGATCAGCCGCCTCTGTTGCCGGTCCTGAGCAGGATTTTTCTGGCCATTTTTGGCGAATCACTGCGCAGCGTCCGGCTCTTGCCCGCCCTCACCAGCGCTGCGCTGATTCTGCTCACCGGCGTCATTACGCGCGAACTCGGCGGTAAACGCTTCGCCGTAATCCTGAGCGCGATCACCATTCTGATCGCAGGAATCTATCTGTCCGGCGGAAGCCTTCTGACCAGCAATTGCGATCTCGAAGTCTTGCTCTGGATGGGATGCGTTTACTTCGCCATTCTCGCCGTCAAGCGCGACCAGCCGCGCTACTGGCTATGGTTCGGCATCGTCGCCGGAATCGGCCTGCAGGAAAAGTATTCCATACTCGTATTGGGCTTCGCGATTGTCATCGGTCTGCTGCTGACGTCACAACGCCGCCTCCTGATCAACCGCTGGATGTGGCTCGGAGGCCTCGCCGCCTTCCTGATCTTCTTGCCGAACCTCATCTGGAATGTCGAGAACCACTGGCCCTTCGTCGAACTGATGCGCAACATTAAAGCCAACGGCCGCGATGTTGTGCTGTCTCCCTGGGAATATTTTTCTCAGCAGATACTTCTCATTTATCCCGGATCTTCATTCATCTGGATCACCGGCGTCATTGCCCTTCTCGTAGCCGCGCGTTTCAAGGCCTACCGCTTCCTCGGATGGGCTTACTTCGTCGGCTTCACTGTTTTCGTCGCCCTGCACGGCAAGAACTACTATTTCGCGCCGATCTATCCCGTCTACCTCGCGACTGGATGCGTGGTGATCGACGACTTCATCGACCGTTTCCGCCAACTCTGGCTGAAACCGGTGCTTGTGATCTTGCTGCTCGTCGGCGGCGCCATCTTCGCACCGCTCGCCATGCCAATTCTCCCCGTCGAATCATTCATACCCTACATGAATCGGCTGCCCATCAAGCTGCCGCACACGGAACACGGTCACGAGCGCGTAGCGCTCCCCCAGCACTACGCCGACCAGTTCGGATGGAACGAGATCGTCGCCAAGACCGCCGAGGCCTGGCAGAAAATTCCTCCCGCCGAACGCGCGGATTGCGGCATCTTCGCCCAAGATTACGGACAGGCGGGCGCTATCGACTTCCTCGGCTCGAAATATGGCCTTCCCCAGTCGCTCAGCGGACATCAGAGTTGGTGGCTCTGGGGACCGCGCGGCTACTCCGGCAACTGCCTCATCGTCCTCGACGACGATCAAGCAGCACTGGAGCAACTCTTCGATCACGTTGAATACGAGGGCCGGTCTGCTCCCAATCCATATGCTCTGGAAAACGAACTCTCCGTTTACATTTGCCACGGCTCAAAATTCGGCACGCTGGCTGAGCTTTGGCCAAGACTGAAAAGGTGGCGCTAGAAATCTGCCCCGCCGACCACCACGTCTATACTGTTCGCGATGAAGTCCGTTATTGTCGGCACCGCCGGACATATCGATCACGGCAAGACCTCGCTGGTCAAAGCTCTCACCGGCATCGATGCTGACCGTCTCGAAGAGGAAAAACGCCGCGGCATCACCATCGATATTGGCTTCGCCCACCTCGAACTCCCCGCACCAAACGGCGAAACCCTTCGCCTTGGTTTCGTCGACGTACCTGGCCACGAGCGCTTCGTTCGCAACATGCTGGCTGGAATTGGAGGCATTGACCTCGTCGTGCTCGTCATCGCCGCTGACGAGGGCATCAAGCCGCAAACTCGCGAGCATTTCGATATTTGCCGACTGCTCGCCATCCGACGCGGCATGACCGTGCTCACTAAATCCGATACCGTCGACCCCGAGACGCTCGAAGTTGTGCGACTGGAAGTCGCGGAATTCCTGCGCGGGTCATTTCTCGATCCGGCACACGCGCCGATCGTCGCCGTGAGTGCGTTGACTGGCGCAGGTCTGGATGAGCTGAAATCCGCTCTGGTCAGGGTTTCTAGCGAAGCAGCCGCGAAAGATTCAGAAGCCTTTGCCCGGCTTCCCATCGACCGCGTGTTCACCATGAAGGGCTTCGGTACGGTTGTGACAGGAACTCTGGTGGCCGGGACCATCGGCAAAGATCAGGAACTCGAAGTGTTCCCCTCTGCCAAACGCGTGCGGATTCGCGGAGTACAAGTACATGGCTCGCCTTCTGAGTCCGCCGTTGCGGGCCAGCGCACGGCGCTGAATCTTGCCGGAGTCTCCACGGAAGACCTCGCACGTGGAATGACGCTGGCGACCGCAGGCACGTTTCATTCGACATCACGGATCGATGCGTTAGTTTCACTTCTTCCCTCGGCGAAGCCGCTCAAAGATGGCGCCCGCGTGCACTTTCACGCCTACACGTCGGAAACCATAGCAGAAGCCAGGCTGTACGGTGCAAAGCAGCTGAAGCCGGGTAACGAACAGTATGCACAACTTCGACTTAGCGCACCGGCTCTGCTCTTGCCCGGAGACCGTTTCATCGTGCGCCAATTTTCGCCGGTGGTCACGATCGGCGGAGGCGTGGTGCTGGATGCTTCACCCATCACGCGCAGGCAGCGCGCTGACGACGCGATCTCATTCCTGAAGATCATGCGGGATGGTTCTCCGGAGCAAATACTCGCTGCACGCGCAGCACGGCGCGGCGCCATCGGTCTGCGTGTCGATGATGTACCTGGAGAGATGAACCTACGACAGGGAACCGCGATGAAACTGATTGATGCAGCCGGATTGGTGTACTGCAATCAGGTTCTGGTTGCATCCTCGGCATTCGCGGAAGTGAAGACGGATGTACTCCAGACGCTCAAGACATTTCACGATGCGAATCCCCTCGTCGCCGGGATGAGCAAGGAAGAACTGCGCGATCAGGCCAACCTTGGCCCCGAAGTGTTCTACGGCGCATTGGAGAAGTTGGCGGACGAGAAGAAACTGGCCATCGCCGGTGAACTCGTCCACCTGGCCGGCCGCGGCGTTGTCATGAAGGACGACGAGGCCGAGTCCAAGAAGCTCATCGAGCAGGCCTTCGCCTCCGCTGGACTGAAGGTTCCATCGCTAAAGGAAGTTCTGGCGGGTCTAAAGGTCGACAAAATTCGCGCCCAGAAAATTGTCACGCTGCTCCTGCGTGACAAAGTTCTAATCAAGATTTCCGAAGAACTCGTGTTTCACCACAGCGCATTAGCGGATCTGCGGCAAAAAATTGCTTTGCTGAAGACCAACACACCCAAGATGGATGTCGCCCGCTTCAAGGACATGACTGGCGTCAGCCGCAAGTATGCGATCCCCCTGCTCGAATATCTGGATCGAGAACGGGTCACCCGCCGGGTGGGCGATGAACGAATAATTTTGTAATTTCTTTGAGTGTGGAAAGCCGGGAAGACCGCCGGGTTTCTGGAAGGGCAGCCATCCCTGACTGCCCTTTTTTGCGATGACTTACGCGCTCGGTGGCGCAGCAGGCGCCGGCGCAGCGGCGGGAATCGATGGGCTGTTGTTCACCAGATCTTTCAGCTCTTTACTCGGCTTGAAAAACGGAATCTTCTTCGCCGGAACTTCCACGCGGTCGCCCGTCTTCGGATTGCGCCCGACGCGCGGCTTGCGCTGGCGGGTGCGGAAGCTACCAAACCCGCGGATTTCGATCTTGTCGCCCACGCGCAGCGAGCGCACCACGCTGTCAAAGATCGTGTCCACAATCACTTCGCTGTCTTTGCGAGTCAGTTCCGCCAGCCGGGATACTTCTTCGATCAGGTCAGCCTTCGTCATAAACCTTTGCTCCCTGTACGGCCCGGTTCCCTTCGGGGAATCCGCGTGCCCGAGGGTCGTCTGCCCCCGTTTCTGCACTTCGCCTGCCTATAACCTTCTCAAATTTAAGGGGTTCTATGCAAGTGCGGAACCCGGCACCTATTTTGGAGGAGACAAAACTCTGAAAAGGGGCGAGAAGCGGAGTGCAATCCAAAAGGAGATAAACCACAGCACCCCGAAAAAGACGAACCACCCGAGTTTCGGTGCCATGAAGATATAGCCCCCCGCTAACTTTGCCAGAATGACGAGGGCGACTTCGATTACTAGTGCGAATCCCACATAAATCAAAGCACTAACGAGAGCCAGCCTTAGGATGATCATCTGCTAACCTCCCCGCTGCTCAGTCACTTCCACAAGTAGTAAAACCCTACCTCCTGCTCCATCAGCTTTTCGCGCGAGGGCAAATAGTCCGAAACATCGCCGAACAGCAGATCCAGCCCCGACCGCTTTTCTTTCGGCGGATAGACCAGCGTCGGCTCGCCCGTGATATTCACCGCCTGCGCCGTATCCTTCACCGCACCCTCAAAATCTGTGATCTGATCCACCAGCTTCAGATCCGCCGCCTGCTCTCCCGTCCAGACCTTTCCATTCGCAATTGCCCGGATGTCCGACTCTTTCGCGTGTCGACCGTCGGCCACTGCCTGGATGAACTGGTTGTGCATGTTGTCGATCAATCCCTGCATGTACTCGCGTTCCGCCGGGGTCATTTCCCGCGTCGGACTGCCTGTATCCTTGAACTCTCCCGCCTTCATCGTGATCGCGTTCAGCTTCGCCCACTTCAGCAACTCGCCATAGTTCACCCACTCGGCAATCACGCCGATCGACCCAACAATACTGCCCTTATCCGCATAAATCTTGTTTGTAGCCGAGGCCACGTAATACGCGCCGCTAGCTCCGACTGTCTCAATCGAAGCCACGATTCGCTTCTTCTTTTCGTCCCGGATGCGCTTCACTTCGCGGTAAATCTCCTCCGAAGCAGCCACGCCGCCTCCCGGAGAATTCACATGGATGATGATGGCCTTGACCGAATCGTCGTCGGCAAACTTCTTGAGTTGGGGAACAATTTGTTTGGGAGAGAAAATTACGCCGTCAAGCTCGACTACGGCGACCTTTGAGCCGAAGCCGGAGAACGATTCTTCATCGCTGCCGCCAAAGCTCAAGTACACCAGCGTGAAAACAGCGACTGCGAACAGAACAAAGACTCCGCCGCCAACCACCAGCCAAACCCAAATCCGCGAACGACCTTCAGACATGATCAGACGAGTTTAGCACCGGATGACGCGGGGCAGGCCTTGTATCAGTTCAAAATTCTCGGGGTCAGAAGTGGCGCGAAGCCATCATTCTGACCCCGTTTATTTGACTTCATTTCACTTCAAAATTACGCGCATCAACGGGCACATTATTCGCCACGTCGAGGCCTTTCATGTCCCAGTCGCTTAATGTCGTCTTGCCATTTTGGAGCTCCGCCGAAAACTGGATATTGTAGTGAGTCGGCACGGTAATACCGTCCACGGTCTTAAAGTCGCTGAATTTCTCTTGCAGCCGATACCGGTTGGGCACCTGCCGGGCCGCAGCCGTTTCGGCGGTTCCCCCTGCTCCTTGCGAGCTCCCGGTTCCCTGGCCAGCGGCACCACCTGAGGTTGAGGGCAAGTTGCCAACGGCAGTCGAGGGCCCCATGTCAGCAAACCTTGCTGATGAGGTATAGCTATAGATCGTTTCCACGTGCCGGTAAGTTTGAGGATCGAAATAGAGGTTGATCTCGAGATCACTGCTCTTGTGGGGCCGATAGCGCAACTGGTAAAGTTCCTGACCGTCTATCTTCTTGAGGCCGTCAAAGCTGAGTTTGGCCTTGCGTTCGTTCAGGTTCAAAAGCGGCCATGCGGTCGAGAGTACACCGCCCAGCAGTCCCTCTCGAATGACTGCATCTTGGACAAATACAAGATTCCCAAGAGAAGAACGGGATTGCTGTGCAGTAGAGAAAGCGACCTTGTCTTTGTCGCTGCCATCAAAGACAAACTGCTCTCCGCGGTAGTCGTTGTTCGGCAGCTTCATCATGAAGACAAGTTTCTTGCCGTCGGAGGCCATTTGAGCCTTCCCATCGAGCGTTCCCGCGCCGCCGACCAGAATCTTGAACTCCACCGGTCCCTGGGCCACACGGGTCTTAATCCCGGCACGGACTGTGGCACTGGCGATCGAATCCAGATGCTGGGCGACGAGTTCATCGGCATTGGTGACCGGATTGGCAGCGATCGCCACACCCACTAGCCCAAAAACTGAGCAGAACAGAACCAGAGCTGCGATTGCAGTGCTCTTTCTTCTTGTGCGCATATTGGTACGTCCTTAGTCTTGAAATTCGGAAAGCAATCCGCGTTCGATAACCCGCAGAAAAACTCTTACGACGGGAGTGTACACCTTTTTGGGAACCCTCTGACAGGGGCGCCTCGGCCGCACCTCAGCTCATTTCGATGGAGTGGGAAGGGCCGCTGAATTAGGATCACTCGAGCTAAATCAAACTCAAAATGTGCCGCTCCCGCCGGTTGCCCGGAGCACACCATGAGGCCCCCGACTTGGCGTAAACTCTTCACGCGTGCGCATGCCGGATCCCGTCGAACTCGAAGTCTTCAAGAACCTCTACCACTCCATCGCCGAGGAGATGGGTGCTGCCCTGCGCCGCACGTCTTTTTCTCCCAACATCAAGGAGCGGCGAGACTACTCTTGCGCCGTCTTCGATTCCGACGGCCAGGTCATTGCCATGGGAGTCCACATGCCCGTGCATCTCGGCTCCATGCCCATGTCAGTGGCCGCAGCGATCCAGCAATGCACTCTTGAACCCGGCGACGTCGTGATGCTGAACGATCCTTTTCGCGGAGGCACCCATCTCCCCGACATCACGCTGGTCATGCCCGTGTACGCGAGGGGAGCGAAGAGTCGGCGGGTGCCCCCCGACTTCTACGTCGCCTCCCGCGCCCACCATGCCGACGTCGGAGGCATGTATCCAGGCTCCATGGGCCCGTGCCGTGAAATCTACCAGGAAGGCCTCCGCATCCCACCGGTCAAAATCATGCGCGGAGGAAACATTGTCCCCGATGTGCTGGCCTTACTCCTCAACAACGTCCGCACTCCTGAGGAACGCGAGGGCGACCTCGGCGCGCAAATTGCCGCCTGCCAAACTGGGGCACAGCGTCTCCTCGAAATCTGCCTGCGTTACGGCCTCGCTCGCGCCCACCGCGCCGCTGCGGATCTTCTCGCCTATTCGGAACGGATGATGCGCGCCTTCCTGTGTACCGTTCCGCATGGAAGCTACTCAGCCGAAGACTTCCTTGACGACGACGGAGTCGACACGAAGCCAGTTCGCATCACCGTAACCATCCACGTCTCGAAAACGACCAAGAAATCCTCTGCATCGAAGACGCCCGTGATCATCGATTTCACGGGCAGTGATCCGCAAGTCCAGGGCGCAATCAACGCCGTCGAAGCTATCACGTACTCGGCGTGCTTCTACGTCTTCCGGTGCCTTCTGCGCGAGGATGTGCCCGCCACCTCCGGCCTGATGCGCCCGATCCGCGTTATTGCTCCCAGCGGAACCGTGGTCAATGCTCACCCTCCCGCTGCGGTAGCCGGAGGCAATGTCGAGACCTCGCAGCGCATCGTTGATGTAGTCCTGAAAGCGCTGGCGCAGGCGATTCCCGACCGCATCCCGGCCGCCGCCGCCGGAACCATGAACAATCTCACCATCGGCGGAATCGATCCCCGCACCGGCGAACCCTTTGCCTATTACGAAACCATTGCCGGAGGTATGGGCGGCCGCCCAACCAAGCCCGGAGTCTCAGGCGTTCATACGCACATGACCAACTCGCTGAACACACCTGCGGAGGCTCTTGAATATGCGTACCCGGTCCGCCTGCGCCGATATTCTCTCCGCCCCAATAGCGGAGGAGACGGCCTGCACCCGGGCGGTGACGGAATCATCCGTGAAATCGAAGTCCTCACCGACGCCCAGGTCACACTACTCGCCGACCGACGCACCCGTGGACCATACGGCTTGGCGGGCGGCGCCGTTGGCGCTCGCGGCTGTACCGTCATCACGCGAAAAGACGGCACCGAAGACGAATTGCCCGGCAAAACCAGCACGCGCCTCCGCGCCGGAGAAAGCGTCCGCATAGAATCCCCTGGCGGCGGGGGCTGGGGCAGATCAAAGCTAGTGCCATAGCCCACGCTTGTCCTCTGACCAAAGCGACCGCACCAGGTTGCGTCTCGTGCGGAAATTCCCATTTTTTCGCTAGAATTCAAGTGGCAACTTACTACGGAGTTTCTCCCATGAGATTCGCACGTCCTTTTATCTTCGGCATCCTTCTGGCGTCCGCCTTTTTCTACTTCACCACCTATCGCAGCGGGCGCCTCCATCCCCCAGTTGGATGGGCCGGCCTCAGCACGTCGAGATCACCGAAGCCGCCGGCGCCGAGTCGCTCGAAGCCGAAGAGCAGAACAATATCAACGTCTATCGCAAGAATATCGCGTCCGTAGTCAACATCACCTCGCGCGTCATGACGTTCGACTTTTTCTACGGACTCGTCCCTCAGGAAGGCCAAGGCTCGGGATTCGTCATCGACAAAGAAGGACACATCCTCACCAACTACCACGTAATCGCGAACGCCCGCCAAGTTGAAGTCACCATGCACGACCGCAAGAAATACAAGGCTACGATCGTGGGCACCGACAAATCGCACGACCTGGCCATCGTGCAAATCAAAGCTCCTAACTTGCAGCCGATGACCCTGGGCGACTCCGCCAATCTGCAAGTCGGCCAGAAAGTCTACGCCATCGGCAATCCCTTCGGACTCGCAGGGACGCTCACCCGCGGCATCGTCAGCTCCATCCGCCAAGTGCAGGAACCCGACGGCCTGATCATCGACGAAGCCATCCAGACGGACGCCGCCATCAACCCCGGTAACTCTGGAGGTCCTCTGCTCAATTGGCACGGCGAGGTCATCGGCATTAACACAATGATCGCCTCCAACGGTGCAGAACAAAGTTCCGGCATCGGCTTCGCCATCCCCATCAATACCGCGAAGGCAGTGGTCAACGATCTAGTCACTCTCGGACGCGTGCGGCGTCCTGCGCTCGGTGTTCGCACCATCCCCATCGATGCTGAAATCGCCGACACACTTGCTCTGGCCGCCGACTACGGACTCCTGATCGTGCAAGCTGTTCCTGGAGGTTCCGCTGATCGCGCCGGCTTGCGTGGCGGCACCGAGCGCGCCTACCTCGGCAACACGCCCATCATGATTGGCGGAGATCTGATCGTCGCCATCGACGGAGAAAAAGTAGACAGCCAGCAAATCCTGGCCCAAGTCATGAACCGGCACCGCGCCGGCGACACGGTGAAAGTAACCATCTACCGCGGCAAGAAACAGCTGGAAGTGTCAGTAGCGCTGGGAGAAACTCGCGACCAGGTCTAGTCCGTGTGGCGCGGGCATTCTTGCCCGCGTGCACTTGGCCCAGTCATCTTTCTTATGCCCGATATCGACTGGATCCGCAAACTCTGCCGCTCCTTCCCCGATGTCACCGAAGACATGCCGTGGGCCGACGATCTCTGCTTCAAAGTCCGCGGCAAGATCTTCACCGGAGTCGTCCTCTCCGACGGCCGTTTTCCGCGCATCACTCTAAAATGCACAGCCGAAAGATTCCACGAACTGCTGGAGATCGAAGGTATCTCCATCGCACCCTACGTCGGACGCTACAAATGGGTGACAGTAGTTAATTCCAACATCCTGCCCGCCGACGAGCTCAAAGCCCTGATTCGCCAGTCTTACGACTTGGTCGCAGCCAAAGCGCCGCCGAAAAAAGTTATGCACAAGAAAGCACCCATCAAACGTCGAGATAAGTGACGCGGTTCCTCTGTGTTCTCCGTGTCCTCTGTGGTAAAAGCTCTTTCTGGGCCTCCCCGGCGAACAGGGTTTGACGAGCCGCAAGCAGCTGGACTAGCCTCGTACTTCGTCCAATTCATGCGCACTCCACGAAATCTCCTGGTCCTCTGCAGCCTGTGCGTTCTGTTAGCGGCCGGCGTCGGCGCCGCGCCCCTGCGGCCGACCTACGCGCAACATGCGATTGTCACCAGCGTCCACGAACTCGCTTCCCGCGCTGGCGTAGAAATGCTCCGCGCCGGCGGCAATGCCGTGGATGCCGCCGTGGCCACCGGTTTCGCTCTCGCCGTCGTCCACCCGGAAGCCGGAAACCTTGGCGGAGGCGGCTTCCTCCTTTCCCGCAACGCCACTGGCGAAACGCACTTCATTGACTTCCGCGAAAAAGCGCCCGCCGCTGCTAGCGAGAACATGTACCTCGACGCGCAGGGCAACGTCCTGCCCGACTCCAACAAGAACTCCAGTGTCGTCGGATACAGGTCGGTCGGCGTGCCTGGTTCCGTCGCCGGTCTTGTCTACGCGGAGAAAAAATACGGCAAGCTGTCACTCGATAAAGTCATCGCTCCCGCCATCAAACTCGCTCGCGACGGTTATCCACTCGCCTACGAAGACACGCAGAATCTGAAAGAAGACGAGTACCTCGCCGAATTCCCCGAGTCCAAGCGCATTTTTCTTCGTGGCGGAACCTACTATCAGCCCGGAGAAATCTTCAAGCAACCCGAACTCGCTCGCACCCTCGAGCGCATTGCTAAAAATCCCGATGATTTCTACCACGGCGCGATGGCCCGCGAACTGGCCGCCGCCATCCAGAAAGGCGGAGGCTTGGTCACCGCCACCGATCTCGCTGCCTACGAAGTCAAAGAGCGCGAACCCATCCGCGGCACCTATCGCGGATACGACATCATCAGCGCGCCGCCACCATCTTCTGGCGGAACCGCGCTCATCGAGATTCTCAATATCCTGGAAGGTTTCGATCTCGCCAAATTAGGCAACCGCTCCGCGGCCGCGATTCACCTTGAAGCCGAAGCCTTCCGCCGTTCCTTCTACGATCGCACCGACTTCATGGGCGATCCCGATTTTGCCAAGATTCCTGTCGCGCAACTGATCGACAAGAAATACGCCGCCGCCTGGCGCGACTCCATCGACCTGAGCCATGCCAGCGTGAGCAAAGAACTGAAGCGGCCGGCGTTCGAAGATCTGGAGCGCGTCGCGCAGTCGCGCGCAACGGCCGTCCGCGAACCCCAGAACACGACTCATTATTCCGTCGTCGATGCCGAAGGCAACGCCGTCGCCGTCACCACCACGCTCAACGATTCTTTTGGCTCCCGCGTTACCGCCGAAGGCCTGGGCTTCCTGCTCAACGATGAGATGGACGACTTCGCCGCCAAGCAAGGCGTCCCAAATGCTTACGGATTGATCCAGGGCCCAGCCAACGCCATCGGTCCGGGCAAGCGTCCGCTTTCCGCCATGACGCCGACCATCGTGCTCAAGGATGGCAAACTCTTCCTGGTTCTCGGTTCGCCCGGTGGTCCGACCATCATTACCACCGTCGCCAACGTCCTCATCGACGTGGTGGATTTCGGGCTCGACATCCAAACCGCCGTCAATGCCCCTCGGTTTCACAACCAGTGGCTTCCTGATGGAATTCTCGTCGAAGACCGCCTTTCTCCCGATACAATGAATGTTCTGCGTTCTAAAGGACACAAACTCCAGATTCGCCATTTTTGGGGCGACGCTGAGTGCATCATGATTGATCCCAAGACCGGCGAGCGCTTAGCCGGCACAGACGGACGCAACAACGGGAAGGCGGTAGGCTACTGATGCAGAGGGCGGTTTCGACATACGTCTATGTGAAGGAACGGCTCCATCCGGGCCTGCTTGACGAACTCGTCAAAGCGGGAGCGCAGTCGATCGAGATTTTTGCCGCTCGCCAGCACTTCGATTACGCCAACCGCAAGCAGCATGTCCGCGAGATTGCCGACTGGTTCAAGTCGACCGGCATTCCTCTGAATTCCGTACACGCGCCTCTCTACTCCGATTACGAATGGGGACGCACCGGTTCGCCGCCCGTTAACATCGCCTCCACCGATCGCGCCGGACGCATCGAAGCAATGGACGAAATCAAACGCGCTCTCGAAGTCGCCGAGCATATCCCGTTCCGCTTTCTTATTCAGCACATCGGGAATCCGAACGACGCCTTCGACGAAAAGAAATTCGAAGCGGCCATGACCTCCGTCGAGCACCTTCGCGCCTTCGCCAAGCCGCTCGGCGTCAGAGTGCTGGTGGAGAATATTCCGAACGAACTGTCCACGCCCGACCGCCTTGTCGAGTTCATCAAGACCATGCACTTTGACGACATCGGAGTGTGTTTCGACTGCGGTCACGCACACATGATGGAAGGCATTCCCGAAGGTTTCGCCATTCTGAAGAACCACATCTGCTCGACCCACGTGCACGACAACAACAAAGACAAAGACTCTCATCTGTGGCCTGGCAGCGGATCGATCAATTGGAAAGAGACCATGGAGTTGCTGCGCACCGCGCCACAAAAGCCGCCCCTGTTGCTCGAGATCGACGGCGAGGAAAAGAAAAATCCCAGCGAAGAAGTGAGCACCACCTTCAAGAAGCTGGAAGACGAGTAAACCTGAGGTCAGAGGTCAGAGGTTAGAGGTCAGATTGCAGAAGTTAACCCCCAGAGCCAACCTAAGGTTTTACCTCTGCAATCTGACCTCTCACCTCTCGGCAGCAGAACTGGAACAAAATCTCTCAATCTTATGTCCGCTCCCATCAGCACCATCGCAGAAATCGGCAAACACGAAGGCCAATCCGTCACCATCCGCGGATGGCTCTATAACCTCCGCGAAAGCGGCAAGCTCCTCTTCCCACAATTTCGCGACGGCTCCGGCGTCATCCAGGGAGTAGTCCCGAAGAACGCCGTCCCGCCCGAGGTCTTCGACGCCATCAAGGGCCTCACGCAGGAGTCGAGCGTCATTGTCGAAGGGAAAGTTCGGGCCGATAAACGCGCGCCCGGCGGCTACGAACTCGATGTCTCAAACGTGCAGGTGGTCCAGCGCGTACCCGAATCAACTCCGTATCCCATCACGCCAAAAGACCATGGCACCGACTTCCTGATGGAGCATCGCCATCTCTGGGTGCGCTCGCAGCGCCAGGCGTCCATTCTGCGTGTGCGCGCCGAAATCATCAAAGCCGCACGCGACTACTTCGACTCCAACGGATTCACCCTGACTGATCCGCCCATCATTACGCCCGCCGCGTGTGAAGGCACTACCACGCTTTTCCCAGTCGACTATTTCGAAGAACAGGCCTACCTCACGCAGTCCGGCCAACTTTATATCGAAGCCACGGCCATGGCGCTCGGGAAGGTCTATTCTTTTGGCCCGACATTCCGCGCGGAAAAATCGAAGACGCGCCGCCACCTCACCGAGTTCTGGATGGTCGAACCCGAAGTCGCCTATGGCACGCTCGATGACATCATGAATCTCGCCGAGGGCTTCCTGACCTTCATCGTCAAGCGCTGCCTCGAGCGCCGACGCCCCGACCTGGCTACCATCGGACGCGACATCGCCAAGCTCGAAAAGATCGACACGCCATTTCCTCGCATCACCTATGACGAAGCCGTTCAGAAGCTGCAGGAAGGCCATGCACAGGGCGTTCTTGAAAACAGGTTTGAATGGGGTGGAGACCTCGGATCTCCCGACGAGACTTACCTCTCCGCGCAGTACGACCGACCCGTCATGGTGCATCGCTATCCAGCCAGCGTGAAGGCGTTTTACATGGAGCCCGATCCGCAGCGACCCGAACTCGCCCTCTGCGTCGACGTCCTCGCCCCCGAAGGCTACGGCGAAATCATTGGAGGCTCGCAGCGTATGGCTTCGCACGACTTGCTGCTGCAACGCATCCATGAGCACAAGCTGCCTGAGGAAGCCTTCAAGTGGTATCTCGACCTGCGAAAGTTTGGCAGCGTGCCCCACTCCGGCTTCGGCATGGGGATCGAGCGAGCGGTCGCATGGATCTGCGGACTGGAGCACGTTCGCGAGACCATCCCGTTCCCAAGAATGCTCCACCGCTTGTATCCGTAACGCCGGTTTTCAGTTTTCAGTTATCAGTTCTCAGTAAAATCTGAGGACCGGGGTGGCTGAGAACTGACAACTGAGAACTGAGAACTCTCTATGCCACTGCGAACCACGACGTTCAGCAGCATTACTCCACGCCAGATACGTGTTATCGGTGTTCCGCTTGACCTCGGCCAATCGCGCCGCGGAGTCGACATGGGGCCCTCGGCTGTCCGTGTTGCCGGCCTCGAAGCGCGCCTCGAGGCCATCGGCCACATTGTCGAAGATGCCGGCAACGTCGCCGTCGCTATCCCCGAGCAGAAGAAGGAAGGCGCGGCTAACTCCAAATACCTCAAGGAAATTACCGCGACTTGCGTCAAAAGCGCCGACCTTGTTCTGAAGACGCTCGAAGCCGGTAAAGTTCCACTCGTCCTCGGCGGCGATCATTCTGTAGCTGCCGGCACAGTCTCCGGAGTCGCCGAGTTCTACCGCCGAAAGGAGCAAAAAATCGGCCTGCTGTGGATTGACGCGCACACCGACATGAACACGCCCGACTCTTCGCCGAGCGGCAATGTGCATGGCATGCCGCTCGCCGCACTCATGGGACTTCCTCCCGCGGAACTTGGGAAGATCTACGACTTCTCGCCCAAAGTTGCGCCGGAGAATTGCGTGCTGGTCGGCATCCGCGACGTAGATAACTACGAAAAAGAAAATATCCGCAAAGCTGGCGTTGAAGTTTTCACCATGCGTGACATCGACGAGCGCGGCATGCGCGCCGTCATGGAAGAAGCACTCCGCATGGCCGGACGCGGCACTGCTGGCTATCATGTCTCTCTCGACATGGATTGGATCGATCCCGAAGACGCTCCCGGAGTCGGAACTCCCGTCTGGGGCGGCGCGACCTATCGAGAGGCGCATCTCGCCATGGAAATCATCTCCGACCACGGCCGCATGTTGAGCATGGAGATTGTGGAGGTCAATCCAGTAATCGATGAGCGCAATCAGACGGCGGACTTGGCTGTGGAATTGGCGCTCTCGGCGTTTGGGAAGAAAATCTTGTAGTGCAGGTTGCAAAGTTTCAGAGTTTCGAGGTTTCAAAACCCAAGGCGACCTAACGCTCTAGTCTTTGAAACTCTGAAACCTTGAAACTTTGAAACGCGTCTTACTGCACATCCGCAACTTTCCCGTTCAGAAACGTGACCTTAATATCCTTGTAGACGTAAATCAGTTTGGCCCCTAGGTTGATGATTTTCTCGGGGGTACCCAGCGCGGCCTTCACCTGATCAGGAGTTTGCCCCTTTTCGATCTGCTGCGGTTCTGGCGGAGGTCCTTGTTGTTGCTGTTGCGCTTGTTGCCCACCTCCTCCTGCGTTCTGGTTCTGGTTGTTGTTCTGATTCTGATCCCCTTGACCGTTTTGCTGTTGTGAGTCGCCGCCGGAATCGATCGAGAGCACCTGCCCGATCGTGTCCTCCACCTGGGAGGCATTCATGCTCTGCAGTGATCCCTTGGCAAACTGGAAGACGACTTCTGCCTTGTAGAACGACGGTTGCTGAACGTTGTTGCACGAGTCGCACTCGACCACCTGGAACGATACTCTGTCTTTGTCCAGGCTCACGTCGATCCTCATCGGATAGACTTTCTCTCCGACTTGCAAATACCGCGAGTTTTGCTTCACCATCGCCGCGCAAAACCCGTTGGGAGCCTTCAGATCGTTATCCTGAAACTTCACCGGACAGAACATCGCGATCTGCGGAGGAACTCCCAACAGTCCGCCCTTCTGAACATCCAGCACCGTTCCCGGATCAGTGACAGTAAGGCTGCCACCAGCGGCACCAACCTTGACGACTTTGTATTGCGCCTTGAGCTGCTCTTGCAGCGAAGGTTGCGCCGCCACGTTCAGGCACAGACTGATCGTGGAAGCGGCAAGGACGAGCATGGACGTGCAGAAGTTGAATCTCACTCGCATTCCCCTATTGCACGTCCGACACTTTGCCGTTCAGGAACGTGACCTTAATATCCTTGTAGACGTAGATCTGCTTGGCGCCAAGATTGATGATTTTGTCAGGCGTGCCGATCGCGGCTTTCACTTGATCCGGTGTCTGGCCTTTTTCTATCTGCGCGGGTTCCGGTGGGGGCCCCTGATCCTGCGCTTGCTGTCCTCCACCATTCCCTCCACCCTGCTGGTTGCCGCCTTGATTGCCGCCCTGGTTCCCGCCCTGTTGATCGTTGCCACCCTGCTGCCCGCCTTGGTCGGCGCTATCATCAATGGCCAGCAGCCCAGCGATCGTATCTTCCACTTGCGACGGGCTGGTGTTTGCGAGCGTCCCGTGAGGGAACTGGAAAACTACGTCCGCCTTGTAGAACGTCTTCGGGTCGACGTTGTTACAGGAATCGCAATCGACGATGCCGATGATCACCTGGTCTTTCGGCAAATTGACCACGACCTTTGAGGGATACACCTTGTTGTTCACTTGAAAAAACTGGGTCGTTTGCGTCTTCCCCACCTTGCTCATGAGCGAACCGAGGCCCTTCGACACCAAGGCATTCGGAGAGTGCACGGCTCCGTTTTCATACTTGGTGGAAAGCATGCTCTGGTCGGAATAGGGCACGCCGAGGATTCCGCCCTTCTTGACCACGAGGATCGTGCCTTGCTCTACCACCGCGGCTCCGCTTGAATCTGAGCCCATTTTCACCAGCGTATATTGCGCTTTGAGCTGGTCCTCGAGAGAAACCTGCGCGACCACCCTACGCGGAATTGCAACCACCATCGAAGCGACGAGCAGCACGGCTATTTCGATTTTGCGGCGCATTTCTACCTTCCTCCTGTGGAGATGCCGCTCCCGTGTCCCGCCGGGAGGGTTCTTTAATGGTTGTGTCTTGAAGTAGAAAAGGCGGGAGCGCCGTAATCATGACGCTCCTGCCCGATAATCAGGCGGCTGTTGCAGGCCCGCCTCAGTTGTTCGACTGCTTCGCTTCGGCTTCCACCTGTGCAGCATCTTTCTTCTGCTGCTCCAGATCATTGCTCGCGTTTGTGTCCGGCGCAGGTGCCGGGGCTTCGCCAGGTTGCGTCTTTGTATCGGGAGCGGCTGGTAATCCGTTCTTCCCTTGCTTGTCGGCTAGCTCCTTGAGCCCGGCATCCATCTGGAGCCGCAGTTGATTGTGCATCTCCTGCAGATCGCTGGTATCCACTCCGATGGTCGCACCGATGGCGCAATCGTCCTTCTTGCTGGCTTTCACGGTGGCATCCACCATGTTGTCGTTGTCCGGAGTATCGCCGACGCGGTAGACCACATCACCGGCCGTCAGACTGCATTCGTCGCCACCGGATGTCGTAGCATCCAAATCTGTCGCGACAACGAAGTAACGAATCTTGGGATCGAGAGCCGATGGCAGTTCATCGCCGCCAGCGGGCTTCTGATCGCCGCCTTTCGCCGCAGCCTGCTCCGCCGCGATTTCGTTCTTCATCTCGTCGGCAATCCCCTGCTTTACATCAGCAGGAATCTGCGTTGCGTTCCCCTTTGCCGCCGGAGGTGCTGCCGCACCCAACATATACTGCCCGTAGGAAGCTTCCAGGTTCGCTGCAATCAGCGGATCACTTGACCACAACGATGCGATTACATCGGACGTTTCCGGCCCCATCTGCGGCGGCTGCAATACGCCCTCTTCAGATGACTGTCCCGCCTGATAGGCCGCCTGTAAGCTGGCCGCCAGCAGGAAGTCCGTCAGCCAGAATGCCGCCGTCGGGTAGACCGGATACGGTTGGAAATACGGACCGTAGTAGCCGTACCAGGGCGCTCCGCCCCAGCCCCATCCGTAGTACACCGGAGCTGGCCAAGGATTGTAGGCCCACCCGTAATAAGCAGGACCGTAGTAGTACGGAGGCGCGTACCCGTAGTAAGGACGACCGCCGTAGTAGTAGCTGCGATAGCCGTACGCATAGTAGTGCCCGCCGCGATAGTACGTCCGCTGCACATAGCTGTGGCCACCGTGGCTGTAATATGCGCGCTGGCTGTACCCGCCGTATCTTCCGTGGCTGACAATCGTGCGGCCATTGTGAGTGCTCACCATTCGCGTATTACCGTGCATGCCGTGATTGATCGTCATCCCGTGGGACGAGATCGATCGAACCTGGCCATTCTTGCGGAACGTCGCGCTGCCGCCATTCTTGAGCGACACCTGCTTCGTTCCCGTGGGCTGACGGCGATTCGTTGCACCGCCACCGCGATTGTTGGCATTATTCGTCCCGCCGCGGTTGTTATTATTGTTCACGCCGCCGCGGTTGTTGTTCGCAGTGCCACCGCGGTTGTTCGCATTGTTGTTCGTGCCGCCGCGATTGTTATTGTTCGCGTTGTTTGTGCCGCCACGGTTGTTGGCGTTGTTGTTCGTGCCGCCGCGATTGTTATTGTTCGCGCCGCCCGGTCCACGGCTGGCATTCGCTCCGCCCGGACCACGATTCATTGAACCGGCCCCTCCCGCACTTCCCGGCCGGCTCGCTTGTCCACCTGGTCCACGATTCGCAGAGCCCGCGCCTCCACCAGGACGCGACGCCGGAGCGGATGGGCGTGCTGCTGGAGCTGACGGTCGAGCCGCTGGCGCGGACGCGTGCGGCGCTGGAGCTGAAGCTTTTGGCGGTCCGCCTGCATACCCCATCGCCACAAATGACAGAAGAATCAGCAATACGGACCATTTCGGCAGGACGTTGTTTCGGGAAATACTCAATTTCATAGACGACTCCTGTGAGTTGTGAAGCTCGCGTGACAAACCTCTTTATTGGAAGACGAGCAGCCTGATAGTCTCGGGCGGCCACCATCCCGACCTGGAGGTTTGACAACGAAAACTTCGGGTCCGAGTGCCATGGGGGAAGGGCCGGGCACCGGCCTTTACAAGCACCGCCATTTTTCACCGCTTTTCCCACCCTGTCAAGCAATGCCGCAATGAATTTACATTGCTGGCCCCTACAATTCGCAGAAAACGAACTTCTTATCGCCGAAACGCCGCTCCGGAAGCACCCATCGTCCGAATTACACCCCTGCATCCGGTAGACGGGACCCACTCTCGCCACCGTAATCGTCAAAATTCACCAATCTTTCATTCTCTCGTGCATTCCCTCGTGCATTTCCTCGTGGTCACCTTCCAGAGTAACGGTCGTAATTGGGGGCGTTCCATCGTTCGCCGATGACCCTTATGGACTCAGATGTTCACCCATCGGCAATTTCGCCCGCATTCCTCAGCATCCTCTCGCTGACTTCGCTCGCGGCGGCTCAGGCCATGCTTCAAGACACTGCGTTGCCCACCTACCGAGCCAGCGTGTCCGAAGTGAGGGTCGCTTTCTTTGCCACCGACGAAAACGACCGCCCATTACGAATCTCACGAACTCCGATTTTGCCGTCGTCGACAGCGAACAAGTCCTTCGGAGCTTCCGCAGTTTCCGGCGGACTGCCGAGACCGCGCTGGACGTCGTGGTTCTGCTCGATGCCAGCGAATCCGTCGGCCCGCACTTCCAGTCCGCGATCAATGACGTGGCGCAGCTCGTCACGCGCGAGCAATCGAATCCCGATGACAACATCTCCGTAATTTCTTTCGGAGGAAAATTCAGAGCCGGCAATAGAACGCACGATGACGAATCCCCCAGCTCGCTCCCGGCCCTGCTTTGCTCCGACGGTTGCCGCACCTCGGACTCGATCGGCAACCTGCACTCCCTGGAAAGCAGCAGTGTGACGCCGCTGTTCGACGCCGTGGTCCTTGGTGCTGACTTCATTTCGCATCGTCGCCGACCGGGTGCCCGGCCAGTACTGATTCTGTTTTCCGACGGAAATGACACCATCAGCTTGCATTCCTCACGCGACGCTCTGCAGGCAGCTACCGAAGCGGGAGCGTTGGTCTACTCCATCGACTTGGGAAGCACACGACGGCGAGACCGCGGCAACATGTTCCTACAACAACTCTCGAAAGCCACCGGCGGACGTTATTTCTTCATGGGATCAGCCCGCCAAAACAACGCCTCTGACATTCTGGAAACCGTGCTCGGCGATCTCCGTGCCTCCTACGTGGTGACCTACGCTCTGCCGAATCACTTCGCTGGCTTTCACGATGTCCGTCTCTTGCCGACTCGCAACCTTAATCTCACGTTCCACAGCCGGAATGGCTATTACTACGAGACCGGTCCTCAATAATTGACGACTGCGAATTTGGAGATCTATGAAAACCACACTGCTGCTAATGATTCTGTCCACGTTCGCGGCATCCCTTGGCGTTGCCGCACCTCTTGGCCGCTATCAACAGGGCACGGTGATTCGCATGCGCATGACCGACTGCATGCTGAGCCACGGGGGTTTCGTGGCCGCCTTCGGTCCGCCGCAAGTAGCCGCGAGTGAAGGCGATTGTCCCGAATACACCTTGCTCACCGACAAGGTCGTATTTGTCATCGTAGGCAGGTCGTCCAATCAACTCGTGCCCCTCGCGGAGATTGTCGATTTCCGTTTCCAGAAGAAGGAGTTGGCGGTGCGCGTCGACGATGCCCGTCACGAATCAAAGTTCGCCATCAAGGAAATGACGTTGCGCTCGGAATGGGATGCCATCCAGCGCCACATCGATTACGAACTCAACAACCCGCCGGTTCGTGGCGTGGACGCGTCGCTGGCCATGCGGAATCGTCAGTAAAATGCCTGCGCTACTCTCGCTCCCCGCTTGATCGCGGGGGACACAGAGCAACACAGGGGATAGCTGCCGGAACAGTGGTCGCTCCCTGTGCTCCCCTGTGTCCTCCGCGGTCGCGTCTTCCTTGGTCAAGCACCTTTCCGAACCAATCCTGCGATTGACGGGAAACGCGCCGAGCGCCAGACTGAAATGTCATGGCAAAACTCCGGGTCGGCATCCTCTTTGGTGGACGTAGCGGCGAACACGAAGTGTCGTTGCTGTCAGCCGCCTCCGTTCTCAACGCAATCGACAAAACAAAATACGAAGTCGTGCCGATCGGCATTACTAAAGACGGGCGCTGGCTCACGGCCGAACACGCCGAGCGGCTGCTGAAAGGCAATGCCGCCGACAGCGCAACCCACCTTCGCGCGGGCGATCCCGAGGCGACTCCCGGAGCCGCCGTCCTAGCCGCGGGCGAGTCGGTGGTCGTTCCACCGGAACCGTCCAGGCGCGAAGCAGGACTCGCTCCCTTCGAGACTGACGCCAATCTCCGCCGCGCCGCGGATCGCGCTATCGATGTCGATGTGATCTTCCCCGTCCTACATGGCACGTTCGGTGAGGACGGCACGATTCAGGGCCTTCTCGAATTAGCCGACATCGCGTACGTAGGAGCAGGAGTCCTCGGCTCCTCTGCCGGCATGGATAAGGACATCATGAAATCCTTGTTCCGCGCCGCGGGATTGCCCATCGTGAAACACGTCACCGTGTTGCGCGGCCAATTTGAACGCGATCCGAAAAAAGTTCGGAAACTGGTCGAGAGCAAAGTGAAATATCCAGTTTTCGTGAAGCCCGCCAACCTCGGCTCCTCTGTAGGAATTTCAAAAGCGCACGATGGCAAGGAACTTGGCCCCGCCATCGCTGAAGCTGCGAAGTTCGACCGCAAGATCGTCATCGAAGAAGGAGTCGGCGGCAAGAAAAACAAAGCCCGTGAGATCGAGTGCGCCGTCCTCGGCAACGACGACCCAAAAGCGTCACTCCCCGGCGAGATAGTTCCCTGCAAGGAGTTTTACGACTACGACGCAAAGTATCTGTCCGAGGGTTCGGAAGCCGTCATCCCCGCGAAGATCACCAAAGCAGAAACAAAAACCGTGCAGCGTCTCGCAATCGCAGCATTCCAAGCGGTCGACTGCACCGGCCTTGGCCGCGTCGATTTTCTAATGGAGCCAAAATCCCGCAAGATCTACGTCAATGAGATCAACACCATGCCGGGCTTCACCGCGATCAGCATGTATCCGAAGATGTGGGTAGCTTCGGGCCTGACCTATACCGAATTAATCGATCGCCTGATCCAGCTAGGTATCGAACGCCACGAAGACAAGAAACGAAATCAGTACAGCCGCTGAATGACTGGGCCCATCCGCCAACAATTTTTTTCCGGATTCTTCAAGCTCCGGCCGCTGTTCCTTTTGCCTTCCCCAAACCCTCGTTTGAATGTTCTTCCTCTGCCTTGGCCTGCTCGGTGCGCGCTTCAATCACATCGTTCCAGAAGGCAGTGGTGGGATTGAGCGCTGAAACGCCGATCTGTCCGGCTCCCGCGGTATTCTCCTGTCCAATCCAAACCGCTAGGAACTTCTCAACCTTGTGCGAGCGGGCGATAGAAACATGCGCACCCAACGGAATCCTACCCTGGATACCTCTCAGGAGCGCCCCCCTCCGACTGACGTTAATCGTCCTGACCTCTTGCTCCAGAGCCTGGCCATTGATATCAACTGCAGTAATGGTAACGGGCAAGGACACGTCGATCCGGGCGTCTTGGCGCTCAATTTTGAATTTTCGCATCAGGGCGCTCAGCTCGGTGGCGATGGCGGCCAATTCCTGCGCCGCCTTTTGCGACTCTGGGCCCGTGCCGAGGTGCCTGCTGCGGCCTGCGCAGCCCCCCCGATGCTAACCGCGATGTTTCCCGCTACGCTGGCGGCTTCCGTCGTGTTGCGCGTCATCTCTTCGGTCGTCGCGCTCTGCTGTTCCACCGCTGCTGCGATCGTCGAGGAAATGTCGTTGATCTCGTCGATCACGCCGCTCACCGTCCCAATCGCAGTCACCGCGCTCCTCGTGTCCGTCTGAATGGCGGCAATTTTCCGGCTGATATCCTCGGTAGCGGTGGCAGTCTGTTTCGCGAGTTCTTTTACTTCGTTCGCCACTACCGCAAAACCCTTTCCCGCTTCTCCAGCGCGGGCGGCTTCGATCGTTGCATTCAAGGCCAATAAGTTGGTCTGTTGCGCAATCGCTGTGATGACCTTGATGACTACTCCGATCTCTGCTCCGGACTGGCCGAGCTTGGCGACGGTCGAATTCGCGACCTGAGTGGCGTTGACCGCAGACGACGCCAGGGTAGCCGCTTTGTTGGCGTTCGCGGCGATACTCTGGATGGTCAACTTCATCTCTCCGGCTCCGGTCGAAAGACTTTGAAGATTCCGAGTCACTTGCTGCGTGTCCTGCGAAACGGAACCGGCTTGCGTGGCGGCCTCGCTGGAGTTGATCGTAATCTGCTCGCTCGCCTCCAGCAGTTGCTGGCTCGCCGTTGCCAGTTTGCTGGTGTGGCCCGCGACGCCTCGCAGGATCTCTTGCAGTTTGTCCATGAACAGGTTGAAGAGGCGGCTGACCTCGCCCAACTCGTCGTCGCTAAAGCCCTCCGCAGCCTCCAGACGCTTCGTGACATCGCCCTCGCCCTCTGCGATGTCCTGAATCATGTGCGTCAGTCGTTTGAGCCGGGCGGCGATGCGGCGGCTCAGGCAGACGGCCACGAAAATTCCGATCGCCAATTCCACGAGCGCCGTCGCCACGAGCCTCACGTTCAGCGAGTGCGCTCCCTTGTCTAAGTCCTCCTGGCTTTTCTGGAGCAACGATTCGAACGAATCCGCCATCTCTCCGAGTGGCTTGGCCAGGGTTTCGGTGAAGGCGCGGTCTTGCTTCTCCCGCATGGCGTCCAGCTTCAGGTAGGTCAGCACCGCGCTCATTACCATCAGCGACAGCACGATCCCGAAGCCCAGCCCGAGTTGTCTCCCCAACGTAAGCCTCAGTGGCTTCTTCACTCCACCCTCCTGCTGCTAACCAGGTCGCCGCTATACGTCTTAACGTGTGTCTTCGGTTCTTCCCTCAATTTCCTGACAGTCGAAGCTCGGCGTTCCCCAGCCTAGTTCCTTGGAGACTCTTAACTTCGGCTATTGTTTGCCGTTACTTTAGGGCTGTCTGGTGAGGGAAGGACGTACTAACGACCTAATAACGACCCACGGCCATTGGAGCGGCGGCCAGCGTCGACTGGCCGCCGGTAGCGAGATCTCCCTTGACAGACCGCTCGGTCGGTAATAGTATCTATTCCCAAGTTTGCTCTTCATTGAGCAAATCGGAATTTCATGCAGAGTGGCTGAGGGACGAGCCCTAGGACGCCACGGCAACCGGTTTAGGATCATCTATCCTCTTCGCAGGTGCCAACTCTCGCCCGGTAACGGGGACCATGAGATTCGGGCACGCGATTACTATTCGCATTTCCCGAGCCTCTTTTCCCATTCGGAAAAGGGGTTTTGTAGTAACTGGGGTATTTTTACCCGGCTCGTCCCGCAGTCACAGAAAGTGAAGTAGCAGGATGAGCACGTCCACGTACTTTCTCCGCTGCCGCGAATGCGGCAAGACTTGGGGCAATCAGCCGCGTAGTATCTGCGAAGACTGTTTCTCTCCCCTCGAAGTCACCTACGATTATGATTCGATCCGTCCGCGCGTTTCGCGCGACCTGTTTGCCTCGCGTGCGCCCAATATCTGGCGCTATAGCGAGTTGCTGCCGCTGCCCACGGGGTATCAGCCCTCCCTCCCAGTTGGATACACCCCGCTGGTCAGCGCGCCTCGCCTCGGCGAAAGAATCGGCTCGCGCAAGCTCTTCGTCAAGAATGACGCCGTCTGCCTGCCAACACTGAGCTTCAAAGACCGCGTGGTCGCGGTCGCGCTCGCCCATGCGCGCAGCTTCGGATTCGATACCGTTGCCTGCTCCTCGACCGGCAACCTGGCGAATTCGGTTGCAGCGCAGGCGGCTCGCAACGGCTTCAAGGCCTGGATCTTCATTCCTTCGGACCTCGAGCCGGCAAAGATCTCGGCACACAGTTTTTCGGCGCGGAACTCGTCCGCATCAACGGCAGCTACGATCACGTCAATCGCCTCTGCTCGCAGATCGCTGACGAGCATCGCTGGGGATTCGTCAACGTCGATCTTCGTCCCTACTACGCCGAAGGCTCGGAGACAGTCGGCTACGAAATCGCGAGCAACTCGGCTGGAAACTCCCCGACAACATCGTCGTTCCGATGGCTGGCGGATCGCTGATCACCAAGATCAAGAAGGCGTTCGATGAAGTCATCCTGCTCGGCCTCGTCGATCCCAAGCCGGTGAAGTTCTTCGGCGCGCAGGCTTCCGGATGCTCGCCCATCTCGACAGCCGTAAAGCAATACAGCACGGAGATCGAGCCGCAGCGTCCGAAGACGATTGCGCGGTCGCTGGCAATCGGTAATCCCGCCGACGGACATTACGCGATCGAGACCATTACGAAGACTGGTGGATGGTCAGAAGATATCGCCGATCACGAAGTTGTCGGTGGTATTCAGTTGCTGGCCGAGAGCGAAGGCATCTTCACCGAGACCGCCGGCGGTGTCACGGTTGGTACAGCGCGCAAGCTGATCCAACAGGACCGGATTCTGCCGGACAGAAACCACCGTGCTCTGCATCACAGGCAACGGACTGAAGACCACCGATGTGCTGGCGGATAGGTATCAAGCCGAGATTCCGATCGCTCCGAAGCTCGCTGAGTTCGAAGCGTATCTGGCGGCGAAGGCTGCTTCACTGCCGGCCACGCTTGCGGAAGTAGCCGCAGTCGCTGGTCTCTAGTCGTTGGTCGTTCGGGGGCTGCAGATCGCTCGCATGCGGTCGCAGCCCGGTTTGCTAACGACCAGCGACCAACGACTAACGACCGCCTTAGAGTTTTTTTATTCGGGCCATGTGCCCAGGAGGTTTTGCATGAGTATCACTGTCCAAATTCCTACCGCACTCCGCCGTCTCACCGCGGGAACTCCAAGAGTCGTCTGCTCACCCGCCAACCTCAACGAACTGTTCTCGCATCTCGACTCGCAGTTCCCTGACCTGAAGCCGCATCTGCGCGACGAAGCCGGAGAAACACGGCGCTTCCTGAACATTTATGTGAACGAAGAAGACATCCGCTTTATCGGCGGAGCGGCGTATTCGTTTCAGGATGGTGACGAGGTATTGCTCGTACCCTCAATCGCTGGCGGATCGCTGTAGACGATTGTTGCCAGGCGGTTGAGTTTCCTTTGGTTGTCTCCGGGCGTTACACTGCGACCGTGACCTCCCGCTTACCTGTCGCGGCTCGACTTGCACCTACACGTCGACCTGCGAATCATCTCCGAGCGGCCCTGCTTTTGGTGATGCTGTTTGCCGCCGCCGCAGGCGCCGTCCTGGCGCAGACAAAGAGCGATGCCGTCGAATCTCCCCTGATGCGCCAACTCAAGCCGGCGCTCAGCTTGGCCGAGCACGGCGATAAACAAGGAGCAATGGATTCCGTTCTCCGCTTGCTCGAGCAGCATCCAAATTTTGCCCCGGCAATCAAGCTAAAAGGCATGCTGCTCGAGGAGTCTTGGCCATGCCGCCGAAGCGGCCGCCGCCTATGAACAAGCTCTGAAGTTTGCGCCGAACGACCCAATCTCCTGTTGCTTGTAGGCACTTACAAGTTGAATGCGGGCGAGAAGGCAGAAGCGCATCAAACTGCTGGAGCACTGCGTCCGTATCCTTCCCCGCGACGGAGACGCTCAGTTTTATTTGTCCCAGGCCTATCACCTGAATGGGCAGAACGACCTGGCGCTGCGGGCTATCCAGCGCAGTCTGAAGGCTGAACCCGACAATGCAGCAGTAATGCAAAAGTACGGAGAACTGCTCTGCGTCATCGAAGACTGCGAAGCAGGACTGCGATGGCTGCTCAAGGCGCAACCGCGAGTCCTAAGCTGCCCCAGATCGATTCGACATTGCAGTGACAGACCTGAAATTGATGGACCTTCCCGGGGCCGCGCAATATGGCGCGCGCGCGGTTGAGGTTAATCCCAACAATGTGCCCGCCCTGCAGTTGCTGGCAGCCGCGGATGTAAAGCTTGCGAAATGGCAAGAGGCCAAGAGTGCGTTCGAACGCATCCTCACGTCTAAGCCAGACGATGTAGATGCATTGTTCGGGCTCGGCCAATGCGAACTGGAGTTGAAGAACTATCCGGCGGCTGTCGATAAGTTGCAACTGGTGTTAAAGCTGGCTCCCACGCGGCTGTTGGCACATTACTATCTGTCACGAGCCTATGCCGGCATGGGCAAGACGGAGGACGCGCAACACGAGGCGGCACTGCATCAGTTGATGATGGAACAGATGACCTTCGTCCGCGCCGTGGAGCGCGAAGGCAGCGAAGCCCCCATTCAGGCTCCGGGGCTTCAATTGCTGGCAGAGCGTCGCGAAGCGGATGCGTTGCAGTTGTACCGGGAACGCTTCAAGGGAACACTCCGCCACTTTAGCAGATGCGTATGTGTTCGTTGGGAAACTGTATCTCAGCGATGGGAGAAAACGAGGATGGGCTCCGCTGTCTTCATCATGCGCTGGAACTTGAACCCACTGTTCGCGGAGCTCATACCTATGAGGGAATACTGGACGTAAGACTCGGCGACCTGAGCGCGGCCGAGAATGAGTTCAAGGCAGAACTCGCAAACGATCCCAACTACCAGACGGCAATCGCCGAAATGGGCGAGGTTCGCTATCGCCAAGAGCGCTGGTCCGATGCGGCGGAACAACTGGCGAAGTCCAGAACCATGACTCCGGAGCTGCTCTACATGCTGAGCGATTCTTACTTCCACCTGGGCAAGGTTTCCGATGCCGACTTGACCGCCGAAACCGCGGCAGCTTATGGGCAAAAGAATGCCGACTTCATGAAGAGTCTGCTCGACCTGCTGCAACGCAATGGACAAGCTGAGCTTGCGCAGCGGTTGGCGGCCGATGTCGAGCACAAATGAAGCCATATTCTTATGTCGCGTGGTGTCTGATGCTGACCTTTGTTAACCACGGAGGCACGGAGACACAGAGAAACCCGAACTTCTTACTCAAAGACCCTTCCCTCGCTGCCTCTCTGCGGGCCCAAAGCTTTTCTCCGTGTCTCGGTGCCTCCGTGGTGAAATGGCCGTTCAGGGCGCGCTCTCCGTCACGGTGAGGACCTGATCAGCTTTGACCTTTTTCAAAACCTGCTTGATGCCGCTCGGCCATGTGAGTTCAATTGTTTCTATGACATCTGCCGAGCCCAGCCCGAAGTGAACACGCTTATCGTTCGAAGAGTTGTAGCTGCCTGCGGTCGTTGCCTGGTTGTACTGTGCGCCCAGCGAAGTAGTTAGCTTGACCTTTGTTCCCAAACCGTCGCGGTTCGATTTGACGCCGGCTAGCTTCAGAATGATCCAGTGGTTTTGGTTGCCACCCTTCTGAGTGCCCGACCGGTTCATCCATATCTCGGGCGCGCCGTTCAGAACCGTCACCACGGCATCGATCCTGCCATCGTTGTTGAGATCACCAAAAGCCGCACCGCGATGCGGAGCAGGAACGGCAAAAGACGTTCCGGCCTTTGCACTCACATCCTCGAAGACCATGTCGCCTTTGTTGCGAAACACGCGATTGGGAAGCGGAAACGGCCTGTGCGCCAACTCCATGGCATTGTCCAGGATGTCGGCGTTGGCGGTGAACAGGTCCTTTTTTCCGTCATTATCGAAATCGACAATCCCCACGCCCCACGCGGTTGAGCGGCTGGTCAGGGCGCTCAGTCCTGAAGCAGCGGTGACGTCCTGAAACTGACCCTCCCCAAGATTCTTATAGAGCGGAAAGCCCTCCCCGAACATCGCCGTTTCAAAGATGTCGGGCTTGCCATCGTTGTCGACATCGCGGAAATCCGCGCCCATGCCGGCGATGGCTTTGCCGAATGTGTTGTACGCGACGCCCGCGAGCAGCGCGACATTAGTGAAAGTTCCATCTCCGTTGTTGTGCAGAAGATAATTCTCAAACGTATCGTTGGAGACGAAGATGTCCGTAAATCCATCATTGTCGTAGTCGGCAAAGGCCAGCCCCATCCCTTTCCAACGTATTGAGAAATGTGGGACTGTTCCGAGACATCGGTAAAAGTGCCGTCGCCATTGTTGCGATAAAGAATATTCGGAGTTCCCAGAAAATCGACCGGCGAGCAATATGCCGGAAGTCCTTGTTGAACGCAGGGAACCGCGGTCTTGATGGTGTAGTTGAGGTAGTTCACCACGAAAAGGTCGAGCAGCCCATCGTTGTTGTAATCGAACCATCCCGCCGCCACCGACCACGCCTTGCCGATCTTGGGGACGAAGCCGCCGACGCCAGCCTTCTCGGTCACATCCGTGAAGGTGCCGTCTCCATTGTTATGGAAAAGCTGGTTGCGGTTGACGCCGGTCACGTAAAGATCGACAAATCCGTCGTTGTCGTAGTCGCCGGCCGCTACTCCCATCGAATAGCCGATGCCCTGCAGTCCGGCCTTCTCGGTTACATCGGTGAAGGTGCCGTCTCCGTTGTTGCGGTAGAGCCGGTTGTAGTAACTGGGATCGCTCTTTTCCAGCGACGGAATGGCCGCGCCATTGGTAAAGAAAATGTCGAGCAAGCCGTCGTTGTTGTAGTCGAAGACCGCGACTCCGCCCACCATTGTTTCAAACGTGTAGCGCTGCGGACTGATGCTGTTCCTGAGCTTGAACTTGATCTTCGATTGTTCGATGACGTTCTCGAACTGGATGGCCGATGCGGCTGGCGCGACCTTACTCGCAGACTCTTTGCTGGGAGCAGGGCGGTGAGGCTGCGTTGCCGGGTGAGGCGCGGGTGCTGGAACCGAAGCTGCAGGTCTGGCTTGCGCCAGCAGGCTGGAAGCAGTCCACAGCAGGCACAGTGCCAACTGAATAGCTACAACGAACATGCTTCTTCTCGAACCCACACCAACTGACACAGCCCTCGCTCGCATCCTAGAACCAGCGATCATCCCTTCACCAACCCTGCCCAGAACCACCCATCTCAACAATCTTCCGCATCCATTCCGGCGGCTGTTTCGTCGTTGCCGCCTGTTTCGTCCGATTCAGCGCAGCCTGCGATTCCTCGAGAGACGTGCCGATCGAGAATGAAAAGTCTGTGCCTTCGATTGTCTGAATGCGGCCGTCTGCATATGTCTGGAAAGGCTGCCTGAAAAGTCGCTGGGCCTTTGAGAGTTTCGCTTCCAATTTCCCGCGAGACTCTCCCTTGCACAGGAATTGGTCTCCGTGGTCGTGGTAAGCCTCTAACCCCGCATCGATAAGGATCTTCGCAATCCTGCGTAGAAGCGCGTCACCAGCGATGGACCCGTAGAAATCATTAAAAGTCTTCATGAGATCAACGCCGACAACGGCTACGAATGGACTGGTCTTGCCTTCGTCAAACGCATAACGGTTCGGCAGTCCAGTAAGTTCTGAGACCAGCACCACCGGCTTCGCAGTTTCCGGAACCTGGGTCGCCGGCTGTACATCTCGATGCGCGGCGATCGTCGCTCGCGCCTCTTCCAGGCTCGACGAGATTCCGCTCTCCACCATGAACGCTGCCAGGAATCCGGCGGACCGGGAGATACCATGCTTGCAGTGGATCAGGATGCGTTGGTTCTTGCCGGTCTGTTCCTTCAGCCAAGCCAAGGCTTCCCGCACATGCCTGGGAGAGATGACGCCCGAATCCGGAGCCGGAATATACTTGTACGCTTTCCCGGGATGCTCCACCGACTGGTTCCGTCCCGGTGGCTTGTAGGCGTCGGGTCCGCGAACATTGAGGATGGCCGTGATGTTCTCGGGATTGTGGCGGACGAGTTCATCCGCGTCGTGCTGGCTGCCGAGCCACAAGTTGTTGATGATGTGGTTCATCGTAATGATTTTAGTGCAATGATCTTAGTTCACTCCGCAGGCCGTTGCAGGATAGCTGGTTTACCTCCATACAATATTTAGCGCGCTCGGTCGTCTACATGAGTGGATGGACCAGGCGCTGAAAGATCAGTGGGTGATGGCGGAACAGGATCAGCGGGTCTCCGAAGCAATTGATCGCGAAGGTGGCCGACTGCGGAGTTTCATCCGCAGACGCGTGGCCGATCGCGCCGACGCGGAAGACATTCTGCAAGACGTCTTCTACGAACTCGTCGAAGCCTACCGCATGGTGAAGCCGGTGGAGCAGGTGACCGGTAGCTTTTCCGCGTCGCCCGCAATCGCATCACCGACCTGTTCCGCAAGAAGCAGGGGGAGGCACTGCGACGCGAGTCGCCTCCAGTCACGGAGGAAGGCGAGTCGCTCCGCTTGGAAGACTGGCTTCCTTCGCCCGATGCCGGGCCGGAAGCGTTGTACGCGCGGAGTGTGCTGCTGGAAGAACTGGACGAGGCTCTGGATGAGTTGCCGGAAGAGCAACGCGAAGTATTCATCGCCCACGAAATAATGGGCGACAGCTTCAAGGAGATCGCGGCGAAAACCGGCCTGAGCGTGAACACGTTGCTCTCGCGCAAGCACTATGCCGTGGTTTTCTTTACGCGAACACCTCCAGTCCATCCACGACGAATTTACGAAAGAGTGAGGACGAGATTGAGGACGCAAGACTGAGGACAAGATTTGAGGAAAAAACATGAGAAAAAATTGGGTTGCACGAGCAGTAAAGTTTACGATGATGGCTGTTTTGTTTATCCCGCTATTCATCGCACTGTTTGGTTTTTTTGTGATGCACCTCTGGAACTGGCTCATGCCGGCTCTTTTTGGCTGGCATTGATCACCTTCTGGCAAGCAGTGGGAATCCTGGTCTTAAGCAAGATTCTGTTCGGCGGATTCCGCGGCGGCCGTCGCGGCGGCCACATGCACTGGCGTGGCCGCATGATGGATCGCTGGGAACATCTGACTTCCAGAGGAACGCGAGAAGTTGCGCGAATCCATGCGCAATCGTTGCGGACCGTTTGGTGCTCCGGCTGCGGACACGAAGGCGTGGAAGCGTGCACGCGGGCGACCAGCTTCCTTGCCGAGGATATTTTGCGGCTTGCAGGGCCGTGTTATAATCTAACTAACTGGTTAATTATATGACACGGTCTGCCGTACGCGCTCCCCGTCGAGCTCGCCCATCCACCCGTCGCTCCGCTGTTCCGCGGGCACCTCGTTTTGGAACCCGCGGACAACCCGAAGAAAGCCGGGCGGCCATCCTGCAAGCGGCCATCAAAGAATTCGCCGAGAACGGTGTTGCCGGGGCTCGCATGGATGCCATCGCCCGCGCTGCACGCGTCAACAAAGCACTTCTGTATTACTACTTTGAAGACAAGGACGCCTTGTACGATGCCGTTCTCGACCACGTTTTCGGCGGCCTTCGGGAGCGCGTCGTCGCGGTGCTGGAGAGCGACTTGCCTCCCCGCCAGAAGATGCTCGAATACCTCGGCACCTATTTCGACTACATCGCCGCGAATCCCCAGTTTCCCCGCGTCGTGCAGTCGGAGTGGATGCGCTCGGGCGCTGACAGCCCCAGCATGCAGCGTGTCGCGAAAGAGTACTTTCGTCCAATCTACGGAAAACTCGTTGAAGTGTTGTACGAAGGCGCCGAGGCTGGCGAATTTCGCGCTGTAAATCCGATGGACTTCTTGCCTTCAGTCGCAGCCATGATCGTTTTCTACTTCGGCGCTGCACCTTTGATGAAGATGCTGATGAAAGTAGATCCTCTATCGCCGGAGCGGATTCGGGAACGGCGCGCGTTTGTGCTGGACTTTATATCGGCAGGACTGTTTCGCTGATTGCGATTTGGAGAGTCAGTCTTCTCTGAGGAGAACCGAGGGGAACAAGTGAAGCCATTTCACGGAGATTTGAATGAGTGCTCGCAATAAATTCCTGATCGTGCTGGCAATTATCCTGACCATTGCTGGCACCTACTACTTCTTCTCGACGCCTGCTGGCAAGGACCTGGTCCTGGTAGGAACTGTCGATGCGAATCAGATCGTCGTAAGCCCGCAGATTCAGGGACGAATTTCCAAGCTGCTCGTGGAAGAGGGCTCGCAGGTCAAGCAGGGCGACTTAATCGCTCTGCTCGATCCGTCGGAACTGGAAGCCGAAGAGCGGGCAGCGGCTGCGACCATCGCGAGCATGCGTTCGCAGGTGAGCGCCAATGAGTACACCAGCAAATCGACCAAGGGATCAACGTCGAGTGACGTCTCGAATACGCAGGCTAAGTTGCAATCGGCACGTGCGCAACTAGCGCAGGCCGAGGCCATGCTGGCGAGAGTGGAAAGTGACAGCCGCCGGACAATCGGACTCGCGCAAGCTGGCGTAGCCTCGGACCAGGATCGCGTTCAGGCCGAGATGAACCTGAAGGCGCAAGAAGCAAGCGTGCAGTCATTGAAAGACCAGGTAACAGCGGCCGAAGCAGACTTGAATTCTGCTGTCGCGCGCACGAATCGGCCACTGCCGCTCAAAGCACGGTTGCCTCCACGCGGGCACAGGTGGAGAATGCAACCGCTCAATTGAAGGAAGCCGAGGTGCGGCTGGGATACACGAAGATCTATTCGCCGGTAACTGGCACCGTGCTGGTGCGCGCCGCCCGAGAAGGCGAAGTCGTGAATGCGGGACAGGCCATCGTCACGGTAGTGGACTTCAGCGACACTTGGGCTTTCGCGTGGATTCCAGAAACAGATGCCGATCATATTGGGCTCGGCGACACGCTTCGAGTGCGTCTGCCGGGAGGTACCGTCGTTTCCGGCAAAGTGTTTTATAAAGCAGCCGAAGCCGACTTCGCGACGCAGCGTGACGTTGGGCGGCGCAAGCGGGATATCCGAACTATTGCGCTCAAGGTGCGGCTCGAAAATCCAAAAGGCGCCTTCGTGCCAGGCATGACGGCTGAAGTCCTGGTAAGTCCGGCACAACTCAAAGGCACAACGCCCAACAGCGCGGAAGCGGCCACAAAGCCATGACGGAAGACGTGCACAAAACGAATGGGAACGCCGTTAACGGCATGACCGTTGCGGCCTCTGAAACCAGTCTTCGAGGCGAGATCGCAGCCAATGCTCCCAACGCAATCGAGGTGGACCACATCGTCAAACGCTATGGCGACTTTACCGCGGTCGACGATGTTTCTTTCTCGGGAAAGGAAGGCGAAATCTTCGGCCTGCTTGGTCCGAACGGAGCGGGGAAATCGACGCTGATCCGGATGATGACCACGCTCATTCCGATCACAGCGGGAGCGGCACGAGTGGCGGGGCACGATGTGGCTTCCGATCCGAAAGCGGTGCGCCGACGATTGGAGTCATTCCGCAAGCTCTAACCAGTGATCTGGATCTGACAGTAGAAGAAAATTTGAATATCTACGCCAAGCTGTACGACGTTCCGGCGAAACGCCGTAAAGAAGCAATTGCGGAACTGCTGGAGACAGTGGACCTGACAAAGTGGCGGGATGCGCAAACGAAAACTCTATCGGGCGGCATGCGGCGTCGCTTGGAAATTGCCCGCGGCCTCGTGCACAGTCCCAAGATTTTCTTCTCGACGAGCAGAACCACGGGGCTCGATCCCG
>CAVRYB010000010.1:0-36977 GCA_963725295.1 uncultured Acidobacteriaceae bacterium
AAGGACGCCCCGTGACCGCCGCGTGCAGCCCCAGCACCTCTCCCGGCTCCGCGATTCGCACAATCAGCGTCTTGCCATCCTTCGAGGTCGTGCTCAACTTGGCCCGGCCCTGGCAAAGAACGAAGATCCCCACCGGATTCTGTCCCTCCACCAGCACCACCGCATGCTCCGGAAACGCCGTCGTGTGCTTGATCTTCTGAAACGCTTCCACCGACTCCGGCGATAACCCGCAGAAGAAATGTCTTGCCCGCAACGGACACTCGCAGCAGTTTTCCACGCACTTCAAACTGGACATCAGTGGCGTTCCTCCATCCCTTCATAGAGACAGCCGTGCGCCAGTTGGAGCGAACAATCATCAGGGAATCTGCTGTGGGGAACTCGTGGCTGGCGAGACCGCGTCATGCGGAGATCATGTCAGAGCCCTTGCACCTCCGCTGCCACACTCAGACGCCACGTTACTCCCCAAAATCAGTGAATTACGCGCACGCCAACGACAGTCGCAGCCGAACCCGGCCCGACGACGGGCAGCCGCGCCGAAGGCTCGGCCAGCCGAATCGGAGAACAGGTCACCCCTCACCGGCCCCGAAAAACCCCACCATGCGATTCTTAGCCGCGAAGCGGCGCGAGACCGCGAGCCCACAGCCTGCCTCTAGGCCTGCCGAAGGCCCGCCAGCCATGACTCAACCCGAAAACCCATTCCGAAGCCGCGAAGCGGTCGAAGCTCGGGGTTGCCCCAGCCGCGAAGCGGCGCTAGAATGCAGCCCACGGCGTAAGCCGTGGGTCAGAAGCGGCGAGTTCACCGAGCCCCGAAGGGGCGAAAGAGAGACGGATAGGCCCAGCTCACGCCTTGGATGGCTCCTGAGGCTTGAAATTACGAAACTCTATCATATTGAAATATAAGCACATACAATCCTCCCCTTTGCCGCTTGACAACCCGCCACTCACATTCCTATAATTAGCACTCGTGACGTTCAAGTGCTAACAGCACTCGGAATCTTGGGAAATCCTAGTTCCACAACTTACCGAAACACTTTTGAAAGGAGCACCAACTATGGCTACTAAATTCACCCCGCTGCACGACCGCATTCTGGTTCGTCGCGTGGAAGAAGCTGACACCACTCGCGGCGGGATCATTATCCCCGACTCCGCAAAAGATAAACCACAGGAAGGCGAAGTCATCTCCGCCGGCAAGGGCAAGATCAGTGAAGAAGGCAAGGTTCGCCCGCTCGACGTAAAAGAAGGCGACCGCATCCTGTTCGGCAAATACTCCGGCACCGAAATCAAGATCGATGGTGAAGATTTCATCATCATGCGCGAAGAAGAAGTACTGGGCGTGCTCACGGGCGCGGCCACTCCGGCGAAGAAAGAAACAGCCGGCTCGGCGGTAACGTCCAGCTTCGCAAGAAGTCGATTTTCGGTTACAAGCCAGAAGCTAAGAGCGAACAGCTAGAGACCGATTAGCGATGGCCCCAGCAAAATTCTGCAGCACTCAAATGAATCATTTAGGAGAACACAAAATGGCAAAACAAATTGTTCACGGAGAAGAGTCGCGGCAGGCGATCCTCCGCGGCGTCAACCTCTTGGCTGATGCTGTGAAAGTCACTCTCGGCCCCAAGGGCCGCAACGTCGTTATTGAAAAGAAATTCGGTTCGCCGACCATCACCAAGGACGGCGTCACCGTAGCCAAGGAAATCGAATTGCAAGACGGGCTCGAGAACATGGGAGCCCAGATGGTCCGCGAAGTTGCTTCCAAGACTTCCGACATCGCCGGCGACGGCACCACCACCGCTACCGTTCTCGCCCAGGCAATCTATCGCGAAGGCGTGAAGACCGTAGCTGCTGGCGCCAACCCGATGGCCATCAAGCGCGGCATCGAAAAGTCCATTCTGAAGATCACCGGACGCATCGACAAAGAAGGCAACCGTGAACCGGGCGAACTCGACAAGCTGTCCAAGCCCGTCTCCGGCGACATGATTGCCCAGGTTGGCACCATCTCCGCCAACAATGACGAGACCATCGGCAAGATCATCGCGGAAGCGATGAAGAAGGTCGGCAAAGACGGCGTCATCACCGTCGAAGAGTCGAAGACCCTCGAGACCCAGCTGGACGTCGTCGAAGGCATGCAGTTCGACCGCGGCTACCTCTCTCCGTACTTCGTTACCGATCCCGAGCGCATGGAGTCCGTTCAAGAGAACGCCTACATCCTCATCCACGAAAAGAAAATCTCTTCGATGAAAGACCTGCTCCCGCTGCTCGAGCAGATCGCGAAGAGCGGCAAGCCGCTCCTGATCATCGCCGAGGACGTGGAAGGCGAAGCGCTCGCCACTCTCGTCGTCAACAAGCTGCGTGGCACGCTGCAAGTCTCGGCCGTCAAGGCTCCTGGCTTCGGCGATCGCCGCAAGGCCATGCTGCAGGACATCGCCATCCTCACCGGCGGCAAAGCCATCACCGAAGATCTCGGCATTAAGCTCGAGAACGTGACCGTCGCCGACCTCGGCCAGGCCAAGAAAGTCACCATCGACAAGGACAACACCACCATCGTCGAAGGCAAAGGCAAGCCGGGCGAAGTCCAGGGCCGCGTGAAAGAAATTCGCAGCCAGATCGATAAGACCACCAGCGACTACGACCGCGAGAAGCTGCAGGAGCGGTTGGCCAAGCTGGTCGGTGGCGTTGCCGTAATCAAAGTCGGCGCCGCAACCGAAACCGAAATGAAGGAAACGAAAGCCCGTGTGGAAGATGCCATGCACGCCACCCGCGCAGCCGTTGAAGAAGGCATTGTCCCGGGCGGCGGCGTCGCGCTAGCGCGTTGCGTTGCAGCTCTCGACAAGCTGAAGCTGGAAGGTGACGAGCAGATCGGTGTCAACATCGTGAAGCGCGCCATCACCGAACCGCTGCGCCAGATCGCCGAGAACGCCGGCGAAGAAGGTGCCATCGTGATCGGCAAGATCCACGACACCAAAGAAAATAACTTCGGCTACAACGCTCTGACCGGAGAGTACGAAGACCTGGTCAAGGCGGGCGTGCTCGATCCGACCAAGGTAGTGCGCACCGCACTCACCAACGCCGGTTCGATCGCCGCGCTGATGCTCACCACCGAAGCCCTGGTAGCGGAGATTCCCGAAAAGAAGGAAGCTCCAGCTCCCGGCGGCCACGGCGGCGGCATGGGCGACATGTACTAAACAGGTAGTGTAGGGTGCCCCATCCTAGCGCGCTCTTTGCGCTAGGGTGGGGTTTTTCTTTGCTCCCCTCTCCAAACTGTCATCCTGAGCGGAACGCTGTGAAGCGAAGCGCAGCAGCGCGCAGTCGAAGGACCCCTATTCCCCTCAACCGTACCCCGCCATGTCAGGGAATTCTCCAGAAGAATCGTCGCTGTAATGCGATCGCTCGCCGCAAGGCGGGCTCTTTCGACCTGCGGACAGTTAGGCAACTTAGGAGCCTTGCGCCTTTCTTTTCTGGGTGAAAAATATGTCGTGTGTTGCGAGCGCCATGTCGTGGAGCGAGTGTCCACCACCACGATGGATTTCGTACTCCATCGAGGTCTTCTCGTATACGTGGTACGGTTCGAGTTCCCGATTGGAGAGCATTACCACTCGTGTCCTTCCGCGCCCATTGGCTAGCTGGCAATTTTCGATGTCCGTGTCCGTAAACTGGGACGTCTTGGAAAATACTATGTAGCATCTGAACCCATTAGGAGAGCGCGTCAGCTACGGCCGCCATTTTCCTTGCATCGTCGGCAGTGATGGAACAGTTGGTCTCCTTACTCACGCCTGCGTCCTTGCACTCACCTATAGCCAACACGGTATCGCTGCCGTCTTGCATTGCAATGAAGATATCGGTCTCGCAGGGCTCAATGTTAGCTTTCAACGGTTTGAGTTCCATGTTTGGTAGGAAAATGGAATTCCCGCGCCATGAGTGAAACTGCGCTTGTAGTTGCTGCAGAGACAGCGCGACAGGGATGCTACCTTCCTGGTGGCTATCCATTCCAAATATACCGGAGCGTCGGTACTTCCAATCGCGTGTTTTGAGCTGACGCAGCACATTGAACTTTGCACCGCAGACCTCGCAGGTTGCGATTGTCGAGGCGTCGTCGATGCTGACCCAGAATGGCAGTTCGCAAGTTGTGCACGTCAGGTTGAGCCCAACTCGAAACACTCCACGCTCAAGCAGGTAGCTGAATACATCATCGGGTTTTAGTTTTGTCGACCAGTCGCGTTCTTCAATGAAAAGGTTTTCGTAATCTGTGAACCTGGGTGTTCCCGTTGTGGGGTCTTGGTTGCCGATTATTCTGATTGCCTCAGTGCGGTCGAATTCTTGAAGAGGGCTGTACTTTCGGATTAGGTGCCGTACTCCGGCGATCTTAAGAACTCTGCATCCTTGAAGCCCACCTAGCTGGGAAATAAGGCGCGATGCAATACGTCCAGGATGGCTCAAGCAGGATCCGATCCCGGCTGACTCGAATAGCTTGTTGGCTAGATCTGTTTTTCTCAGCGAGGTTATGGCCAAAGTTTCGCTTCTAACGCGACTTACTATGCCCACCCCGTCGATTTCGGCGCGTGCGCTACGTCCACCTACAAGGAGTTGCTGCCCGTACCAGAAGTTTAGCTCCGGCACAAACGGAGTTCAAAAAGTGCCCCCTTCATCCGGGTCCTCAAAGGGGGTCTTTATAGAAATGACGAAGTGTTCTTGGGAAAACTCTTCCGGTTTGAAGGGCTTTTCGGGGAGTTGAAATGAAATCGTTGGTCGTCCGTAGCGGGTCGTCACCGACCCCAGCACCTCTTGCTGCTGGAATGAATGAAGGGGCGGTGTGACTTCTGCGCCAATTGCTATGCCATCGATTTGTCGGAAGAATGGCAAGTCGTCCTTCGAAAACTCCAACCCTGCAGCCACCTCCTGTGATCGGCTCCAGACCGGGATCTTATCCTCGTCCCAGCCGGCGCTCGCATAGCCGCGAGTCTGTTCGCGGTCTGCTTCGAACCGTTTCACCATCTCATTGGTGTGCACACGGCGAATTTCCTTCATACGTTCGGCATGGGAGGGGTCGAGAAAGATGACGTTCAGGTCGGAGGCCCCAGGTTCCAGTAGTTGACAACGTCCTCAAAATCATTCGCCCGCCCTGCATAGAAACCCATGGTTGAGCGGGCTGGCACGCGGTCCCAATCCAATCCCCACGCGCTGATGTCGGCGACAGAATTGCGGCTGATCAGTTGTGCTGGAAGCGCCTCATCCTTTCGAGCCTTGTAAGGATATGCACCGATGTTCGTGAGAAGAAATCCTTCATAGTCGCGGCCTATCTCGGCCGGACCGGGAAGTCCTCCAAACGTTGATAGCAGAATATCGGCTAGCGGGTCATCTTCCTCCCAACGCACGATCACATAGTTGCTTGATTCAAATGCCTGCGATGGTGCGTCGTCGGTCCGGTCTGACTTGTCGTGAAGCGCCAACTCCCTTGCGATTTTGAGTAGCGGATGGGAGATGTCTAGGAAATTTGGAGTCCCGTTCCTAAATCGGTCGACAATCTCATGGTCCAGTAATGGCCACCCGACGGCGTGCGACTGTTTGGTGAATTCGATCGCCTCCTGGCTCGCGTTTACAGGGAACAGCGCGTCAACACGGAACTGGCGAACTTAACTGCATCGCGCTGGGGTTCCCGACCGGGATCACAGGGTTGAACTTGCCACCCCAGAAAGTGTGAGTAAGTCTCAGGGCGTGCCGAAGGTCATCCCAGTTCCCGTGCCGTATACACCAGCCGATTCGGACGGGCCGATAGCGGATGCTCAAGCTGAGGTTGGTCATGGAAGACAACCGGCTCTCTCCTCGCGTTCTCGCCAATGATAACGGAAAGGCCGCACACTTTTTTCTAAACCTGGTATTCAGCCCGTTATTCCCATATTGGAACCAAACATCGGTGCCGGTGCCCCACACAACGCGCTTTTCGTTATGTGGGCTAGTCAGGATTCGAAACAGCCGCCACTCCCGACGGCCCAAAGCCGCTGAGGGCTGCACTCACGGCTGTCCACTTCATCCCATAATGGGAAAAACCTTCAATCTTTTCCTTCAAACCCCGCCGCCACACTCCTGATCAGACCTTAATATCAAATCAGTTACGGACGATTACCAAAGGTATGGTGACAAGACATACAAGATACGTGTATACAAATAACAAGAACTCCGATGCTCTGTCAGACGATGGCGAGCCGCTCGTCCCGCTAGCCTTTCAATCGGACTCGATACGGGCCCTGCGCGGGTTTCCAACTGGCGTTCGACAAGATCTCGGATATGCTCTTTACCAGTTGCAGCTCGGGCAAACCCCACCGGATAGAAAGCCGGTTCGCACCGTAGGCCCGGGAGTCTATGAACTGCGCGAGCAGGATGCCGATAAGTGGTACAGGGTCTTGTATACACGCGAGGGCGGGACAATCCACGTCCTCCACTGCTTTGAAAAGCGCTCAAACGCGATCGAGCAGAAAGACATCGAAACCGCCAGGGCCCGCTTAAAGCACGTGCTGGAAGCGAAACGCGAGGAGAAAAGAATTGCCAAACAAGCGCTCCGTCGAAGGTGAATATAGGGTAAGCGGGAGTGTCTTGGATGAGCTCGGATTGGATCGGCAGGGCGCGCTGGAACTGAAACTGAAGGCGTCGCTGCATCAAAGAATTTTGGAGTTGATCAAACGCCGCCGGTACAGTGCCCGGGATTTGGAACGGATCCTGCATATTCAGCAACCGCGTGTAAGCGAACTAACGCGCGGCAAGCTTTCCACTCTGAGCGTAGCCCGCTTGCTTTTGTACGCCGATCTCTTGGGAGCAAAGGCCGAAGTGAAGCTCAAACAGATTCGAGCAAGCGCAGCGGCCTAGTCCACCAGATTTCGAAACCGCTCCCGCGCAGAATAACTTCGCCGCATCCCGCCCATGGGTTCACTCGCTCAGAGTTTGCCGGATTGTCAGTGACTTACTGATCAAATCAACTAAGTCTTTGACAAATAAAGACTTTACTAATAACTCCTTTAAACTCAAAGATCTAGCGGCCTCCACCCCCAAATCTTTGATTCCAAAAGACCGACACTAAGGGGGTCTCGGCCCACCGCTCAACACGTGAAACCCATGTCAAGCCCTCCAGACCACGACTTTCTCCCTAACTCACTCCATTCAAGCCAGATATATTTCCTCGAAACGTGTCCGTTTCCCTCTCTGATTTTGAAATAATAAATATAGGGATGAAGAGATCAACGCGGCCCGCGGGCCGCGTTTTTTATTTGCGGTACCTAAGAGGTGGGAGTTATGGCGAGTTATCCAGTTGAAATCCGGCGGTGCCGGCATATTCGAACCAACGGCACACAATGCGGATCTCCGGCGGTCAAAGACAAGGAACTGTGTTACTTCCACGAGCGGAACCGGCCTCGCGCCGCCGACCTCTATATCGACGGCGAGCGCTTTTCCGATGGCAACATCGTTATCCCCGTCTTCGAAGACGCCCACTCGATTCAAACTGTCATCCAGCAAGTGGTGCAACTGATGCTGTCGCGCAGAATCGACCGCAAAGATGCCGGAATTCTGCTCTATGCGCTGCAGATAGCCTCCGGAAACCTGAAGGCGATGCAGGCCGAAAAGGCCACGCCGACGCAGATGGTCGTAGAACCGGAGAAGGCCGCAGAAACGCCGCTCGGCATGACTCCATGGTCCGCCACCGGCCAGGGACACGATCCCGAGGAGGGAGAGAAGGACGGCGGGAAAGAGGAAATCGAGGAGAGGAAACCGCCGGCTGCGCCGGTAATGACAGCCGAGGACAACGCCTTCAATGCCCCCATGAACAGAGAAGAGAGAACGGCGATGAGGAAACAGTTCGAAGTGAAGGGCTGGATTCGTACCGGCGATTTCGCCGAGCATATCTTCAACGGCTCCCCCGGTCCGTTACTCCGCTCGATCTGCCGCGCTTTTGAAGAGCGCGACCCCAACCAACGGGTGGACTCCGCCAAAGCATAGAATTCCAGACGTTGAGGATCTGCCATCCTGGACTGAGAACGACCTCAGCAGTTTCTCTCCGCCCTCAAGCCGAGGTGCCAGAAACGCCTGTTAACACGGACAGCAGCGCCTTGGTATCTGCGTTGTCGCCGAAGGTGCGACTCAGGTGGACGAACAGATCGCGATTTCCCGGAGCAAAGATGAAACTGGCTCCGAGTTGGAATGGATTCTTGCCGAGTGCGTGCTGGCGGTGTCCGGCGCGCTTGGCACGGCCGCGCGCTTCCTTATTCTCGCTGCGGAAAAGATGGAACAGGTTTGCGGATTTCAATTCCGCCGCCTGGTACGCAACGCGTTCAGCATCGACCAGCAGCGGGAACGTGATGCCCGTCTCTTCGCGAAACAGGCGGGCATAGTTCATGTCGCCCAAGCCGATGGCGGCCATCGTGGCTCCGGCTTGCTTGAATTCAGATTCGTGTTCGCGCAACTGCGCGACATGCTCGCGGCAGAAGATTCACCCGTAGTGCCGCAGAAAAACAATGACGGCCGCATTGCTCTCCCACAGCGAGCCCAGTCGGATGTCCGCGCCGCCCGCTTCGGGCAGCACGATGTTCGCGAGTTTCGCGCTGAAAGATTCTGGCATAGGTGAATTGTATCGAATTGCGGAATTCCAACGCCTTCGCCTCACTGCTGGGCAGTAATGCGCAGAAACGCACCGTTAAGAATGCCGCAGCCATCTCGAATGCTCCGCCATCACAACCTTGTTACAAATTCCGAACACACTTCCGGCCGGACTCCCCCGGCCCCTGAGAATTGGTCTATAATTGCGGCCTTCCCCAAAATCTGGTTTAGAAGGAGAGCGTCATGGCCACTAAACGACCTCGCGGGGCATTTCCGTCTCCAAGGTATCGACTTGCATCAGCCGTTCCTCACGTCATCACCGGGCCCACTCCTCCACAGGTGCTTTATAAACCGTCCAAACTCTCGTTTTGGCTGAATGACAAAGACGGGGATTGCGTCACAGCCGAGGAGGCTTTCGCCAAAGCCTGCCACCAGCCGGAGATTTTCATCTCCGACGCCGAGGTAGAGAAATGGGCGAAGCAACACAAGGTTCTCAATGGGGCTAACCTTGTCGATGTGCTGGACGCAATGCAGACGAAGGGATTTCAGCAAGGCGCCCGTACCTACGATGATGGCCCACACACCGCAGTGGATTGGACGAACGCTGCGATCCTGCAGAATGCAATTGCCCACGGTCCCGTGAAAATCGGAGTTGCAGCAGATCAACTCGAAGCCACCGTGCCCAACCCGCCGGAGAACGGATGGTTTGCCACCGGCTTCAAACAAGATACCAACGAGGATCACTGCGTCAGTCTTTGCGGCTACGGATCCTTCTCCTGGTTGGCCGAGCAGCTCGGTGTCCAGGTTCCAAAAGGCGTCGATGGTACCACCCCAGGGTATGGCCTGTTTACCTGGGACAGCATTGGCATCATCGACGACCCATCGATGGTCGCCATTACGCAGGAGGCTTGGCTAAGAAATCCAGTGACGATCGTCCATTAACGTAGTCCGTTTGCAGTCAGCAGAAGGCCCCGCAGCGGAGCGGGGCCTTTTTTGTCAGTCCAATTGTTAAGAGATCTTTTTCTAGGAGATTTTGGCCAGCGGCTTCCTCGGAACGCAGATCGATTCAAACCAGCGGCTGATATAGACCTGCGCATGCGCCTCCCCGCAAAAGTGCCGAGCGGTCGGGCTGTTCGCGGCCGCCAGATCCCACTTGATGACCGCGAGTTTGTCGTCTCCACACTCGATCACAAACCAGTGGATCGGATTATCACTGGTCGTCCCGCAGATTTCGCACTGAAATTCCTTCAAACTCGACATGCGCTTCTCCGTTGAGCAATGGCTCAGCAAGAGAGTCAGTATATCCGCAAAACTGCGCCAAAACCCGATCAGAAACGGACGCTTGCACATCGGCCTGGCTCTGACACCTCGGTAACTTGCCTGCCCGCCCATAACCTTCCACCATCTCCTCATTGCCAGTCGTGGGGACTGGACACTCGCCCGCAGCATCGCGCGGGTGATTCGAAAATCGAGTTAGGCTTCAAGGAGAAACTATGAGAAAACAAATTCTGATCGTCGCATTCGCGTGTTTGTCGGTCGTCGCCGTGGCGCAGTCGGCGAAGACTGAGCCAGCACCGAAAGCATCAAATCGTGAATCCAGTTCGCCGTCGGTCTCGGAAGTGACGATGACCAAGGCGAAAGGGAACAAGCAGAATGCTGCCACGGCGGCCCCCGCCAGCGGACATCCGACCGGGAAACGCCAGCACGATCCGGTCACTGTAAAGAAGAGCACCGACGTCTCGAGCCCGAAGCTTTCTCAATAAGCTGGTGAGCGCTGTTCCGGAAAAGCTTCCGGAATTTCTTGCCGAGACGACCGTTGTCCCAGGTTAGCGCCCAAAAGACGGGCGCGAACCTGGGGCACCATCGGAAGTTCGAAACTGCGAAAACATCCTCACGCCGCCTTCTGCGCGATCGTGATGGTGTATCCATCCACATCCTCGAAGGCAAATTCCTTCATCCCGTAAAACTGATCCGTCACCGGCATGGAGATTTTCGCTCCCGCCTTCTGCACGCGGCCGAGAACCTCTTGCAGGCTGTCGACCTCAAGATAAAGCGTCAGGCTTGCGCCGATTGGATCGGCAAGCTTCGGATACTCCGCGGCGACGGTCTTCTGATCGTTGAAGAAGATTTCGATCGCTCCGTTTGACACGCCGGCAAACACGTAGGGCGATTGTTCCGGCACGGTCATCGCCGGTTCGAGGCCCAGAACTTCGCGATAGAACTTGAGACTGGCTTCGACGTTGCGGACAATTAGATTGGGCGTGAGTTTCTTGATCTGCATAGGTTCTCCTCTGCTCAGCATGGATTGATTTGAATTCCGGACCGTGTGTGTCACGAAGGACGACGGCGCACACTTCCGGTGTGCTCGCATCTCCTCCATCCACGACCGTTGCGAGAAAGGGCGCAGGTAGGAACCCTCATTGTCGTTGGCGCAGATCGCAGGTGAAACAGCAGAGCGCGCGGGTCCCGCGAGGTACGGCAAAATACTACCACGGGATGGCGGCAACGCATTGGCAAGAGCGGCAATCCGCCCGCGAGGAACGTCCGCTGTACAATAACGGCTCCTGTCGCGGGCAGTGGAGGCCTGATGGCCAGTGGAGGAATTCTCTCCAAAGTTAATTTGGATGCCGTTCTGGATTCGGTGCGAACCGCCGTTGCCGCGGTCGTCGCCATGCTGCTGGCGCGGCTTCTCAAGCTGCCGGAATATTACTGGGCTCCAATCTCGGCCATCGTCATCGTGCAGTCAACCATTCCTGCGCACTTGCTCGGCTGGCAGCGGTTCGTGGGCACGGCGCTGGGAGCGGCTTTGGGCGCGCTGGTCGCTACGTTCTTTCATCCGACTGTATGGGTTTATGCCGTCGCGATGGTAGTTTGCGGCTTGCTGTCATGGCTGCTGCGCGTCGGAGGCGCCTACCGCTTTGCCGGCATTACCTTGAGTATCGTTTTGCTGATTCCGCGGGCGCGCGCCGCGTGGATCACATCATGGCATCGTTTTCTCGAAGTATCGCTGGGAATTGCCGTGGCATTAGTCGTGACCACGTTTTGGCCGCTGAAGAAGAAAGTGCTTTAACAGAGTGGCTTTAACAGAGTGCTCTACCAAGGTGTTGAACACTCTCTAATGTGTGAATCACCGTGGAAGAGCGGCCCTTCAGGGCCGCGAAAGCCTCGTTCTATCAGAGAGGGCTTCAGCCCCAGTGGTCGTTTTCCTTACCGGCAGGATCGCTCTTCTACTACTCTCTCAGCCGCGGGGAAGCCTAGCGTCACGGACGGGTTTTCAGCAGCCTGCAAGATACTGTGATCGCAGTTCATCACATCAGTCCGCGGTAAACATTCACCCACAGTTCTCGAACTGCTCCCCAGGTATATTTTTGTGCTTCGTTGTACGCGTTTTGCGCAAGGCTCGCGGCGAGCGCGGGCTCGCGCAGCAGGCGGATGACATTGGTGGCGAGCGTTTTTGCGTCTCCCACCTGTGAAAGCATTCCGGTTCGCTCATGTTCGACAAGGTAAGGCATGCACTCGGGCGACGTCGTGACCACCGGAGTTCCGGCGGCAAACGCTTCGATGACTGATAGCGGCATGTTGTCGAGCCAGGAAGCATTGATGAAAATGTCGGCGCGGTCGTAATATTTGCCGATGTCTTCACGCGAGGCGACGCCAGTGAAGTTCACTCCGGCAAGATTCAACTCCGCCGCAAGTTTGCGAATATCGCCCTCCAGCGGCCCGTTGCCAACAAGATCAAGCTGCGCGTCGGGATACGCTTTCTTCACTTCGGCAAATGCCCGCACCACGACATCCACGCTGTAATACGCCGAGAATCCGCGCGTGCAGATCAGATGCGGACGCAGCGGAGTCCGAGGACGATAACGGAATTGCGAGAGATCGACGATGTTCGGCACGGGCGCAGCTTGCAGCCCGAACTCGCGGAAGACGTCGACGAGGTAGCCGGACGGCACGACAATCTTATCGACTCGCGACAGAACGAACCCTGCCGAGCGGTAGCGCTGCAGGTGGTCACGTAATTCTCCGCTGTGGTAGTTGATCAGCGTTTTCGATCCGCGTAGCTTCGCGAACCACGCGGCCGGCGCCGGCGCAAGAAGAAACGACCAGTAGGACGCTGAGAATATGTGCGCGACATCCACGCCTTCGAGATCGCGCCAGAGATGCCAGAAGTAGATGGGCTCCCGGAGAATCGTGCGCAACCCGGGAACGCCTTCTGCCCAGCGCAGGAGGCTCGGAAACCGCGGGTCCACGGCGATAAAGCTGATGTCGATATCCGGATCGTTCTTCCAATGCCGCAGCAGAAGATCGGCTTGGGCCGACTGTCCGCCGATGTAGCGCAGGCTGGGCGCGACGATGCAAACGCGAATGCGCTTTGACGAGTTCTGGTTGACGGAGTCGCTCTTGACTTCGTTCATGCGCCGCTCTTCCCGCGCTTCTGTTGCAGAAGTCGGAAGTACAGGTCAGCATAGCGCGCGCGAACGCGATCGAGGCTGAAGTTTTCCCGCGCAAACTCAAACGCGCTCCAGCCCATTCGTTCGCGAAGTTTGGACTCGGCGAGCAAATTTGCGATGGCCCCGGCGAAGGCGGCCTCGTCGCCGGATGCGATCAGCGCCCCGCGCTGGTCGTTGAGCAGTTCGGAATTGCCGCCAACGTTGTAAGCGACCACCGGCAACCGCGCAGCCATCGCTTCCAGGATGACGTTCGACAAGCTTTCGGAATCAGAGACGTTGACCGCGACGTCGACGGAAGCAAGAACGGCTCGCATGTCCTGCCGATCGCCCATGAAAATTGCCGCGTCGCCGAGGCCAAGATTCGCCGCTTCCCTTTCCAACTCCAACCGCAGCGGCCCGTCGCCGACGAGTACGAATTCGGCGCTTGGCATACGGTGTCGGACTTGCGCGGCGATGCGCAGAAATCCGGAGTGATTCTTGTAGCGGTGATTCATTCGCGCGACCATACCGACCCGAACCACGCCCGGACGCTTCGGCAAAGCGGCAGCCGCGTCACCGAAAGCCTCGTTGGGCAGCGCGTTTCCGATGACGGCGATCTTCGCGGCTGCCAGACCGGCGACAAGAAGGCGATCGGCGGCGGCTTGTGAGTTGCATACCACCACGTCACACCACCGGAATGCGGCGTTCTGCGCGCGGAATTGCGCCGGAGTCATCAGGTCGCCAAGCTGGCGGTGGCTGCCGATAATGACGGGCACGCCGGCCAGTTTGGCGGCGGGAATCAGCGTTAGATTTGCGTAGAAATCGAAGGCGTGCGCGACCTGCACTCCGTGCTCACGAAGATGCCGGCGCAAGTTCCAGCGCGTGCGCAGCGAGCGCCATCCGAACAAACTGCCTCCGAGTGGAAACTGAGGCATGTCCGGAAAGTGATGCGCCAGCGGCCCGCGGCGGCTGACGCAGCCGAGATGCGTCTGAAATTGCGGCGGCTTCAGATTCTGCGCGAGAACGGTGAACTGGCGTTCGGAGCCTCCGGTTTCGAGCGTGTTGACCATGAGAAAGAGGCTGATCGGTTCTGAAGAAGAGGCGGGATCCGACGACTGGATAGGCGTCATGCTGACGGGATCAGCGGTGCGCACCCGATCATCCTCCCACCGGAGCTGACGCTAGTGGTACCACCGCGGCGGTCTGGCGGCGTGAGTCGGCAACTACCGGCAGCGAGAAAAGGCCAGCGGGCTTGATGAACTTCTCCAGGAAATTGCGATGCCAGAGTTCGAACATCAGCAGGCGCCAGATGCGTCCAGTCATCGTTTTGCCGCGAACCAGATGATCGTCCATTAATTTCCGGACGCCGTCGGCCGCGAAGTATCCGCGCTCAAGGGTTCGTGGTTCGAGCAGAATCGTGAGCATGTCTTTCAGTTCGTGCCGCATCCAGTGAACCAGAGGCAGCGAGAATCCCTGCTTCTGGCGGTAGAGCACTTCGCGCGGCACGCCGACGCGCTCGGCCAGCTTGCGGAGAATGTATTTTTGCTGATTGCCGCGCAGCTTCCACTCGGGCGGCAAACTCGCAACCCACTCCACGAAAACGTGATCAAGAATGGGGACGCGGACTTCGAGCGAATTCAACATGCTCATGCGGTCTACCTTCGCGAGGATGTCGGAAACCATATACGTCTTGGTGTCGACATAAAGCAACTGATCGACTGGATCCTTCGCCGGCGCCTGCGCAAAGTAGCGGCGGAAAACGTTGGCTGGATCATCGCTATGTTCCAGTATCTGGCGGAAATCCGGCGACAGCAGCGGAACGTCGCGCTCAAAAGCCGGTAAGAAGGCCATGTGATCGATGTAACGCTCCTGCCACGGCAACGAGACGTTGTAGCTGAACTTGCGGCCCTGCATGCCGCTGGGCAGCCGCGGAAAGACCTGGTCGCGAAAGAATTTTCGCGCCCATCCCGGAATGTGCTCGAAGATTTGGCGTTCGTCGTGAATGCGGTAGCGATCGTACCCGGCAAACATTTCGTCGCCACCATCTCCAGACAGCGCCACGGTCACGTGCTGGCGCGCCATCTGCGAAACATAGTACGTCGGCAACATCGAAGAATCGCCGAACGGCTCTTCCAGTTCGCTGGTGAGATGCTCCACCGTCTGAACCACGTCGGGCTCGAGGATCATCTCGTGATGGTCGGTGCCGAATTTCTCGGCCACCATGCGCGCCCACTTCGCTTCATTGAAGTCGTCCTTCTTGAAGCCGATGGAAAACGTCTTGACTGGTCCGGAACTGGCGCGCGCCATCAGCGCGACTATCGTAGACGAGTCGGTACCGCCGCTAAGAAAAGCTCCGAGCGGAACATCCGAGATCAAGCGGATCTTCGTGGCTTCAAACAGCCGCCGCTCCAGTTCTTCCAGCAGCTCTTCTTCGCTCTTCGGCGCATATGTGTTGTATTCGGGAAGATCCCAATATTGACGAATATTGATCTTGCCATCCTGAAACTCCAGCAAATGTCCGGGCGGCAGCTTCTGAATGCCCGTGAATGCCGTGATCGGCTCCGGCACATAGCCGAAGTAAAGATATTCCAGCAGCCCCTGCGAATTGACTTCCGCCAACTCGGGAGCAACCGCCAGGATCGATTTGATCTCAGAAGCGAAGTAGAGATTTCCCTTGTGCAGCGCGTAATGCAACGGCTTCTTGCCTAAACGGTCGCGGGCCAACACCAGTTTACGTTTGGTCTTGTCGTAGATTGCTAGCGCGAACATGCCGCGAAGCTTTTTGACGCAGTCCGAACCCATTTCCTCATAGAGGTGAATGATGGTTTCGGTATCGGTGTGGGTGTAGAAGCGATGGCCGCGGCTCTCAAGCTCGGGGCGCAGCTCGGGAAAATTGAAGATTTCGCCGTTGAATACGATCCAGGCATTGCGATCTTCATTGAAGACCGGCTGATGCCCACCGGAAAGATCGATGATGCTGAGGCGGCGCATGCCGAGGCCCGCGCCATCGGCGACGTAGAGTCCTTCGTCGTCGGGGCCGCGGTACACGATCTGCTCGCACATGTGGTGGACGAGAGCTTCGGTGATGTTGCTCTCACGAGTCGCGCTCACCACTCCGGCAATGCCGCACATGCTTTCTCGGGTCCTCGTCCTTTATAGAATCAGAGTGGCGGGGTTTCCCCCGCCACATTGATGATGCCTGTTTTTGTTTTACAGGAAAAGCTTACCACCGGTATCGACAGGGATACCCGCCGGTCGGGATTGAGTTCCCAGGTTGGCGCCCAAAGAACGGGCGCGAACCTGGGGCACCAGGTTGTTACTGCCCGGTTTCCGTGAAGACCGCGGGATTTGTCACTCCAGCGGCGGTGGCATTAATCGTAATGGTCCCTGGAGTCGAAGGTAGCGTGTAAAGCTGCGTCGCAACTCCAGTGCTACTGGTGATACCAGGATTCTGGTTTAAGAAAGTTCCTCCTGCACCACCGTCGGAGAACGCAACGCTCACCCCAGAGACGGGGTTCCCGTATTGATCAGCGACGACGACGGTCAGAGCTTGCGGCAGCTGTGTTCCGGCAGGTGCGAACTGGTTGTTGCCTCCGCTGACCGTAACGCTGGCAGCCGGTCCGGCGACGGAGTATTCCGCAAACGTGGCGTTCTTCAATCCGGTGGAACTCGCTGTTACCGTGATCGTGCCCACCGTTGTCGGCAACTGGAGGTTGGTATTTGTTAACCCGTTCGCGCCAGTAACGGCCGACGTGGGATTTGGGATTCCACCTTTGTTGGCGGAGAAGTTCACTGTCACGCCCGGCACTCCATTGTTGTGGGAGTCTCGAGCCTCTACAACAAGCGCCTTCGTCAGGATCGTGCCGGCCGCTCCGGTTTGTTTTGCTCCGCCATACGCAATGATGGTGGCGGCCGCGCCAGCTGTTGCTGTTGCCGTCGTCGTGGTCGTGCTAAAGCCGGTTCCCGATGCGGTGATCGTATAAGTGCCGGTTTTGATCGGCAAGGTGTAGAACGTCGAGGCATAACCGTTGGCGTCGGTCTGCGTAGAAGGCGAACTGAATGTCCCACCCTTATTGCCGTCGCTAAAGTTGACGGTAACGCCGACGTCGGGCTGTCCGTTGTACGGATTCGCCACTTGTACTTGAATTGCTTGCGGCAGCTGTGTGCCGACAGTACCGGATTGTGCCGCACCGCCGGTGAATGAGATCGCATGAAATAAAGCGAACGCCTGCAAGCTCGTCGTGGTGGCGACATAGACCTTGCCGTTGGCGATGGTCTGATTCACAAAATGTCCGACGGTAGGCAGAACATCGCGTTTTCCCGGTGCCTGCACTGAGGTATAAAGCAAGTTCATCGAAACCGCGTCAAAGGCATTGAGCTGGCCTCCCTCAAGCACCCACACGATTCCGTTCGTATTGCCATTCGCGGAAATCGACGGCGAATGGCTGCCGGGATTAGTCTTCGCCGTCTGCACGGGGTTGGTGAGTAATCCATTCGACAGCTGATACGCCACCAGCGGAAAGGCCTTGGGCGCGAAATAGACAGTGTTGTTCCAGTAGGCCGGAGAACTCATCAGCATGTCGTTGTTGTTGGGGTTGGGATCGACCTGGAATTCCTGAATGACACTGTCGGTCGCGCCATACATGCCCATGCTGTCGCGGTCGAGGACGTAGATCCATCCCTGCTTGCCACCGGCGATGGCCTCGTGCACATAGGGACCGTTTTGATCGGGGAGAACCATCGCCCCCGCCGAACTGAGGTCGAGATCATGGGTGTTGAGAAAGGCAACGTCCCATGGAGTGAAATAATCGACAAGGTCCAGATTCTGGTCGAGTTTGATCACGCTATTGCAGTAGGTCTGTCCGCCATCCGGGACGTCGAAGCCGTGCGGACCCGTCTCGGCCGTCTCGAGGATGAGGTAGCCGTTCTCATCGGCGGCCAGGCCATTGCCGCTCTGCCAGATCGAAGTCAAGCCATAGTCGGGCGACGTGTTGAAGACATTGAGCGGCGAGATCGTCCCGGCGCCGAGCGTCGAGACGTCATAAGACATGACCCAGCCGCTGTCGTTGCCGTTGCAATAATTCGATCCAAAACCCATGTACAGCGTGCCGTTCTGCAACAACAACCCGGGACGATTCTTCTGCCACTTGCTGACAAAGTTCATCACCGTGCCTTTTAAGCTGGTGGTTTGCGCGACGATCTGAACGGGGTTGATTTGGTCGGTGCCGGTCGTAATATCGAGCGCGTGCAGATCGTGCCGGACCACGCCATTGCGCACGGTCTTCGCGACAAGATACATGGTGTTTGTGGTGAGATCGATGACGGGAGTGCCGGGAATGCCCTCCTGATAGAAACCTGCTCCGGTACCGCAGGGAAGATTGGATCCGCTGGCGGTGATGCCGCCATCGAGCATGCTGGCATACCAGAGTTGTGTGCCATTATCGGCATCAATGGCATACACCGAATCCGCCTGCGTGACCACGTAGACCACGTTGTGCGCGCCTTGTCCGGGGATATTGACGTTCGGCACATACAGCGGCTGGGCCATCACCACGTAATCGACAGGCGTACTGAAGAGCTTTCCAAAACCGTTGTAGTTGACATTGCCCGGAGTGAGCAGAGTCTCGTTGGTATTGGCGCCGCTGCGAGCGTTATCGTTGCGACTTGTAAGAACCGAGACCTGCGCAAACGAAGATGACAGCAAAGCAATTACGACTACGAAAATTACCGAGAAAATATTGCGGCTCGATATTGCGTTCACAATCGTGTGGGTGGGTGGGCAGGAACTCTGCGGGCGGGTTCCCCCAACGTAATGTGACAAAAATTGGCGCATCGATGGCACTCCTTCAGAACATCTACCGCGGGATTTCACTGGGTAAGCAGCACGTCGAACGCCGGGCAGGGCCGCGCTACAACTTCCGTTTCCGATGAAACCCTAACGATTAACAGGAGTTATACACCTCGGAAACGTGGGTTACCATCCCCCTGATGAGCCACTGCAAAGTGTTGCACAGTCAAGGTTAGAATCGTGGCGTGCCGAGTGCGCGAGAGCCGAATTCCAGGCGCCAATTTCGAGGGATGGCTTCGGTTTCAGGGACTGAGCTGGAAAAGCGGCCCGCACCAATAGCGCGGTAAATCATTGTAATCAAATGCCTAGAGGTGACCCGCTGGGTGTCGGTCATCAATGATTACCCTCGGGAGCGGCGGGCGTCTGCAGGTTATGTCATTATTGACGAGGCGACCTTTTTTCGCGCGCCGCAACGCGATGTCCTACGAACTCTCCCAATTGAGCCGGTCTGAATAAGAGGCCTGAACCCGACAGAACGAAATTGAATGGCTTCTCAGAGACTACAAATCATCCGAAACGTCGGCTCGAGTTGGTCCGCGCTCGCGGTCAACGTTGTGATTGGAATTTTTCTCTCTCCCTTCATTCTTCATCATTTGGGCGACGCGGCCTTTGGCATCTGGGTTCTCATTTTTTCGCTGACGGGATACTACGGACTATTTGATCTCGGCATTCGCTCGTCCGTTGTGCGCTACGTATCGAAATACACGGCCACGGGCGATCAGGAAAAGCTGACCCAGTTCGTCAACACGGCTCTGTTCAGCTACACCGGAATCGGCGTGGTGAGTATGCTGCTGACCACGCTGTTGAGTTCGTCGATCGAACATCTCTTCAAGATTCCACCTGCCTTGCATCCGCAGGCGCGGCTGCTGCTGTTGCTGGTCGGTGCATCCGTCAGCTTAAGCTTCCCGCTCGGTGTTTTTGGCGGTGTGCTGGAGGGTTTGAATTCCTTTTATATCCTCAACTGGACGAACATTGGCGCGACCCTGGCTCGGGCGGCTCTGATTGTTTACTTCCTGCACCGCGGATACGGCCTGGTCACGGTCGCCCTGATTACGGTCGGCTTGCCGCTGCTCTCTTCATTCCTGCGCGCCTTCCTGGTCGTCTTCCGGCTTTGCCCCATGCCTCTGGGTCTCAAGTACGTGGATCGATCGTCATTTCGCCACATGGCAAATTACGGTGGAACGACTTTCATCGTGATGATCGGCGCGCGGCTGCGCTTCCGTACCGACGAAATCGTGCTGGGAACCATGATGTCGACGATTGCGGTCACCTGGTTCAACATCGGGGCGCGGATCGTCGATTACGCCCAGGAATTTGTTTCTGCCCTGGCGCAGGTCTTTGTGCCCATGGCTAGCCAATCGGAGGCTACGGGAAATCTTGACCGGGTGCGGAAGATCTATGTCGCGGGCAACCGGGCGTGCGCGTTCCTGATTTTCCCGATCACGGCCCTTCTGATCATGCTGGGCAAGGACATCATTCGTATCTGGGTGGGCGCGCGCTATATCGAACACAGTTATCCGGTGCTGGTGGTGATGATCATTCCCTTCGCGCTGATGCTGATGCAGTCCGCTTCGCAGCGGGTTCTGTTCGGCATGGGCAAGCATCAGGATCTGGCAGGCGTGACGCTGATTGAGGGAATCGCGAACGTGATTTTGAGTATCGCGCTGGTTCCGTTCATGGGAATTGTCGGGGATGCGCTCGGGACGGCCGTTCCGCTGGCTTTCACTTATATTGCATTTCTGCCGCGCCACATGAAGAAGCAGATCGGAGTCCCGGTTGGGACGTTTGTGCGGGAGGCCTTTACGCTTCCGGCTCTTCTGACGCTTCCGCTGATTGCGGTGCTTTGGCTGGCGAAGCGGTACTTTTATGCCAAGAATCTGATCCAGTTGGCGATTGAAATCATAGCGGCGAGCGCGATCTATTCGATCGGCTTGTTCTGGGCTTACCGCACCAACCGCGCCTTCCACGTCGCACAGATTGCGGGCATTCCCAAGAGCGCGACGCTTGAGCAGCCTCCGCAGGCGGTGGTCGCGGTGGAATACCAGAACGAGCAGTAGCGCAGCTCTAGCGTTGTGCAGGCTTGCGCCCGCGAACCGCGATTGAGATCTCGCCCACGCGCATGTCTTCCATCCCCATCGCTTCGTACCATTTGAAGACCTGCTCGTAGGTGTGCTTGGACTGGTACTTCGGAGAATACCAATCGAAGGTATCGAGCATGCGCGCTTCGGGATTCTTCTGACGGTTGACCGGGAACACGTGATGAATCGCACCCGCGACCGGAGGCCCGACGAGTGGGAACTTTCTTCAAACCCTGGTTCAGGTTGTAGAAGAATGGCACCGCGACTTTCAGTACGCCGTGCAGAGTTTCCGGCTTCATCTTGTGCGTGTATTGCCGCCAGAAATCGCTGAAGCGGTACCACTTGTTGTAGCCGCTGTAGAGCCACACGACGAGCAGACCGCCGGGCTTCAGAAATTTGTTGAGACCCTTCACGGCAGCTTCGCAATCAGGAGTGTGATGAAGCACACCGATGCTGTAGATGACGTCGAAACTCTCCGGTGCAAAGGGTAGTGCGAAAGCGTCGGACTGGAACGCGGTGAACTGGCGGTCGGCGAGATTCTTGGCGGCGACTTCCGCGGCGGCGCTCAGGTCAACGCCGACGACGCGCGCGCCAAAGCGAGTAGCGACTTCGGCGAAGCGTCCCATGCCGCAACCGACGTCGAGCACCAGTTTGCCCTTGAGGTCCTCGGGGCGGAGAGCAGTCTTCGCCAGAAAGTGGCGCTCGGATTCGCGCAGTTCGTCGTGATCGAGTTGCGTCTTCTGATAGCGGTGCCACTGAAATCCGAAGCTGGCGGCATAGTGCTGGGCATCGACAAAGCGAGCAATGCCATTGACGTTCGGATACGCGCGCTTGCAGGCCGGGCAGACGTAGCCTCCGGTCTGGTCGCTATCGAGCTTCGAGCCGCAATTCAGGCAACGCAAGATTGTCTGCAAGTCAGCGGACAGGGGAGACTGCACCGTTTGTTCTGCGATCGGCATAAACCTCCAGGAAATGGTGTGGCTTTTTTGTCGGTGGGGGCGTAACGCCGCCCTCTTTCTGTCTCTCATTCAATATTTGCAACAAAGTGACCGTAAATGCGGCGGCAAAATAGGGGAAAAAGTGATACGCCTCGGGCGCAAACAGGGCTCCGACGACGAAACCCACCTGCGAACCGATCAGGGCGCCTGCGATCAGCTGCTCGTCGGAAGTGAGATCTTTCCTGCGATGGAGCGAGAACATGTTCTGGAAGTCCCGATAGAAAAACGTCAGGTAAAGCATCAGCGCAATGAGGCCGCCCTCAGCACCGATTTGCAGATACGTCATGTGCACGGTGTGCCAAATCCCGGAGTAGGTCGGGAAATTCTTGACCCCGATTCCGAGGACTGGATAGTGCTCAATGGCGTCGACGGCACGCAGCATCAGAAACTTGCGATCTTCGAGCGACCCTTCCGCGGTCATACCTGTTTGACCGTGTCCGGTGAAGCGATCGTAGAGTTTACCTCCTGCCGTAACGACGATCACCGCTCCAAGCAGCACACTGGCGATGATGATCCAGGGCCGTTTCCCTTTGATCGCGACATAGTACAGGGCAACGCTATAGGAGCAAATCAAATCGATGAAGCCCGCTCGCGAGGCAGTCATGAACATGACGACCGTCATCACCATCATGCCGAAAAACCAGAACACCTTCCCTGGGACACTCTTGGACATCACGAGAAAAGCCAGCGCATACGGCAGAGAGAGCACGACGGCGAAAGCGAGATCGTTCGGGTTCCCATAAAACCCCCCGAGCACCTGATTCAAGCGGTCGACGTCATGGCCTTTGATAATGGCTGCGCAGGAAACCAGCACCACGGAAAACGCCTGAATGAAGATGATTTTCCGCAGGCGGTCAAAGGTGGTGATGATCAGAAAAATGAGCACCCAGCAGGGATAGATTTTGGCAAAGTCGGTGGTGCGAAGCACGGCGCCACCCTTCCAAATCGGTGAGGTAAAAGCCCCGAGGTAAAGAACGATGATGAGGTAAAGAAGCAGATTCGCCATCTTCGGCATGTCTTTGAAGTGGCGCTTGGTATGACCCGCGGCTTTGAACAAACCATAGGCGGCCATGGCGGCAGTGATCTTGCCCCATGGAATGTATTGCAAACCGGGAATGTAGTCTTCGAAGCGCGTGCAATAGACGATAAAAAATCCGCACAGCCAGAAGAATGCTGACTTCGTCGGATCCGCAGCCTGATAGAGGCTCCGTCCCGCTCGGGCTACGCTCGCTGTTATCTCCTGTCTGTCGCCAATACCCACAGTTTCCTCTTCCTCTAGACCTTTTCTTCTACCAGACGCGTCGAGACGGATCGACCAGCATCCGACGGCAGGCCCGCAACCACCGACAGCACTTCACTGAAGCGCTCGCCGATCGCCGGCCAGTCGTAGCGCGCGGCGGTTGCCGCGGCTGCAGTCTCGTAGCGCCGTCGCAGTTCTCGATCCCGTAGCAGCGTGATCACCGACTGCGCGAAGGAACGCGGATCATCGGCCAGCACAATGTCGCGGCCATCGTGAACATCCAGTCCTTCCGCGCCAACGGTGGTCGACACGACTGCTTTGGCAGTAGCCATCGCTTCATAGATCTTCAATCGTGTACCGCCGCCGATGCGCAGCGGCACGATGACCACGGCGGATTCGTGCAGATGTTCGACCACGGACGGCACGCGTCCGGTAATTTCGATGGAGTCGGAAGCCCATTTCTGAACGCGGCGGTCAGGATTACGCCCGACGATGCGGAACCGGGCGTCGGGAACCTCGGCCTTGATCCGCGGCCAGATCTCGCCGCAGAAGTATTCGACGCCATCGACGTTCGGCTCCCAGTCCATGGCGCCAACAAAAGTGATGAGCGAGGAGGCAGAGGCGGTTGTGCCGGAGGTTGTGCCAGGACGATATTCGGCGAGATCGACGCCTGTGGGCACAACGGTGACGCGGTCTGCATCCACCCAGCGCGTCATTAGCGAGCGATCGTTCTCTGACACGGCGATCACATGCTGGAACTTGCACACAGCAGCACGCTCGTAGCGCAGCATCTTGCGGAACTCCATGCTGTACATCGCCTTCTTCACCGGGTTGCCAGCCGTGGCGGCATGGCGGCGCCAGATTTCGCTTTCGACATTGTGCTGAAAGAGCACACTCGGAATGTTGAGACTGCCTGGGAAATTGACGGCGGCATCCAGAAAATCGCAAACCGTAACATCGAACCGGCGCTCGCGAAACCATGCCTGCAACTGTTTCTTGATCGGGGCATGGGCGAATCGGCTGACCGCATACGGAGCCTGCGAACTGAGATGCGAGATATAGTCAAGGCCGCGCGCCGTTCCCACGAGCTCGCGCTTGCCGGTGCAGACAGCGACTGCGCCGGGCAATTGGCGCTGCAGTTCGCGCTCGTAATCGGGGTCAGGATCTCCTCCGTAGTAGGAGTAGAACGTAAGCTCATGCCGGGCCGACAGATACCGCAAGACGTGGTACGTGCGGATATTGCCGCCATTTTGCACGGGCAGGAGCTTATCGGCTTTGACCCAAAGAATTCTCATGGCTGGATGATTTCGCGCTGGATCAGGTTCGCTCAGCGAATCTTGTTCAGCGCTTTGACTAACGAACCCAAACCGCCTTTCTGCCCATGACGAAGTTGACCAATGCGACCATGGCGGCGGAATTGAGAACGACGAAAGTACGTGCCGGATCGGCAATTCGCGACAGTGGACCGATTTTGATCCCTGACAGGGCGACCAGGCTCAAAACATAGAATGCCAACTGCGCGATCAGAGCGCTGCGATACAAAGGCTCCGGCAGGAACAGCGAGGCCACCAGCAGTGCAAGCAACGCTAACGGGACAGCCAACCGGGAGAGCTTGTGGCTGACAAACTCAAAGCGAATGGCGTTCTGCGAACTCAGGAGCCAGGGCGCAATCTGCAGCAACTGGTAGTTACCGCTCAGAGTGCGAACTTTGCGCGAAAACTCACGGCCGTCGCCGAGGTCCGGGGAATCCCACGCGCGGGCACGCGAGTCGAAGACAACGCGTGATCCCTGGCGGACAATCTGCATCGGGATCAGTACGTCATCCAGAATCGTGCCCTCGGGCAAAGGTGAAGTTGCGAGCAAGCTGCGGCGCGCGCAATAGATGGCGCCGGTTGCGCCGACAACCGAACCGGAAGCGGATTCCAGTTCGCGTACCTTCTTCTCGACGCGCCAATACAAACCCATTCCCGTGCCGGTTTCGCCAGCCGCGGGATCGCCAAGCATCAATTCCCCGCTGGCAGCGCCGACATCAGGATCGGTGAAATTCTCAGCCAGGAAGCGCAGAGCGGCGGGTTCGATGTGCTGGCGCGCATCGGTAAAGAGCAGGACATCGCCGGTTGCCAATTTGATCGCGTTATTGAGCCCGGCAGCTTTGCCCTGCGATGCGGGCTTCAGCAAAACTCGGACGCGGGGATCGGATCCATAACCGGCAAGAATCGAGGTCGTACCATCCGAGGATCCGTCGGAAACCACGACGACATTCAGCTTGTCTTGCGGATAGTCGAGGTGCAGCAGGTTGTCAATCTTGCGGGCTATGACCGCTTCCTCGTTGCGTACGACCATGACGGCAGACACCGACGGCGTCGCTGCCGAGCGGCGCACTGGACGCGGCGACCAGCGGCTGCGCAGCCACAACCACGCCGGGTATCCCAGATAGGAATAGCCGACGAAGGAAGCAGCGAGCCAGAAGACGAATTTCATCTTCATTGCGGTCATTATTGCGCACCTCATTGCGCGCCTCTGCGCAAGACAACCGTCTTCACAGTCTGGAACATGATCAGCATGTCGAGACCGATGGAAGCATTCTTGATGTAGAAAAGGTCGTACTGCAGCTTTTCACGCGAGTCTTCGACAGTGGCTCCGTACTTATATTTGACCTGTGCCCAGCCGGTGAGTCCGGGACGGATCATGTGACGGACGCCGTAGTACGGAATTTCTTTCGAGAGCATCTCGACAAATTCGGGGCGCTCCGGACGGGGGCCGACGAATGCCATGTCGCCCTTGAGCACACACCATAGCTGCGGAATTTCATCGAGGCGCGAGGAGCGGAGGAACTTTCCGACACGAGTCACGCGGGGATCGTTATCGCCCGCCCATTTCGGGCCACTGACAGCTTCTGCATCCTGCCGCATGGTGCGAAACTTCACGACCTTAAAATTGCGTCCGGCCTTGCCGACGCGGGTTTGGGTGTAGAAAACGGGCCCCTCGGAATCAAGACGGATCGCAAGGATGATAAAAGGAAGCAACGGCAAGGCCAGGATCAAGCCAACCAGAGAAATAGAGATCGATAGCGCGCGGCGGATCAGAATGAAGGTTGTGCTGCGGCGAAATCCCTCGCCAAAAACCATCCAGCTCGGATAGAGGTTTTCGACTTCGATCTTGCCCGACATCTTCTCCAGCCAGGTGGTAGCTTCCTCGATCTTGACGCCATTCATGCGGAGATCAAGCAGTTCGTTAAATGGCATTTTGCCGCGCCGATCGGGCATGGCCACGATGACATGACGGATGTTGAATGTCTTCACCGCTTCCAGCAAGTGGGCAGCGACGGCCTCGCGAGTCTCCGGGCCTTCCATTTTCCCGGTCCAACTAGAGACCTCAACTCCCAGTTCTGGAGTCTGGCGCAAGCCCTGCACCACGCGAAACGCGCGGTCGCCGGTGCCGAGGACATAGACACGCTCGACCAGGATGGGCAACTGGACAAGCCAGGAGAACGCGATGCGCCATCCAAAAAGAGCCACGGTCAGAATCAGCAATCCAATTTCTGACGAGTTCCTGCCCAGCAGGTAGTTGGGTCTTACGAGGGCAACACCGGCAAGGATGAACGCCAGTACGCCCGGAAGCATAAGCAGGCGGAAGTAAAGCTCGCCCTTGGCAGTAAGGCGCGCGGGGTCGTACAAGTCGAGCCAGTGCGAACAGACCAATACAAGCAAGGTTACGCCGAAGAGCTTGTAATAGCCGTAATCGAAGTTCAGCGCGATGTAGAGGTCTGCCCCAACAACGAACCACGTCCCCATCAGGAAGGAGGTAAAGACAATGAGGGCCTCTCCGATGAGCAGGATCAGAGTGCGTACTGGGTAATAGACATTGAAAAGCCGGATCAAACTTGGCCCCTTTATGGTTACGCCGGGCTATTCACGGTCTCGCCGTAGTAGTACTTGGAACGCACGACATCATCGGTCGAGGTTCCATTGAGCACGACTCCCAGCAGCAATTTATCGGGAAATTCCTCGCGCGCTTTGCGAGCCATGTCCGAGGGCGTCTGGTTCGAGCGCACCACCATGAGAATGCCATCGCAAACGCCGGCAACCAGAGTCGCGTCCGAGACCGGGATCACCGGTGAGGAGTCGAGAATGATCCAATCAAACAACGGCTCGACGCGCTGCAAGAACAGTTTCAGGCGGCCGTTGGCGAGCAGTTCAGGAGCACTGCCCGCGGCGCGACCGGCGGGCATGAAGAACAGATTCTCCATGGGGCCGCGTTGAAGGGCGGCGAATTCGTCACACTCCCCTAACAGATATTCGGCCAATCCCGGAGTCTGAGCCGCTCCCAGATGGCGATGCATGCCGGGGTTGCGCAGATCGGCGTCGATGACTAGAGCGCGGCGTCCGTGCTGCCGCACCAGAACCTGAGCCAGGTTTGCCGCGACGAAGGACTTCCCTTCCTTCGGAAGCGCGCTGGTCACGAGCAAACGCTTCAGCGGCATCTTCTCGCGAATCTGATAGAGGCGAGAGCGCAGGGTACGGAATTCCTCGGCGCCGATGCGACTGTCGTCGTCCTGGAAGAAGAGCATGGTGCGCGCGTCGGGCGTCCACTCGCTCTGCGGGCAGCGGGCGAGCAGCGACTCATAGCTCAGCCCAGAGGCCATCGAGGTCATGACGACCGGCGTCTGCTGCAAGGAGGGCATAGTCTCGCGCTGAACTTCCTCGCGGACGTCGTTGCGCAAATCGGCACGCACTTCCTGCTGTTCGACGTAAGCGGGCTCGACGTGCGTCCCCCCAGTGGAAGTTGCTCTTTCCTGTTCGGCGCGTTTTAAAGCGTCATGGATGCGGCTCATAGTTTCCTTTCCTTGGGGAGATCCTGTTGTTCTGATTGGCGCAACCGGTCGGCCAGGGTCGCGAGTGTCTTCAAAGCTTCGACCAGATCAAATTTTTCCGATGAAGGAACGGGGGCGGTCATGACGGCGGCGGCGTTTCCATCCGCCAGATCGAAATCGCGGGCAACGGAGTCGACGACTTCGACGGAAACCGTTTTTTTCTGATCAACGAAGGCGCTGACCAGGCAGTGTTCGCAAAGCAGATTGATGACGCGCGGAATGCCGAGCGAATAGCGGAAGATGGCCGCGACGGCATCGGGTTCAAAAATCTGTTCGCCACTGGCGCCGGCAATCCGCAACCGCTGAATGACATACGACCGGGTTTCCTCAAGATTGAAGGCATGGGTCTTTGCCCGGAGGGTGAGACGCTGACGCAGTTGCCGCAGTTGCGGCTGCTTCAAGCGTTGCTCAAGCTCTGGCTGCCCAACCAGCACAATCTGCAGCAGCTTCTCAGTAAAGGTCTCGAGGTTGGTGAGCATGCGAATCTCTTCCAGCACTTCGTCGGAGAGATTCTGCGCTTCGTCGATGATCAATACGGCCGTCTCACCGGCGCGGTAGCGATCGAGCAACCAGTTGTAGAGGCGTTGCAGGAGCTGGCTCTTCGACTTGGCGTCGCATGGGATGCCGAAGTCGGCCATCATGAAATCGAGCAACTGGGTCACATCCATGCGCGAGTTGAAGATGAAAGCCGTAGCCACCTGTTGCAGACGCAGCCATTCCAGCAATTTGTTGATCAGCGTCGTCTTGCCGGTACCGACCTCTCCGGTGAGCAAGACAAAACCTTTGCGGCTTTGAATGCCGTAGGTGAGGCAGGCCAAGGCCTCTTCCGTGTGCCGCGTCAGATACAAATAACGCGGGTCGGGATTGACGTTGAACGGATTGGCACGAAGTCCAAAAAACTCTTTATACATACGCTTGCTTTAGACCCCAACCTTGTCGTGCTCTTTGGAAGAATCGGGAGCGCCGCGACTCCAGAAATGGCGGCGTCCGTTTCCGTTGCCCGAGGCATCTTCGTCCGGTCCCAGCCAGGGAACGGAAATCAGCAGGGGCAGATCCATGACGGCAGCGGCGTCTCGTTCGGTACGAATCGACTTGTCGCTGAACTCCAGAAAGATGGCGATGAGCAGGCCAAGTCCAAGACCGGCGGCAAGCCCGCCAGCGGCGAAAATCGGGCGGTTCGGGAAACTCGGAGATTCGGGCAAGCTGGCGGCATAGAGCACGTGCATTTGCTCGCCTTCTTGCTGGCTCTCCATGCTGGTACCGAGTTGAGCAGCACTCTTCTTGGCCAGCAGGTCTTTATAGGTAGCCTGGGCGTTGTCGTCGTCTCGGGTGAGTTGCTTATATTCCTCTTCGACGTTCGGGCTCACCGATGCCCGGCTGTTCAATAGATTGATTTGGCTCTGCACACTCTTCTGGTCGAGGGCCGACTGTTCAATCATGCTCTGGAATTGGTGAATCTGCAAACGGGTTTGACGGACTCCGAGTGGCTCCGCAGCGTTGGCCTTTTCGTTCTCCGGAGTTGTGGCTGCCGCTGCGCTGTTCACTTCCTTCAGTTTCTTCTGGACTTCAGCAATGTCCGCCTTAGTCTTGATCACATCCGGATGGTCGGCCGTATAGCGAGCTTGTAGTTGCAGCAGATTTGCCTGCAACTGGTTGAGTTGCTGTCCAATGTCTGCGGGTTCGTACTTGACTGCGAACTCTTCCACGCTGCAATCTGCTGGGTCAGCAGGTTCTCGAAGTAAACTTTATCCTGCTGCGCTTTGGCCCAGGTTCTGGGTGTCGAGATCGAGGCGGTTGCTCAACTGCTGCAGGATGCTCGCGTTGTTCTGGGCATCGGCGGGTAACTGTCCAACGTGCTCACGTCTTGAAGGCCGCCAATTTGGCATCCTGTTCGTCAATCGAACGCTTGGCATCGTCGAGCTGCCGCCCAAGGAAGTCGGTGGTGCCGGTAGCGACCTGGCCGCGAACGCAGGTTCTCATCGAGGATCAACGAGGTCAGGGCGTTGCAATTTTCTGGGCACGGGCGGATCGCTATCCGAGTAGTTAGACGGTGAAACCCGGACGGGTTCGCTGGTGATAGAGGGCTTCTTCTTCTTGGTGCTGGGAATTTGGTGGCGCTTGCGGCCGCGCTCATCGAGGTGATCACCGGGCTCGACCTGTAACTTCTGGGCTGTGATTTCCGCGATGAGCTTGTCCTCTTCTTCGGGCTTCACCAGCGCCAGGCCCTGAATCACGGGGCGCAAGCGGGTCGGGCCATGAACTTCCTGGCTCAGGGTCTGAACCCGCTGGGTAAAATCTGAAGTGATGACCGGCTCGACGTAGGCCTCGGGCACCTTCTGGCCTTCGACCAGCACCGTGGATGCGGAGGTATATTTTGGCGGAAACATAAGAACCAGAAAGCCCGCCAGCGGGGCAAGCAGGGCTGGGATCAAGATCACCTTCAGCCGCCGCCGCAACATCGCCAGATAATCGTCCATCGTCAGTTCGCGATTTTCACTCATGCTGTTCACCAATCCGGCCGCCCGAGGCGGCCAAAGAATAATTACTCGATCCTGAGTCGGCGCTGGGATGCCATTCCACGCCCGATCGCGCCGACTGCCGCTGCTCAAAGTGCCGGTATTGCCATCGAAATTAAACGGGGCATTGAATCCCACTTCGCCAAAGCGATAGGAAACAAAAAAGTCGTAGGTGCGCCCAGATGCTTGCGAACAATACCTCCAGAGCCGAGCCTTCATCGTAGAGGATGAGGGCCGAGATGAATCCCAACGCCTGCAGCCTGGTGTTATGGGAATAGGACAAGTCCCCGAAGAATTCCCAGGTGCGTGCGCAGCGGTCGCGTGTATCCAAGGCGTGCGGTTTGGGTATTGGCGCCGGCGAAGAAACCTGATCCCGCGGAGGTGAATTTTTCGTACGTGGCGATCATCGACGAATGCCGCAAACTTGTAGTGCAACTGGACCCGAGCGCTCACCGACCAGTGCTTGTAGTATCCGCCCTGTTCCAGTTCTGTGTATTGAGGTCCCGCGCCGGCAGTCAAGCTCATCCTGCCGCTGATCGTATGGCTCCATCGCAGATTGACGATGTGGTTATAGACCTGGCCACCGGTAGTTTGGGGGAACTGAAAGAGCTGGAACGCATAGATGAAGCCAAACTGGTCGTGACGCGAAACCAGGCGCGCATAACCGCCTTGCACGGTCAACTGGTCGCTGTTCAGTAAGGTATTCGACGGATCATAGAAATGCGCGTTGCTGAAAGCTCCTGCGACCGTGAAGGCGGAGACCGGATTGATGGCCTGGACGGCATCCAGAATCGCGGTGTTCGAGAGCCGCGGAATATCTCCGATGGACCCTAAAGTATCGTTGCGGATGGCGCCCGGCAAAGTGCCCGCGAGTCCGGTGCCCAAGCCCTGACCAACGGCGATCCCATAACCGGGGACACCACCAAAACCCAGATTGAAGGCACCGTCCGGCAAATACGAGAACGCGTCGCGGAAAGTCGCCTGGCCGGTTCGCCACCTGGTTACAGCTTCGACTCCCGCCGCATGGAGCTGCCGCACGTCGAAAGGATTGCTATAGAAAGCGGCGCCGCCAACGTACTCCGCAAAGAGATCGCTCTTGGGCCAGAATTGCTGCAGGTCTAACGCTCCCAGTACTCGGGTAATGGAGGACAAGTCCGATGTGCCGAGCTGGTTGTTCGGGTTGGTGTCCGCCGATTCGCTCACTTGCAGGGCTGGCGATATAAAACTGCGGGTCGCGGTACGGAGCTCAAGCGCGGGCTCATCGAGACCGGAAACAGGCGGATTCTCCGGGCTCAGGATCGGCGCATTCTGCTGACCGAAAGCCGGAGCTGGAGCCGTGTCGGACTGGGATGTTGACTGCGCGCGAGCGCTCAGGTTCATTCCGACACCCAGGAGCACGAGCGCGATGATTTGAATTCTAGGCATGCTTTTCACCGTGTTTCCTTTAAGGGACGGCATACCCTTTTATGGGACAACAATTGTATCCCCCGGTTTGAGTGCGTAGTTCTGTTCGATCCGTTCACCCTTGACCAGTTTTTTGTAGTCGACCGGCAGTTTCTCTTGCTTGCCATTCTCGTTGCGTAAAACATAGATGCGCTTGGTGTTCGCAAACTGGTTCAGTCCGGCGCTCGACAAGGCTTGCAGCACGGTCATATTCGGTAGCATCGGCGTGGCTCCGGGATGCAACACCTCGCCGACCAGGTAGATGCGCTTGCTGTTAATTTGGGCCACCACCACGGTCACCCGCGGATCGGCGATATATTTCCTCAGCTTTTCCGTCAGGGAAGCAGCCAACTGCAGAGGCGTCAGACCCGCTGCCTCGACGTCGTTGAGCAGGGGCAAAGAGATCTTGCCGTCGGGCCGGACCGGCAGTGTGGCTGACAGATCGGGCTCTTTCCACACGGAAACATGGAGCGAGTCTTCGGGGCCGATAACGTACTCCGGCCCACCCTGACTGGTTGGTGCGCTCGCGGTCGCGCTATCGGAAGCGGGATTGGCGGCAGCTGCGGCGGGGGCGCCCTGCGCCACGGCCATGCCACTCACCAGGATCGCGGTCGCAACCGCTTGCCATATCGATTTCATATCCATAGCCTCTCAAGTGCAGGTTTCAAAGTTTCAGAGTTTCAAGGTTTCAAAGTCGAACCGGTTTCTCTGAAACCTTGAAACTTTGAAACCCTGAAACATGTTTTTCTTATGCTCCGTACTCTTCGTAACCAATCTGCTTCAATTTATAGAGAAGTGCCTTATAGCTGATCTGCAATTCCTGCGCGGCGCGCCGGCGATTCCACCGCGTACGAGTCAACACCTGCAGGATGATTTCCCGCTCTGCCTCACGCGAAGCAGCGCGCGCAGCATCTTTCAATGAGATCTTCTCTCCGTTGCCATTGCGGTCGGCGCGCCGCAACAGGGAGCGCAAGCCTCCCATGGCCAGTGCTTCATCGCCGAGAGCGACGATGGCGCGGGCGGCGTCCTTTAATTCGCGAATGTTCCCCGGCCAGCTGTATTCCAGAAAGAAATTTTGTGTCTCCAGACTGAGAACAGGTACCGGGCGGTTGAAATCGTGGGCAGCGGCCGACAGAAACCAATCGCGCAGTACGGGAATATCCTCTCTTCGCTGGCGCAGGGGCGGCAGGCGCAAACAAACTCCGCTGATGCCGTAATAGAGGTCTTCGCGGAACTTACCGGCTTTGACTTCGGGTTCGAGTTCGCGCGAGGTTCCGCAGATATAGCGCGGCACCCGGTTTTGCTGGTGGTTGGGCAAACTGATCTGCCGCACCAATTCCTTCTGAACCGGAGCCGCCAGGTCCCCTACTTCCTGGAGATAAACGGTGCCGCCTTGTCCGGCGCAAGCGGACACGATCTCGTCGCTCACTTCTCTTGCCAGGAAAGCCCGAAACGGGTCGGCACTGCGAGACGAAAGACTATGGATGCGAGCCGCAGCCGCCGCTTTGCCCGAGCCATGCTCGGCTACCACCAGAATGGGGACATCGTTCTGCGACAACTCCCGGATCACGGCTTCCACGGTTCGCATACCCGCGCTGACACTCTCCAGCCAGATGCGGGAGTTGCCGTTTACCGGGATTTCCGTTTTATCGAGATCCATGTCCATGCGACTGTGCTTCACAGCTTGGGTGCCAATGACGAGGGGGGTCCGTATTGGGGAGCTACGCAGGAATGCTGGAGCACTCACGGTGCCAATCGGGGAAAAACGCTGATGCGTCACCTAAACAATATACCGTTCTTTTTCAATAGTTTGCAAACAATCGTACACTGGTGGCTCGCTTCAGAACTTACCACGTTGCGGATAAATGGGAAATTAATTGCTCACATCAGAGGTAATCCAAGGGCATTACTTCCCCTTAATGTTTGGGAATAAGAGCCTAAGTCTCTGTGAGGAAGGGGCAATTCGTGGAGCCGACTGTCTCGCAACTTTGGCGGTTCCTTCGGGGGTAAAGAAATGAAATCATTTTCCTCTCGACGGCGGACAGGCTGCCGGTCAACCTTCCCTCAGCGGCTAGAAGCCGCAACTGACAGGGCACGACTTACGGCACCAGTGGAACTCGTGCCCTTCCCGTTCGTGCTCAACTCGGAGTTTGTCAGCAAAATGTGAAGCTGCCTCCTTACTGGAGCTTGGGAGTGAGTAACAAGCGGTGTTCCGTCAGAGCGTTTCCGACCCCCGTTTTGCTTTGCGGGATGGTTCGGTTTCGCATATTCTCAAAGATATATTCCGGAAGACATTGTCTGGAAGGCAAGCGCGCCGCTTTCTATGGGTTATCCGATCGAAGTCACTTCGTCACTGTCGACGAAAGACGCCGGATTGTCGTCGACCATGCCACGCTGGCAAGTAATCATCCTCGCGTTGCTGACGGCGTGGTTGTACGCCACGATCCTTGGGCGTCTGGTCATGCAGTGGGTGGGCCCCCACCACGATCCGAACTTCGAGCATGGGATCTTCGTTCCTCTCTTCGCCCTGTTTGTGGTCTGGCAGCGTCGCGGGGAACTGAAAGTGATTCCTGCGAATCCCTCTTGGGCCGGTCTGCCGCTGGTTTCGTTGAGTTTGCTTACGCTGGTGGTGGGAAACTGGGGCGCCGAGAACTTCTTGTCGCGGGTCTCGTTCCTGATTCTTATCGCGGGTCTGATTATTTTGTTTCGAGGATGGGCATTTTTTCGGGCGGTTCTTTTTCCCTGGTCCGTTCTGATTCTGATGATTCCCATCCCCAGCATCGTTATTCAGCAGGTAACCTTTCCGTTGCAGTTGCTGGCCTCCAAGCTCGCAACTGGGATGCTGCAGTTGTTCGGAGTGCCCGTTCTGCGGCAGGGGAACATGATTGTGTTGGCAGCGATGCCGCTCGACGTGGCGGAAGCGTGCAGCGGAATACGGTCTCTTCTGACGCTGGTCACGCTCGCCATTATCTACGGGTATCTCATGGAGACGCGGAACTGGGTGCGCGTGGTGCTGGCGTGCTGCGCCGTTCCGATTGCGGTTGTTGCCAACAGCTTTCGCGTCTTTGGAACAGGAATGCTGGTTCAGTTCTGGGATCCGGACAAAGCAGAGGGGTTCTTCCACACATTTCAGGGACTGCTGATCTTCGTGGTGGCGCTGATGATGTTGCTTGCCGTCCACCGTTTAATCTGTTTGATTTGGAAGAGCGCACCTGCGGCGAATGGCGCGAGTGCCAAGCCGGAGAATCATTTCGGGGCTCCGCCGCAGGTAAAAAACGCAGCATTGCGATTCGGAATGACTGCCGTGCTCTTGCTGGTAACGGCTAGTGCATTGCAGGCCCATGCGCGGGGCGAGTACTTTCCGCCGCGAGCGGCAATCAATTCCCTGCCCTCGCAGATTGACGGTTGGACGGGCACGGATGAGCCTCTGGATCAGCAGACACTCGACATTCTCGGGCCCGGCGACTTTCTAATGCGCGAGTATGAGAACGGCAACCAACCCAGTATCGATGTCTATCTTGCCTATTTCCCGACGCAAAAGGCTGGCGATACGATTCATTCTCCGAATCACTGCCTGCCGGGGTCGGGATGGGTTCCGACTTCGCGAGAGATTGTCTGGCTATCGAACGCGGACGGAGCTTCATTCCCGGTCAATCGTTACGTGGTTTCCAAGAGCGGGGAGAGGCTGTTGGTGCTGTACTGGTTTCAGGCACACGGGCGCGCCGTCGCCAGTGAGTATTGGGCTAAGTACTACCTTGTGGCAGATGCGATCCGCATGAATCGCAGCGATGGGGGCCTGGTTCGATTAATCACTCCGATGGCTCATGACGAATCTGCCGAGGCAGCTCAGGCGCGGATTATGCAGCTGGGGTCGAAACTCATTCCGATGCTCGATCAGTACATTCCGCGGTGAGGGCGGGACCTCACGGGTCTTTCCGTATCAAATTCTGATACGCAGTCGGCGAGTAGCCGGTGATCGAACGGAAATCGTTGATCAGGTGGGCTTGATCGAAGTATCCGAGGTCGAGCGCTAACTGCGGCCAATCGGGTTCGACGCCGGCGTTGGCGCGCTCGATGAGTTCGTGTAAGCGATACCGGCGAATCACCCACTTGGGACTGACTCCGACATATTCATTGAACAAGCGCTGCAGGGAACGCTTGCCGATCCCGCTGCTGGTGACGAGATCGTCTACTGTCTTGATGTCACGATCCTGAAGAATTTGCTCTACGAGTTCGCCGGCCAGTGCGATCGAGTTGTCGGTCTTTGGCAGACGCGCGAGCAAGAATGCATTTGCGGCTTGCACTTTTTCGTTTTCGGATTTCGAGGAAAGCACTACTTCCCGCAGCGCGTTGACATCTTTGCCGAAGATACGCTGCACCGGGACCATGCGATCGGCGAGCTGGCCCGCGTAGAATTCGAGCTTACTGATATGCCCCCAGCTTCCCGGCGGAGCTTCGTAGCGGATCCAGCGATGCGGCCGCTGGCCGTCGAAACTCATCTCAGTCCATTGACCGGCCGGCGGAGTGGTCTTGATTTCAGCCAGCACCTCATAGCCTTCGGTCGACGAGACGTTCGAGCCACTGAATTTTCCACCGACCATGTCGCGCTCGAAGCCCGGCGCCGGCACGAACCGAACGCGATCCCACACCAATCGGCCGCCGCTATTCGGGTATACGCGGGCGGGCTCGGCCGCCCAGGGGAAACCGCAGGATAGGCGAGCAAAGTCAACGCAATGGCAAAAAATACGCGATTCATCGACGGAAGCCTGGTTGAGATTCGAGATGGGGGTAGAGGGCAGGATGAGCAGGGGGTTGGCTTTCCTGATTACGTTATCCGCAATTCGACGATCGATCAACAAGCCGACCGCGACAAGAGAGTTGACCCGCACCGTATTCTGCCCGATATTGCGAGTTGACGCCGCTCCAATGGGAAGCCTACATCCTGATCTTAGAAAGGTCTTGCATGCAAATTGCGCT
>CAVRYB010000011.1:0-13581 GCA_963725295.1 uncultured Acidobacteriaceae bacterium
GAATGTTTGCTGCCACGGCATTCACACGGACGCTTCTCACCGCTTTGAGCGCGGAGCGGATTTTGAATCGACGGTGGTTTCGACGAACCGGGTGGCGGAGTTGATTCTGGACTCGGGCGGCGGCACTCTGATTGGCGATGTGATTGACGTCATCGCGCGGAAAATGGATCTGGCTCCGGTGGAACTGGATTTGCGCGAGGTGCATCGCATTCTCGGAGAGAAGATTTCCGCGCTGGAGATCGACCGGATATTGACGCGGCTGGGTTTTTTGTTGACCGCTGGTAGCGAGGGTCGTTACCTGGTGCATATTCCCAGTTGGCGTCTGGATATTGAGCGCGAGATCGACATCATTGAAGAAATTGCCCGGCTGCACGGTTACGACAAGTTTCCGAATACGCTTCCGGCAGACAGCGGCGGAGTGCGCGACTTGCCCGACGCGCCGAAAGATGCGCGGCTGCGATCGGAGCTGCTGGCGCTTGGTTACAACGAGACGATTTCGCTGACGTTCATCTCGAAAGAAGATGCGCGGCGGTTTTCGACGGCGGTTGAGCTTGACCTGGCGAATCCCCTGAGCGACGAGGCGTCGGTAATGCGGACGTCGATGGTGCCAAGCATGTTGAACATGCTGGCCTACAACCTGAATCGCGGCTGCGACAATGTGCGCCTGTTCGAAGCGGGCAATGTATTTGAGGCGTCGGACGGGAAGGCTTTAGAGTCGAAGCGAATTTCGCTGGGCGCGACGGGCAGTGTAGATGCAGACGTGGTGCGCGGATTGGCGGAAGGTGCGTCGGCGCGTCCGCTGACATTTTTTGATCTGAAGGGCGATGTTGAAAGCCTGCTCGCTCCGTTCAGCCAGTGGACGCTTTATTACGACGCGAAAACGGCCGACTACTATCATCCCGGACGCTCGGCGCGAGCAGTGCTGGATGGCGCGACGGTGGCGCAGTTTGGGCAGATTCATCCGGATGTGGCCGCAGCGCGCAAGTTGAAGCAGGACGTTTTCGTGGGCGAGATTTATCTCGACCGGCTGTATCAGCACGATTTGCGGCAGGTACGGTACGAGGCGTTGCCGCGCTTCCCTGCCGTGGAGCGCGACTTCTCGTTCGTGTTTGCGGATGCGGTGGAATTCGAGAAGATTCGGCAGAGCGTGTTGGGATTGGGCATCACGGAACTGCGCAGCTTTGTGCCCGTGGAGGTTTTCCGCGGCGAAAAGGTTGGTGCGGGCAAGTATTCGATTTTGATGCGGGCGATGTTTCAGTCGACCGAAGAAACATTGCGGGATGATGTGCAGCTCGTGGTGTGGTCGGCCAGGATCACAAAGGCGCTGGAGGCGTTGGGCGGAGTACAGAGGGCGTAAATTCCGATCGAGCCCAGGTGAGAATTCAGCGATTCCCCATGGTTCGTATCGTCCCCAATCCCAGCAGACGCTCATCAGCCGTAACCAGCGTTAAGTCCAAGACCTCGGCCGTAGCGGCCAGAATGCGGTCAGCCGGGTCCTGATGCATTAACATTTGGCGCGCTCGGAAAGCGATTTCGTGCGTGTAGGGCGCTTCACGCGTGCCCGCGACGGCTCGCGCCAGCCATTCCTTGAGGTCCCCGTCGATCTCGAACCGCCTTTTGTAATGCAAAGTGAGCGCCTCATAGGTGCTGATCGGAGACAGCCAGAGCTCGTTGCTCTTGTCTTTGAGCTGAGTCAGAACCCGTCTCCCCAGTCGTCTGGGGTCGCTCAAACTCCACAACCAGATGTGAGTATCCAGCAGCAGTCTCAATCGCGATTAACCTCCCACTCATCTTCATCGTTTGCGGGAGAGATGATGTCGCCTGTGATCCGCATCGAATTCTTCATCGACCCAATCCAGGCGTCACGATCTTCGACCGCCGTCGGCGGAACGACTTCGGCCACGGGCTTTCCGAACCGCGTAATGCGAATCGGCTTCTTCGTGGCGCGGACCTGCTCCAACACAGCGAGGCACTTGGCTTTGAATTCGGAAATGGCGATTTCCTGCATGGTGTTCTCTAGTGGTCATTTTATCACACTATGGTCAATTCGTCTGACCATTCGCTTCTAAATTCGTGCCCTTCCCGTTGGTGTTCGGTCGGAAGTTCGAGGGTTTCGGGGTATACTTTTCCCTCAAAAACGCCGGGGACGCCGGCGCGGGGGGAATGGTGGTGGACACTCTACTCGGGAAAATCCAGAAATTCATCGTCCTCGTGCTGACGGCACTGCTCGTTGTGGTCGTGGTGCTCTCCACGCTGCATTTGGGCGCATTGATCGCGGTAAGGATTTGGGGCCCTCCGCGATTCCTCATTCCGGTGGAGGGCCTGCTCGATATTTTCGGATATTTTCTGCTGGTGCTGATCGGGGTCGAGCTGCTGGAGACGCTGCGGGCGTACATCAGAAAAGACGTCATTCACGTGCGGGTGGTTCTGGAAGTGGCGTTGATCGCGATGGCAAGGAAGGTAATTATTCTCGAACCGGGCGACGTGGCCAGTTCGACTTTGCTGGGAATCGCAGCGCTGATCCTCGCATTGGGAATTGCTTTCTATTTCGAACGGCAGACGTCCCCATAGATAATCGGATGTCGGCCTGGCTGCGGGCTTCGCCGGGCGGAAGAATGCATTCGCCTCTAGGTAGCCCATCCCCGGGCGCACTTCTTGTGCTAGCCTTACTTCCAGCTTCATCCTAAAAATGACCCACGTTTCCGCACCTTCCAAGCATTTTCTTTCGGACAAAGTTGAACATTTTACCGAGTCGGTGATTCGCGAAATGACGCGGCAGGCGATGCAGTATGGCGCGGTCAATCTGGCGCAAGGGTTTCCGGATTTCCCGGCTCCCGCGGAGATCAAGCGCGCGGCCCAGGAGGCCATTGCCGGCGATGTCAATCAGTACGCGATCACGTGGGGCGCGAAGAATCTGCGCGCGGCGATTGCGCGGCAGATGAAGGATGGCAAGGGATCGAGGTCGATCCGGAAAAAGAAATTGTGGTCTGCTGCGGCTCGACCGAGGCCATGGTCGCCACGATGCTGGCCGTCTGCAACAAGGGAGATGAAGTCATCATCTTCGAGCCCTTCTATGAAAATTATGGCCCGGACTCGATCATCAGCGGCGCCAAGCCGCGTTTTGTCAGCTTAAGACCGCCAAAATCGCCCGACGGCGAGTGGACTTTCGACGAACAGGAACTCCGAGAGGCGTTTCAGCACGACACACCAAGGCCATCATAGTGAATACGCCCAACAACCCGACCGGCAAGGTCTTCAGCCGCAAAGAACTGGAACTGATTCGCGACCTGTGTGTCGAATACAACGTCGTCGCCATTACCGACGAAATCTACGAGCACATTCTTTACGACGGCGCCCGGCACATCTCGATTGCTTCTCTCGACGGCATGCGCGACCGGACGATCACGATCAACGGGCTTTCCAAGAGTTAAGCGTTACGGGATGGCGCGTGGGGTGGGCGGTTGCGCCTCCCGCAATTACGAACGCGATCCGGAAGGTGCATGACTTTTTGACCGTGGGTGCACCGGCGCCGTTGCAGGAAGCGGGAGCAACCGCCTTGAGCCTGCCTGCGAGTTACTACCGCGAATTGGCCGGGCGCTATCGCACGCGTCGCGATCATCTGATTCCGGCGCTGGAGAAGGCTGGGTTCCGATGTTATCGTCCGCGGGGCGCGTATTACGTGATGACCGATATCAGCGCGTTCGGGTTCAAGAACGATGTGGAGTTTGCGAGCCATTTGGTGAAGGATATCGGGATCGCCTGCGTGCCAGGATCGAGTTTTTACAAGCATCCGAAGGACGGATCCCAACAGGTGCGTTTCGCCTTCTGCAAAAAACCTGAGACACTGGACGAAGCAGCGCGGCGATTGCAGAAGCTGCGAGCATAGTGTCCAGTGCTTTTTCACCACGGAGAAACGGAGGCAAGGAGAAAAACCTTGAGGCTGCTAAAAACGAATTCGACAAGGTTTTGCCAGGCCTTTGTTTTTCTCCGTGCCTCCGTGTCTCCGTGGTGAAGAAAATAGATTAGGCAGCGCCACCGCACTGCGCCGAATGTAGCGCTAATCCACAGGAAACTGCGCTATACTTCGCCTCAACGCTGAAATATTCCTCGAAAGCGAGTGGTGCCCATGTCTGTGAAACCGGTGGAAGAGGTATCTGCGCAGGTTCCGGCTGAAGATTTTCAGGCGCTGGAAGAGAAAGTCTATCGCACCATAGAGTTGTACAAGGCTGCGAAGGATGCACGGGCGACTGCCGAGCGCGATGTAAAGCGGCTGCGCGAACAACTGGAAGAGCGCGAAGAAGAAAACGAAGCCATGCGCCGCGAACTGGTGCAGTTGCGCAAAGATCGCGAGGACATCCGCGGGCGGGTGGAGAAGATGCTCGGGCAGATGGAGACGCTGACGCACGAGCAGGCAAGTTGAGGTTGGTTTTTATCTCGAGTAGAGGTTCGATGGCGACGGCTGGCAAACAAGCTCCGACGAATGACGCGGTGAACGGCAGCGTGCGGGTCGAAATTTTCGATCAGGTGTACAACCTGCGCGGCTCGGATGCAGATTACATTCTGAAATTGGCGGAGTACGTAGATGGCAAGATGCGCGCCGTATCTGAGCAGACGGCGACCGTCGATTCGGTCCGACTCGCGGTGCTGGCGGCGTTGAATATCGCCGATGAGTATCATCTGTTGAAGCGGCGGCTGGAGAAGCCTTCTCCGGAGGCGCAGCAGCGGGCTAACAAGCTGGCGAGCGCGCTGGATGAAGTTCTGGACGAAACGCGGCGCACCGGGTAAACCCGAGAAGAACCAGGGCTGCTATCGCAGCGCTGCCTGGCTGCGCCACCCAACACAATCGTTCGTAACCTGCGGTTCATCTTCTGGAAACATGCGTTAAGAACGCGGCCCCTAGCAAACCTTCTGCCAACTATTTTCGATTTTCCTCTTGCGAATCTGTTCGTTGTTTCCTAGCATCCAAATTGAAAGCCGACCTGCGGAGTTGGTGATGGTGGTAACCGATTTTTGAACCAATGCCGAATGAACGGGGACTCGACTCGCAAAAAGATCCTGTGTGCTATGTTCCGCCATGCGGAAAAGCCTAATGGGTCGCGGCGGGTTCCCACCGTCTGAGACGGGTTCATTCTCGGCCCACCACACGGCGCAGCGGGTCGGCTTGTTTTTAGTTCTCAGCTGTCAGCTCTCAGCTCTCAGTAAAAAACAGAACCCTGATCCGCACGATTTTTGATTTTCCCTGACACCCGACACCTAAGACCTGGCACCTGCCTTCCTGCTAGACTCTCATTAGCGTTGCGCATTTATCCTCTCGGGAGCATCTAAACTAACGTGTTTCCTCGACTATTTCACATTGGCAGTTTCTATTTGCCTACCTATGGCGTGCTGGTTGCTACCGGCGTGCTGCTGGGGATCTGGATCGCCGTCCGCAATGCGGAGAAGCAGGGCATCAATGGAGATGACACGTGGAATCTCGGCATCTACATGGTGCTGGCAGGCATTCTCGGCGCAAAGATTCTGTACGTGATCAATGACTGGAGCAGCTACTCCAATAACTGGCGCGAGATTTTCACTCTGAACACGCTGCAGGCCGGAGGGGTTTTTTCCGGCGGGCTGATTGGCGCGCTGGTTGTTGGAGCATGGTACATGCGGCGACACCGCATGCCGCCGCTACGGACGATGGATGCAGGGGCTCCGGGGCTGGCGTTTGGGCACATTTTGGGACGGTTTGGATGCTTTTCGGCCGGATGCTGCTACGGCAAGCCGACGAATCATTTCTGGGGCGTGACGTTTACGAATACGCTCGCCCGCGATGTCAGCGAAACGCCCCTGAATATAAAGCTTCAGCCGACGCAGTTGATCGAAGCGGGAGCGGAATTTTTCAATTTCCTGCTGCTGATGTGGCTGCTAAAGCGCAAGAAATTCGACGGCCAGGTGTTTGCTGCATTCATGATGTTGTATGGAGTGGAACGGTTCTTCATCGAATTTTTGCGCGGCGACGGCGGTCGCGGCGAGGTTTTCGGCGGCCTGATGACCGGGACGCAGCTGATCTCGATTGGCCTGGTGATTACCGGGGGTTTGGTGTGGTGGTTCAAGAGCGGCACGCCCGTGCCCGCGACGGCTGAGAGCCGCGGCTAGCGTTCGCAGATGCCTGAATTCCCTCTCACTCTTACTGTGTCGCCCGAAGATGCCAACCAGCGTCTTGACCAATACCTGACGGCGCACATCAACGAAGTCAGCCGGGCGCGCGTGCAGCAACTCATTGAAAAAGGTGAAGTGCTGGTGAATGGATCCGTGGCGAAGGCTTCGCTACGGCTGCGCGGCGAAGAACAGATTACGGTGACCGGGCCTCCCGTGGCTCCACCGCTGCGTGCCATGGCAGAGGAGATTGCTCTCGACATTGTTTACGAAGATGACGATCTAGCGATCGTCAACAAGCCGTCGGGGATGATGGTGCATGCGGGTGCTGGGGCGACCGATGGCGCTCGCAATCGTGGCACGCTGGTCAATGCGCTGTTGCATCATTTTCAAAAGCTTTCGACGGTGGGTGGTGAGTTACGGCCAGGAATTGTCCATCGACTGGATCGGGCGACCAGCGGACTGATGGTGGTGGCGAAGAATGATGAGTCGCACCGGGGGCTGGCAAAGCAATTTAGCGGGCGCGAAGTCCATAAGACTTATGTGGCGCTGCTCCATGGATGGCCGAAGCAGGATCGGGGATCAATTCAGAGCGCGATCAGCCGCCACACGCAGAAGCGGACGCGGATGACGACCAAGGGCTTCGGCGGGCGCGAAGCGGTAACGCACTATGTAGTGAAACGAAAGATTGACTCTCCGTACGGAAAGTTCGCGCTGGTGGAACTGAAGATCGAAACGGGACGGACGCACCAGATTCGCGTGCACATGTCGTCGCTGGGGCATCCGGTCGTGGGAGATTCGCTGTATGGCGCGCCGGGCGAGTTGCGGTCGCAGTCGAATAAGCGGCGGGCGGCGGGGATGCCGTTGACGCTGGCTCTCGAGCGGAATTTCCTGCATTCGGCGGAGTTGGAGTTACGGCATCCGCGGACGAAGGAGCTGATGAAGTTTTCGCGGCCCTTGCCGGCAGAGTTGGAAGGGTTGTTGGCACGGCTTGGGGGTTGACGGCGCTTCAGGACCTGCGGGACTTGACCTTTCGACAGCGTTCATCAGGCTGGTTCGGGCGCGGATGGGTGGCGGACACGGGCTATAATGGAACAATCACTCCCATGAAATTGCGCCTTTCTCTGCTGCTGATCGTGTCCTTGTTCGCCGCGGCTTTCACAGGCGCGGGGACTGAACTTGCGGCGGCACAAACTTCTGCTGCTTCCTCCCCGCAAAATCCTCCAGCACAGTCACCTCCGACGCCCGCAGCGGCAACTCCGCCGGCAACCGGACAGGCGCGGGCGCAAGCACCTCCCGCAAACGCTGAATCGGACGAAGCGCTCAGCACCATCGTCAAGACGGTCAACGAAGTACGCGTGGTTTTCACGGTGACCGACAAACACGGGCACTACATCAAAGATCTGAAGCGGGACGACTTCAAAGTTCTGGACGACAAGAAACCGGCCGAGTTGCGCAGCTTCCGGAGTGAGACGGACCTGCCTCTACAGGTTGGATTGCTAGTGGACGCGAGCAATTCGGTGCGCGACCGGTTCAAGTTCGAGCAGGACGCAGCGATTGAGTTTTTGAATTCGATGATTCGTCCGGGATACGACAAAGCGTTTGTGGTTGGGTTCGACGCCACTCCGGAAGTAACGCAGGACTTCACCGACAGCACGGAGCACCTCTCGGCTGGCGTGCGAATGCTGCGCGCAGGCGGCGGAACGGCGATGTACGACGCGCTCTATTTTGCGTGTCGGGACAAACTTCTGAAACAGGAACAGACGGGGCCCGTGCGGCGCGCCATCATTTTGCTAAGCGACGGCGAAGACAACTTGAGCCATGTAACGCGCGAAGAAGCGATTGAGATGGCCGAGCGCGCGGAAGTGATCGTGTACACGATCAGCACCAACATCAGCGGCATGAAGGGCCAGGGCGATAAGGTGCTGGAGCGGATTGCGGATGCAACCGGCGGGCGGGCGTTCTTCCCGTTCCAGATGCGCGAAATGTCCGACGCATTTCTTTCGATTCAAGAAGAGTTGCGCAGTCAGTATGCGGTGGCCTACAAGCCGGCGGACTTCATGACGGACGGGCGCTTTCGCACGATTCAGATCATGGCGCAGGATAAAGGGCTGAAGGTACGGACACGCAAGGGATACTACGCGCCGAAACAGTAGGACAGCACTTAGCACTTAGCATTTAGCATTTAGCTTTCCGCTCAATTCTCAGGGTTCTCACACTCTAACTTTTATGCCTGGATATTCTGGGACTCCTCTTGCTAAGAAGCTTGGCATCAAGGATGGGTTTCGTGTTGCCTTGCTGCATGTTCCTGGCGACGTCAAGACTGAGATTCGCCCAGCGCTCGCGGGATGCCGGACGCTCGACTTGAAGAGTGCCGACCTTGATTTCGTTTTTCTCTTCGCGAAGTCGCGGGCAGGACTCGCGATGGAACTATTTTCGGCGGCAAAAGCGCTGGCTCCCGCTGGGATGCTCTGGATCGCCTGGCCGAAGAAGAGTTCGGGTGTGGCGACCGATTTGACTGAGGATGTAATCCGCGGCAGTGGGCTTGACGCAGGATTGGTAGATATTAAAGTTTGTGCGGTGACGGAAATCTGGTCAGGATTGAAGTTTGTGATTCCCGTGAAGGACCGCCCGAAAAGAAAAAGCTAGCCGCCCGGTTCGCTCCCGCGGTTCGTGAAACGAAGTTGGCGGGACTTCCGCTTTACGATCCTCCCTAGTGCGCAGGCGCCAGCGAAGTATCGGCATCGACGAATGCTGTGAATGCCGCGCCCTGATTGATTTCGGCATTCTTGCCGCGCACAAAAATTCCAGCCGGGACCACCGGAACAAACATCAGACCCATGGACTTGCCGACTTTGTCTTGACCTTCTTTCGCGGCACCGCCGGTCAGTTTGATGGCTGTATTGCCAGCTTGAAGCGAATTTACCTGAAAGGCGACTTCGCCGGGCATGCCTCCCATTCCTGTCTTATCAACTTCTGTAACGGTGGCAACGGCTGATGAGCCTTTCTTGGCCACGACCACGTCCCCGACCTTGAGATCATCAGCCAGCCTCAAAGAAATCTTGTCGCCTATTTCTGCTGTCTTTGAACTAACGTCGGAGGCGAAGACGAGAGGTACGGCAGTTCCGCGCGCCAGCAAAATCTTTTCAGTATCTGAAGGCGCGGCGGATGGACTTGGAGCCGCACTCGTAGATGTAGATACGGTGGCCGCCGGCAGCACTGGTGCGGTTGGAGGCACTCCGTTCAGCGTATAGACGCCGGTCGCGACGAGACTGCGGCCTCCGTAGGGCGAGATGGCGACGGCCTGCAGCGTGGTCGTCGAATCGATCGTGATCGGCCCCATGTACCGGGTTGAGGATGCAGTCGGCGTCCAGCCGTCGGTGGTGTAGTAGATCACGGCTCCGCGCGTCGAGTCTTTCATTTTCACGGTGACGGGCGCGGAGTAGGCTCCGGGTTTAACGGAGAATTTTGGCTTCCTCGCGAAACAGCGAGAACACGTTGGAAAGTTACTCGCTGCCTGCTGGGCATTCTGCATGGCCTGCTGATTCGCCTGTTGGGCCGCCTGCATCATCTGGTCGTTGGCTTGCTGCGCGGCTTGCGTCGCTATCTGCGTGGCCAACTGGGCCTGCTGCGCGGCCATCATGCCGGGGTCTTGAGCCTCAGCGGAATGTTGTGTGAGGAAAAGCGTCAATGAGAGAGAAATGATCGTGAGGTAAGTTCGCATGACGAATACCTCCTAAAACATAAGATGGGCGGAATTGCCCTGTAGACGCCTGAATCGTAGCACCTTGAGACGACCGCGAATCTAGAGTTCTTGTAAAGACTGGTAAAGATCGGTAAAAGTGGTTCGATCTCCTTGTGTAGCAACGCCATCCGCGCCGCGCGACTCTACGCAACTCTATTCCGCCGCCTGGGTTTGCATGCACTAGATACGACTTCCCGGAGGGAGTGACCGGGAAGCGCGTTGCGGTGACGGAAGGAGAACGCAAATGAAACGCATGATGGCAGGGGTTCTGTTGATGGTGGGACTGGGCACGGGAACCGTGTTTGCCGAGGATGGATGGCGGGACCGGCGCGACATCCGGCGAGACGAGGTGCGGATTGCGCATGACCGGCGCGAATTGCGGCGCGACCTCTACGATGGCAACTACCGGGCCGCGCGTCATGAACGCCAGGAATTACGACACGAGTATCGCGACGTGAATCGCGACCGGCGCGACCTGTACTGGGATCGGCGCTAGGATCTTTTCAATCGCGATCAGGTCCGCAAAATTGGAAGGCCCACGTTCCGTAATCAGCGTGGGCCTTCTGGTGTTTAGTGCATGTCGTGATCGTGGTGATCGCGATCGTAGTCGGGGCATTTCCGCCGTTCTTGTTCGAGTTGCTCACGGCGCTTGCGGGCTTGCTTGCTGTCTTCGCCGTGGTGCTGGACGGCATCGCGGAGCTTGTCCTCGGCTTGATGGATGCGGCGTTCACATTCGCGGCGGTCTTCGGCCCTGGCTGAAAGTGCCGAACCGGCGACACACGCGACCGAGAGCAGCGCGATGCAGAGCGTTTTCATGATACGAGTCATGGGATCTCCTTAGGTTAGGAATCGATTTACACGAACGAAATTGAGGGTTTGCAAACGACGAGGGTTTGGATGCTGCGACCGGGCACTCTGTTGCATTTAGATCTGGATGGCTCGGCGAGGGATACATTCAGCAGACTACAGTCGGCCCTCCCCATTCGCGGCCCCGAAGGGCCGCGCTGCCACCGTGGTTCTTCCGTCCTGGTAGTTCCTTCCCCTTATTGGCCGGTTCCGGTCAGTTTGATTACGGCAGGGCCAAGCGGAGCGTTATGGGTGACGGTAGCCGCTCCGGTAATTGATCCTTTCACGTTGGGAGTGAACGTCACGCTAAATGTGCAGGTCGCTCCAGCGGCGACGGTCGATCCGCAGGGCGAACCGCCGGAAGGAGACGCGCTGTAGTCTCCGCTGGCGGCAATGCCGGAGATGTTGAGCGTTCCTCCGGAGTTGTTGGTCAGAGTCACGGTTTGCGGCGCGCTCGTCGTGCCTACCGTCTGCGCAGCGAAGGTCAGACTGGTTGGAGCGAGCGTCACGGGAACAGCGCCCGTTCCAGAGAGTCCGACGATCTGCGTGCCCGGGCTACCGGAATCAGCGATAGCGACCGAGCCTTTGATCGATCCGGTATCGGTTGGAGTGAAGGTCACTGACAGCGTGCACTTTGCGGACTTGGCAAGCGCTCCACCGCAGGGGCTAGTCCCGCTGCCAACGGCGGAGAAGTTACCGGAGGCCGTGATGGAGTTGATCGTGATCGTGCCGGTGCTCTTGTTGGTCACGGTTACAACTTTGGCTGCGGCGGTCGCGCCGACACCAGTCGAGGTAAAGGTCAGCGACGCGGGGCTGATGGTCAGCGGCACGGCTGGTCCGCCGGTGGCGGTTCCTGTGAGTCCGACGATCTGCGGCGTGAAGGCTCCGTTGGTGAAGATGTCGAGAGCGCCTTTGATAGAGCCTTTGTATTGCGGCGTGAAAGTCACCGTAATCGTGCAATTAGAACCCGCCGCGAGCGAAGTGCTACAGGTTCCACCGGTGACGGAATAGTCCGCGGTCGCCGTGGGGCTCAAACTGATTGCCGTGTTCTGGTTGTTGGTTACGGTCACTGTGGCGGACGAATTTGATCCGACAGCAACGCTGGGTAGAGTGAGGCTGGTCGGGCTAAACGCAAGCGGAGCGACGCTTGTGCCGGTGAGCTTGACGACTTGCGGACTGGTCGCGGCGCTGTCGGTGATGGTCAGGGCTCCAGTGATAGATGCAACCGAGTTGGGCGCAAAGCTGACATTGATCGTGCAACTACTGGACGCCGCGAGCGACGTAGAGCAGTTGTTGGTCTGGGTGAAGTCTCCACTGGTCGTGATAGAGCCGATGGAGAGTGGGCCGGAGCCGGAGTTCTTCAGGGTCACAGCCTTGGAGGCGCTGGTTGTGCCGACGGCCGTCTTGGCGAACGTCAGGCTGGTCGGGCTCACGGTGGCCGTGCCGCCGGAGGCAATCAGCACATAGAAAGTAGTTGGCACATAGGCAGCGCAAGCGGCGCCCGACGGGAAATTGCCAACTGCAACCTGGAACGCGCCGGGGGTGGTGATATCGGTTGCCGTCATGGCGACCGTAACCTGATTCGAATTCACAAAGGTGGCGGCGCGGTAGAGACCATTAATGTACGCCGCGGTTGACGAAGTGAACCCTTGTCCGTTGATGGTGAGCGTGAACGCCACCTCCGCCAGCGGTCACGCTCGGCGGGCTGATGCTGGTCAGTTGGAGGCGGGTGGAGGTCGTACTGTAGTCAGCGGCCACGAGGACTTCGTCGCTAACCGTGAGATTCTGCGGGCTGGTCGTTCCGCTCAGGTCGTAAAGCCAGCCGGTGAAGACCCAGCCGGAGTTCGGAGTTTCGCTGAAAGTGATCAGGCTGCTGGTGGGATAGAAACCGTCGCCAGTCGGCGATCCGGGCGAAACACCGATGGAGCCAGCGCAGGATTCGAGGGCCCAATCCGCGACGTAGTACTGCGGCGTGATGTTGTCGGTGTAGGTCGCTCCTCCGCTGGAAGGCAGCGTGATGGTGTGAGTCATGGCGCCGCCGTCGCTCCAGTTATCGAAGGCGTAGCGGCTGTTGGAACTCCATGGGTACTGCGGAGTGTAGGTGCTGAGGGTGTGCGAGCTGGACGCAGTCCAGGTGGAATCGTAGGGCAGTGCGAAATTGACGGGCGGATTGTAATACGAATTGTCGATGATAACCCAGTAGTTCGACTCGATGGGATTCGCCGTGACGGTGTAGACGGGAGACGTCGTGAAGTAGGTGGTCAGGTTGATGGAAGTACCGTCATCCATGACGTTGAACGTTTTCGGGTTGGCGCCGATGCCGCCGGGGAGCCAATAGGGCGAGTTAATAAAATCGTAGAAATTCTGCCCGCTGTTGGGAGCTGCGGTCAGCGTCACGAGCTGGCGGGCGATGTAGTACTGGCCGGTAAGCGGCGGATAAGTGAGGGGGGAGGGCGAGGGAGTAACTGTCCCCGCGCCGGTGGGTGAAATGGTGTTCACGTAGGGCACGAGTTGAATGAAATTTGCAGAGTAGACGGTAACAGCGGGTGAAGTAGCCGGCTGCGCGATCGTGTTGTTGCCGGGCGTGACGGTGATTGTGTGGCTCTGGGCGCCTTGGTCGTTCCAGATTCCGTAAATGTAGTTGATACCGTTGATCGTCTGCGGCGAGGTCGAGACGTTGAGCGTGTGCGTCAGTTCAGCGCCCAATTAAAGACCTGGGGCGTGGTCACAGTGGCTCCGTCGACGACTACCTGCAGGCCGGGTGGATTGCTGGTCACAGTCACTGCGGTAGGAATTGCGCCATAGAGACGATCGATGCCGTCGATGTCGGACGCGCTGTAGCCCACGGAATT
>CAVRYB010000012.1:0-16198 GCA_963725295.1 uncultured Acidobacteriaceae bacterium
GGAGTGGCAGCGACACCGGAATCCCAGATAACCGAAGGCCGCGAAAGGTCCGCGACCGATTAAAGCTCGCGTGTAAATTGACTCCACATCCCCTAGATTCCCTGTCCGCCGGCATTTCCCCCCGCTTGTTTCATGACCTACGTAACCTTTGCAGGTTCGATCTTTGGGGTGTGGATGCGGCCTGAAATGGTGCACTGGCTCGATGGGAGTGGTGCACCGCGGGAGCAGATGCTCTTTCAAATACTGCTGCACCACCTTCTTCGACTCGCCGACATCCACGGCAATCACAATCAGGCCCTTATCGGCGAATTCCGTAGTAGGGGTATTCACCAGCGGTTCCTCGTTCTTGCCGTAAGACACCATACCGTCCAGAACTGCAGCAGAACGACCTTCCCTTCGTGGACTCATTGTTGAACCGTTCCCCATCTAGAGATTTCGCATGGAAACGTGGTGCGGGTTCGCCTTCATCTCCCACCACAATCTCGCGATGAACGTCTTGCGCGAGAGTCCATGTCACCGCAAAAGCCATCCATACACAACCAGCACGCAATATCTGCTTCGTCAGCATCGCCGAGACTATTCATAGTCCGCATCCATGAAGACCAGGCACGCCTGCACCGTATTCGCTTCCGTCGTGGTTCTCTTTTCCACCTTGGGATTCGCGGCTGACGCGAGTGATCCTGTTGACGATTACGTCCTCGCCGAAATGGCGAAGCAGCATATTCCTGGACTCGCACTCCTCGTCTCGCGCGGCGGAGAAATCATACGCGCGCAAGGCTATGGCATGGCGAACGTCGAACTGCAGGTTCCCGTGAAGCCTGAAACCATCTTCCAGTCGGGATCGGTCGGCAAGCAGTTCACGGCGACAGCGATCGTGATGCTAGTCGAAGAAGGCAAAATCAGCCTCGAGGATCCCCTCACAAAGTTCTTCCCCGATGCGCCTGCGACCTGGAAGCCGGTCACAATTCGTGAACTGCTCAGTCACACTGCAGGATTCACCGACTATCCGAAGAGCTTCGACATGCGCAAGGATTACACCGAAGCGGAACTGCTCAAGATCATCGAGAAGATCCCGCTTGCATTCCCGCCAGGCACGAGTTGGAGCTACAGCAACCTCGGCTATGTGACGCTCGGAATCGTCATCCACAAAGTCACTGGCCAATTCTATGGAGATTTCCTGCAAGCGCGCATCTTCCATCCGCTGGGCATGACCTCAACTCGCATCATCAGCGAAGAAGACATCATCCCAAATCGCGCGGCAGGATATCGCCTGGTCAAAGGTGAGTTAAAGAATCAGGAGTGGGTCGCGCCGAAGCTCAACACAACCGCGGATGGAAGTTTGTACTTTTCGATCGTCGATCTGGCTAAGTGGGATGCAGCGCTCTACACCGAAAAGCTGCTCAAACAATCAAGCCTCGATCAGATGTGGACTGTGGCCAAACTCAGCAATGGACAAGCCCAACTCGGGACACTACGGCTTCGGCTGGCTTACCGGGAAACGCAACGCGCATCGCGTGGTGGAGCACGACGGCGAGTGGCAAGGATTCACAACCCACATTTCCCGTTACCTGGATGACAAGCTGACCTTCGTGGTTCTAACGAACCTCGCCGACGCTGATCCCGAAACGATTGCGATCACGTCGCAGACATGTATCTGTCGGGAGCGGTGAAATGAAATCCTGGCAGGAGACACGGCTTGCCGCGTCTCCTGCCACCGAATGAACCGGGGCAAGGCCCGTCTTTACCCAATTTTTTCGCCGACGCTCTTGGCTTGCGTGAACAGATACAGATAATCCGGACCGCCCGACTTCGAATCGGTTCCTGACATGTTGAAGCCGCCGAACGGATGCGCGCCGACCATCGCTCCCGTGCATTTGCGGTTCAGGTAGAGGTTGCCGACGTGGAACTCGCGCACAGCGCGATCCAGTTTCTCGCGTGAACTCGAGTAGACGGCGCCAGTCAGACCGAACTCCGTGTCGTTGGCGATTTCGAGAGCGTGATCGAAATTGCGCGACTTGATCACGGCCAGCACCGGCCCAAAGATTTCTTCCTGCTCCAGCGTCGACTTCGCCGGAATGTCGGCAATCACCGTCGGCTGAATGAAGTAGCCTTCGCCAGCCTTGGTGTCGCGCGCGCCGCCGGTGATGAGGCGTCCATCTTTCTTGCCGATCTCGATGTAGCGAAGAATGTCGTTCATCGAACCTTCATTGATGACGGCAGCCATCTCCGGATTCAGCGTCGGATCGCCAATCGTGATGCTGCTCGACCCGGGCTTTCAGCTTCTCCAGAAACTTGTCGTAGACGCGTTCATCGACGATCGCGCGCGAGCACGCCGAGCACTTCTGGCCCTGGAAGCCGAAAGCGGCCTGCGCCACGCCTTCCACGGCATAGTCGATGTCGGCATCGGCATCGACGATGATCGCATCCTTTGCCGCCCATTTCGAGGATGGTGCGCTTGATCCAGAGTTGGCCCTTTTGCTGGTTGCGCGCGGTCTGGTTGATGTGCAATCCAACTTCGCGCGAGCCGGTGAAAGCGATGTAGCGAATCTTCGCGTGCGCCACCAGCGCGTCGCCAAAGCTCGCGCCTCCTCCTGGACAGAAGTTCACGACGCCTTCGGGCATGCCGCATTCTTCGAGCAGTTCGACAAACTTCGCGGCGATCGTCGGCGAATCGCTCGACGGCTTCAGGACGACCGTGTTGCCGCTGACGATCGAAGCGACCGTCATGCCGGCCATGATGGCGCAGGCGAAGTTCCACGGCGGAATCACCGCGCCAACGCCGAGCGGGATGTAGCTCAGCGTGTCGCGCTCGCCCGGCAGTTGCACAGGCGGCTCGGCTTTCGCGAAGCGCAGCGCTTCGCGCGCGTAGAACTCGCAGAAATCGATGGTCTCGGAAATGTCGGCATCGGCCTCGAACCAGTTCTTCGAAACTTCAAACACCAGCCACGCCATGAATTCCAGTTTGCGCTCGCGCATCACATCGGCCGACGCGGAACAGGAGCGACGCGCGCTCTTCGACCGAGGTGCGGCTCCAGTGCGTAAAGGCGTTAGGGCGGCCTGCACGGCGGGCTCGACGTGGTCTTTGCCGGCTTTCTGGTGAACGCCGACCACTTCCGAAGGCTTGGCGGGATTGATGGAACGGATCTTATCGGAGGTCTTGATGCGCTTGCCGCCGATGATCAGGTCGTATTCGCGGCCCAGTTGGCCGCGAACCTTTTCAATGGCGGAGCGCATCTTGCGCACGTTCTCTTCTTTGGTGAAATCGACGAACGTCTCATTCTTGAACGGGCCTTCGTGCAGGCGGATTTGCATACGCGGCGGGGCTTCTATGGTTGCCATAGGAGATTTCCTTTCGAGGACGAATATTAGATGTTAGCGCGGATAATCGTGAACCATGATTTTACACCGGCGTCACAGTTTGCTGAAAACCTCGCCGGTCCACCGGTTCTTCATAAGTGAAATCGCCCTGAGGCTTTAACGCGGGCTCCTCAGCCACCCCGCGCCGCTGATCCCACAATCACAGGGCACACGAGCGGAGGCACTTTCGAGATCCGATCCCTTCGCAACTCCGCAAGCAAAAACCCCGCGGCGGGAATGCTCTCAGCAGTCTGGCGATTGCATTGGCAGCCGCACCCGAACCATCCCCACGGTCGGCGCAGGCGGTCTTGCCAGGCGGCGAGCTTCGGATCGTCGGAACGCACGTGTTCGATGAATAGCAATCGGCCCTCCGCTTTCAGCACTCGGCGCACTTCCGCCAGGGCTGCAAGCGGATCCTCAACCGTGCACAGGACCAGCGTTGACACCACGTAGTCGAAGCTTGCCGACTCCAGCGGAAGCTGCTCGGCGGGAGCGCGAACGATACGCGTCGGAATACGGAACCCGCGCGTCTTCCGCTCCAGGCGCCGCGCCATCGCTTCCGCCGGCTCGGCGATGACGAGTTCGGTCACGCCGTTGCCGTAGTAGGGCAGGTTCACGCCCGTGCCGCCGCCGATTTCCACCACGCGTCCCGTCGCGCTCTTCAGCAGTTGCCGGCGATACTCGGCCAGCCCCGCCTTTTCCGCGCGTGCCAGAAAGCAGTCGTATCCCGCAGCAAAGATCTTTGCCCAGATGTCCATCTGGCCTCATTCCTTGAGAATCAGACGCCACGCCAAAGCGTTCAGTGGATCACTGCTTCCACCACAGCAGTCCCGCGACAACGGCCGGTATCAGAAAGACAACAGCGAACACCGGCATCTCTTCTCTGACGGAGTAGCCTGCGTGGCGTACGCCGATATAGAGATTGAACGCAGAACCAAGTAACCAAAGCGGGAGGAAGATGAGTGCTGCCACGGGAATACCCCGAGCCCGGCTAATGGCTCGTCCGACGAGCAAGCATAGCCCCAGAAGAAGAAAGCCAAGTCCAATGATTTTCAGCGTATGCACATGCCTCCTGTGTCAGACGCGCTGCGTCTTGATTGTCCGCAACGATAGATTTGGCACGACCCAGAGGACAGTCAGGATTGCAATGGACCACAACACGCTCTTCGGGAAGAAGACGCCTGCGACCACCCCGATTGCATACAGCGAAAGACTGATCATGTGGTAGCGAAAACCCTTCCGGTCCTCTTCGGAGAAGGCATTGAGGTGGCGAAGGTGGCTATATACGGTGATCCGAAGCAACAGAAATGCGAGGGCCACGATCAACAGAGTGGCCGCATAAAGAGATACAGCCGGCCCGGACATCTCTTTGTCGACCACATAGGCGGTGCTGAACGGAAGCAGCGACAGACAGAACAGAAACGCCAGATTGGCGCATTGCATCGTGTGTCCGGCGCGCTCTGTCCGATGCACAAGGTGTTGGTGATTGAGCCAGTAGATCCCACAGAAGGCAAAGGACATCAGGTAGACCGCCACCGCCGGAGCCAATGTGCGCAACGCAGCCAGGCCGTCCGCGCGCGGCACCTTCAGATCGAGAACCATCACGGTGATGATGACCGCAATCACACCATCGGAAAATGCCTCAAGCCTAGCGGGTGTCGGTGTCTCTTCAGCCATGCAGTCTCTCAAGAAACAAGATGCTCATTAATAGGAGCGTCTGTCGTGTGATGTGTTCCGTGAATAACCGTCCTAGCGGCGTCCACGATGCACATCAGAAGACCCGCACCGACCAGCCTGAGACGGCCAAATGGTCGGACCGCGAGCGGTCTCTGCTGCTGCTCCATCGCCCTCCATCATAAGCCAATCCCCCGGTCTGCGAGCTGACCGATTACCGCACCACTCTCTGGACCGAACTCAACATACCCCTTGATTTATCAGAGGCTTAGCGAGGCAACCAGCCACAAGCCATTGACGCCAAGAGACCGCCAAGCGGTTCTCCAATACTACTAGTAAGCCATCACTGTGAGCTTGGCTGAACGCCAAAAGTGAGTGTCTATTCTGAAGCGCGCAAATGCCGATGATAGAAGCTGGCGAGGAAATTCGCTTGCGCCACAGCCTTTTCAATCGACTTCGGGAGAACACCGTGAAACTTACACTGGGAAAGAAACTAGGCCTGGGATTTGGAACGATCCTCACCCTGATGGTCTCGAGCGCCATATTCATCTATTCGAAGGCCAGCGCGCTACGAGAGACACAGACTATTGTCACGGAGGTCCGTGTGCCGACGGTGGAAGCCTGCAAGGATCTGCAGCGAGAACTGAATCAGACGCAGAGCAAGGGACGCCAGGTCATACTGGCGGGAAATAACCAGGCCAACCGCGAGGCCGGGAAGAAGGCGTTCGACGCATCTTGGGACGAGATCGGAAGAGCGGTCGGGAGACTCGACGTTTTAGCCTCAAAATGGAGTCTGCAGGAGAATCGCGACCGCCTCGTCGACACGAAGCTGCAGCTCGCTGCCCTTCGTCCGGTCCAGGAAGCCATCATGCAGGAATCGGCCAGCGGGGATCGCGACGCTGTCATCCGTGCGGGCGAAGATTTTGTCGGCAAAGCGACAGCGCACACCGAAGCAATCAAGCAGCCTCTCGGTGATATGGCGAACTCAATCTCCGTGCTGAATAAGGCCAGCACGGAGGAAATGAACATGCAAACGCGGTCCATGAACTTAACCCTGATCCTGACCACGGTCGTGGCGTTCGCCGTCGGAATCTTTGTGGCAGCTTTCCTCAGTCGCGCGATCTCTCGCGCGAGTCAGGCGGTTCTGCACCGGGCCGAGGCTATCGCCGCCGGGGACTTGACCCACAGCGATCTGCCAATTCCCAGCCGGGACGAACTGGGCGACCTCACCGGGGCGATCAACAGAATGAGCGGCAATTTGAAAGGCATGATCCTCTCCATCACGGAGAATGCCGTTCGAGTGGCGAGTGCCAGCGAGGAACTGAATACCACAAGCCAGCAGATCACCGCGAACTCAGAGGAAACGCACGCCCAGGCAGATGTGGTTTCAAAGGCGGCCCAGGCAGTCAGCCAGAACCTGCAAACCGTTGCCAGCGGAGCCGAAGAAATGGGCGCCAGCATCCGGGAGATTGCGAAGAACGCGACCGAAGCCGCAAGGGTTGCGACCGGAGCCGTTAAGGTAGCGGAAAATACCACCGTTACCGTCTCCAAGCTGGGCGATTCTTCGACCGAAATCGGGCAGGTGCTCAAGGTAATCACTTCCATCGCACAGCAGACCAACCTGCTCGCCCTGAATGCGACGATCGAAGCAGCGCGCGCTGGAGAAGCGGGCAAGGGGTTTGCCGTGGTCGCCAACGAAGTGAAAGAGCTCGCGAAGGAAACGGCCAAAGCCACGGAGGACATCGGCCATAAGATCGAAGCGATCCAGAGCGACACAAAGGCGGCGGTGGAAGCGATCGCATCAATCTCCGGCGTCATTCACCAGATCAACGACATCTCGGGCACGATTGCCACAGCCGTCGAAGAGCAGAACGCGACCACCAACGAAATGTCGCGCAACGTGAGCGAAGCGGCGCAGGGCAGTAACGAAATTACCGGCAACATTCATGGCGTGGCCGAAGCGGCGCAGAGTACCACGCAAGGCGCCACTGCCACGCAGAAGGCAACCGAGCAACTGGTCGAGACCTCCAACGAACTGCGCCGCTTGGTTGAGCAGTTCAAAATTAACGACAGCGAAGCTTCAACTCGCACTCAGAGCATGGCAGCCCGTGCGGGCGGGAGCCATTAGAAACGGAAATGATGGGGCAACCGGCCGGCTTCGCTACGCATAGAGGAAGGGACGGAGGGAGTGGCTTTTCCAGAAATACGCAAGAATGATCACGCTGGCGACCGCCGCGTATGCGCACCAAAGCGACGTGAATGCGTATCGCTTGAACTCCATCACCGCCAGAAGGATCACTAGATTTGCCGCACCGAAGAGCACCATTACCCGGATCTTCGAAAAAAACAGCGAGCCGCAAGTCGCAATCACGTAGAGCACCGCAACTGTCATATTGTTTGTCGCCTGGTTGATGTACACGATGCTGTTCCCTTTCACGAAGAGCTGCAATGGGAACGCGGTCAGCGCCCACAAAATATAGAGCGTGGTGGCTCCGCCGAGGGCGAGAAAGGGCACCATCCGCCGGCGGCCGATGCCGTTTGGCTCGAAGAGCCACACACTAAGTGGCAGCAGGAAAGGCAAGAGTCCCTGCGCATAGAGCATGAATGCTGCACCCATGTCGTGCGCCACCACCGGGGAAAGAATCCCATCCAGCCCCAACCAGACGAATCCCTCAATAAATTGATGAATGGCGAACAGCACCGGCAGGGATGCGAAAAGCAGCTCACGCCGGTGCTTCACCCTGGTCAGTGTGACGACACCGACAGCGCCCAAAACTCCACTACCTACAAAATTCGCGGTGGCTGAAAAGCACACGGCTTGATCCCCCAGTCGCGAAGATTATACTTATCAGGGCGCAACGCGATGGAAATTGTCTCGCGCTCCGTGCATGGGTGCAAGCAGTACTTTAGCGGAAGTTTTCGGCCATCATCAGGCTGTTGCGGGCTTCGTCGAGTTGCACATAGAGGAGATACTTTCCGTCAGGTGAAACGGACAAGCCGGGAGCTCCTTCGTAGGGACCTTTCTCCATATCTCCCATGTTCGTAATTTTCTGCGTGGCAAAGTCATAGAACTTGAATCCGTAGCGGTGTTTCGGAGGCGTCCCAGTATCACCGATGAAGTACAAGCCATCGTGGTTCACCGCGAAGTATCCCCAGTAATTTCGCGGTGGCTCATCGACGACTTTTGTTTCTGGGCCACCGTTCACCGGGGCCTTCCAGATGCCGCGGTCGTTGAACTTGGTGTAGTAGATGGACTTGCCATCGGGGGATTCCAGCGCCGCGAAGCCTCCGTTACTTGTCACCTGCACCGGTTCCCCACCATCCAAGGTTCTTTTCCAGACCTGCCACGAACCACCGCGGTTGGAGGCGAAATAGAGCCAGTGCCCATCGTGCGACCAACTGGCGACGCCGTCGTCCGAGGTGTCGTTGCGAAAACGGCGAGCGGGGCCACCGTCCACGCTGACGATATGAATGTTCGGATGCGGGCCGGGACGAGTGTCGAAGACAATCTGCCGTCCGTCGGGAGACCAGCGTGGCGTGCCGGTGAGCGGGCCACCGAACGAGGTCAGCTGCGCGAGATTGGTTCCGTCGGCATCCGCACGCCAGATTTCGAAGCTCCCGGAGCGCGTGGACTGAAAGGCGACACGCTTTCCATCGGGCGAGTATTGCGGGCCTTCTTCCTGGCATGTCGAGTAGATGAGGCGCTCCGGTTTGCCCAGGCGATGGCCGGGGCCGACAGGAAAGCGCCAGATGTTCTCATTCCAGAGGCCGCTCGCATAGATGAGGCGATTGCCCTTGAGACTGATGGCGGGCATGTAGGCGTATTCGGATCCGATGGACAGGCGCTCCGGATTACCACCTCCGACGGCGACGCGCCATAAGCCCCAACTGGCGCCACCGCGGTTGGAGGAGAAGACAAGTTCCTTGCTGTCCGGAGTCCAGGCGAGTCCTGACATGAGGCGGTCGTCAAACGTGACGCGACGAGGCGTCCCACCGGATGCGGGCATGACGTAGATGTCTTCGACGTCTTTGGTATTGCGGATAAAGGCAATACTCTGACCGTCGGGAGAATGCTGCGCGTCCCAATCGCCTGTGGAGGGGACGGGAGGTGTGGAAAGCGCGCGCACGCTGAGGTCATCAATATTGAGGCGCATCACACTGCAAGGCTGAGTCCCCGCTTGATCGGAGAAGAGCAGGAACTTACCGTCGGGCGACCAGTTGAGTGAGGGCGTGCAATTCTGACCTTTGCTGAAGTCGTGCAGTTTGCGAGGGGGGCCACCAAGGGCCGGTATCACAAAGATGCCGGGCGCTTCGCCGCGGGTCCGATGTAGAAAGGCAATGTAGCGGCCGTCCGGCGAAAAAACGGGAAAGAAGTTGAAGCCAAACTTGTCTGTGACCTGCAGCGGCTTATCCACGCCGATCTGCTTGATATAGATATCGATGCTGCTCTGACTCGGGTCGTCGCCATCCCAGGTAAAGGCGATCTGGTTGCCATCGGGCGAAAACGATCCTTTCGAAAACTCGTTTGAGAATGAGGTGATAGGCACGAGCCGGACGACGGCGGAATCGCGGGGCGCTGCGGCGCGCGTGAATCCGAACCAGGCGACCAGCGCGAGCGCGAGGGCAAAGCCAAGTGCTCCTGCGCCCCAGAGCTTCCAGTGGTGGGGGGTATGGGCCACGGGTTGTGCTGGCGGTGCGGATTTCTCTGATAAAGCTTGGGCTGAACTCTGAGTACCGATTCCATCCAAGGGAGGTTTCGAAACCGGTGTAGCATCCGGTGCGCCGTTGCGGAGTGGTGCAATAAAACGATAGCCGCGGCGGGGCAGAGTCTCGATGAAGCGAGGAACGTCAGGATCATCGTTCAAAGCCTGACGCAGCTTCTTGACCGCGCTGTTGAGGCTGTGATCAAAGTCGACAAATGTGTCGGCGGGCCAAAGGCGATCACGCAGCTCTTCCCGGGTCACAACTTCACCTGGCTTTTCGAGAAGCAGAGCCAGAATCTCGAGGGGCTGGTCCTGCAGCTTGATCTTAAGACCGTGCTTGCGGAGCTCTCTGGAGCGCAAGTCGAGTTCGAAGCTCGAAAAGCGCAACGGATAAGCAGGCGGTTTCATGTCGTCAATGGGCACGGTCGGGTCCGGCAGATTGGAATCTCTCTGAAGGCAAAGTTTACCATCCTCCGTTTTGTGACAACCGGTCCCCGACAAGCTGATCCGCAGAAAATGTTACGAATCGTCCGCCAGCGAAGTTCCGAAACGGGTTCACTGAGGTGATTTGACGCGCCAGACTCGCGTTGGTTGCTCCGAGAACGCTTGCTGCACAAATCACCTGACAGTCTAAGCCACGCTCTTTCAGCAGATTGCGCGGTCACCCGCAAATTGGCCAGGCTTCACCTCCAGAATATTTCCCTTTTGTCTGACCCGTCGTTCAATCCACTTGAGAACGCGACAAGAGCCAACGGGCGTCGCGAAAGGGTTCCAGACAAAACAGAGTTTCAAACAGAAAACAAGGAGGAGTTATGAGAAACAAAGCAGCGATGTTGGTGGTGGTAGCGATGATGCTGGCGCTGGGTGCAGCGGCTCCGGCTTGGGCGCAGTACTCCGGTCCCATGAAGGTAACGGTTCCTTTCGATTTTGTTGTGGAAAACAGTCGCCTGCATGCAGGGGATTACACCATTCAGCGGGCGTCGAACGGTATGCTGCGCATCCGGAGCAATGACTTGCGTACGACGGCGACCTTTCTGGCCGTCCCGAAGGAAGGCAATGTAGCGGCGGGGAAAGCCCACTTTATCTTCCACCGTTACGGCGGCGAATACTTCCTGGCAACGATTTCGACTCCAGGACAGGAGACGGGCTGGGAAGTGCTGCAGGGAAAACTAGAGATGGAACTGGCGAAGAAAACAACGTCTCCAGTGGAAACGGCGATGGTCGAGGGTCACTAGCGGCAGTACCCAGGTTAGCGCTCAAAGAACGGACGCGAACCTGGGGCACCGTGCCATTAGCTTCAAAGCAAAATACGGCCGTGGCATCCCAGGTCTCGAGAGTCGCGAGACCTGGGGCAGACGGCAAGAGCAACGGCAGCGGACAGGGTCCGCTCTACACATTTAACGGCGCACGGCGGCAGCCACTTCGGCTGGTTCTGGTTCCAGTTTCGCGGTGAAGTGGCGGAGGAACGGAGCTTCGTAGCTGAGCTTCATCCCATGGATCTGCTCGCGCTTCTTCCAAACTTCCAGGATGATCTCGACTACATAGTCGATGTGGCTCTGGGTGTAGACGCGGCGTGGAATAGCCAGGCGAACCAGATCCATCTTCGCTGACGCACCGAACATCAGCGTGCCAATCTCTACGGAACGAATACCACCCTCGAGGTAGAGCTCGTTGGCGAGAGCGATGGCGGGAAAGTGGTCGGGTGCGATGTGGGGCAGGAAGGCGCGCGCATCAATGTAGACGGCGTGACCGCCCGGCGGTTGCACAATGGGCACTCCGTGATGGGCGATATGGTTGCCGAGATATGCGGTCGAGGCGATGCGATATTGCAGATAGTCTTCGTGCAAGGCTTCCTGCACACCGACAGCGATGGCTTCGAGATCGCGTCCGGCCAAGCCGCCATAAGTGGGATAACCTTCGGTGAGGATGAGCAGATTCTTCTCCTGCTGCGCGAGCAGGTCGTCGTTGGTGCAGAGGAACCCGCCGATGTTGGCCATGCCATCTTTCTTGGCTGACATGGTGCAGCCATCGCCGTAGCCAAACATCTCCTGCGCGATTTCTTTGGGCGTCTTGTGTTCGTAGCCGCGCTCGCGGAGCTTGATGAAGTAGGAGTTCTCGGCGAAGCGGCAGGCGTCGAAATAAAGGGGGATGCGATGCTTGCGGCAGACGGCGCTGACGGCCTTGACGTTCTCCATGGAGACGGGCTGTCCGCCGCCGGAATTGTTGGTCACGGTGAGCATGACGAGCGGGACGCGCGCGCGACCTTTTTGATCGATGAGGGCTTCGAGTGCGGCGACATCCATGTTGCCCTTGAAAGGATGCTTGAGGCTGGGCTCGCGGCCTTCGGGGATGACCAGGTCCAGGGCTTCGGCTTCGACAAATTCAACGTTTGCGCGTGTGGTATCGAAGTGAGTGTTGTTCGGCACTACGTCGCCTTTTTTACACATCACGGAGAAGAGAATGCGTTCGGCGGCTCGTCCCTGATGAGTGGGAATGACGTGCTTGTAGCCGAAGATATCCTGCACCGAATCGCGGAACTGATCGAAGCTGCGGCTGCCGGCGTAACTCTCATCGCCCTCCATCATCGCCGCCCACTGATGAGTGGACATCGCTCCAGTGCCGGAATCGGTGAGGAGGTCGATAAGGACGTCGTCAGCGGGCAGCAGAAAAAGGTTGTAGTTTGCGGCGCGCAGCAGTCGCTCGCGCTGGGGACGCGTGGTCCAGCGAATCGGCTCGACGCTCTTGATGCGGAAGGGTTCGATGATCGTTCGGGGCATGTTTGGCTCTCTTCCTTACGACATACCCTTCACGAGCGGATGTCAGTGACTAAGATCACGGGGTAGGTGTCAGGTCCCAGGTGTCAGGTCTAACTGCACTTCAGGGGACGTTGACCGAGTCGCGCCGCTCAGCTGGGACATACTTTACGTTGGCGGTACGCTCGAGTTTGTCCCAGGCAAACGGACGGCCCTGGATGGCGCGCTTTAGCGTCTTGAATAGAACGAGAGAGAACAGCTGACGATAAGCGAAACGCTGCAGCCAGACTTGACTGAGCAGCCAGGCGTCTTCGCGGGCTTCGGGATGGCGACGTTCCAGTAGAAAAGCGATGGTCGAGGCAATAAAGTCGATGACCAGAAACGCGACGAAGAAAATCAGCAGCCGCTGGAAACTCGCTGGGTCGTTCGATTCCGGATGGAAGTATTTCTGTACGAAATACCAGATGGTGCCGGCGATGAACATCAGATCGATGAAGGGCGAGACCAGCGGCAGCAGGATCTGGAAGATGAGAATGTTGGGCAGCGCGACCCATCCGAGGGCTCCCTCTCGTGCGACCACGTCGCGATGCTTAAAGACAGCCTGCAAAATGCCGAATGACCAGCGGAAGCGCTGCCGCATGAGGGCATTGGCATTCGTGGGAGCCTCGGTGAAGGCGAGTGCCTGGTCTTCATACTCCACGCGGTAGCCGTCGCGCAGCAGAGCCATGGTGAGGTCGGCATCTTCAGCGACGGTGTCGATGTGGTAGCCACCAACTTCGCGGACTGCGGAAGTGCGCCAGGCTCCGATCGCGCCGGGGACGACGCTGACCGCTCCCAATGTGTTGAGCGCGCGCCGCTCGAAATTCTGGCTGGTGATGTATTCGAGGGCCTGCCAGCGGGTCCAGAGGTTAACGCGGTTGCCGACTTTCGCGTTGCCGGCGACGGCGCCAACCTTCGGATTGAGGAAGTGCGGCACCATGCGCATGACGGCGTCAGGGGCAATGATGGTGTCGGCGTCGATGCCCACGAAGAACTCGGCATCGGCAATGTGCTCGAGGCCATAGTTCAGGGCTTCGGCCTTACCGCCGTTCGGCTTGGTAAGAATGAGGACGCGGCCCGAGGCTTCTTCCGCGGCGAAAGTTCGGCGGGCAATTTCCAGCGTCCGGTCTTTCGAACCGTCGTCGATGACGACCACTCGCAGATTCGGATAGTCGAGGTCGAGCGCGCCCTGGATCGTTCGCTCGATGACTTTCTCTTCGTTATACGCAGGGATCAGGACGGCAACGAGCGGCCGGAAGGCCTTAATCTGTTCGGGCGTTCCGTAGACATGAGAACGGAAACGGTCATAAATAGCGAGCACGCCGACCGAGACGAGCCGCCCAGTCATCAAAATGTCGCCCAGGAAAAAGGTAACCGTGATGACCGTCATAATCGCACCGGCCAGCCAGAATCCGATCCAGTTCAGCCGTGCCGACCAGAATTCATTGGGAGGAAGTGAGGGCATGACATCGGCGATGGTTTTACCCATCAGTTGGTGAACGGGAACGAATTGGAACCCACGAGCGCGAGCGCCTTCGATGATAAGCGGCAGGGCTTCGACGGTCCTTTGGCGGTTGCCGCCGCCGTCGTGCATCAAAATGATGTTTCCGCACTGCGTATCGTTGGGCTGGCAGGGCGGTAGATGGTCGAGCACGCGAGCGGCAATTTCCTGAGGAGAGAGCGCGGGCTGATCATTCCAGTCTTTGGTATCGATCTTGTTGCCAATGGTGACGTAGCCCAGGCTCTGCGTCAGTTCCAGCGGGCGAACTTCGTCTTCGGTATCCGGCTCGGCGTCAACCGAGTACGGGGGACGAAACAGCGTCGTCTTGATTCCAAGACGGCTGGCAAACAGGCGCTCGGTCAAATTCAACTCGACCTTCATGTAGCCGGTGCCGATCGAACTGATATCGGGATGGGTGAAGGTGTGATTGCCGATTTCGTGACCTTCGCGGTAAATGCGCCTGGTCAGGCTGGCGAATTTTTCTGCCTGAATGCCGATCAGGAAAAATGCGCCGGGGGCCTGTTCGCGCTTGAGCACGTCGAGAATCTTGGGAGTCCACTCCGGATCAGGCCCGTCGTCAAAGGTCAGCGCTAGCTGATTCTTACTCGCGCCGTAACGCGCTACGCGATAGGGCTCGGGTAAAGTCTTGAAATCTTCTCCGTCGATCAGCCCGGTTTGTTTATCGATGCTCAACTCGCGCTCGCCATCGGAAGGCCGAGCCTCAATATGGAGAATCTCGCCGAATCCTTCCATGTCGACGTCCTGGCCGGGAGGGACGTCCTTCAACCGGTCGGAAGCATTCGCCTCGCCCGGCATGTCCCACACGCGCCACAGCGAGCGATCTTCGGCGCCAAGTCTCCAGAGAGCGAACGTTTGGATGCCGAGCATCTGCGCGGCGCGCATTTCATTCAAGGCCGTGACCGCGTCGAGGAACCAAACATCGTGGCGGAAATTATCGTCATCGCGATAGCTGAAATGAGGATTGAGCGCGTCGCCGTCATAATCGATATCTTCTTCCGCATCGCGCGCACCGATCCACGCTTCCTGCACCGATACGCTTTTATCCGCCAGTCCGTTCGGCAGCTTCCCTTTTTTCGGCCGCTCGACCCAGTCGTAGCCATAGTTGCCGATGGCACAAATGAGCTTTTCTTTGGGGATTTCTTTGATCGCCGATTCCAGGTTGTCCGTAAACCACTCCTGAGAAGCGACAGACCCGGGCGTGCCACCGGGAAAGTGCTCGTCGTAATTCATGATGACGACACCGTCCACGGGTGCGGACACAGCCTTGTAATCAAAGTCCTCGTTGCGCACTTGCACGCTGACGTACAGCTTCAACCCCTTGGAGTGCAGATCCGAAGATAGTTCGTTGAGTAGCGCCACGTATCCCGGTTGAGCTTTCTTGGGGAAGGATTCGAAATCGATCATTAAGCCGCGATAGTGATCGGTGGCGAGAAACATGGCGATCTCGCGCCGGAAATTCGCGCGAGCATCGGGGTTCATCAGGAACTCGCTGACACCAGGGACAAAATCGGTGCCGTCGAAGTTCTGCACGACCGGGTAGACTTCCATGTCCGTGTCTTCTGCCTTGAGAAACGGCATGACCTTGTCGTCAACGGGGCGGACATTCTTGCCGTTGATCACGTCAAACAAAGAGTTGGTTTCGGGGTCGGACGCTTGTAGATGGCCGTCTGGACTGAGTACCTGCAGCCATGTCGGGAACAGCAGGTCGATCTGGCGCGCGTATTCGCGTAATGAGGAGTAACTGGCGGCATCCCACGAGACGTAGAACGCCCCGCGCACTCCCTGCTCGGAATTGACGGTTAATTGCGAGTGCGCCTTACGGGTTTGATGGCGGTGCCCGGCACGAGCCAGCGTGGCTAGACGGCGCTTTTCTTTCGCTTTCGCTTTTTCGTTCTCTTTCAGCGCGTGATAAGGCCTCTTCTCCGTAAGCCAGGAGAGATCGGGCAGCGGTTCACTGCGCAAAGCGCTGTAGATGAAGAAGATCACGAGCAGCGTGAGGGACAGGGCCGCCACGTCGAAAACGCGGCGAATGCGCCGCCAGCGCGCCTGCTCGGGATCCAGAAAAACCTGTTTCGCCATCTTTTCTAGACTTTTATCCTAACAGGTTGGGGAACAAGTCTGACTTAGTCGGCTAGACGATCAGAGGCCTC
>CAVRYB010000013.1:0-19868 GCA_963725295.1 uncultured Acidobacteriaceae bacterium
ATGGCGTACTGCTGGTCGAAGAGATAGCAGCGATTCGTTGAAGGCGCGGCGTCCGCGAATACCGGTGAGTTCGTCGTGGTAGGCGAGAACGTAGGAAGTCTTCATCATCGAGGCGGCGAGGATCAGAGCGGCCGTCGCAACGTAGGCATCCGAGGCCTTGCCGAGCGGAGCGAATTGCAGCCACAGGAAAACAGCGGCCACCGACCAGACGAAACCCGGCTCGATCGGCCGGCGAGTTTTGAAGAAGCGGTGGACGAACACTGCAATGGCAACGACAAAGCTCAGCAAAATCCAAAGCGGAATCGGATAACCGTTCGAAGAACGGCCGACGGACTATTTTCCGGGCGGCACATCACCGCAAAGAAGACCGATTCGAGGAACAGCAATCCAAAGCGGGGAGCGATTCCCGCAACGGTCAAGCGGCGCTCTCGCATCGTGGCAAACGCGATAAAGTTCAGCGGGATGAGCAGGGCCGCAAGAGCAACCGCCCTGTGGCCCGGACCGGTGTGAACTTGTCCGTTGGCAAAAAAATCGACGGCGCGATGCGCGAGCAGCAAGGCGAGCAGCGAAAACAGAATGCGGCTGGAATTGAAGCGCCAGGCAAGCGCCAATCCGGCGGCGAACACCGCGAAGGAGTAAAAGGAGAGCGACGGCGCCGCTTGACCGAACACGGAGCTGTTGACGACCCCCGCCGACAGCGCCAATAGCAGGCCACCGGGCACCAGCCACGCTTTCCAGGTGCGTGCGTTCACTGTTTCAGGATACGGCAGGCCGAGGCTGGGAGGCGATTATGATTCGGGCAACACCCACCACGGACCGGCAGTGATAATCTTCCCTGTTCATGGCTCGCGCTCGAAATTCCGAACTTCGCATCGCTATCGACACGGGGGGCACCTTTACCGATTGCGTCTGGGCGGAAGGCGGCAAACTTAGAACGCTGAAAGTCTTTTCGACACCGGACGATCCTGGCGCGGCGATTGCCGACGCGCTGCGAAAGATCGCTGGTACCAAGTTCCCTCTGACGCTGCTGCATGGAACGACGGTCGGATACAATGCCCTACTACAGAGAAAAGGCGCTCGCGTTGCGCTGGTCACGACCGCTGGATTTGAGGACGTCATTGAAATCGGCCGGCAAGCGCGTCCACGTCTCTATGACTTTTTCTTTGACCGGATTGCGCCGCTCGTCCCGCGGGAATTGCGATTTGGCGTTCGGGAGAGAGTCGATTCTGAGGGGCGAATTCTCGCGCAGCCATCTGAGGATGAACTGAATCGCGTCCGCGAGGCGGTTCAACGCGGCAACGCGGATGCGATTGCCATATGTTTTCTGTTCTCATTCGCCAATCCAAAGAACGAAACGGCCGTTGCAGCAGCCCTAGGTATGATCGGGAAGCCGCTGTCGATCTCTCATCTAATTCTGCCCGAGTTCCGCGAATATGAACGGACCAGCACGGTCGTAGTCAATGCCTACCTGCAGCCTCTGATGCAGAGCTATATGGAGAGCCTCGCAAGGCGCGTCGAAGAAGCGAGCGCGTTATCTCGTCAAACCAAAAGGGAGCACGCGTCGCGCATTTTCGTCATGCAATCCAGCGGCGGAATTACGGCACTCGAATCGGCAGCACGAGAACCGGTACGTACAGTTTTGTCCGGTCCCGCTGGTGGGCTGGTGGGCGCGGCGGCGATGGCTGCTCGCAGCGGCTTTGCAAAGATTCTCTCCTTCGACATGGGAGGAACCTCAACCGACGTTGCCGCCGTGCAAGGTGAGGCCCAGACTAGCGGACAATCGGAAGTGGCCGGGCTTCCGGTGGGCGTTCCGATGCTTGAGATTCATACGGTCGGCGCGGGCGGAGGTTCGCTGGCCCGCTTCGATGCGGGCGGCTCGCTGCGCGTAGGGCCGGAGTCGGCTGGCGCCGATCCGGGTCCGATCTGTTATGGCCGCGGAACCGTGCCAACAGTAACCGACGCGAATTTGCTGCTCGGACGCTTACGCCCTAATTTTTTCCTCGGCGGCGAATTCACTCTGGACTTGGAAAGAGCGCGGAAGCTTACGTCGCAGTGGCTGAAGAAGCAAAATTCGCGTCTGCGTCCGGAGGAGTTTTCGGCGGGCATGGTGCGTGTTGTGAACGCCAACATGGAACGAGCTCTGCGCGTAGTGTCGATCGAGCGGGGATATGATCCCCGCGACTTCGCGCTGGTCGCGTTTGGCGGAGCGGGCGGGCTTCACGCTTGCGAACTGGCCGAGGCGATGTCGATTCCGACGGTGATGATTCCGGCGCGGCCGGGCGCGCTTTCAGCGTTTGGGATTCTGGTGAGTGACGTGGTCAAAGATTATTCGCGCACGGTGCTGTGGCGATTCTCGAAACGCGTGCCGCAAGCCAAGCTGGATCAGGAATTTCGCAAACTGCGGGCAGCCGCCGAGACGGAATTTCGGGCAGAACGTTGGCAAGGTAAGGTTCACTTCGACAATAGCCTGGATCTGCGCTACCGCGGGCAAGGTTACGAAATCAATGTCGCCGCTACTGGGGACGTGGCCGAACGCTTTCACGAAGTCCATCAGCACCGCTATGGCTATTGCCATAAATCACGGGAACTGGAACTGGTAACCGTGCGCTTGCGTGCCAGGCTAAAGACTCGCCTCCCGCGGATACAAACTTCGCAAGAGCAGACGACGGCAGAGCGCAGGCGTTTGGCGGGCGAGGGCGCCCGCGCCAAACCGGTCGAGAAGGGTCATGTCTTTTTTGACGGCAAGAGTGTGGCGACTCCGGTCTTCGACCGCGACAGCCTTGTGCAGGGGCAGAAGATGCGGGGTCCAGCCATCATTGCCGAATACAGTGCAACCACGGTGATTCCGCCGGGAAAGAAATTTTGGGTGGATGCTGCCGAGAACCTGGTGATCAGGCTGCGCTAGAGCAACGGCTCATTCTTCGTCCAGATCCTTCTTTTCCTCGATCGCCATATCCTTGAGCTCGCTGGATTCGAACACTTCCCCGCATTCCTTGCACTCGACGTACTCGGACTCTTCGTCGCGCGAGACGATCTGTACCTGCGGATGCTTGCACTGCTCGGGAGTGACTTTCTTCTGGGGGGCTGGCGACGGCTGGCTAGGCGTCATAAACTTCGACTATTCAATACTCGAGGCCAAATCTCCTTTTGCCCCGAATTCGCGTATTCTGCGGCGGTTGGCTTTGGATGTCAAGTACCCTCGGAACCTGTGGTGGGTCAATTTGGCTCAGCGGCGGCCCAGGTTAGCGCCCAAAGGAGGGGCGCGAACCTGGGGCACAGGCGTAAGGACATTCCCTCACACCCGGGGCTTCGGTCGAACTATTTTCGATCCGAATTACTTGGCGACGTGCTTCGGCGAGGCCTTTCTTAGGATCGCGAGCAACCGGGCCGCTGATGCCGGTGGTGCGACCTTTCCCTCACGCGCGATCTCCTTGGCGCTCAATTCTTTGCCGTAGACGGCTTTGTTTGCTCCGTCGTCCGATCGCATGGTCGAGCCTTCGAGCGAAACGCCCGCAAACAATCCCTTGGATCGGGAGTACGAGAGAATCTCGGCCTTGAGCACGATGTCGGTTTCGGCGGACGCCGCGCGTCCCACGGGCCCGGCAGCGACCGAGGCATCCGCACCCAGCTTCACTTTGCTCGACATCACGGAGTTGGCGCCCGACTCATTCATGACCAGCAGCACAAAGTCGGTTGCTGGGCGCCGATCTGGAATCCGAAGCTGCCGCCCTCCAGCGCAAACATTGCCGGAGCACCCCAGCTTCCGGAAAAATCCTTTCCTTTGCGGCAAGTAATCAGGCCCCTGCCGTAGCTGCCGCCAACTACGAATGCGGCTTTTTTCACTGACGGATAGATCAGGATGCAATCCGCCTTGTTGAGCAGATCCTTCGGAATCCCGTCGGGCATGCCGAGAATCTCCTTGATCACGATCGCAGATTCGCCGATGCGATCCGTTTCCTTCTCCTGCCCCGCCATCGGAAGCAGACACGCCAACATGACGATTGCCACGAGCACTAGGTTTTTCATAAACGCTCCTTGGAATTGAAAGATGGTTCTGAATTATCGATACTGCGAGGAAACGACCCGATTGCCACTTCTGCAATCAATCCTACTTCTTCTGCAACGGGGCGGGAGACATGTCCTGTGGAAAACTCTTGAACGCGACCTCTCGGGATCGGGACGAGACCTTCTTAGCTTCGTCGGTTGTGTTCTCCAGCAGAGTCCCTTTCAGTACGTAATACGCCTCGTCGCCCGGATTCTTGCCCGCTCCACGATCAATTGTGCCTTTGAATTCAAACGATATCCCATGCACAACTTCGGTCGTGAAGGTGAGTTGATTGCCGTCGAGCTTGCCTGACTTGAAAAAATGGTCGAGGAAATCGCCACGATCGCTCTCCAAATCGCCGTAGCGCGACACGAAGCCAGTGACTCGTCCCTGATCTTCGACTGTGACTTGGATGAATTCGCCGTCGCGAAAGAAACTGTACATGCCTGAATAGTCTTGGCCGGGCGTCGCCGCCGGGGCAGGTGGACCATTTTTCTTACTGTCCGCTGTCGTCTGAGCGCCCGCCAGCATCAAAGCCAAGAGAACAGCAAAGAGAACAAAAGACAGGAGTTGCACAAGGCGGCTGCGGCTTGGCGGAATCGGCATCGGACACCTCGAAAGAGCCAGTATAGCGGCCCTTGCACCGGTAGTGCTGAAATGCTGGCTGAGCAGGGAAACCGCCTTCGGGTCAGTTATAATCTCCGGAACGCGTCGCCATCCGTGGCCAGCCCTAGATACGCTGCGGATCCCGCCTTCCGGGGGCACCGTCGTGGAGTGAATTAGAGGGTAAACGAGAGCCTTGATGGAATCCCCTGGGAAAGACTTGCTCAAACTTCTGGTGGAGCACGACCCGGCGAGTCCGGAGTTCCGCGACGGAGTGCGCGCCGTTCTTCATACCTCGGAAACGCCACCAACCATAGAGATGGACCTGTGGCGGGATGTTTTCGTCCAGCAACCGCTGCCTTGGGGCAGACTCGTGCAGTCCGCGCTGCTGCACACGGCCGCTCTTGCTCTGATATGGACGGTTTCGATTTCCTGGCTTCGCCAACAGAAGATTCTTGATCGCGCCACGTTTGATAAATCCTCGCTGGTCACGTATTCGCCGGAAGAGTATCTGCCTCCAATGGATACCGGCGCGGCGGAAGCTCCGAAGATGCAGAAGGGCGATCCGGCCTACGCCAAGCAGCCGATTCTTTCCGTTCCTCGCGAGGCTGACAACCGCTCACAGACCATCGTTGTGCCGCCCGACCTCAAGCTCAACCATGATGTGGCGATGCCCAATATCGTGGCGACCGGAGCTATTGTTCCGGCAGTGCCGCTGGACGCGACACAATCGTCACATCGCATCGTTGCACCGGAAACACAAGTTGTCGCGCCTGCGCCCGAAGTGCAAGTTGCGGCGAACCGCATGGTCCAAGCCGGATTGAAGACGGATGTCATCGCCCCGCCTCCGGAAGTGACAAACCGTCATACGCGTGGGTTGGCCGGGCCAGAAACAGCGGTCGTGGAACCGCCACCTGAGTTAACGCAAGCCAAGCGGCACACGGGCGATCTGAATATTGGACCAAGCACCGTGGTAGCACCTGCACCTCAATTGGCGCTTTCAGAGCAACGTTCGCTGGCGCCGCGGGGATCGGGAACGCTTCCCGGCGGCGGCATGCAACCGGTTGGTCCTCCTCCAAGCATGGCTTCAGCGGGTGGTAGTGGCGCAAATGGAAGACTCGTCGCGTTGGGAATCCATCCCGTCGCACCGACCGGACCGGTACCTGTGCCAGGAGGCAATCGTCGCGGAGCATTCTCCGCCAACCCGCAAGGCAAGCCGGGCGCCACTGGCACCCCGGAACTAAATGGATCGAAATCGGATTCTCAGGGAGCAGGCCGCCACGGCAATGCCAACAGCGGATCGAACGGACGCAACGGTTCTCTTCCATCTGGCCTGCGTGTCGATGCGGCGAACTCAGGTTCTACATCGCCCATCGAACGCAACGGTCACGGCTCGAACGGAAATTCAGATGGCACCGATGGTGATCCGCGAGAAATGGCCAGCGTCAAGTCTCCGGCAGGCGGGCGGCCGGGCCAGCGCGTTGCATCTCCAGTTGCCGACGACAAAGTTACAGAGGTGGATCGGCAGGTTTTCGGCGGCAAGCGCTTTTATGCGATGACCCTGAACATGCCCAACCTGAATTCCTCGACCGGCAGCTGGGATATACGATTCGCTGAATTGAACGCGGGCCGAAAAGAAGGAGACCTGCTCGCGCCAGTCGCCACCGAGACTTCTGATCCGGGATATCCGCTGGAACTGATTCGCGCCAACGTTCACGGGATGGTCACGCTCTACGCAGTCATTCATTCGGATGGCCGCGTGGGCGACATCAAAGTTCTCAACAGCCCCGATGACCGCCTCGATACCTATGCGACCCAGGCGCTGGCGCGCTGGAAATTCGTTCCGGGAGAAAGAGCCGGAAAACCAGTGGCACTCGAAGCAGTGGTAAAGATTCCGTTTAGGGTGCGGCGATCTTTCTAACTTAACGTATAAAGGGAAGTCGACCGCTAGCGCGCTGTGGTTGCTGCCTTTTCTCCAGGCAGCGCGGCATAGACCGCCGGGTTGGCACACACTTCGTAGTAGTAGCGGTCGGTCCAACGGAGAATCGATAGATCCTTCACATCGACTTGCGCGATGCGGTTCTTGCGGATGACGATCTTGCGGAATATTCCGTTGGCAATCGGGACGGTCCCGATGAAGAATTCCCTTTGCTCATCCATCCACGGACCGGCGAAAGCCGGATCATGGGGATTCACGTTCCAAGAGGAAAGCGAGATCTCCTCCTGCAGCTTCAGAAATGCCTCTTCGCTCAAACAGATCCCGCCCACGTTGTAATTGAGACGCATCTCTTCGCCGGCGATTTCGGCATTCGCACTTTCGTCCCCTGCTCCGCCAATCAGAACGGAGTACACCTGAAAAATTCCAGCCTGGGGTCCGACTTTCTTGCGCACGCGCTTATTGCAGGATGAAAGACGGTCGCTGACATTGATGGCATCGGAGATCATGATGCGATGATCGCCATCCATCAGATAGAGCGGAGGTGAATCCTGATAGGTGACGCCGAGTCCAACTTCCATAGGAGGCAAGCCGGCACGTTCCAGAAGTCCGTTGTACTCGCTCAACAGGCTGACAATTTCCCACGCTAGAACGCAGGCGCGGCCGACGCTCACCATCGCCTCGCCCTCGCGCTCCAGCAATGCCACGATGATGGCATCGCCTTCGAGGAAAACCTTCGTCGCGCCATATTTCGCGAGCAGCTTATTCACGGGGTCGTAGAAATTGAGGCTGAAGTACGACGCCGCGTTCATGCCTTTTTCCATCAATGAGCGCGTGAGGCGCGACGAATCGCGTACATCCGCCTTCAGGATTACGTGATGCACCACGCGATCCTCGGCCGGCTTCTGGTCTTCCGGTGGCAGGAATTCGTACAACATGCCGTTGAGCGTGGAAAGCTCGCGGACCTTCTGGTCACTCACCAGGTTGATACTGTCGAACCCGGCGCTGAGCGCTTCCAGTCCGCGGAGATCGCGGTGATAGCAGAAAAGATCATGCAGCAGGCGGGCGGCAAAGCGGTTACGCTCGGATCCACGGCAAGAAGCGACCCGGCCGATGGCGGCAAAAAGGCGATCTGAGTGCAGCTTGCTTTCGGCAATGATTTTTTCGACGCGGCCAGCTTCGTCACGCGAGATCAGCGCGTTCTTGATTTGCTGGGGATTTACCCGCGGAGCATACTCGGCAAGCAGCGGAACCGCCTCGTAGGATGCGACGACGTACGACAGAACGCCTTCCCGCTGCAGCATGCGCGTCCAGATATCGAGGCGGTCGTGGCGGTGGCGATCCTCTGGCGTCAGATCTTCGCCATTGCCCGTCCCCACCAGCGTGGCGGCATTCTCGGGGACATTCAACGCTTGCTCAAGGTGCTGGTCTTCGATCCCCTCCCCGTAACCAAGCTCGCGGAGGAAATTCAAAGCAAACTGCCGCAGACTGGGAAACCGGTCGGGGTCCTTGTCGAAATTGCCGAACATGTAATAGTGCTCGGCACAGAGATAGTCGTCGCGACCATCGTCGGTGAGAATCAGCGGATTGAGGAAAAGGCGGTAGCTGTCGGCGGGCAATTCGCCAAGTAAAGAACGGCGTGTCCGCGAAAGCGTTTCCTTTTCAATCTCTCGCAGCAACCGGAACACTTCCTGCCCGGCGCGCCGCAGAATAATTTTCTTGCGCACCTGGAACGAGGAAACCAGTTCCTGGGTTTGCATCATCTTGATTTGCCGGACGCCTTCGAGCGCTTTCGATTTCATTCGGCATTGTTCAAGAACTTTCAGGAACTGTGCCTGGAGTTCGGTGCGAACGAACTTGAGCACAGCCAGGCGGCCGAGAATGTCGATCGACGGATTGCTTTCGGCCTTTGCCCGATTGAGGATCGCGAGGTGAATCGAAACGAGAAGCGTCTTCAGATCGGCCGGGCCCGCCTTCCGAGGCTTCAGACTGCCCTCGCCAGCGCTGATGAACTTGCTCCGCGTCGCGGAGGGCACTTCCATCTCGAAAAGTGACTCCACCTCCCGAAACGGCAAATGTAACGCGAGAGATGAGCGCTTAAGTCGTCGGTGATGCGTGGGCTGAGGAGGACGTCGTAGCGGAGATTGTCAACGCCGAGTTGCAAGTCGCTGAGCGCAACCACCGGCGCATGGTAGACAAGATCAGGCCGGCTTGGTGGTTCGGAACTGCGCAGACGAAAAATCGGAAGTTTGGGCATCGGAGCGACGTGCTCTGCGCCGTTCGCAAACCGCTGAAACGGCAACACTAAGCAGCAGGCTAGCACGCCGCGGGATAGGGCCGAAAGTTACGCTGGTGTAACCGTCAAACTATGGCCGTAAGGGGTGCTTAGGCACGCTAAGTTATTGACTGGCGAGCCGTGCTCGTTCGAATTCATCGCCTTTTCTCCAGCCAACCAAGTGAGCCTGGTTCGCGGCTTCCCATCCAAGCGCAAAACCGAACCGCGCCATGGCCGCGTCCGAGGTCCAGTCCATTCCGGGATGGTATTCGTCACTGGGCTGATGGTAGTGATGGGCGGTGTAGTCGTCCAATTGCGCCAGGCCCCAGGCTTCGTCGTGACCTTTGAACTTGATGCCTTCATTCACCGAAAATGCTGGGACGCCGACGCGGGCAAAGCTGAAGTGATCAGAGCGGTAGTAGTGTCCGGCTTCGGGGCGAGCATCCGGGCGAATTTGAAAGCGGAAGTCACCAGCGGTGGCGAGGACCGCGCCGAAAAATGTAGTCCGCTCGGCGCCTGAAACTTCCACCTGCTCGGGCGAACCGAGGGGCATCACGTCGTCGTAATTGAGATCAAGCGAAATTTTTCCCGCGGGAATCGGCGGATGCTGCCCCAGGTATTGCGAACCGAGCAAGCCCTGCTCCTCGGCCGTAACTGACGCGAAGAAGATGGACCGCCGCGGCCTTTGCGCGGCTTGTGTGTAAACACGAGCGATTTCCAGAATGATCGCGCAGCCGGTCGCGTTATCCATGGCGCCATTAAAAATATTGTCGCCGGCCATATCTGGCCGGATGCCGAAGTGATCGTAATGCGCGGTGTAGAAAACACCTTCGTCTTTCAGCGTTGCATCCGCGCCGGGCAGCACGGCAATCACGTTGTTCGATTCGAAGGGGCGAACCTTGCTCGTCATGTGCGCGGATAACCGGAAATGCATGGACACCGGCTTGAAATCCCGCGACTGCGCATCGGTCATCATCTTGTCGAGATCCATGCCCGCTGCGCTGGCGATTTGCGAGCAACATCCAGATGGATCCACGCGGACGCTTTCAGCTTCGGAGTGCCGTCGAGTTTCAGATAAGACTTTTCGCCGGAAAACGAATTGCGCACGACATCCCACGGATAGCTGGCCATCTCCGTCTTATGAATCAGAATTGCGCCCACCGCGCCTTTGCGCGCCGCTTCTTCGTACTTGTACATCCATCGACCGTAGTAGGTGAGTGCCTTGCCGGCGAAAAACTTCGGATCATCCGAGGGCGGCTCATTCACCAGCATCAGCAGCACTTTGCCTTTGACGTCGACGCCTTTGTAGTCATCCCAGTTGAATTCGGGAGCCTCAATGCCATAGCCCACGTAAACGATTTCGGCGTTGATGTCGGATCGAGCCGTCTGCGTCTGATCGTAAGCAACGTATTCGTCGAGCGGCTTCAAGTCGAGCGACTTTCCGCTCTCGGGGACGAGCGTAAAACGCGTGTCCGCGCCTGGCGTAATGCCGACCATCGGAACTTTCTGCATGTAGCTGCCGTTATCGCCAGCGGGCTTGAGTCCGTAAAGCGCAAATTGCGTGGCGATGTACTCGGCGGCCAAGTCGCCTCCGCGCTGACCGGTGCCGCGCCCTTCCAGAAGATCATGCGACAGGAAGCGAGTCTGCTGCTCGATGTTCTCCCCGCGAATGCTCTGCATGGCAGTAATGGCGGCCGGTGGAAGATGCGAGCCGAAGTGAGATTCGGGACGAGGTTTCGGCGGCTTCACCTGAGCCGAAAGCGAGGCAATCACGAACAGACAGGCGGCGAGCACAGCAATCCTGCGAATCTTCACGGGGACCCCAAGTGTTGAGTTGTGGAGAGATTGTAAATGGAAACTGGACGGGCCCGACACCCATCCGAGCATCGTCCTGGAGTAACTATGACCTTCTTTTTCCCTGTACCTTAGGTTCTCCCGCGACCGCGGGATCAGTTCTTGGACCCTCAACCAGCGCGGAAGTCGCGTACATCTTCTCCCGGCTTGAAGATCGGAACGATAGGCGCAGTCGCAGTCTGCGGCGACGCCGAGAGCTTGCCGTGGATGTCCTCAATCTCCTGCTTGACCCAGCCGACACTGCTGACCTCGATCTGACCGTTCTGGCCAATCAGGAACAAGCTAGGAACGTTGGTCAGCCCGTAGGCATTCGACACGGCGTAGCCATTCGGATCTTCGAGCAGCGTGCGGAAAGTGACGCCGTATTCCTTCAGGAAAGCTGCGGTATCACGCTGGTTATCTTGAGAAATACCAACGATGGTGACTTTCTGAGCGCCATGCGCCTTGTAGAGGCGTTCCAGGTAGGGGAATGTGTACTGGCAAACCGGGCACGACACCTTGAAAAATGCGGCGAGTACTGGCCCCTGTTTCAGCGCAGCTTGCAGAGAAAAATTGCTGCCATCGATGCCGGACAGCGAAAAATCCGGTGCTTTCGTTCCGGCTGGTAATGCAGCCATGTGTTTCGAACCTCCGAATAGTCGATTGAGCCACTTCATAAGAAATGCCTCACCAGTTTAGATGATGCCGCCAGCCCGCAGGATTTTCCGCGTTAAACCCGTGATCGGAGTATGCGCTATTCGATCGATGGCGACCCACTTTCCCTTTGTCGCACGTCGATCAGCCGAAAAGGCGCCTCGCAGAACATGCACAGTGTAATTGGTCACGGTAATCGAGTGGCGGAAAGTTCGCCAGTGTGCGGCAGAGTTTGAAGTGGGCGGGGCGCACGATTGCGGTAGTTCCCACATGCCCGGCATGAGCGAGTCTGTTTTCGGGCGCTGCACGAGGCGGATCTTTTGTGTGCCCCCTCCGTTCCGGCTCTCCATTCCCCGGCACTCCAGCATGCACCATATTTCTTTCTTATTCTGGCGCGGAGGCTGCGCCGCGCGCGGAGACTCCCCCCGCGTTGCACACCATTTCCGCACCGGGCACACCAGACACAAGGGCTCGCGCGGAGTACAGATCGTGGCGCCCAGTTCCATCATCGCCTGATTGAAGTCTCCGGGCCGGGAGTTGGCGAGAAGCGACTGCGCGTGTTCCCAGGTTTTTGCAGCGGCCAGATTTGAGCCGGTTAGTCTGTGCAGTACGCGCTCGACATTGCCATCAACTACAGCGACCGGTTGAGCAAACGCGATACTTGCGATCGCGGCCGCAGTGTAGCGCCCGATGCCGGGCAGAGTCTGCAGCTCCTCGGCGGTATGCGGAAACTCGCGACCGCGCTGTCCCACGATCTCTTTCGCGCACCGATGCAGCATGCGCGCTCGCCGGTAGTACCCGAGACCGCTCCAGGCGGCTAAGACTTTGTCTTCTGGAGCCGCTGCTAAAGTTTCAACATTGGGGAAGCGCTCGAGGAAAATCCGATAGTGCTCAAGCACGGCCGCCACCCGCGTCTGCTGCAGCATGATTTCGCTGACCCAGATGCGGTAGGGATCGTGCGAAGAGCGCCACGGAAGATCGCGGCGATTCGCATCATACCAGCGGAGAAGCGCCCGGCGGAAAGCTGCAACATCCTTGCTGCTTACTGGAAAGGGAGACGCAATTCGTTTCTGTCTTGTAGTTGGGGTTGGCGCGCGCATTTCCTACTGGCTGACGCTGTGTGCGATGGCGACCCATCCGGCTTTTTGTTGTTGCCACACAGTCATCATGTGCTGCGGCGCGGTGGGCAATGGCTGGCCAGCCGCACTTCCGTTCAGAGTGATGGTATACGTGACAACGATCGTGGAACCGTTCAGTTCGGTTTTCAAATCGCCAAGCGAGTAGTCTTTTAGCTGCCAGTTCCGATACTGGTCAAGCGTCGCGGAACGATCTAACGTTCCACCCGGCGTGACACCGGCATAATTCGACGCGAGAGCGCGCTCAATTTCGACCCAATTCGCGGTTTGCATATGCTTCCAAAACACGCGCTCCAGACCCTCGCCACCCGTCGCCTCGGTAAAAGCCTTCGCGGGGTGATCGCCGTAAAAAGTGCAAGCTGACGTGCACATTAGCGCGAACAGCAGCGCCAACATCAACATCGAAACCGGAGAAGTACGCGGAGATGGGGCAGTCGTCCTCAAAAGCATGGCGTGATTGTATCGCGACGGGCTTATGTGAGACGACTCCTACACAAAGTCAATTGACCGCCGCATACCGGCCCACGATAATGAAGGAATCTGGCAAGCCGCAGTACACGCGTGAACCATAACTCGTACCAGCAGGATGTGTATGACCGATTTCGACCGCAAGGTGGAAGAAGCTTCGGCGCGCCTGAACCGCTCCGTGAGCAACATCGCCGAGACTCTGGAAAAAGAGACGGCGGAACTGGTGACCTATTTGAACGACGAAGTGGTGCCGGCGGTACGGACGCACTCCTCGAAAGCTCTGCGGACCGCAGCGGGCAAGCTCTCCGAGTTCGCGGAATATTTGGAAACGCACCGCAAGCAGTCTTGAAGGTCTTTCACTCCATTTACCGGGCATCCTCTTACCGGGCATCCTCGCCGCACGGCTGGCGGATGGCTGGGTCCGCACCGAGTGCTCTCGTCGTAATACTGCTGGTCAGCGCGCTGCTGACCGGATGCGGGCACAAACATACACAGGCGCAGCTTCCGCCACCTCCACCGCCACAGGAAAAACCAGTCTCGGTTCCGCCAGCTTCTACAGGCAAAGCCGAGGGCGAAAGAAATGAAGTTCCCGCGGATACGAAGCCGATTTTTGAAGAGACTGGGATGGCCAGTTGGTACGGGGCTCCATACCACAATCGGCGCGGATCGAATGGCGAGATCTACGATATGAACGCCATGACGGCGGCGCACCTTACATTGCCACTCGGCTCCATCGTCCGCATCACCAACTTGAAAACGGAACACTCGGCCGTGGTGCGCATCACCGATCGCGGGCCGTTCGTTCCGGGGCGCATCGTTGACCTTTCTCTGGCGGCCGCGAAGGCTCTGGATGTTTACTTACCCGGCACAGCTAAAGTCCGTCTGGAAGTGTTACAGGCACCTGCTTCTCTCGATGTGGGTGGTCGCTGGGCGGTTCAAATCGGCTCTTTCGCCGAGAAAAAATCGGCTGTTGAATTCGCGGAACGCCTCCAAAGGCGGTACCAGACAGCACAAATCCTAAAGTTCGAGAGTCCTGCGGGAGGCTGGTGGGTAAGGGCTCGCGTGCTCGACGATGACCGCCAGCGAGCTTTGAATCTATCCCGCGAGACCGCGACGGGCGAGGGAGCAGTCTTTCTCGTGCGACTCGACTGACAAATTTTTACAGGCCTCTGCGCGGGAGAGTAGTATCGTTTTCGATAGAACTAACTCCAGGTTGACTTGCCGGGCGATCGTAACTCCAGGCAAGAGGAGATTTCCCCATGTCAGACTGCCTTTTCTGCCGCATCATTCGCGGTGAAGTACCTTCCAAGAAAGTGTACGAAGACGAACACACATTCGCCTTTGAAGATTTGAACCCGCAGGGCCCAACCCATGTGCTGGTCATTCCCAAGAAGCACATCACCGGATTGAAAGAAGCGTCAGCGGAAGACGCAGAACTGGTCGGACGCTGCCATCTGGCCGCCGCGCATATTGCGCGGCAGCGGTCCATTGAAGACGGCTATCGCACGGTGCTGAACGTCGGCCCGCGCGCCGGACAATCGGTTTTCCATCTGCACGTGCATCTGATCGGCGGACGCTCGCTGCAGTGGCCTCCGGGATAGCAGCAGGTACCAGGTGCCAGGTATCTGGTCTCAGGTCTCAGGAAGACCACTCGATATGCTCAATTCGGGTTTTCCTGACACCTGACACCTGCGGCCCGACACCTTTCCGCCCCCGAAGTTTTCCTCCCAACCTGTGGCTTACAATCGTGGGATGGCAAATCTAACATTGGTGTATGGCCTGCGCCTGCTGCCTTCCGACGAGGTCGCGGAGGTTGGCTCGGCCACGATCAAACTGAAGAATGGACGCGATGCGCATGTCACCATGCACGTTCTCGAGGGCAGCAAGAACGAGATCGAGAAGCAGCTTAAGACGAGTCTCGCGGCCTTTTTCGACATCTATCCTGAGATATAACGGTAGGGCCAATAACGACCGAGCGTGTTGTCAGGCGATAGGATGCGACTGATCTCCCTGGAACTCGAGAGCAGGCTGCGCGATAAGGGTCTCTGGCCGCAGAGCCGGACCGCGTGGGCGGCGCTTTACGTGCTCGCGCTCGACTTGCTTCTGTATGCGCTGCAGTTCCTGACTCGCCACGCTCGTCCGTCAATCTCCGACAGTCTGGAAGGCTGGGTATTTTTTCTCAGCGGGCTCGCCATCGTGCTGCTCGCGATCATTATCTACCGCTGGCTGCGTTCACAACTGCTGTGGCGGCTGCGCAATCGCCTCATCGTTACCTACGTCTTCATCGGAGTGATTCCCGTCTTTCTGCTGGTAGTGATTTCACTCCTCACGCTTTATCTCTTTGCCGGGCAGTTTGCCAGCTTTGTCGTCACTTCCGACATAACGACTCATTTGCGCAGCATGGAGTCGGCGAATCGAACCATCGCTCATCATCTGGCTACTCACATCTCCGCTGGCCAAAAACTCAATGCAGCGCTTGTCGACGAAGTTCGACCGCATCGCACAGATTGGGCGAGACGGCAGGTTTGCGCCTGGAATGGCAATCAGCCGCAGGCTTTCTGTTCTGGTCCGGACAGCGCGGCGCCGTTTAACGCTCCCGCATTCGTAAAAGATAATTTTCGTGAGATCGTCCGCGATCATGGCGCTCTCTGCCTGCGCACCGCGACCGTGATTGGGACTGGACCGGAGGCCTTGCGTGTGATCTCGAGCGAACCTCTCGACAAGGTCTTGTTGCAGGAGATCGCCACACAACTCGGTGAAGTCACGTTGCTGCAGCAGAAAGCTTCTACCGCCATCTCAGGCTCGGAAGACAAGAGCAAGCCGGGCATCCTGATCAGTGCCGGCGAGCCGGTTTCCGCAGACGGCAGACAGTTTGAGCCGACGTTTACTGCGGGAACGATTCCTGCGGCGAGCAACTTGGTGGATCCCGAGATCATCTTTGGCGCGCAACTCATGATCGTCGATTGGGACTCCGCGACAGGTGAACCGCAGCGGACCGGAGCGCTGGGCCTGCACACGCGGCCGTCCGTGCTGTACGCGAGACTGTTTGCGGCGCTCGGGAGTTATGCCCAAGTATTAGAGAACCTTTTGCTGATCGTCGCGATTATCTTTGGGATCATTGTTTTACTGGCGCTAATCGTTGGCACCAAATTGACGCGCAGCATCACGGGAGCCGTCGGCCAACTCTACGAAGCTACCCAACACGTCAATCGCGGCGACTTCAGCCATCGCATCACCGTGAAGTCGGCGGACCAACTGGCGACGCTGGCGAACTCCTTCAACTCGATGACCACGTCGATCGAAAAGCTGGTGCTGGAACAAAAGGAAAAGCAGCGTCTGGAAGGCGAACTGGCGATCGCGCAGGAAGTACAAGCACAGCTTTATCCGAAGTTGATCACGCAGCTCGAAACCCTCGAAGTCCACGGATTCTGCCGTCCGGCGCGAACCGTGAGCGGCGACTACTACGATTTCCTCGCACTCAATTCTGACAAGCTGATGCTCGCAGTCGGTGACATCAGCGGCAAAGGAATTTCGGCAGCGCTGCTGATGGCAACGATCCACTCTGCAGTGCGTGCCTACACGATCGAAGACGTTCCCGTACTCCGCGAACTAACGACGCGTGAAACGGCCTCGGTCGGCGCAGGCGCAGGCTCGAGTTTGATGCTCGCTTCCGAATCGCGCGGGGCCGATGCCTCTCCGGCGATGTTGCTTTCGCTCTTGAATCATCAGCTTTACGAGAGCACTCCAACAGCGAAGTACGCGACCTTGTTTTTGGGAATCTACGATGGAGCGACACGGCGTCTTACGTACGCTAATGGCGGCCATCTGCCTCCAATTCTGATTTCAGAGGACGGCGCGTCGCAACTGCTGAGCTGTGGCGGAACCGTGGTCGGCCTGTTCGACAATGTGAGTTATCCGGAAGCGACTGTGCAGCTTCGTCCCGGCGACATCCTCATCACCTACAGCGACGGCGTCACCGAGCCGGAAAATGATTACGGCGAGTTCGGCGAAGAGCGGCTGACTCAACTGGTGCGAGACAATCGCCATCTACCGCTGGAGCGCATCACGGAAATTGTCACTGCGGCTGTGATGGATTGGATCGGCGACAACGAACAGCCCGATGATGTGACGCTGGTGCTGGCGCGGGCGCGCTGAACTGCAAGACGGCTCACGGCAATGACAGCGGCTGCACTAAATTCCTTCCGACGGGATCATTCGAAAACAGAAACTCATAGGTCTGGTCAACCCACGGGCCCAGCAAGCTGATCCTGACGAGGAAACGCTGGCCTGCTAGCAAATGCTCCGGTTTCTTCATCAGAGGATAGGTGTAGTTATCGTTGTTGAAGGCGTAGAACTCACCTGTCTGGTCATCGCGAAACGCTATGTCCAGGCTGTGTTCCTCTTCGATCGCAAAATCCATTTTTGTTAGGTCATTCCGGTGCTGCCGGAAGTCCCGAATGGATGGCTGAGCGCTGTCGGACCACTTACCTTCGATCGTCAGGAGCAATCTGCCTTCGGGCGTAGGTTCAAGAAAACGGACTTTCGCGCGAACGTCGTGCGCAACCGAATTGGGGAACGGAAGGCCGGCCGGCCTGTTCACAAAACGCACGCGCATGAATGAAACGAAATTCGTGACGTCGCCAATCGCCTGAATTCGTACCGGCTCAACATACTGCGCGGTCGGTTCGCGAAGAACAATGTGCGGCCGGGCTTGATCAATCTCCTGCAGTTTGGAGCGGTATTCGTCACGCTGCAGTTCCCGCTTGCGTACGGCTCGAAAAGCCACCTCCAGGAAAAGGACGACGTTCACGGCCAGCGTGATGATCACTTTCCAGTGCCAGGGAAGGTCGGTTAACGGCGCGAGGTAGCGAAAATATTCCTGAGTCTCTGGAATCCAAGTGCTAACTAGATCGCCCCACAGGAGCAGGGCAAGCACGGCGTTGGCTGCCCACACGACTGGGCTCCCGAGAGTTTGCAACCAGAGGTATCCACGCGAGGTGTAAGGCGGTATCTCCATAACCGCGGAATTATAATCTGGACTCCTGAAAAGAGTAATAATTTTGGCGAGCTACTACCTGACGACGTAAGTCGGGGCAGAGCCCTCACGATGAGTTTTGGTCGCGCGCGGAACGATTGTGTTTTTGGTCATTGTTCGGTCGCCATTGCCGCCCTATACTGGCTGGCCCGCTTGTATTGAGGCCCACAAGATCGGGAGAATCCGCAGAAATCGTGTGGCGGGTTGTCAGCTCGACAATCGTGACGAGGAGAAACTATATGTTGCGTAAGTATCTAGTCTCAGTCTCGCTTGTATGCTTGGTCACCCTGGCTGCGACGATCATTAGTTGTGGCGGCTCTTCCTCGTCCACCCAGACCGCCTGTACCGGCGGCCCTTACGACGTAGTTGGGAATTGGACACTCGACGTCACTGGCACGGGTGTTTCTACATCTGGGCCGGGCGTTATCAGCACTTCTGGTGCAGCCGTATTTTTTCAGACATCGACCACCACACCCGCGCCCGGCGATACCGTGACCATGCCCGCAATCACGGGCACCTGCTCTTTTTCTGGAATGGCCACGGCTTATGGGACATCCGCCAGTGGCGGGGGCACGACTACCGCAACGGTGCAAGGTAATGTGAATTCCGCTTCGTCTATCAGCGGCAGCATATCTAACGGCAACAAATTTTCTCTTGTCCCCGGTTCCCCTTTGACGGGCTCGGTAGCGGCTCTTTCTGGCAGCATGATCGGGAGCGTCGCAGGCTGGGTCGGGCCGGGCAATCTCTGGCAACTCAGCTTTACGCCGACTGGAAGCAACTCGAGCATGAGTTTCGGCGGCGCGGATGTGGACGGGTGCAATGTCAGCGGGACTTTCGATCAAGAGGGTGGAAACGTCTCAAACCTCAACGTTTTCGATGTATCAATCCACATGAGGAAATCCTTGCCGAAGCCACAGCCAACGACGTTGACTTGATCCTGTTGCCGACTTTCACCCCGTCAATCTGGAGAAGGCTCCTCGGCCCGAGGTGCGCAGAGACGGCGCGCAGCCTCGTCGCCGAGGCTTCCTGCCGGGTCCTCGTCGTCGACGTGCGCACGCATTTCAACTGCTTCCGCCGCTGGCCCGGAGAGGAGCCCGAACACCGATGGGCCGCATGACCCAAGGCGGACAAGGCGGCGCGGCGTACTTCTGCGGCGCGGTGGAGTCGGCGCCGCTGGCCGAGGTTGGGTGCTGCCAGGACATTCCCGAAGGCCGGGGCGGCTTTGAACCCTCCGCCGAGCCCCTGCTGGGACCCGGCAAGGTGCTGGATGGCCGCTTCCTGATTCGCGAGGCCCTCGGTCGCAGCCGCATGGCCACGATCTATCGTGCGGAGGACATGCTCCAGGGGCGGCGGAATGTGGCGGTCAAGCTTCCCCTGCGGGTCGTCGAGAGCGATCCGGTCTGCTTCACGCGCTTCCGCCACGAGGAAGAGATCGGCCTCAAGCTTCACCACCCCTTCCTCCTGAAATTCATCCCCGTCTCGGGCGAGAAATGCCAGCCTTACCTTGTGACGGAGTTCCTGCTGGGCTGCACGCTCGACCACATCGAGCACAAGAATCGTCCCCTTCCCGAGAGCGATGCGCTGAGGATCGTGAGCCTGGTCTGCTCCGCCGTGGGGCATATGCACGAGCAGGGGGTCATCCACAGAGACCTGAAGCCGTCGAACATCATGATCTGCCGCGACCGGACGCTGCGGGTGATGGATTTCGGCCTCTCCTCCCCGCCGGTCCGGCAGCGAAACGTGCTGGCCAAGTTGACGCCGATCTTCGGCACCGCCGAATACATGGCTCCCGAGCAGGTCGACAATGGACCCATCGACGAACGCACCGACATCTACGGCCTGGGAGCCATCCTCTACGAGCTTCTGACCGGGTCGGTCCCGCA
>CAVRYB010000014.1:0-16388 GCA_963725295.1 uncultured Acidobacteriaceae bacterium
TTAGCACAAACATTCCTGACAGTGATCGATGATCTTCCCGAGGCAGCCCTGGTCGCGAGTTCCTGGAGCGAGCGCACCACGTTGAGCGCTTCGGCGTAGGCTTGATCGTCAACGATGCCGCTCATCGCCTGGGAAACACCCTGAACCGGAAATGGCTTCGACACAACTCGGCCGACTCCCAGCCCCTCCAGCGCGCGGCCGGTTAGCTCGTGTTCAAGGTGAGCGGTCAGCACCACCTGGGGCCGGCCCGCCGCGAGGGCGTCTTCACTGGTGTTCAAGCCGCCGTGGTGGACGATCACGGAAGCATATTGCATCACATGGTCCATTGACGGCGGATCGTCATGAACCCGAACTCCGGAACGCCTGGCCGCCTCGATCAAGCCGCGATCACCCCCGCGAATGAAGGCCGAGCCTCGAAACCCCGCCCCCGCGAGATGCGGCAACACCGACCCCGACGCCCGGATAATGGCGCTGAGGTAGGCGAAGAACCGCGACTGAGCGGGCAAGGACGGCGGCGGCTTGGGTGTCCGGAACGGCTCGACGACCTCGGCGAGGCGGAGCGTTCGATAGGCGTCGATCTCCTCGAATGTATGAACAAACCGGGCCGATCCCGCGAGCAAGCCGGGCAAGGTCTGGGGCACCGGCCGACCACATCGGCGCTGAACGGCTCGCACGACCTCAAGCAGCCGCTCGGTCGGCATTCTCGGCGGTTGCTCCGGCGAGATTCGGAAAGTCGGACCCTTCCGTTGGCGGGACCGCGAAGCCGATGCCGATCACCACCGTCGGAACCACGCCATAGGCCGCCAGGCACAACGTCGGCGCATCATCGGCGATCACCAGCTCCGCGCGGGTCAGGTCGATCAGAGTCTGCCAGGCGTTCACAAGCAATCCGAGGCGATCGGCATCGGCGTAACCTTTGATCGCGAGGATATCGGCGTAGCTCGATGCCAGGAACGAGCCCGACACCGGGTCGTTGCAGCAGGGTGCCTGAAGGATCGGAAACGGAAGATCCCGCAAGAGCGGGTGGGCGAGCGTTCAGGTCGCGAAGCGAGAGGATCGCTTTGCCCATGAAGCCAGAGCTCCCTTGGCGAGCTCGACGAGCTTGGCGACGTGCCCAAACCCCCCTCCCAGTTCCCAGCCCAGCAAGACGGTACTCATGGATGTTCACCTATGTTCGGAAGCCGACCCGTCGATCTCAGCCGAGCCGTTCCAGGCAATGCTCGACGATCCTGGGAAGCGAGCCGCGATAGTTTCGAGACTGGATCTCGCACGCGAGCGCGGACGCCCGCCGCGGAGCACACGCTCGTCAAGAGCTCGTGAAGCGTCTCGGGCACCGCCCGAACCGGGAAGGGCTGCGGAATGGACCGGCCAACGCCAAGGCTCTCGATCGCTCTTCCCGTCATCTCCTCTCCAGATGCGAAGAGAGGATGATCTGTGGCCGACCCATGGCGATGGCGTCTCCGCGGTATTCACGCCTCCATGATGAAGAATAACGTCGGCTTGAGACATCACTTCTCGAAGCGGCGGGGGTACGTCGTGGACGAAGATTCCCGACTGACGAGCGGCGGCCACGGGATTCTTTCGGAGGATTGCCCCGAATATAGGCCGACCCCGAAATCCGCAGGAAGCGAGATAGGGCAACACCAGGCCGATCCCCGCGTAGTCTTGATCAAAATAGGCGAAGAAGTTGGCGTTGTTCGCCGCGGCCAGCGAGAAGCCACGGGGGGATGCAAGGGCTCGACGTTGGCGTCTTTCCTCGACATCCGGTAGAGGTCGAGCTCCTGGTAAGTCGTCACAAAACGTGCCGAGGCCTCGATCAGACCAGGGAGGGTCGTTGGCTCTGGTTTCTTTCGTCGCCGTTGCACTTCGCGGACGACGGAGAGCACCCGTTCGGAGGCGTTTGAAGGACGCGGCTGGGGTCGATGGGAGGAAAATCGGTACCATCGGCCGGGGGAATGGCGAAACCCATGCCGATCAGCACCGACGGCAGAGTGCCGAGCGCGGCAAGGCGCAAAATCAGGAGCATAATCGGAAATGACGAGATCGGCGAGGCCGCTCAACTCGATCAACGATTGCCAGCCGGAAACAAGGGCCAGGAGATCGTCGGGCCGGGCATATCCTTTCACTTCAAGCACATCGGAAAACGTCGTGGCCAGAAAATCCTGCGCCAGCAGCAGCAGAACCGGTGCCTGCAGCACTCGAAACGGCAGATCCCTGAGCATCGGCCGGCCGATCACGAGATCCTTCAGAGCGAGGATCGCCGTATGACCTCGAGCCGCCAGCTCCGAAGCCACCTGGCGAATCCTGCCGACATGGCCAAGGCCGCCGCCTAGCTCCCAACCGATCGAAACCGTGCCCACGGCTGTCGTCTCCCGGTGTGGTCTCAGGTGCTTCGCCTTGCTGGAGTGTCGCGCACCACCCGTCGGGCACGACAAAATCCAGCAATGCGGATCTCTCAAAGATCGACAGGCAAACGACCGAAAAGATCGCTCAGCTCAGACTCATACGCTTTCCAGCCCACGACCGACTTGCGATAAAGCGGCTGGCGAACCTGCGTCACGCTCGCGGTGCGGATCGGTCGGCTCGTTTCGTGGAACTGCTTGCAGCCAGGCTCCCAGTCGAGACCGGCGGCCTTCAGCAACCGCCTCGCCTCAGTCTCGAAATCGTCCACGAGTGATTCGTAAACGACTTCATGAACATTGACCGGGAGAACGGTTCGCCAGTAATTCGTCAGGCGGTGATGATCCTCGAATCGAGCGACCAGGTCGTCGATCTCGTTTGACCAGCGGATGCTCCGGAAGCTCGTGATCCAGCAGGAAAACGCGATGTCGCGGGTCGCGACGAACGTGGATGAAGGTCGCCTTCGGGAAGACAATCGAAAGCAGACCGAGATACAAGTAATTATCGGGCATCTTATCGACCACGCGGTCGGGCAGGCCGTCGGGATGGTCGCACAGGACGATCTCGCGGAGCTGCTTGAGATGAAGCTCGGCGAGGCGGCAGACCCTCGACGTCGAGATGCTGAAGGCAGGGCGGGATGCCGTCGTTGCGACCCACGATCTCGGGGATGGCGTCGAACGCCTGCCGGGCGATCCGAAGTTCGCCCGCTCCATGAACGCGGGAGTGGCTGGCGAGCACCTGTTCGACGAGCGTCGTTCCCGGCGCGCGGCATGCCCACGACGAAGATTGGTTGTTCCGTCTCGTCCCGCGCCGGCGAGTCGGCCGAAAGCTTCGGGCGTGAACGCCTCGATCAGCCGATCAACGAATCGACTGTGATCTGCGCGATCATACGTCTTGCCTTGCTGAACGCAGAGCGCGGCGACGCGATTGGCTTCGCGGAGCAGGGTCGCGGCCTCATGGTGATCGCCATGGGCATCGGCGACCTGGGCGAGCCCGAAAAGGAGCGGACAGCGGGGATCGTCGCGAAGATCGGGGTCGTCGAGCCGATCGCGCAAGTCGAGCAGATCCGCCTCGGGAGCTTGCCTCGCAGCAAGTTCGCCAGCCGGGCGATCGGGCCGGGGGCGTTGGGATGATGTTCGCGAGCCTGGCGATAACAGGCCTCGGCGGCGTTCAGGTCGCAAGTTCCTCCAGGAGGTTTCCCTGGTTCAAAAGCACATCGAGCATGTTGGGCCGGAGCTCGAGCTCACCAGTGATAACACGCGGAGGCCTCGACATGCCTTCCTTCATGCTGCAAGGCCCAGCCAAGCTCGTTGTGGAAAAAGCGCATTTCGGGGCGAAGGGCAACGGCGCTCGAGCCAGGGGGTTGCCTTGGCGTAGTCTTCATTGGCGACGTGGGCCTCGGCAAGCGACTGCCAGAGTTCGGGGTCGTGGGCGCAAGGTCCACGGCGCACTCAAAGCTCGCGGCGGCCGCCTGGGGCTTGGCGTCGGCCTGGAACGCGATCCCTCGGTTGACGTGAACCTTCGCGACTCCGGCGTTCCAATAAACATTCGAGCCGGCTTCCGCAACGGGGCTGGCTCGAGTTTTTGATGAACCACCGAGCGTGTTCCGCGATGCGGGACCTGATGAAACGATGTAAAAGAATGATGAATCGCGCAATGAAATCCTTTATAGGAGTGATCGGAATTTGTAGTTAGACAGACCCTCTCCTCTGCCGATAAGTTAGATCATGGAAAACGTAATCGGCATTGAAACGTCGCCTGTAGATTTATTTCATGAGATTGGCGGGCGGCTCGCGACAGCTGGTGGCTTGCCCGAGGTTCTTGACCAGATCGTTGAGTTCGCCTCGGCGCTGGTGAAATGCGATTCCTGCCTCATCTATGTGCTCGAGGGCGAGGAACTCGTCCTGCGGGCGTCCAAGAACGCGCATCCCGATGTAGTCGGACGGCTAAAACTCCGCGTAGGGCAGGGAATTACGGGTTGGGTCGCGGAGCATCGCGAACCGGTCGCCATTGCCGAGAGGGCGGCCGAAGATCCGCGCTTCCAGTTTTTCCACGAATTGCCGGAAGACAGCTATGAAGCGTTCCTCTCGGTTCCGCTGATGTGCCGGGGACGGGTCGTCGGAACCATGAATCTGCAGCATCGCGGGCCGCATGTTCACAAGAAGAAAGAAATCCGGCTGATCTCTGCCATCGGATTTCTCGTCGGCGCTGAAATCGAGTTAGCCCGCATGGAAGAAGTGAACTCACAACTTACGAATCAGCTGCAGACGCGGAAGCTGGTCGAGCGTGCGAAAGGCATTTTGCAGCGCGAACTCGGACTCAGCGAAGAGCAAGCCTACTTAGCCCTCCAGAAGCAAAGCCGCCAGAAGCGCAAAGCTATGAAAGAAGTCGCCGAGGCCATCATCCTCGGTGATGAAGTCCGGGAGAACACCCGAATCGTCGCTTCCTGAGCGCGAGAGTTTCTGATTTAGTGTGGCGCGGGCGCCCCGCCCGCGAAAACACGCTAGCATTCAAACAACGCTGCCTCAACTTCCGACCGAGTCCTCAAGAACTCAACAGAAAAGAAAATCCCAAGACAAAGCCCGGAAGCAGATTGCGATGACGATCTGCTCCCGGGCGGCAACTGCGAACCGGCTGTGGGACCGAACGCAGTTGAATGTCTACATTGAATGTCGAACTATGAACGTTTGCTGCGAGTGCTGGCTTATTTCGGCGAACCGTTCGATGGCACCGCAAAGTGCAGGCTGACGTCAAACTGCGGCAAATCCATGGTGCTCACAAAACTCTGCCCGCCTTTCGAGACCAGCCGAAGTTGGCTGACCGCATTCTCCCTTGGCGATTCGATATCGTCCACCAACAGAATCGCGTTTGTCCCCGTGCCATTAAGACCGCGCAGCGTCAGGAATGCTGTCGATCCCTTCATCTTCAGGGAAAACGAATAGTCACCTGCACGCAGCACACGGTCCTGCCAGTGCACCTCGTGAGACAGTGTGAAGTCGCCATGTAGTTCCTCGGCGGCGGCCAGTGTGGGCTGAATGCTGAACATGCTCAAACTCAAAACGGCGCCATATGCGAATGTGCGAATCGATCTCATTTCCGTCTCCTAGGGTCTAAAGACACACGCTGGCCGTACCGCCGAACGGCGTGAGCCTAGATAAAGTGGGAGAACAACGAGGTCAGCAGATTTGCAATGCAGCGAACAAGGCTGAACGCAAACATCGGGTTCGAAGAAGCCGCTGCTTCGCGGCTCGAACTTGATCTCAACTATGAAGGAACGGGGCGGACTCGTCCAACGAAAAAAACCGATTCACCGCATCAGCGATTTCCTGCTTTTGCGTGCGCTCTGAAACGCGCAGGTTACCACCCAATGCGTTTTATGTGCCGTTGAACTGCGATTCACCGGGATTCGGGCCCGTGCGTTTGCAAAAAGCTTGTCAGATACGAGAACATACTTGGTTTGCATACATCCCACAGTTCCTATAAGGAAGCAGCCAAAAATATGGCGAAGCTGAAGAAATCCCCCGCAACAGATTTGAAGAAAGCACTAGCTGAAGTGAAGTCATCCAGCCAGGAACACACCGGCGCTGGATATCCAATCGAACCTGCCAAAGGCAAACTCGGAGTCATGATCCCGGGCATGGGCGCCGTCGCCACAACGTTTGTAGCTGGCGTTGAGGCCGTCCGGAAGGGAATCGCTCATCCCATCGGTTCCCTCACGCAGATGGGCACCATCCGCCTGGGCAAGCGCACCGACGGCCGTTCGCCGAAGATCAACGAGTTCGTTCCTCTCGCTGGCCTCAACGATCTGGTCTTCACCGGCTGGGACATTTTCGAAGACAACATGTACGCCGCCGCTCGCAACGCCGGAGTGCTCGAGCGCGACCTGCTCGACAAAGTGAAGGGCCGCCTCAGCGCCATCACTCCGATGAAGGCCGTGTTCGACCACGAGTACGTCAAGAAAATCGACGGGCCGAACGTGAAGAAGGGCAAAAACAAGATGGATCTGGCCGAGCAGCTTCGCCAGGACATCCGCGACTTCAAGAAGTCGAGCCGCGCCAGTCGCCTCGTCACCATCTGGTGCGCTTCGACCGAGAGCTTCATCAAGCCGAAGCCCATTCACCAGACGGTGAAGTCGCTCGAGCAGGCAATGTTCAAGAACGACAAGAACATCCCGCCTTCGATGATCTACGCCTATGCCTCGCTGATGGAAGGCGTGCCTTTCGCCAACGGCGCGCCGAACCTGACCGTCGACATTCCCGCTATGTTAGAACTAGCGCGCGAGCGCGAAGTTCCGATCTGCGGCAAGGATTTCAAGACCGGCCAGACGCTGTTGAAGACCGTGCTCGCTCCCGCTTTCAAGGCCCGCTTGCTCGGCCTGAGCGGCTGGTACTCGACCAACATTCTGGGTAATCGCGACGGAGAAGTGTTCGACGATCCCGGCTCTTTCAAAACCAAGGAGGAGTCAAAGCTCGGAGCGCTCGAACACATCCTGCAGCCGGCGTTGTATCCGGAGCTCTACGGCAATATTTTCCACAAAGTCCGCATCAACTATTACCCGCCGCGGGGAGACAACAAGGAAGGCTGGGACAACATCGACATCTTCGGATGGCTCGGCTATCCGATGCAGATCAAAGTCGACTTCCTCTGCCGCGACTCGATTCTTGCCGCGCCCATCGTGCTCGATCTTGTGCTCTTCATGGATCTCGCACAGCGCACACCCGAACTGCGCCGCCTCGGAATTCAGGAGTGGCTCAGCTTCTACCTCAAGTCACCGATGACCGCGCCGGGCCTGTATCCCGAGCACGATCTGTTCATCCAGCTCATGAAGCTGAAGAACACGTTACGGCATTTGAAGGGCGAAGAGCTGATCACGCACCTGGGCTTGGAGTACTACGACTGAGGATGTGTGGACCGAAGATTGCACAGAGCGGGCATTTCTGACCGCCTGTGCGCGGGGCACCTGTATGAAGGCACTAGCGCTCATATACGGGTTAGTAGCGGCGCTCGCGTTCGCGCGAGATGATTTCGCGATCAAAGATTTCACCAAATCTCCCACCGAACACATCGTCAATCGAATCGGTGAACCCTTTGCAGTACGTTCCGTAGGTGGAGTCGAAATCCTTCAGAACCATGGCAGGCGAGCCGCTAACTGGAGCGCTGTTCGAAATCGAAGGGCCAGGAGCTGAGAAGGAACTTCGCAGGTCGACAACTAACAGGAATGGGCGATTCCGTATCAGCGGTGTCCCGCCCGGGACCTACTTTTTCAAGGCCACTAAGAACGGATTTCAATCGGTCATCGGCACGCTGAATGTCTCGAAAAGGGCAGGGTCGTAAAGATCGAGATGCGCATTGGCTTGTGATCCGTCTCAGTCAATTAGGACAACGACGCCACGCTCCTACCACACCGTTCTGACTAGCGGACTCTGCCGTATCCGCTCATCGCGCATCACCAGACCGTCCGACCGCCACGGGCTACTCCAAGTCCAGCGCCATTCTCAAGGCGGTATTGAGTTCAGCAATTCGGGTTCTGGGTAAAGAGCCGATATAGTTCGTGAGATCGGCCTTTCTCATACTGATGAGGTTGTCACACATAATCCAGCTGGAATGCTTTAGCCCTTCGCCCGGACCTACGGCGACCTGCGTGGAGAGACCTTCGCCACTCGTGAAAACAGGAGCGCAAATCACGGTGGAGAACCGGGATTCAACAAGTGCCTGGCGGCTTACAACGACGAAAACCCGATGAGATTTCGGATCGCCGTGGGGCTTGTACACCCGGTATAGATCTCCGCGCTTCATCTTGATTTTCGGAGAGACGCTTAGTCCTCTGCTACTTGATAGTCGAGAACGTCGGCAGCTTCAGAATTGAGCCGGTCGGCTGCCCGATTGATTCGCTCCAAGTCGCGAGCATGTGTCCGAGCCCGTATCTGCTGGTGCAAGTACGCCTGCAGCACATTCTCAATGAAAGCGGAACGAGATTGATCTCCCGCCAACCGGTCGATCTTGACCAGGAGCTCCCGCGATAGTGTGATCGAAGTCTTCTCTTTCATACTACCATTATACCACCATCATACTCCTGATTCCCCGTCTAATTCATAGGCCTTCTTCAACCATCGCTTCATCTCATCATCGATGTCGGCCTTTGACTTGATCTCAATCCGGCGTGTAATCCGGTCTTTCTTCTCGTACCCGCCGGTATCAAGCAGCCGCTTCGGTGTCCTCATATTCCCCAACGCGAACCCGAGATCGATTCGCGTATTCGTCGCCGGTTTAATCTGCGCGAACACATGCTTGCGATAAAACGGCACCATCGTCTTGCACGGACAGGCTTTCACGTCCGAGCCGAGCGCTAACCCCAGCTTCAGCAATTCCTCATACAGCGGACGCAGCGCCGCCCGCGCCCCGGAGTACTGTGCCTCCACCCATTCTTCAGCGGTCTTGAGGTAGGCCTCGGGCGAATCTTCTTCCGTGTTCTTGCCTTCGAAGCGGCCGGCGAGCCACGCCGCTTGATTTGTGCCCAGGCCATGTTCTTTCTTCAGCCAGTCGCGGCGTTCTTTCTCGGAGGGCGGTCCCGACTTCTTCATCAGCGTAAGCCACTCGTCGAGCGACCGCCCCGTCTTCTCGGGAAGTTCTCGAATCCACTTCTGAGTCATGGCTACGCCGGGGTGGACGGAATAGGAAATGCGACTCTTGCTAACGGCAGACATGCAGGACCTCCACGGACGCTAATGATATCCAATCTCGCGACAAGTTAGAATCGAGCTGATGGCCAAGCAAACATCCACCCGTGGACACAGCACGGCTTACGTCCGTCTGCAAAAGAATTACTGTTTCGGCTGTGGCAAGAACAACCCCGACGGCATGCATCTGCGGTTCACCTACGATGAAGAGCGCGACTGCTTCGTCTGCCGCTTCCGCCTCGGCAAACGCTACACCGGGCCGCCCGCGCACTGCCACGGCGGGATCATCGCCACCATCCTCGACGAAGCTATGGGCAAAGTAAACAAGCTGCGCCACGTGGTGGCGCTTACTTCCGAGATCACCGTGAATTATCTGAAGCCAGTGCCTCTCCAGAAGCCTCTCCGCGTGGAGTCACGAGAGGTCGAAGTCAAGGGTCGCAGGCACATCAACATGGCGGTGATCCTGAACGAAAAGGGAGAAGCACTGGCCCGCAGCCGCGGAACCTTCATCGCCATCGACCCACACAAGATGTTTGGGAAATTTGTGGAGCGTTAGAGCACTGGAAGAAACGGCGCCGACTCCCAACCTGGACGGCCGGGTCCCTCAACCGCAGGTTGTTCATGCAACGCGTGCTTAAGCTGTTCGATGATCGCGTCAAGTTCAGCCGAGTCGCGTGCTGCTAGAGCTTCTACGGCCAGATTCTCGATTCGGTCCTGCAGTCGCCGCTGCGGCATAGCAACCGTCTTTTCAATGCGCGACAAGCCTAGACCAAAAAGAAGGCTGGCAGAATCCGGTCTACCTGTGAGCCTTAGAGATCCGGCCCTGCCAACACCGCCCGTTTACCCGCCGACGGGTTCGATCTCAGAAGAGTCAAAGTGCTCGGCTGGGCGACTGCTGGCGCGTGCGAGCACGCCGCTAAGGAGCGTCACTCCCGCCAGTAAACCGACGCAGGCGGGCCATCCTTTCCACCGCCAGAACCAGTCGGTCAGGGTGGCGCCGGCGCTTCCTCCAAGATAATAAAAAGTTACGTAGAGCCCGGCAGCAGAAGACCTCGAGCGTCCGGCAATCGCTCCCGTTTGCACCGTGACCGCCGCCTGCGCGATAAACACTCCCGACGAAAAAATGGCGAGCCCAGCGATCACCACCGGCAGCGACTTCACCAGCGTCAGTAGCAATCCGGTGATCATCATGCAGCAGTAAAAGATCGCAGTGTGGCGAAAGCCGAAGCGATCGAGAAAACGCCCCGATTGCGGCGTTATCACCACTCCCAGCAGATATACAAAGAAGATGCTGCCCAGTTGCGCCGAATTCAAACGAAAAGGCGGCGCGGCTGAGATAGAAGTTCGCATAGGTGAAGCAGCCAACCAGCGCGAACAGCGCAGCCGCTCCCGTCCCAAAGTTGGCCAGCAACCTCGGATTGCGCACATGTTCCAGCATATGACCGAGCACCCGCCGCGCATGCTCCGCGCGCACAAAATTCTTCGCCAGCGGAAGCCATGCCCTAACCACCATGGCCCCGATCAGATTGATCCCGGCGAGCACCAGGAAGATGTTCTGCCAATGCCAGTGCTCCGCAATCACGCCGGAAAGAAAGCGTCCCAGGAATCCGCCAATGACGGTTCCCGTCACGTACGCCGACATCGCGCGACCCACTCCACGCCCCGCCCATTCTTCATTCACGTAGGCAAGCATCACGGCGATCACGCCCGGCACAAACAGTCCTTGAGCAAACCGCCAAAAAATCAGAGCATCCAAACTCGAAGAGGTCGCCGCCAGAGCCGTAGGAACCGTCAGCAAAAACAGCGAGGGCACGATGACTTTCTTGCGCCCCCGTAGTTCCGCGATCATGCCAATGAAAGGAGCGGTCAGTGCCGTCGCCAGGATGGTCGCGCTCACCGTCAGCGTGACTTCCAGTTCCGAGGCGCCGAATGTCCGCCGCAGCATAGGCAGAAGCGGCTGTGTGCAGTACACATTCAAAAACGTGCACATCCCCGCCAGCATCATCGCTGCGGTCGGTTTGTCGAACCGTGATTTGTTAGTGGTTAGTTTCTCGATCGTTGCCGCGCCCATTGGCGATCCATCGTGCGTGGCTTTCTTTGTCGTCAATCCGTCAGACTTGTCAGACACAATCTTCCCAGATGTCCCATCATATACGGGTCGCTGAACGCCCCCGTGTCATTAACCGTACGGGTGTGCTCGCGTCTGCTTTTGGGGATCACCGGGGTTCCGCAAAAGATAAACGCCCTGTAAAATATCTCCAGCAGCGAAACTCACCCGACATCATCAACACAGGGTCCGCTCGTAGCTCATAGCTCGAAGCTCGCAGCTGCTGTTGGGAGCCACCGCCATGTCGCAAAACAACGGACACAACACCACCAGCCTTCGCCTCAAGACCGGCCTCGCCGAAATGCTCAAGGGCGGCGTCATTATGGACGTCACCACCGCCAAGCAAGCCGAAATCGCCGAGCGATGCCGGCGCCGTAGCCGTCATGGCTCTCGAGCGCGTGCCTGCGCAGATTCGCGCCGAAGGCGGAGTAGCCCGCATGGCCTCGCCCAAAATCATCCGCGAAATCATGGGAGCCGTCGATATTCCGGTCATGGCGAAGTGCCGCATCGGCCATTTTGCGGAAGCCCAAATACTGCAAGAGTTGGGTGTGGATTACATCGACGAGTCCGAAGTGCTCACCCCCGCCGACGAAGCTCATCACGTCGACAAGCACGCCTTCACTGTCCCCTTCGTCTGCGGAGCCCGCAACCTGGGCGAAGCTCTTCGCCGCATCGCCGAAGGCGCATGCATGATCCGCACCAAGGGCGAAGCCGGCACCGGAGACGTAGTCCACGCCGTGAAGCACATCCGCCAGATCGTGCAGGAGATGCGCATCCTTACCGTGCTAGGAGAAGAGGAACTCTACGCCAAAGCCAAAGAGCACGGAGCGCCCTACGAACTGATCAAGATGGTAGCGAAGGAAGGGAAGCTCCCCGTCCCCAATTTCTCCGCCGGAGGCATCGCCACCCCCGCCGACGCCAGCCTGGTAATGCAGCTAGGAGCCGAAGCCGTCTTCGTAGGCTCCGGAATCTTCATGAAAAACTCCACCGAATTCGCCGACCCAGCCGAAGCTGAGAAGCGCGCCAAAGCGATCGTGCAGGCGGCGACGCACTACAAGGATCCGAAAGTGCTACTGGAAGTCAGCGAGGATTTGGTTGGGGCAATGAAGGGCCTTGCCGTAAGTGGACTCGACGAAGCGCAGATGCTGCAAACAAGGGGATGGTGAGAATAGTCACCTGACCACAAAGATTGCTATCAGTGTCCCCGGCTTTATCGCTGCGATGAAGTGCCCATAGAGATGAGACCTTTTGGGGTGGAACGCTTTCGCAGTTACTTACGAAAGCAGTTCGTGGTGAAAGTCGTCTTCGGATCTAATCGCGCCTCGTTCAACCGCGTCAAGCAAGAGCTTACGCAGGATCTCAAAAGACTCGTATAGTCCCGCAGAGAGCTTGTCGCTTGTGACGGGCTCGCCGTGAACTGCTTTCGACCTTACAGCGTATAGGGCTTTTACCTTTTTGAACGCCGCAATTCTGTCAGAGCCGCGCGGGGCGATGACGGTCGCGGCCACGAGCGAAACTCGATATACAAGTTCAGAGTTAATTCCTAACAGCGACTCGATTCCGGCCCAGACACGTGCAACCGCCGCCCGCGGTTCCTTCGCGAATCTCCAATCAACTGCAGCCTCCAGTGCAAATCGAAAGCGCTCATCACTTGCAGCCAGCCGATTAAACCGCTCCAGATTTGCAGAGATCCATATTGCCTCCGCCGAATCAAACGCCGCTGATCCGGTTTCCTTCGGCATAAGAAGATGAAGATGATAGTCGAGAAGGCCGCCTTGAAAGGGCGGAAGGCTCCCTCGCGGCTCAAACACGGCTCTCTTCGGCCCTTCCTCAGCAAGTTGAGCCCGGAATAAATGGGAGACAGACTTCTGGCGGCCTGCGATGAAGTTCCAAGAGTAGCTGGAGCAAGCGGGGCAGGTGTGCCGCGCGAATCCTCGAAGCACAAGGAGCGCGGAAACGAGCCAGCACTTATTGAGGGCGTCGTAGCCCGGCGCAACAGCAGCGCCGGTCGGCGATATGATTTCGGCGTTTGCCAAGGCCGCAATTGGTTCAATAGCGGCCCACTGGCGAAAGCCCACCGCACCAGCTGCGGCAAGATCGAAGACGGTCATCGGGGACTGCAGGCGACGCAGGGTAAGGGAGGAACCCAAGTCGAAGGCATCGCCACCCAAATCTAGCCCACATACCAGCACATGCCAATTGTCGGGCGGGGAGGCGGCTTCAATGTCCAATTTCATCTATCGAGTCGACGACGGTAATAACGACCTACCCAGATATACCAGAAGCCGGGTGCCGGGTGCCCCACGTTTCGCGGTTTTCGAAACGTGGGATTCCACAACCCCATAAATCTCGAGGCTTTGATTTTCTCCAACCTCCACTCGTCCCTAGCTGACCGTCATAAACTGTCATATTCTGACGCCATGCCCATGACCTCGCTGAACATCTCGCTCCCCGAAGCCCTCAAGGAATACGTCGAAGGACAGGTCGCCTCCGGGGACTGGGGCACGCCCAGCGAATACGTCCGCGAACTCATTCGCAGGGCTAAAGAAAATGAGAAAGCCCGTCGCCTCGGCGATCTCGAATCGAGCCTCGTCGTCGCCGCCACGGGTCCCAAAATAGAACTGAGCGTCGCCGAAATTCGCCGCAAAGGCCTCGTTCGAACCCTCCGCGAACGTGCTATGAAGAAGTGACGAATATCTATCCGGGGAGAGAACGCAGAGATAATCTCCCCCAGTAACTTCACATAGTCTCCACCACTGCCGATACTGAAGTTGACAGAGAGCTGCACCACGTTGTTAATGACCCCGGACATCCGGGGTCATTTGCTTTTGTTCATCTATTAAGTTCTGGGCGGCCGGCTGCCCTACGTTTCGCGGTTTTCGAAACGTGGGATTCCACGACTGCATGCACCTAGGGCTTCTGATTCTCGCTGTGTTTCACCACAAAAACCAAAAGCCCCGCTAGTCAGGCGGGGCTCAGTAATTGCCAGTTGGTACGCTACCCTTCAACAACTTCATTATAGCAAGTGAGTCAAGTCGAGGAGCCCGTGCGGAGGACGACGGAGTTGAACCGTAATGGCTGACTAGGCCACTCGACTGCTTGAAGGGCAGCGTCCAGTACCCACTGGCAACGTCCTCCAGACGCAACCTCTTCACCATCAGTATCTTCATCGCTTGAGCCCGCTACAATCCCACGAAAGTAGTCACTCCAAAAGGGGAATTGCATGTGACTGAGGTTTTAAGAGAGTTGAACTGAAAGTAGGCAACTCCAACAATGCCCCTCGGCAGCGGCTCTTCGCATTTCGACTGAGTTATCATCATCCGCAGGAGATCATGATGAAGACCCTTGCTGCACTTATCCTGATCGCTACACTTACTTCTGTTTCCGTCGCTCAGATTCCGCCGGCCCCGGGCATGCCGCCAGTTGCGCAGGCGCAGCAGGCTTTCGCGTTCGCGCAGGCGCAGAGCATGATGATCACAAATCAGGCGCAACTTCAAGGAATGATCGCCGCGCAGGCCACCGTGTTAACGTCCTTCCAGGCCCGCTCCATGTTTCTTACACAGGCAGCTTCGCTTCAGGTTCGTGCGATTGCGAACCATGGGGCCATGTTCTCCACGCAGGCTGCCTCTATTGCTAGCATGCAACACTCGCTGGCGTTGCAAAACAGCTTCTGGCGCAGTCGGCAATCCTTAGTATGCGCAGTCGTGGAGTCGAGAGCGCCTCCGCGTTGCAGGGAGCAGTGCTACTCGCTTCGTTGGACCCCGCCAGTTCTTCCCGCGCAACACAATGCTCCATGCCGTGGCTGCTCAGGCGTCGGGCGCTAACCCCTTCCGAGCCGACCGCGTCCGGGCAAACCGCGGCATCCGGACAAACTGCAGCCCAACCAGCATCCCCGACGCGGCCTCGCTACCGGTCGAACCGCCGCCGATGATGATCCGCCCCACATTCGGCAACTCGCTGCAGTGTCGAAAACCTGCTATTCTCCGTCGCGCCCGGCGCTGTCCGGCGCGGGCGAAGGTCAGAATCCGGAGCGAAACTCACTACGCGACGCTCTACTACACCACAAATGGCTGGACACCAACGACACAGTCGGCGAAGTACACCGGTCCGATCACCATCAACTCCAACACACATCTTGAAGTGATCGCGGTCGGGCCTAACTTCGTGCGCAGCGTGTTGAGCGCGCTGACTACCAGGTTGCCAACTCTCCAGCGCCTGCTCTTGAGTCCACGGTGGTCGTTGCCGAGGACGGGACGTTGCGAGCCGGCACTCCGGTGCGAGTTGCTTTTGCCGGAAAGGAAATCGACTCCGAATCGGCCGCCGTAGGGGATCAGATCACGGTGGTTCTTGATGAACAGGTCAGACTTGGTGAGACTGTACTCGCTCGAAAAGGGTGCGCCCGTCGGCGCAGCCCTCACTTTCGCTGATCCCGCCCACGGTGGTGCTCCCGGAGACCTCGTCTTTGAAATTCACTCCGTCGAGATTGCAGGCAAGCGTATACCGCTGTTCGGCGGCGAAACGCTTGAGGGTGGCAAGGCGCTGATCGGAAGCAAGAATGCCAAGATCAAGCCGGGCATGACGGCGATGGCCTTTGTCGCCGCCGATACACTCGTTAAGTGAGCCGTGTCCTCAAAATAACTTGAGTCAAGCGCGCCGGTCCGCGCCGTCACCCTCTCGCTTTTGTGGCGCCGGGCTCTTCGCTGATCACGTGCTGCTCCAGGGTGTGCAGTTGGTGCCGGTACTTTTCCATCATCTCCTGCAGCAGGTTGCGGATCGAAAGCACTCCGCGCAATCTCCCGCGGTCATCAACCACGGGCAGATGGCGGAAATGGTGTTGCAGCATGGTGGCCAGCGCATCGGCTGGGTTAGACTTTGGGTCCACCGTCTTAACGGGCGAGGTCATCACCTCTGACACCTTAACCTGCGCCGGATCGCTTCCGCTGAGCGCGAGCTTTCGCAACACGTCGCGCTCGGTGAAGATTCCCAGAACTTTTCTTTCTTCGACGACCACGACTGAGCCGACGCGACGATCCAGCATCAACTGGATGGCGGCGGCGGCCGTGGTTTGTGGAGGAACTGTAATTGACTCCCGGTCTACGAGACGTAATACGCTCATAATTGCCTCTTTCGGGCTTTCGCCCAGCTAAATATAGCCGCCATTCTAGCAGCTTGAGTCAACTGAACACGGAGTGGAATTGACAACA
>CAVRYB010000015.1:0-19308 GCA_963725295.1 uncultured Acidobacteriaceae bacterium
ATCGTCAACGAAACGCGGATTCGCGTGCGTTACGCGGAAACCGATCAAATGGGCGTTGTATATCACTCCAATCATTTCATCTGGTTTGAGGTCGGACGCGTCGAACTCCTACGCCAGTTCGGGTTCAGTTATAAGGATATGGAACGCGATGACGACTGTTTCATCGCCGTCGTTGATGCCCGCTGCCGCTACCGGGCCCCTGTGCATTATGATGACGAGGTTGTTGTGCAGACGAGCATCAAGCGTGTGCGCGAAAAAATGATTCACTTCGGCTACGAGTTGCGAAAAGCTGACGGTCAACTGATCGCCGAGGGTGAGACCACCCACATCGTGGCGAATTCTAAAATGAAGCCCAGAGCGTTGCCGGAGAAATATCTGAAGATATTTCGCGCGGCCGTGGGCAGACATGACTAACAATCGAGACCTGCCTTGAAAGCCCTTCACATCAACGGAAATGACCTTACCCTCGAAGCCGTTCGCGAAATAGCGCGGACCGGCGATCGCCGCCCCGTCCTGCTCGACCCGGACGCCCGCGAAGCCGTCAATCGTGCCCGCGCCGTGGTTGATGCACTCGTCGCCGCCAACAAAATCTCGTATGCCATCACTACCGGCGTCGGCAAACTCAGTGATGTGCACATCGTTGGAGACCAGGTTCGCGAGTTGCAGGTGAATCTTGTGCGCTCTCATGCTGTCGGCGTCGGCGAGCCACTTTCAATTCCCGAAGTCCGCGCCATGATGGTTCTGCGCGCCAACTCATTGTCCAAGGGCCACTCCGGCGTGCGCGCCATCACCATCGACACAATTTGCGAGATGCTGAATCGCGGCGTTACACCAATGGTTCCTTCGCAGGGAAGCGTTGGAGCGAGCGGCGACCTCGCGCCCCTTGCACATCTTGCCCTGGCCCTCATTGGCGAAGGGGAATGTTTTGATGAAGCGGGCAAGCGGATGCCGTCCGCAGAAGCCTTGAAAGCGGCGCAGATCAAGCCGCTTGTGCTGGAAGCAAAAGAGGCAGTGTCACTCATCAACGGCACACAGGCCATGCTTGCCGTCGGCACTCTCATGCTTCTCGATGCCGAGATTCTGGTCGACACCGCCGACGTTCTCGGCGCCATGGCCTGCGACGCGCTCAAAGGGACCAACGTCGCGTTCGACGAGCGCATTCAGAAGGCGCGCGCCCACGCCGGACAAATAAAAACGGCCGCCAACCTGCGCCGCCTGCTCGAGCAGAGTGAGATTCGAGAATCGCACCGCGACTGCGGCCGGGTGCAGGACGCATACTCGCTGCGCTGCATTCCTCAGGTGCATGGCGCGGTGCGTGACACGCTGGCCCATTGTCGGGCTGTGTTTGAAATAGAAACAAACTCCGCAGTTGATAACCCTTTGGTCTTCGTGAAGAATCTGAAAGCCATGGACGGGGAGGGCGACGTGCTCTCCGGTGGAAATTTTCACGGGGAGCCGTTGGCGTTCGCACTCGATTTTCTCGCCATCGCCCTCAGCGCCCTTGCCGGGATCAGCGAGCGCCGGCTTGAGCGCATGGTGAATCCCGCTCTCAGCGAAGGCCTGCCGCCATTCCTTGCGCCCGGCGCCGGGATGAACTCGGGCTTCATGATGCCGCAAGTGACCGCCGCTGCTCTCGTCAGCGAGAACAAAGTGCTGGCGCATCCCGCGTCCGTCGACTCCATCACCACATCTGGCAATAAGGAAGACTATGTATCGATGGGGATGACGGCGGCGAACAAGTTGAAGAGGGTCGTCGAGAACACCCGCAACACCTTGGCGATCAAAGCCATGGCATCGGCCCAGGCGCTCGACTTTCTGGCGCCGCTCAAGACCTCAAAACCATTGCAGCGGGCACACGCGGAGATTCGTGGAGTCTGCGCCACGATGGAGCAAGGACCGCGTTATGTATCAGGATTTTGCGCGTATTGCGCAACTGATCGCCAGCGGCAAGTTGGCGCAGATTCTATGTTGACCTTTCCGCTGGTGCGAACTTCTTGCACATGAAGTGACTTTCGCTGCGCTTTTGTGCGACGCCAATTCTTGTTTACACTTTCCCGCCGCATGCTTTAAACTCGGCGAGCCTCGCGCTATTCCCCCGAAGCGTGGTGCATGATTTGTGCCTCGTGCGGCCTTTGTTTGTTCCTGGCCGCAGCGAGTGTTGAATGCTTCCGAATTGTAGCCATCACTTGCACCAGGAAACTTAACAAGGGACTAAACATGCTGAACATCGATCATGGGGGTCGAGTTATGAGTCGCGTCATTGTATTTCTTGTCCTCGTTCTTGCTGGCCTGGGTGCCGTAGCTCTTGGCCAAACTGCAGTCACCACCTACCACTACGACAACTACCGCACCGGCTGGAATCAACAGGAATCGACGCTGACTCCCGCCAACGTCAAATCTGGCGTCTTCGGCTTGTTGAAGGTAGTAACTCTTGATGACCAGGTCGACGGTCAGCCACTGGTTGTCCCGGGTGTTGTGATCACTGCGGGAAAATACAAGGGCACGCACGATGCGGTTTACGTGGCGACCGAAAATAACACGATCTACGCCATCGATATTCATAGCCGGGTCACATTGTTGAAAGTGAACTTCGGTCCGCCCATCGGCTACCCGCTTGGCTGCGGCAACAACGGACCAAACGTTGGCGTCAACTCAACCCCCGTAATCGACCTAAGCAGCAACACTTTGTACGTGATGGTTTATACCCGCAATTCAAAAGCGCAACCGATCTATCTGTTGCACGCTCTAGATCTGGGGAGCCTGACCGACAAAGTGACTCCGCAGCTGGTGTCTGCATCGCACACGCTGACCGATGGCTCGACATTCAATTTCAATGCCACCTATCAGCGGCAGCGCCCCGGGCTGCTTCTGGCGAACGGCAGCATCTACGCTGGTTTTGGCAGTTTTTGCGATTTCAACGCGAATCTGTCGCGCGGTTGGCTGCTCGGTTGGACGGCCGGAACGCTAGCGCCTTTCCCCTCAAACGAACTCTTCGATCAGCAAGCGACCTCGCCCGACAGTTTCTTTCTTTCTTCGATATGGATGTCGGGGTATGGTCCCGGCCGCGGATGACGAAGGCAACATCCTGTTTGTTACGGGAAACTCCGATTATTCCGGCACGACCTATGATGGCGTCACCAACATTCAGGAGAGCGTCGTTAAGGTCTCGTCCACTCTGACGGATGTTGTCGATCTGTTCACGCCAAGCAACCAGTCCATTCTCGATCAGTACGACGCCGATTTCGGCTCGGGCGGCGCGATGATTCTGCCCGACCAGCCCGGTTCGGTCCATCACATTGCAGTCGCTGCCGGCAAAGACGGCAATATGTACGTGATGAACGAAGACAACCTTGGCGGCTACAATCCGAACCAGAACAATGTGCTGGGCACCTACCAGATTGGCGGGTGCTGGTGCGGCCAATCCTATTTCGTTAACGCCGACGGAGTCCCGCGGGTCGTCAGCAGTGGCGGCAGTGTCGCTGGAGTCTGGAAGTTACAGACGTCGCCCAGCTTTGCGCTCACGCTCGAATCCGTGTCGCCTTCTTTGGGGGGCGTGCAGGATCCGGGGTTCTTCACCGCGATTTCCTCGAATGGCACGGCCAACCCGATCGTTTGGGCCGTCTCCCGGCCCGTCAATTCAACGTCGACCGCAATTCGCCTGTCGGCCTTTGATCCGAATTCCCTGAAGAACGGAACAATGAAGCAACTGTTTCGTACAACTGCCGGCGTTTGGCCGAATTTGGGAGGAAATTCCAATCTCGCTCCCGTCGTCGCGAACGGGCAGGTCTTCGTGGCTAGCCATAAGCAACTGAGAATCTTCGGCTTGCTTGGTACAGCTGTAAAGAATGGTCCGGCAAGGACGAAGTAGGTCAGCGCCACAATTCCACTCGATCGCATTCCGCCTCCGCTAGCGGAATGCGATCGAGAACTCCTCACGCAGGTTTCGCCGCCGATCCATCCAGGCCAAGCTGTGGCGCGATCGCTTTCAGGGCTTCGATGCAGAAGGCGATGTGCTGTTCCAGGTCGACGCCAAGATCGGCCGCTCCCTGAATGATGTCTTCCCTGTGAACGCTCCGGGCAAATGCTTTGTCTTTCATCTTCTTTCGCACGGACGGAGCTTCAACTTCGGCTAGCGTTTTTCCCGGCTTTACCAGAGCGCACGCGGTGATGAATCCTGCCAGTTCGTCGCATGCGAAGAGAGTCTTTTCCAGAGGCGAGACTCGGGCCACGCCCGTGTACTCGGCGTGCGACATGATCGCGCGCCGCATTTCGTCCGAATATCCGCGCTCTTTCAAAATCTCGGAGCCCTTATAGGGATGTTCCTCGGCCGTGGGATATTTTTCGTAATCGAAGTCATGCAACAGGCCGACAAGCCCCCACAATTGTTCGTCGGCTCCGGTCTTGCGGGCATAGGCGCGCATGCAGGCTTCGACTGCCAGCGCATGTTTCCGAAGACTTTCTGATTGGGTGAACTCAGTTAGTAAACACCAGGCTGCTTCGCGCTCATCCATCGTTTCCTACCTGTTTTCCAATGTTTTTCGGCTGCTAAATTGCTTTTCGATGTAACTTTGTTTTCACACAGTTTTATCTTGACATCCACAGGCCCAATCCCGCAGATTACACACTAGTTGGCTTTGAGAGTAGCCCCGCTCTGGCACTCGCAAAACCTGAATGGCCACCACATTAACGCCCGTGGACTCACGGGAAGTAGTTCGCTGTGACCGTTGTCTCCTCGTGCAATTCCGCACATCAAACAGCCTATGCCGCCGTTGTCATCTTTCATTGGATGAGGACGAGGCGGAGATGGCCGCCGTCACACCCATGCCGGAATCGATGCCGGTCAATATCAATTCTAACGGCCGCGGGCATCTCAAGCTGGCACACTCGATTCGTTCGCTTCGCTTGCGCAACGGTCTGAGCCAGCGCCAGCTAGCGCTGCGCATGGCCGTCCCTCGCACGTACGTTTCGAAAATCGAAAACGAAAAAGCGACACCAACACTGTCGTCGCTCGAACGGCTGGCGCGCGCGCTTGAGGTCAGCGTTCCAGATTTGCTCTCTGGTGGAGAACGAAACCGCCAGGAAGAAATTCGCGAGCTGATGGAAGATCAGTTCGTGGCTGAAGTTCTTCCCTATTTGTCGCAATTGAATGGAATGCAGATGTCGAGCATTCTTGCGCAAGTGCGGGATTTGACAATTCGGCCGCGGCGGAGCGCATAGCTGCTGGGCAAGTTTCTCGGGACGCGCGAATCGTTACGATGCGTTGTCACCGCGCACTAGCGAGTAAACGTCAAAGTTCAATTTTGATTTTTTCCGGGCGCACAACCAACTGGACAGCCGGAACCCTCGGGTTCCGGCTTTTTTGTTGGTACTGCAATCTTGTGCGTCTTATTACGGGATGAATGCGCTATAAGCTGCATAACGTTGCACAATGCCATCGGCAATGCGCAACAGTTTGCACGTCATGCAATAAATCTTGTGGAAACCTCTGATTTCCCCTTGACCCTTGCTTTTGAACAGGTTAACTTTGCCCAACTCCCCGAAGCTGAGGAGAAGACTCCCAGCGAAAATCTCACATTGGTGAACAGGAAAACCTCAATGAAAATTTCTCAGATCTGTGCAACAGTTCTGCTTCTCGTGCTCGGTTCTGCTATGGCTTTCGGTGACAGCATGACGGATCCGAAGATCGTCATTCACGGCGTCAACGGCGGCAATTCGCCTCTGGTGTGCCCGCCGAAGGGCTGTCAGGATGTTGGTCTCAACTTCTCGTTCACAACGCCGAAGACGGGATCGGGAACTTTGTACTTTACCAACACCAGCGGCAAGAACTGGACTTCTCTGTCCCTCGTCGAGAGCGGTGTGCCGGCAGCCGACATCAGCTGCAAGCAAACTCTGTTCCTGAATTGCTCGACCGAGACTCTGAAGAACGGTTCGGTTGAGATTCTTCTCTCTGGCGTCAAGAGCGGACTTAATCCGCGCACCGGAATTCTGGCGGGCGGGAGCTTCTCGATCACGTTCGAATGTTCGGGCGGTTGCTGGCCGGGCGGAATCGGATTCACCGGACACGCAGCGGAACCGGCACCGGAGCCTGGAACCGTCGCGTTGATGGTCACTGGACTCGGCGCGCTGGTTTCACGCCGCAAGATGTGGAAGGGCAACCTGAAAGCTTAGGGGCCTTTTTTCGAGTACTGTTTCACCAATTGTGAGAACTGCGGCAGGGCCTGGAGCTTCGAGAGTTCGGGATCGTTCCAGGCCTCCTGCGCCGCATATCCCTTCTCCAGCGCCAGCTTCAACGACTTCAGTGCATCGTCCGGCTTGCCGATCAGGGTCTTCACCTGCGCTTCGGAATATATCAACTGCACATCGTCAGGACTGATGGCGCGCGCTTGATCCGTGTATTGGACGGCGTTCGTTGCATCGCCCTTTTTTGCGTACAGTAGCCCAAGGTCGCCCATGATCGAAGCTGAGTGGGGGGTTCACCTGAAGCTCCTTGAAGGCGAGAGAGATGGCTTTGCCGTATGCGTCGCTCGCCTGATCCGAATGGCCCGACCACCGGTACGCATCGCCGAGATTGCCCAGGAATTCTTCGTTGTTCGGCGTCATCGCGACGGCTTTTTCGAACATCGCCGTAGATTTGTCGAATTGCTTCAGCCAGAAATATGCCGTACCGAGGTTGGAATATGTCCATGCGTCGGGGACAATCGTGAGCGCCTTCTCATATTGCGGGATGGCCTCACCCCATTTCCCCTCCCGCAGATACACGTTACCGATGCCCTCATAACCCAGCGGGCTGTCATTTGAGATTTCGATGACCTTCTGAAATTCAGGCAGGGCTTTCGCAGTGTCCCCCAAAGCAAAATATGCATTGCCGAGAGAGATGTGGTTTTCTGAATTGTACGGATTGGCGGCTACCGCCTTTTGAAATGTTGCGATGGCTTCGTCGCTCTGGCCGTTATGGCTGTAGGCCTCTCCTAAGCTGCGGTAGGCTTCATCCGAGTTGGGCGCTAGTTCCAGTGCCCGTTTCAGTTCGGTTACGGCCTGTGTGTTCTTCCCGGTGATGGCGTAGACGCTACCGAGCGATAGATGAACCTCGGGCAAATTGTTGGAGAGTTGCTCGGCGGTTTGCGCGGCCAGCGTCGCCTTCTGCGCCCAAACGCTGTCTTTCGTCTCTCCATACATCCGAATGCTGGAATCCGCCAATCCGGTATAAGCCAGCGCGAAGCGTGAATCTTTTTCGATCGCTTGCTCGAACAGTCCGACTGCCTGACGATCGGCATCCTGGCCGCGGCCGTTGCGCAGCGCATTCCGGCCTTGCAGGTAGAGGTCGTAGGCCTTGACGTTCTCGGTCGGGTGCGCGCCGACGCGGGCTTGTTCCTCGTCAGTTGGCTTGAGGGCTAGGGCTGACGCCACGGTGCCATAGATCTGGTCTTCGAGAGTGAGCACGTCGCCGGGTGCTCCCGGAAACTCTCCACTCCACAAGCGCTTTCCGGTGGCGGCATCGTCAAGACTCAAAGTGACGCGGAGCTTGTCGGCATTACCCTGAACACTGCCTTGTAACACCAGGTTGACGCCCAGTTCGCGTGCCAACTTGGAGAGCGGCAGATCTTTTGCGGCTGCCTTCTCCACCGAGTCCGCGGATGCCAGGTGGATTTCTTTCAACTGGAACAGCTTCGCGGCGAGGGCTTCCTGAATGCCGTCTCCCACGTAGCCAAGCGTCTTCTGATCGCCGACAATCTTCAGCGGCAGAATCGCAACATACTTGCCCTGTTTGAGCGATGGAATTCCTTCCACAACCTCGCCCGCCGGCGACGCCACACGATTCAGCAGGGTGCGGCCGGCAAAAATCGCGAGTACGACCATCAGCACTGCGCCCGAAATCCACATCCAGCTCTGGCCGGGAAGATCGAGGTTGAATCGCGACCGGCGCACCACCGGATGCGAAATCATCTTCGACAGCGCTTCCGCGCTGATTGTGGGGTTCGCCTCCCACGTCGTCAATTGCTGCAGCAATTCGACTGCGGAGTGGTATCGGTTCACCGGTTCGCGTTCCAGGCACCGACTCACAATGGCGCTCAACGAGCGTGGAACCGATGCCTCGACGTCCGAAACCGACCGCGCATCTTCCCGCGTGCGCTTCATTAAGCTGGCGATCGCAGTGTCTGCTTCGTAAGGAGCCTTCCCGGAGAGCAGTTCGAAGAAAATCAGTCCAACGCTGAAGATGTCGGAGCGCTGGTCGAGCGTGCTGCCAATCGCTTGCTCGGGTGACATGTATTCGAGGGTGCCAACCAATGCACCTGTCTGCGTCAGGCCGGAGTCACCGAGCGAGCGAGCCAGCCCGAAATCCATGACCACGATCCGGCCATGGCGGTCGCGCATGATGTTCTGCGGCTTCAGATCGCGATGAATCACGCCTTCGGTATGGGCCGCGTCCAGTGCGCGGCATACCTGCTCAACGACAGAAATGGCGTCTTTGGGCGCGAACTTTCCGTCGCGGCGCAGGATGGTCCGCAGATCCTCGCCGTCGACGTACTCCATGCTGATGAAGCGGATGCCATCCGCTTCGCCCAGGTCAAAGATGCGGACGACGTTTTTATGCGTGATGTTGCGCGAGAGAATGAGCTCCTGCTTGAAGCGCAGCAGGATCGCGGGGTCCGTCGCCAATTCCGGACGAATCACCTTAAGCGCGATCAGACGATCCAGTTCACGGTCGCGCGCTTTGTAGACGGCACCCATGCCGCCCTGTCCCAGGACGCCCAGAATTTCGTAACGTCCGCCGAAGAGCACCCCCGGCTGCAGGCCTTGAAAAGCACTGATTGCACTGACACTGACCGGCGACGGGGGCGAACTTCCACGCGCATAGGGCAGCGCCGCAGTCGCACCTGAGAGTGGCGCAATTCCGTGCGGCAAGGTGGGAGCATCCGAGAGGGGAGCATTGGATAAGGGCGGTGGCGTCAGCGCAGCCGCACCGACCACATCTTCAGGCAAGCGGGTGCCCGGCATCGTCGGGCTGTCGGAATCGTTGCCCCTGTGGTCGCGCTCATCCATGGAGAGTGCCCGGAATCAGGAGAGCCAGTGGGAGAGCGCGCCTCGATCTCACGACATAAGATCCGCGACAAAGGCAGCGTTCGCCCGAGGTTGTCGAGGGGAATTCGAGAACCCAGCACTCCGATATTCCACCAGAGTATAACCCGGAACCGGTTCTTGTGAAAGTCAGAGCCCTTCCCTCTAAAACATAGTGATATTTGGGCCTTTATCGTTTCAGACATGTATTCGAGGCCCGGTTGTGGATGCCCGCAAAGTCCTCTTTCTAGGCCCCAAGAACGTGTCCTAGCAAGAGGTTTACCCGCCTCCAAAGGCCTACGACTTCGGCGATATACGCTTGGCTCCCGTCTTGGTGTGTCATAGACCAGGGCAAAAACACTGTCTCGATAAGCTGGATTTCCCCAATCCAACCGGTCGGTTCGAGCATTTCGTTGTTCGATACTGGCCGTGCTTAAATGAAACTTAGTTTCCGTTATCGCACTCCCCGACGACGCAACGTAGGTTCAGTTATTCGGCTTTTTCCGTGCCTCGTGAAATCACGGCCCGACAAACCAAGAAATAACGCCAGATGGAGGATCTTTGGATTTCCAGTTAAACGACGAGCAGTTGCATCTCAAGAAAACCGTGCGCGACTTTGCCGGGCGCGAAATCGCTCCGAATGTCATGAAGTGGGACGAAGCCTGCGAATTTCCTCTGGCCACGATTAAAGAACTCGGCAAGCTTGGGCTGATGGGCATGATCTTTCCACCCGAGTACGGCGGCGCGGGCATGGGCTACGTCGAATACGTCACCGCCATCGCTGAGCTTTCTCGAGTCGATGGGTCGGTCGGTATCATCGTTGCAGCACACACGTCGCTTTGTTCGAACCACATTTTCCTGGCTGGAAATGAGGCGCAAAAGAAGAAGTACGTGCCGAAGCTTGCGACCGCGGAATTCATCGGCGCGTGGGGGCTGACCGAGCCTTCTTCCGGATCCGACGCGGGCAGCGCCCGCATGACCGCCACTCGCACCAAAGGTGGATGGGTGCTCAACGGTACGAAAACGTTCTGCACGAATGGCCATTACGCCGATGTGTTAGTGGTTCTTGCGGTTACGGATCGCGCGGCGCACACTCACGGACTCTCCGCCTTCCTTGTCGACAAGGACGCCAAGGGTTTTCGGCCGGGCAAGAAAGAGAACAAACTCGGGCTGCGAGCCAGCGACACCGCCGAACTCATCTTTGAAGACTGCTTCGTTCCCGACGAGAACCTGCTCGGGAAAGAAGGCGCGGGCTTCATTGATGCGATGCGCATTCTGGACGGCGGACGTATCTCAATCGCCGCGCTCTCTCTGGGGATGGCCGAAGGCGCTTACGACGCTGCGCTCAAGTACTCCAAGGAACGGCAGCAGTTCGGCAAACCCATCTCCGACTTCCAGGCTATCCAGTGGAAACTCGCAGACATGGCCACCGAAATTGAGGCCGCCAAGCTGCTGACCTTCCGCGCGGCTTCAATGAAGGATGCGGGGATGAAGACGACGCTTGAGTCGTCCATGGCCAAGCTCTACGCCAGCGAAGTGGCCGTAAAGTGCGCCAACGAAGGCGTGCAGATTCACGGCGGCTATGGCTTCATCAAAGACTATCCGGCAGAGAAGTTCTATCGCGATGTAAAGCTGTGCACGATTGGCGAGGGCACCAGCGAAATTCAGCGATTGGTGATCGCCAGGCAGTTGCTGAAGGACTGAGCTTCCGTAGCAAGCGACGCGATTCTGGCACAGGCGATTGGATCCCCCTGCGTCCGGTCTTTTAGAATCAAAGATTTAGCGATGGTCACCGCTAGATCTTTGAGGAATAAGGACTTAGAGGTAAGATATTTATCTGTCAATGAGTTAGAGCGATTTTCGCTGTAGAGGCGTTCCCCCCAGCGGCTCGAAGCCGCGTTCAAGACGATACGGCCATCGCAGGAAGTGTGTGCTGAGAGACTCGTCTTTCGCCCCTTCGGGGCTGCCCATTTCCCCTTTGCACCCACGGCTTGCGCCGTGGGCTGCATTCTCACGCCCGCTTCGCGGCTGATGGCTGCGGATTATGTTCCACCGCAAGTGTGAGAATTGAGTTCTCCCGCACACACTGAAGCGCTGCGCCACCCAAAGTCGAAGGCAGGATCAGGTCTTTCTGTACCGGAACCCCGTGCCGTTCCGATTCGGACGTTGCACGGAGCTTTGCACGGAACTTCGCACGGAACTCTGCACGGAACTTTGCACCAACTAGAGAAATGCCCTAAAGTGCTTGCCATTCACTCAGGTACGAAGGAGACGCCATGATCAACGGCGCTCACGTCATTGTTTACAGCAAAGACCCCGATGCCGACCGCGTTTTCTTTCGCGACGTGCTGAAATTCCCGGCCGTTGACGCCGGCCACGGCTGGCTCATCTTTGCCTTGCCGTCTGTGGAAGCTGCCTTTCATCCCTCCGAGAAAAACGATCTGCACGAGCTGTACTTCATGTGCGACGACCTGAAGACGACGATGGAGTCGCTGAAGGCGCAGAAAGTGAAGTGCGGTGCCGTGAAGGAAGAACGCTGGGGCAGTCTGACCACGATCTCTCTTCCGGGCGGCGGCAGGATTGGGCTTTATCAGCCGAAGCATCAGACGGCGATCGGGCGCTTGTAGTCCCTCATCTGTTTTTCCTCGAAGAATTCTCTTGACGATTAATACTGTATGACATACAGTGTATATCGTACACTGTATGACACCTAGTAATGGCAGCTCCGACCTTTTTGAAAACCTTCGACTCGAGTTGCGGCGGGGGTGCTTAAGCCTGGCGGTGCTATCTCAGCTCCGGACGGAGCGCTACGGTTATACGTTGCGCAAGGCTCTCGCGGAACAGGGCCTGGAAATTGACGAAGGAACGTTGTATCCGCTGCTGCGTCGCCTCGAAAGCCAGGGACTGCTGACCAGCGAGTGGCGGGAGGAAGAGAAGCGGAACAAGCGCTTTTACCGTCTTTCACCCGAGGGCAAGGCGATGCTCAAGCAACTGGGCGCGGAGTGGCAACGAATCAATTCATCGCTGAAAGAAATTCTCTAGGAACTAATTAGGAGCGGTTTATGGAACTTCTCGATCGTTATCTGCACGCAATTGAATTCTGGTTGCCCAAGCGGCAGAAGCAGGACATCATCGCGGAATTGTCAGAAGATCTCCGCTCGCAGATCGAGGAGAAAGAGGGCGAACTCGGGCGCAAACTAAAGGACGAGGAAGTGGAGGCGATCCTCAAACGCTGCGGCTCGCCGGTCGAGGTGGCGTCCCGTTACTTGCCGAAGAGGTACCTGATCGGTCCCACGCTGTTTCCGGTATACCGATTTGTTCTGGCCGTCTTGATCGCGGGTTGCGTCATCCCGCGTTTCCTGATCTGGCTGGTATTTTTGATTGCCGACCCCGTGCATCGTGGCTATCTCCACATGGAGAACATGTGGTCCACCGTTGTCTTCTTCGCGTTCTTCACGACGCTGGCGTTTGCCATCGTCGAAAACAGCGGCGTCAAGCTGGAAGTTCTGCACTACTGGAACCCGCGCAAACTGCCTCCGGTGCGCGACCCGAACCGCATTGGGCGATCTGGTTCGCTATTCGAAATTGCACTCGCGGTGATCTTCAATGTCTGGTTCGTGAGCCTAGTCTGGCCGCTGCGACCGCAGGTCGTCGATCTCTATGGAGTCCAGATTATGCTGGCGCCGGTTTGGCGTGTCTTGTTCTGGAGTTTTCTGGCGCTGGCGGTGGCCAATGTCACCCTTGCGGGAGTGAATATTTTTCGTCCTTACTGGACACTGCTGCGCGCCAGTCTCCGCCTGGTATTCGACGGCGTCGGAGCTGGACTGTTTTGCTGGTTGCTCAAAGCGCAAGCTCTCTTGGGAATCAGTGCACCCAGCCTCTCCGCGCCGAAAGCGGCGATAGTGACCAACGTGATCAATCTGTTGATGGCGAGAGCTTTTCCCTGGGCCATCGTGGTGACGCTGGTGATTCTGTGCGTGGACGCGTATCGGATCTTCCGCCTGCGCGGCGCGAATCTCAAAGGGAGCTCCGTCGGGCCGGCAGTGAAGGAGCTTGCGAATACGATGTGAGCGGGAATTGACGCACTGCACCGGCAGTTCCAGTTTGCTGCCGCTCCTTATACACTGACAGTTTGAATCAGGACCTCCAGACATCGATCGACCGCCTCCGCTCGGGCGACGCCCGCGCCTTGGCCCGCGCCATCTCTACTGTTGAGAACCGCGCCGCCGGGTGGGCCGACCTGCTCAAGAATCTCTTTCCTCACACTGGCAAGGCACGCGTCCTTGGATTGACTGGCGCTCCCGGAGCAGGGAAGAGCACGCTGGTCGATCAACTGGCCAAGCATTATCGAAAAGAGAATCATACGGTCGGTATCATCGCCGTCGATCCGACCAGCCCTTACACCGGAGGAGCGATTCTCGGCGACCGGATTCGCATGCAGGATCACTATGCCGATCCCGGCATCTACATTCGCAGCATGGCAACGCGCGGTTCTCTCGGAGGACTTGCCCGCGCTACCGCCGATGCTGCTACCGTTCTCGATGCCTCCGGCCGCGATATTGTCATGATCGAAACCGTCGGCGTTGGCCAGGATGAAATCGATATCGTGCGGCTTGCCGATGTCACAGTCGTGATTCTTGTTCCGGGCATGGGCGATGATGTTCAGAGTATCAAGGCCGGCATCATGGAAATCGCCGACATCTTCGTCATCAACAAGAGCGACCGCGAGGGCGCTGAGCGCGTGGAACGGGAGATTCGCGCTCTGCAATCGCTGGCGACGCGTCACGACCGCTGGACGCCTTCGATCGTGAAGACGGTTGCCAGCGAGGGCAAGGGAACTGTCGAATTGGCGGAAGCGATCGCCGATTACGAGGCGTACTTGAAGAAAGAAAATCTCGTCTTCAAGAAGAATGTCGAGAACTGGCAGGAACGGCTAGTCGAGATGCTGCGCGATGCCATGCTCGAAAAGGCGCGCAAGCAATTGGACGGTCCCGCGCTTGAGCGCTACGCGGCGGAAATCGCTGAACACAGGCGCGATCCGTATTCGCTGGTGGAAGAGATTGTTTCCCGCGCGTAGGAGACTTGGGTTACCCAATGCCGACGAACGACGAGCGTGGACGGATCGAGGAATGGATGTTGGCGATTATCAGCGACGGCGGTGCTGAGCGTTTTGATGATCTCCACATCGATGAGATCAATCCGCAATGGGAGGATAAGGACCGTTGGATCGAAGGCGGACTAAGGCGTTTCGCACTGCACTCAGCGTAAGAGATCAGCACCGGCTGCCCTTCACGGTCTGTCTCGGCTTTTCGCTCGTCGCTACCGAGCAAGCCTGCGGAATCGATTTTCAAACGAGGCAAGACTTGTTGGCCAAACTTGACTGGTCGCCTCCGTCTCTTTACTTGTTTGATCGTGGCAAGGAGCCGGATCGGCAGACCGTGCTCGCTGGCGGCACCGTCCAGGCTCTAGACCCTGCGGTCTACGGTGCGCAGGCAGGTGAGCGCTGCTACTATCTCGAATCTAAGCCTCAAGATGACGACGAGTTTAGGCGGAGCGTGTTCGTTGAAGGTTAGGGAAATCTATGTTCAGCATTGATCACATCGGCATCGCCGTGAAGTCGCTGACGGCGGCCAAGTCCATTTACGAAAAGCTCGGACTGACGGTGTCTCCGAAGAAACGGTCGAGCAGGAAAGAGTGCGCCTTGTCATGGTTCCGGTGGGCGATAGCCGGATCGAGCTGCTCGAAGCCACTTCCGACGATTCGGCCATTGCCAAGTTCATCAACAAGCGCGGGGAGGGCCTGCATCATGTCTGCATGAAGGTTCCGGACCTGGCAGCGGCCGTCGCAAAGTTGAAGAACGATGGAGTGCGTCTGGTTTCGAACGAAATCAAGACGGGAGCCGGTGGACATCGCTACGTTTTCGTTCATCCGCAAAGCACGGGTGGCGTTTTGCTCGAACTGGTCCAGGCCGGGCACTGAGCGTTGGCCGACGAACGCGATTCTCGAATGAAGATACTGCTCGCAGTCGACACCTCAGGAAGAAACGGAAGCCTTGCCTTGGCTGCTATGCCGGGTGGTGGCGGAATCGATGTCCTCGAAGTTGTGCCGCTCGCCGGAGGGACGTTCTCCGCGCAACTGGTGCCGCAAATCACGGCTCTCCTCGAAAAACACCGGCTCACAAAGCTCGACTTGGAAGCATTCGCTGTCGCCAGCGGCCCCGGCTCGTTCACTGGTCTGCGCGTTGGCTTGGCTGCGATCAAGGCGTTGTCTGAGGGACTCGGCAAACCGATTGTTGCGATTTCGCTGCTCGAAACCATAGCCCGCGGCAGTTCCGCGCAAGGGCGCATTCTGGCGGCGCTCGACGCCGGACGGACCGACGTTTACGCCGGCGATTACGAACTCGGCTCCGGTGTGCGCATGTTCAGCGAGCGCCTGCTCAGTCGGGAAGAATTTCTCACGGCAGCGAGAGATGCCGCGTCCGGCGACAGCAAGATCGTCACTCCCGATTCGACTTTAGCCGACGCGCTGCGATCTGTGGGAATCGCGGTGCAACAAATCGAATACCCTAATGCTGCTGACATCGCCCGTTTCGGCTATGAGCATCTGCGGCTCGGCCAGACGACGCGTCCTGAAGATCTCGATGCCAACTATATTCGCCGGACCGACGCTGAGATCTTCGCGAAGCCGCCTCGATAGTCTCTTATGAAAGTCTCCATTCGATCGGCGGTTGCGACCGATGTGCCGGCGCTGCTCGCCATCGAGCAGCAGGCGCCGACTGCGGCCCACTGGAGTGCTGCCGAGTATGCCAAGCTCGTGAATACTGGCGTCGTTCTCATTGCCGAAACTGAAGGCCGCGCATCGGGATTTATCTGTGCCAAGAAAATCACCGACGAGTGGGAAATCGAAAATGTTGTGGTGGCCCCAGGCTGCTTCCGCCGTGGCATCGCCGGTCAGTTGATCCGCGAACTCAGTGACCTCGCAAAAAGCGAGAACGCCGGTTCAATCTTCCTCGAAGTACGCGAATCTAACGTCGCGGCCCGGTCCCTCTATGCGAAACACGGTTTTCGCGAAATAGGCCGCCGCCGCGCTTACTATCGTGATCCGCATGAAGACGCAATCCTCTACGCGCTGAAACTCAGGGAATAGCCGTCCTCGCGCTGATTCTGCACCGTTTATGGTTCAATTTTGTATCGTTTTCCAGCACGAGAAGGGCGCTGCCAACCGTGGAAATCTCCTATGAAATGTCATTGAACCTCCGACGGCCCTGTGATAATTTGTAACCGCGCTGTAATAAACAGCAGGAGGTCTAGCAAGGATGCTGACTCCAAGAGAGCAACTCCTGACCGGTCAGGATGATCTGCAAAAACTGGTTCAGGAGCACATGCAATACTCCCAACGGCTCGAATCCCTCACACAAAAGCGGTTCCTCACCGACGATGAAAAATTGGAAGAAGTGCGGCTGAAGAAACTGAAGCTGCGCCTCAAAGACCAAATGTACAGCCTGCAGCAACAGCAGTTTCAGCGGCAGTCTGCCTGATTCAGCGGCCGCGCGCTGAGCGAGGCCGAAACGCAAGCGAAATGCACGACCCTGCTTGTGCCATGTCATCATAACGGGCGCTCTTAAGCGCCTTTTTTTATTGAATTTAAGTCCGAATGAAGCTGTGCGGTCATCGCTATTCGTCGATCGCTGTTCGCGTTCGCCATCTGGCGGATGCGCAAGGATCAGGCGAACAGCCAAGAGCGATTAGCGAACAGGGTTCAATCAGGGGACTTACGCCATATAATTGTCCTGACTGATTGCCTATGGTTCGTGACGGCTACTTCTACGGGTTGGGTTCGCTCACTGCGGCGGGCCTGATTGTCTGGCTCGCGGCTTGGCCCTATGCCATTCCAGTGCTGCTGGTTGGAGCCTTCTGTCTTTGGTTTTTTCGTGATCCCGAACGCCAGATCCCTAACCTTCCCGGCGCCATCGTTTCTCCTGGCGACGGCAAAGTGACTGACATCGGCAATGTCAACTCTGGCGGAACTCAGCAGACACGAATCAGCATCTTTCTCAACGTCTTCAATGTGCACGTCAACCGCTCTCCGATTGCCGGAGTAATTCGCGACGTCCGCTACCAGCGCGGCAAATTCGTCAACGCGATGTCGGCGAATTCCGCGGAAGAAAACGAGCAGAACATCGTGACGGTTGAAGGCGAAGGCCGCACCGTCATCTTCAAGCAGATTGCCGGGCTCATCGCCCGACGTATCATATTCAATCTCCGCGTCGGCGACCATGTTGCCCGAGGCCAGCGTGTCGGGCTGATCAAGTTCGGCTCGCGTGTGGATGTGGTGTTTGATCGCGATGCCGCCATCCAGGTGAAGCTTGGCGATATCGTCAAGGGAGGAGCAACTGTGCTTGCACTGTTGCCGGTCGCGCCTGCGCCAGGTCAAACGAAAGAACAGCCAGTTCCTGCAACTGCAGGCGCCGAGCGGGGGCGCACGAATGGAAGAGCTAACGCCACGCCGTCGTGACTCCGACCAGCGACGCGGAAAACTGCGCAAGGGGATGTACATCCTTCCCTCGCTCTTTACTACGGCCAACATCGCTGCCGGGTTTTACGCAATCCTGCAGACCGTGCATGGCGTCTCTGGCGAGCCCAGACATTTGGACTATGCTGCAATGGCCATCGGGTTTGCGGTGTTGTTTGATGGCCTCGATGGCCGCATCGCGCGCATGACCCACACCGATAGCGATTTCGGCAGGGAGCTGCGATTCGCTCGCCGACGTGATCACTTTCGGGCCAGTCGCTCCTGCGCTGCTGGCCTGGATGTGGGGCTTTCATCTGCTGCCTGCGGCCAGCATGAGTCCCGATCTTCACCTGAAAATTACACAGCTGGGCTCAATCGCCTGCTTCGCTTTTCTCATGGCCGGCGCGAGCCGTCTGGCACGTTTCAACATCGCAAAGAATCCGCAGCCTTCGAATCCGGGACGCCCGGGTAAGAAGTACTTCGTGGGCATGCCGATTCCGGCCGGCGCCGGCGTCATCGCGGCGATCGTTCACTACTCTGCTGGCGAGCCTGTGACGTCATGGGTAACGGCCATGAGTTGGCTCATGATGGTGGTGGTGGTTGGCTACTTGATGGTCAGCACGTGGCGTTTCTACAGCTTCAAGGACATTGATTTTCGATCGCGACACCCCTTCCGCCTGATTATCATCATCGCGATTATTTTTGCGTCGATCTGGTTCTTTTCGCGGCCGGCGCTTTTTGTTATTGCCATCCTCTATATGGCGTCCGGTGTGCTCTGGCGCTTGCAGTGGATCTTCCGCCGCAAGGATCCGCCCGCTGCTCCCCCGGTTTATCAGGAGGCATCTCATACCCCATGACCTCCTCGCCGAAGCCGCCCCTTTCGAAGTCCGCTAGTTCGCCTGCCGAACTTCGTGGCGTTAGCCTTTATCGCGTGGCGATCGTTGGTGCTGCGTCCCTCAAGGGTAAAGAAGTTGCCGAAATCCTACGGGAGCGTAATTTTCCCGCGGTCGACGTCCGCCTTCTCGACGACGACGAGTCTCTCGGACAACTCGAAGCCATTGGCGACGAGATGAATTTCATCGAAAGCATTGGCTCGGATCAATTCGAGCGCGTTGACTTCGCCTTCTTCTCCTCCGATTCGCGCTCCACTCGCAACAATCTGCAAGGTGGCCCGCGATCTCGGCGACACCATCGTCGATCTCTCCTACGCTCTTGAAGAAGAAGCCGGGCAGCGTCGGTGCGGTCGCCGTGGATCGAGGCGCAGTCGGCCAGCCTCATGTTCCGGAACTGCAGCCCGGTCCGGTGGTAGTTGCGCATCCGGCTGCAACCGTTCTCGCGATGCTGGCCTTGCGTGCCGAGAAAGCCGCCAAAGTCGGGCGCATGACCGCCATTGTGTTCGAGCCCGCATCCGAAATCGGCCAGACGGCAATGGATGAGTTGCACGAGCAGACCGTGAACCTGCTTTCGTTCCAGGACTTGCCGAAGAACGTCTTCGATATGCAGGTTGCCTTTAACATGACGGCGCAGTACGGGGCGCGCTCCCAAATTTTCGCTCGAAACTGTAGCGCAACGAATCCGTAAACACTACGAACACATTGCGCACGGCGCGGTTCAGCCTGCGCTCCAGGTGTTGCAAGTGCCGGTATTCCACGGCCACGCCTTCTCGGTCTACATGGAATTCGAAAGGCCGGCCTCGTTCGTTGCTTTATCAGCAATATGATGAATGAAGAAGGAAAACAT
>CAVRYB010000016.1:0-25598 GCA_963725295.1 uncultured Acidobacteriaceae bacterium
CGGTCTTGGGGATGTATGGATCCGCATGCGGCGTTTCTGCTGCTGCGCGGCATCAAGACGCTGGCGGTGCGCGTGGAACGGCAGAATGAGAGCGCGTTGCGGATCGCGGAGTTCCTGAGTCGGCATCCGAAGGTTGCGCATGTGCACTATCCGATGCTGAAGGATCATCCGGACTACGCGATCGCCAAGAAGCAGATGGCGGGAGCCGGAGGAGTGCTCAGCTTCGAGGTGGATGGCAGCGGAGCTGACGCTTGCCGCGTGGCCGAGGCGCTCAGTTTGTTCACGCTTGCGCCGAGCCTGGGTGGAGTCGATTCCCTTGTGACGATTCCGGTGCTGACCTCGCACTATCAGGTCGATCCAGCGCTGCTGAAGAAGATGGGAGTGACCGAGCTGATGATCCGTTTGTCGGTCGGCCTGGAGCATGTCGAGGATCTGATTGCTGATTTGGAGAAGGGGCTGGGACAGCTCTCAGCCGTCAGCTCTCAGTCGTCAGTTCTCAGTCATCAGTAGCGTGGGGAATTGTTTACCTGGAAAAATAAAATCCTGGCTCGGTCAGAGCCAGGATTTGTTGTTTGCACGATGCTACTCGCCTAGAAGATGAACTTCAGGGCTAGTTGCAGGATGCGGGCGTTATGGGACGCCCCTGGACGCAGGAAGTTGTTCGGGTTGTTGACGTTATCGTTTACACAGCTTGGGTCTCCGGCGTTCCCGTTGTCGCCATAGCAACCGATCGAAGAACTTCCGCCCGTATACGAACCGTTCCCACCCGCTGAGCCTGCACCACCTGCAATGTATCCCCACTCGGTATGGTTGAAAACGTTGAACGCTTCAGTGCGGAATTCGAACGCCGCATGCTCGTTGATGACGAAATGCTTGTAGATCGCCATATCGAAGTTAATTTGATGCGGGTTCCGCGCATCGTTCCTCGGCGTGTTGCCGAAGGTGAGTCCTTGGGGAGCGGCAAAGGCAGTTGGATTCACCAGCAACGGGCCAAAGCCGTTCGGGCCGTAGCCCGCGGGGATTGCGTCCTTATTTGGGTTGCCAATGAGATCTGGTCGTGACCCTGTACCGACTCCGTTGGCGACACCGGCGTTGTCAGCGGGGACGGACACCAACCCCGTCGCGCTGGTCCCACCTCCATTGGTAACACTAAAAGGAGATCCGGTCTGGAACGAAGTAATACCGGAGTATTGCCAGCCTCCGAGGAGAGTATGTGTCAGGCCACTACCCTTAAAGAACGGCAGATCGTAGATGTAACTTGCCGTGAAGACATGCCGCTGGTCGAAATTGGAACTGGCCCGATTGATCTTCAGGTTGTACGAATCGACGAAGCCAGAATCCGCAGCGGACGAAGCATCGTCGATGGAGTGGCTGTAGGTGTAGGAAAGGCTCATCTGAAGCGCGCCCACCGTTTTTCGCGCCGACATCTCGAGGCCGTTATATGAGGATGTAGCCCCATTAAACTTGGCCTGGATGGTGCCATAGCCCGGATACGGTCGGAAGAATGCCACGTTACCGCCGCAGGCAGTCCACATATTTATCCCAGCCCCGGATTGAGCCTGTGGGTTATCTGGGTTAAACGACACAAAGGGCCCAGTGGGGGTTATCGTTGTTGTGGTATCGGGATGAAAGCCTGGGATGGCGGGTCCACCCTGTCCGGCTGTTCCCGTTGCGCAATCGCCCGGGTATGTTTGTGCGCCCGTATTCGGATCGGTGAGCGAGCCGGTAAATGGTTGGCCGGGTTTGTACGGATTGGCAATCCCCTGCTCGGCCACCGATTTGAGCTGGTTGAGATCTACGTGCGTTCCCAAATGGGTGCCCTTGCTCCCTACATAGGAGATGATACCTACGATATGCCCTGGCAATTGGTGCTCGATATCGAAGTGAAACTGCTGCACATATGGCCAGATCTGCTTTTGCGGCAGCGATACGATTCCGCTTTCTGGGTAGGCTGCGCCAAGGCTCGCGCCGACTTGCGAATAGCCAGAAATCGCGACCGTACCGTTGCTGTTGAAAACCGCGCCGATTGGACCCTGCGACGGATTTTGCACTCCCGGCGGCGAGCCTTCCAATTGGGTGGCGACCGCTTCGTTGCCGTTGGTGTGCTCGAAGAAGATGCCGTAACCGCCGCGAATCGCCCATTTCCCGTCGCCAAATGGATCATAAGCGAAGCCAAGACGCGGAGCGGGATTGAACAAATGCCCCTGGGCGCAACCGGTTGGGATTCCGGCCGCCCCACACTTCACGATTCCGTTAAAGGAGCCGTTCAGTCCGGGGAGGGTGTTGTAGGGATTGACATAGGTCCCACCGACGGTGCCGTCGGGATTGATCACGGTCGCGCCCGGCGTGAAATCGTACTTTTTGGGATCGAAGTTATAAGGAATCCCAGCACCCGGTACGTCTAATCTTCCGTACACCGTCCCAAACAAACTGATCCGCATACCGAGGTTGAGGGTCAGCCGCGGAGTGACGCGCCAATCATCCTGGAAATACGGCTCAAAGATTTTGTAGCGCAGATAATATTTGCCTTGGCCGCTGGCCTGTTGAAACGAGCTGAGATTACTGGATAGAAGATCGGCGAAGGGGTTCCCGGTTGAACTTGATGTGGAAGAACTGAAGCTGGTGTCTAGCGTGATTAGCCCGTTAACCGACGGGTTGACTTGCGGGATCTCATTCTTTTGAGACGCTACGAAATATCCGCCAATCGTCAGGTTGTGCTTGCCAATAATCTTGGAGACGTTGTCGCGGTAGGTGTAGCTCGGGTTCGAATTCACCGGCCCATTGGGGACGTAACCAGTGTCCAGGCCGATTCCGCCACCCGCGTATTGATTGCCTCCATACATTATGACCCCCGGCAATCTGTTTCCGCCAAAACCATTCTGGAAGAGACCAAGGTTATATCCTGCGGGCCGCTGCGATGGTCCCACGTTCTGCATGACAATGTGGTTCGCGGAGTAACCGGCAACAAACTCGTTCAGAAGGGTTGGGGTAATCGTCGTGGTGAGATGGATTACCAGGCTCGTGGTCGGCGATGAGTAGGCGTCTTGAATGGTTGGATAACTGGTGGCGTCGGTCCACAACGGAGTCGGGCTAATCGAGTTCCAGGAGTCGTGAATGTAGCGGACATTAGCGTGCCACTTTGAATTGATATTTTGGTCGATCTTGAACAGTTCTTCCGTGAAGTTCGTCGGGCTCGGAAAACCCGCGGTGTAATTTCCATAGCCAGGCGCGGGAACTGAAGTGGGAGATGGGAAAAACGCCAACAGCGGTACGGTTAAAGGATCGATGGGAACCTGATTGTTAGGGAATGCGGTTCCGGTAGCGGGGTTGATTGGGCAGTCCACGCCGGGGCAGAGCGCACTGAAGTCGCCGAAAGCTTGCTGTGTCCCCGTGCAACCGACGCCGCCGGCACCAGCCGTCAGGCCGCGCTCTTCGCAGGTGGGCACCGCAACGTTGAAGTTCTGGCCGGGTACACGGTCACGCCGCCATTCCTGGGAATAGAAGAAGAAAGTCTTGTTCTTGCCATCGTAGAGGTGCGGGATGGTCACCGGGCCGCCGACGGTGAAACCAAAATCATTTTTCTTGTAGGGCGAAAAACCCGTGAAGTAATTGTCGGCATTGAACAGATCGTTGCGAACGTACTCGAAAACATCACCATGGAATTTGTTGGTGCCGGACTTGGTCTCGACCTCGACGGTTCCCGAACTGTTTCGGCCGTACTGCGCGCCGTAGTTGGAACTCATGACGCGAACTTCGGCGATGGAGTCGAGGCTCGGATACGACAGCAATGTAGTGTTGCTCCCGTCGTCCATGTTGTTTCCGCCGTCAATCTCCCAGTTGTTGTATTCCGTGCGGCCGCCGTTGACGCTGTAGGCAACGGTGGAGAGACCTTGTCCGGGCTCGTCCTGGCCTGACTGGTTGGTGGCTCCGGGAGAGAGTGCGAGAAGCTGCGTGTAGTTGCGTCCGTTGAGTTGAAGCTGGCTGATCTGCTTTCCAGTGACCGTTCCGGAGAGATCAGAGGTTTGCGTTTCAACCTGATTCAACTGCTCGCCCTGCACGACGATCTCGGTCGCGATGTCTCCGACGGCGAGGGTTGCGTCGACGCGAGCTTTCTGGCCTACACGCAGTACGACTCCATTGCCCTTGAAGGTTTTGAAACCCTTTGATGTGACTACGATGTTGTAAGTTCCACCCGGCAGTCCGGCGGCCAGATAGTCGCCATCGGAGTTGGTGGTGGTGTTGCGCTCAATGCCGCCGGCGGCGCCGGTCACTTTGACATCAGCCCCTTGAATCACGGCTCCGGTGTTGTCACGAACGGTACCCGCGATCTCGCCGGTGTCCTGGGCGTAGAGGTTCACGGCTGCGAACAACACCAACAGCACCACGATCGCACTCACTAGACGGATTCTCATCGCTTGCTCCCTAGCTGATTCAGCACGGTCTCAAAAGCACACAAATGCCTTTATTAAAACGTATCAATACTGCGTCAGGTGCTGGCTGCTGTCAAGAGAAAATGCTCTGGCGGGAGCCTCCGGAAGCTACTTCACGCTGCGGGTGGACTCGCGGACGATCAGCTCGGGATCGATTCGGCGGTGAACCGGGCGGGTGGTCTTGTTTTCTAGTCCTGCGTTGATGGCTTCGAGAACAATAGTGGCGGCGGCGGTTCCCATGATCTCCATGGGCTGCCGGACCGTGGTCAGCGCCGGGGAGTAGATAGCTGAGGGAGATACGTCGTCAAAGCCGGTGACCGATACCTGGTCTGGGACGCGAATACCCGCCTTGCCGAGTGCGCGGATGGCGCCGAAGGCCGTCATGTCATCGAAGGCCATCAGCGCGGTGAAGGGACGGCGGCGATGCAGGAGTTCCTCCGTTAATTTGTAGCCCTGTTCAAAACTTGAGAAGGGATCTCCCGATTCTGGTAGATCGACGATCAAGCGCGAATCGAGTTCAAGGTCACGTTCGCGGGCTAGGGTGCGGACGCCGCGCCATCTCGGTTCGGTGTCAGAGAGCTGGTGCGGGCCGCGGATGAAGGCAATCTTGCGATGTCCGAGGGAATGCAGGTGTTCGAGCGCGGCGCGGGCTCCGGCGGCGTTGTCGACGATTACGGAACTGATTTTGTCGTTCTTCAACTCGCGGCCGACGGTGGCAGTGGGAATGTTGTTCTTCTCCAGATCGGCGAGGACATTGATGTCGACGAAAAGCCAGTTGGCGAGGACGACGAGGCCTTCGATGCGGCGGTCGAGGAGCATTTCGAGATAGCGCTCGAAGCGGCTGCGCTCGTTGTGGACGTCGGTGAGAATCGGCAGATACGACGACTGGTAGAGGGTGTTCTCGATGCCGCGCAGAACAAGAGTGCAGTAAGGGTCGGTCATGTCGAACACCATGACTCCGACGGTGTGGCTGCGGCGTCCGCGCAGCGAGCGCGCAAACAAGTTGGGACGGTAGCCGAGGTGTTGGGCGGCTTTCTGGATGCGAGCCTTGGTTGTGTCGGGAATGTACCGCGCGAGCGGCGCGTTGTTGAGAACGATGGAAACGGTGGCGGAAGAGAATCCGCTGCGTTCGGCTACGTCGCGAATGGTAACGGCGTCGGAGCGCGAGCGCTTGCGGGCGGGCTCGGCTGCCGATCCCGATGCTGATGCTGATACTGATGAGCGGCGGGATTTGGCCGACGCTGCGCTTTTCGTCGGCTTCGAATCGTCGGATTCCATGGACTCCTTGTAATTAGGCCTCTTGCTGGCGGACACTACAGGACGATGAATCGAGTGTCAAGCATTGGCGTGTGGGTTGCGGTTGTGGCGGTGACGATTTTGGCGGGTCGCGCGAGCGCGCAAGCTCCCTCGCCTACGGCGGCTAAGGCGGAAACCGCGAAGGCGGCGGGCGATCCGGCGAAGGCGTTTGCGGCGGGAGAAGCCGCGCTGCATGCGGGAAACCTGGATGAAGCGGAGCGCGATTTTCGACAAGTACTGGCAGCGGACCCCGGGGCGGCGGGAGCGTATGCGAATCTGGGCGTGATCCACATGCGGCGTAAGCAGTGGACGCAGGCTCTCACGGCGCTGCACAAGGGCGAGAAGCTGGCGCCGGGGATGACGGGGATCCGGCTGAACATTGGACTGGCGTATTTTCGGCAGAATGATTTTGTCCGGGCGATTCCGCCGTTTGAATCGGTAGTGAAAGAGGCTCCGGATTCTTTTCAGGCGCGTTATCTGCTCGGGCTCTGCTACTTCTTCAACGACCGCTGGACCGACGCCACGGCCATGCTTGAGCCGTTGTGGGAGCGAGCATCGAACCAGATGAATTATCTCTACGTGCTCGACATTGCGGCGTACAAGGCCAAGAACACGACCCTGGAGGAGAAGGCGGGGGCGCGGTTGATTGAGATTGGAGAAGGGTCTCCGGGGTTTCATCTGCTGATGGGCAAGGCGCACTTGAATCGCAGCGAGTACGACGATGCAGTGAAGGAGTTGGAGGCGGCCGCGCAGGCTGATCCGAAGCTGCCGTTTGTGCACTTCAATCTCGGCCTGGCCTACACGCAGAAACAGGATTACGACCGGGCGCGCGACGAGTTTCATAAAGATATTGCACTGGAGCCGGACGTGCCGTTCAGCTACGACAAGTTGGGAGGCGTGGAGGCGACAACGGGCAATGAAGATGAGGCGGCGAAGAATTTTCACAGCGCGTTGAAGATCGATTCCCACATGATCAGCTCGCGCATGGGACTGGCGAAGATTGAAGAGCACCGGAAGAACTACGCGGCGGCGTTGTCAGAACTGGATCACGTGATCGAACTCGACAGCGGCGATGCCGGCGCGCGCTATCTGCGTGGACAGGTGCTGGTCCGCATGGGCCGCGAGAAAGAAGGCCGCGCGGAATTGGCATCCGCGACGAAGATGCTCAATGAGCAGCGGGAAAAACGGCACAAGGAGTTGGAGGGGGATGCGGTGCCCAGTCCGGAGTTGACGAAGGAGCCGGAGTAGAGCTGAAAGATCAGCTATGGCAGAATGGTAGACTTACATGGTAGAATATCTACCGATATGAGCCTGAATATCAAAAACAAAGATGCCCACAAGCTAGCCCATCAGCTCGCCCGACTCACCGGAGAAAGCCTGACGGAAGCCGTCACGGAAGCGGTTCGCGAACGCCTTCAAAGGGTACAGAACAAGGACAAGCATGCCGACAAACTCTCCGACCGGCTTCTCGCAATCGGTCGGGACTGCGCCGCGCATCTGAAGGAACCGTTCCGTTCGACCGAGCATGGCGACCTTCTCTATGACGAGAAAGGGCTGCCCAAATGATTCTCGACACTTCGGCCCTGATTGCCATTCTCCGTCTTGAAGCGGAGGCGCCCGAGTTTGCCAGAATCATTGAGAATGCCTCGAAAAGCGCCGCGCCGCCTCATATCTCGGCCGTGAATTATGTCGAAGCCGGGTCGGTGATTGATGGCAGCAAGGATCCAATTGCTAGCCGCCGGCTTGATGAATTGATGGAGGTAGCGCACATCGCGATTGAGCCGGTCACCGAAGCGCAAGCTCGCATAGCGCGCCAAGCTTATCGCGACTTCGGGAAAACCAGCGGCCATCCCGCCAAATTGAATTTTGGAGATTGCTTCTCCTACGCACTGGCGAAATCCACGGCAGAGCCCCTTTTGTTTAAAGGTCAAGACTTCTCGCGGACGGACGTGAAATCGGCGCGGGCGTGAGTTGGTGACGGGACGGCGACACCTGCGACTTTGGATCAATCGTCACGTTTCTCAATGGGGGGAAATCGGCCTGATTACAACGCCAACGGAGCTTCGGTTCTCTTTCTTGACGCCTTGACATACGATGTTGCGGAAGCCTTCGGAAAGTATGGTCAGTCAGGTTAGCGTGCTCAGATTTATTCGTTGCTTGGCAATCGCACTCGCCTTTCCGGCGTTGGCTCTCGTTTTCATATCCTTCGTGATGGCCCCGCTCTGGCACGCATACTGCGGCAGTACGGTCACAGTGGCCAATTGGCGATTGCAGATCCCAAAGGGATACTCCGCGTTAGGGCACAACGCGTATTTCGCGTTTTCGTTTGGCGCTCCATTTCTCAGCAAAAGCTATGGACATATAAACGTTTTTACTCACGAGGTTTCTGCTCGTCCATCGCAGCAACGACTTGAGACCGCCGTTGTGTCGGTAGCAGAATCAGACGGCTACATCCTGGAAGAGCGCCGCACGGTTCAAAGTAGTCTGGGAAACAATTACTGCTTCCGATTTGTTGACAGATCGCACGCTTCTAAGGTTGCGGTACGCTGTGTGTCTAGCTCGGGCGAACTCTGGATATTCTTTGAAGGAGATCAACGGTTCAGTGACAGCGTGTACGAGGTAGTGCGCGGAGCAAAACAAATTGAGCCGTGATAGTTGGCGATAAATCCCCGATTGCGCTCAGAACCCCTGCACACACTCCAAAATCTCAACTTCGCTCAGAGTGTGGTCGCTGGCCTTGGCCCGTTTGTAGATGCGTTCGACTACTTCTTCGGTGGCCGGAAGGCCGCGGTGCTCCAGCCAGAAGAGTACATTCGATTTCCCGCTCATCGGGCCGATGTCGATAATCTGCTCCAGGCCGAAGTATTGTGCGGGGACTCCAGAATAAACGGTGTTCGCGAGTTCTGTGTCGTTCTTCTTATACGCCTTGATTACGGCAGCGGCGTGGACTCCGGTGGCGGTGCGGAAGGCGTCTTCGCCGACCACTGGATAGTTGGCGGGAATCGGAACTCCAGTCGCGGCGGAGACTTTCTCGCAATATTCTTTCAGCTTGGTCAGGTCCTGCTGATCCCAGGGAGCGATGCGCATCAGCTTGAGATTGACCAGCATCTGATCCATCTGTGTGTTGCCGACTCGCTCTCCGATGCCGAGCGCGGTGGCGTGCACACAGTCTGCGCCCGCGACCAGAGCTGCCATCGCGTTAGCGGTGGCCAGGCCACGATCGCAGTGTCCGTGCCAGTCGACGCGAATTTTCGCGCCCGTGGGCTTCACTACTTGCTCGAGGACAAACTTCACTAGCGCGACCGTGCCCATGGGAGTGGCGTGTCCGGCGGTGTCGCAGAGCACGAGCGTACGCGCACCGCAATTGATGGCTGCGGTGTTCAGCTGCTTGACGGTTTCGGGATCGCAGCGCGTCGTGTCTTCGGTCGTGTACATGACTTCAAGACCCAGCGACACCGCGTACTTGACCGCCTTTTCCGTGGTTTTTAGCAGGAAACTCCCATCCCAGCCCTCGGTGTAGCGGCGGATCGGGCTCGTCCCTAAAAAGGCGGCGACTTCGATGGGAAGGCCGGTTTTCTGGACGATCTCGGCGATCGGTCGAATATCGTTTTCGTGGGTGCGCGCGGCGCAGTAGGCCGTGATCTTCATTCTGTGGGCGACGATTTCACGCGCCAGGGCGGTCACATGCTCGACCGCGCGCGGACCGGCTCCGGGGAGGCCGAGGTCGAGCGTGTTGATGCCGAGGCCCTCCATCAGGTGGAGGATTTCGATCTTCTGCTCGATAGAAGGATCTCGGACGGAGGGGGATTGCAGGCCGTCGCGGAGGGTTTCATCGACGAGGTGCACGGGGCCAGGCGGGTGCAGTGACTTGGGGTAGAGAGTATTCCAGTCGTAGATGAGTTCGGAAATGTTCAAAGGCAGCTGTCAGCTCTCAGTTCTCAGCTCTTAGGAAAACTCTAGCCCCACAACGTCAGAAGCGACCCCACCCCAGCGCCTGAAGGCGCATGCTCAACGCGCTCATTGCGGCGTGCCTGAAGGCATGCCCTGATACGACCCACCGCGCGGATCACTGACCTACGACTTCTTCTCATCCTTCGGAGGGACTGTTAATCCGAACACCGAAAGCTGGCCTCGTCCTGCGACGTTCTCGCCACGCGGATCTTCGGGGCTTGGCAGGTAGAGAGTCTGGCAGAATTCGCAGCGATAGACCTCGGCATTCACTCCCCAGGCTTTTTCGACGCAACCGCACTCCCGCTCGAGGACGTCGAACGTGTAAAACCAGCGTTTGAGATGTCCACCACAGAACTTGCCCTTCTCGTTCTTTTCATTGCAGGCCCGCTGGCCTGTCTTCTTGATCTTGACCTTATGGTTGGGAAGCTGCGGAACATCGCTCGTGACTGCGGTTGCCGTTTCGCCGGTGGACATTCAATCTCCTGCGGACCTTTGTGAAGACCGATACGGCTATTTTACTCAGGCGCGGTCTTTCGACCAAGGACATGCGCGGTTCGCTACTCGCTGTTCGCCATTCGCTTAGTCCAGATTAGAACTCTTTTTTCGGTGCCGCCTGGTCGGCGCCTACGCGTCCGACCGTAATTTCGGCTACGTAGTAGTTTTCGCCCTTCATCGGGACGCCTGCCATCCGCCGCAGCATGGCGATCTGGCCTACGTGGGTGAGGGCGTCGGCGATTGGGCCCTGAAACAGTTTTTCTTCGGAGACTGCGACCGGCTTCTCGGATGCGAGGTAGTCGTCGAGTTTTTTCAAGGCGGCGAAGAAGCGCTCGCATTCTTGTTCCCAGGGCAGCGGCAGAGAATCCTTCCACTCGCGGCGTCCTTCGGACATGGCGAGAGCCCAGTCCATGAGGTCTCCGATGTGGGCGAGAATCTTCGCTGGCGTGCGCTGGGTTTCGGGGAGGCCGTAGTTGGCGAAGTCAGGGCCAGGATTGCGGATGGCTTTGGCTCCGCGGTAGGCGAGGGTGGCTAGGGTGTGACGAAGCAGAGTGCGGGAGTCGGGCATATTGAGTTCTCAGTTCCCGGTTCTCAGTTCCCAGAAAACTCCTCCCGTTCACTACTGAGAACTGGGAACCGGGAACTGGTCTTACAGTTTTCTCCGCCACAGTGCGGCGGCCGCGCGTAGGCCTGATTTCATTTTTTGCAACAGGGGCCGCGCGTAGAGAACGTTCAGGAACGCTTCCGCTTCGCGGGCGAACTCGTGTCCGTATCCGTACCACCAGACTTTTTTCATACCCGGCGTGAGATCGTGATCGACGTACTTCACACGCACCATTTCTTCCAGGCCCCAGCGTCCATGGGTGCGGCCGATGCCGCTGTCTTTGACTCCGCCGTGGGGAGCCTCGCTGATGCTGAAGCACGACACGGTATCGTTCACCATCACGGTGCCCGCGTTGATCTGACGGGCGAGGCGATCGCCGCGGGCGCGATCGCGCGTCCAGATGCTCGCGGCCAGTCCGAAATCGGAATCGTTCGCCAGCCGCACAGCCTCGGCATCGCTGGAAAAAGGTGCAATTGGGAGCACTGGGCCGAAAGTCTCTTCCTGCATGATCCGCATGTTCTGCTCGACGTCGGCCAGGACGGTGGGCGCATAAAAAGTCGGACCGAGATCGCGCAGGCGCGTGCCTCCGGTGAGAATTCGAGCGCCGCGCTGCCTCGCGTCCTCGACATGCGATTCGACGATGCGAACTTGTTTCTCGTGAATGAGCGGGCCGATTTCGGTGGACGCATCCATTCCGTTGCCGACGCGCAGCTTTCGCGTCTTCTCACAGCAGGCGTCGAGGAAGGCGGCGTAGACACTCTGGTGGACGTAGCAGCGCTCGACGGAAAGACAGGTCTGCCCCGCGTTGACGAACGCTCCCCAGACAGCGCCGCTTGAGGCTACATCGACATTGGCATCGTCGAGCACAATCATCGGATCCTTGCCGCCGAGTTCGAGCACGACTGGAAGCAGCCGTTCGGCAGCGATCTGCGCAATGCGGCGGCCGGTCGTCACACTTCCGGTAAACATCAATTTGTCGATTTCGCTCGTCACCAGCGCCGCGCCCGTGTCGCCTTCGCCGGGAAGAACCTGGAACACATCCTCGGGAACTCCGGCGGCGCGGAACATGCGCTGCAATTCGAGTGCGATCAGCGGAGTCAACTCGGAGGGTTTGAGTACGACGGCGTTGCCGGCGACCAGGGCCGCCATCGATTCCGTCGCCGGAATCGAGAATGGATAGTTCCACGGGGAGATGATTCCGATAACGCCATGTGGCTCGCGGAGAATATGGCCTGACTTGGTTTTGACAGCGTAGTTGCCGTGCGGCAGTTTCTCTTCGCGCAGGATGGCGTAGGCGTTGGCGATCAGGAATCGCGCGGCGTCGAGCACGACCAAGACTTCCGTGAGCAGAGCCTCGATCTCGGGCTTGCCTGCTTCCTGGGTGATGCGGCGGGAGATGTCATTCTTGCGAGCAAGAAGTAGCTGCTGAAAGCGGCGCACTACTTCAATGCGATTGCGAACTCCCCAGGCATTCCATTCCGGCTGGGCAGCGCGGGCGCGGGCGACGGCGGCCCGAACTTCGGTCGGGCCGGCACTATCGAGTTCGCCTAGAACCTCGCCGGTGGCGGGGTTCACCGAGGCGATGCGGGAGACCGCGAAATCGAGATTCGACGCCATCTGCGGAGAAGTGTACGCGTGACGGGACGGCCGCGCTAGAGGGTAGGCTCGTGCGGCACTAATACTCCACGCTGACCAGGTAGAGCCCGTTGGCTGGGGCAGTGGGGCCGGCGGCGGTCCGTTCCTTCGCTTCCAGGATGCGGCGTACGTCTTCGCGGGTCAGTGTTCCCTTCCCCACCAGCAAGAACGTACCGACGAGGTTACGCACCATGTGGTGGAGAAACCCGCTCCCGCGAACTGTGTAAATCAGTTCCTCGCCGTCGCGGGCAAAAGCAGACGAGAAAATTGTGCGGATGTTCGTCGTGCGCCCGTTCTCGTCTTTTGTCTGTGCTTTTGTCTGTGCTTCGATGGCCTGCGCCGCCATGCGCTCCACGCGCTCGGGATCGACTGCCGCGAACGAAGTAAAATCGTGCTCACCTTCAACTACGGCTGCCGCGTCAATCATGAGAGATTCGTCGAGCGGATACGGATAGTGCCACACATATCGCGCCAAAAACGGTGGGCAGACGGCTCCGCGATGAATGCGATAGCGGTACGTCTTGGCGCGGGCCGACTTGCGGGCATGGAAGTCGGCGTCGACCTCCGCAACCTCCAGCACGCGCATCGAGGCCGGAAGAATGTCATTCAGCGCGCGCATCCAATTTTCAGAGGGGATCGGAGAAGCGATAGAAAGGGTTGCAACCTGGGCGAGTGCATGCACTCCCGCGTCGGTGCGGCCGGAGCCTTGAGGCAGTACGTTTTCGCCCGTCAAGCGTCCAATGGCTGAGGCGAGCGTTCCCTGGATCGTGTTCAGGCCGGGCTGCACCTGCCAGCCGGCAAAGTCCGCGCCATCATAGGAAAGGATCAGTTTGAGATTTCGCACGTCGTTTTTGAGCGTCTTTTCGAGTCCTCAGCCACGCGAAAGTCATCGTAACTGCTTACAGGTTTTGCCGCTGTGGTCACGGAAGGCACGGCGCGTCGTCAGCTATACTATTGCACTTACAGCATCGAATGAAAAAGATTGCCTTTCTAATGGTTACAAGGATAAAGATTGCAAGGAACTCTTGACTGCCGTTCTACGTATTAACCAACGTACGAAACCAGGGTTAGCGGAAGTGTGGACCGGTACGTCCAGCCCTTAAATCTGATCTTAAGATCTGATGACCAGATTCGGAATGATGATGGAGATGAAGCGAATGCAACGTTCTACCGTGTTGACCGCGATGCAGCGGTTCGCCGCCCTCTTTCTTTCTGCCAGCCTGCTTTCTGCCACTATGGTCCCGGCGGGGTGGGCGCAGGATAGTTCGTCGATGCCCAGCGCACCCTCGGCGCAGGCGCAGCGGGCGGTGCCGTCGAAATCGCAGCCGTTTGACGTGAAGGAATATGCGAAACCACGCTCGCACTTCCCTGACCCGATTGGCCCTTACACGCCGCGCCGTATCGAGGCGCCGAATCTTGCCAACACTCCGCGCATCGACCAACTGATGCGCGATGGCAAGATCTACATTTCGATGAATGACGCGGTCGCGCTGGCGCTCGAAAACAACCTCGACATCGCCATCGCCCGTTACAACCTGAATATTGCCGATACCGATGTGTGGCGCGCCAAAGCCGGAGCAGCCATTCTCGGTATCAATACCGGTGTCGTGCAGGGCACTCCCGGCGGCGGCGTTGGGGGGCTAGGTGGACAAGTTGGATCAGGCCAGGGTGGAACCTCTGTGGGTGCGGGTGGCGCTGGAACCGGCACCGGCGGTTTGGTTGGGTCCACTTTCGGCAGTGGCCCGGCCATTACCAGCTTCGATCCGATTATCACGGGCACATTTCAGGTCGATCACAACAGCATTCTGCCATCCAGCGCTTTCAGTCCCGCCTCTGCGGTGAACACCACCACTGGAAATTTCTCGTATCAGCAGGGGTTTATTACGGGTACGAATATGTTGGTGGGCTTTAACAACCAACGCCAGACGATTGCGGAGGCACCTTACCAGCTATTGAGTCCGCAACTCAACTCCAGCTTCAATTTCAAGCTTACGCAGCACCTGTTGCAGGGCTTTGGCTTCGCCCCGAACACCCGCTTTATTCAGATCGCCAAGAACGACCGCAAGATTTCCGATGTCGCATTCCGGCTGCAAACCATCACCACCGTTGACCAGATCGAGAACATGTACTGGAACCTGGTCTATTCGTACGAGAACGTGAAGGTGCAACAGGAGAATCTCGCTTTTGCGCAGAAAACGCTCTCCGATACGAAGAAACAGGTAGAGATTGGGACCCTGGCACCGATCGAAGTGGTGCGAGCACAGAGTACGGTGGCCAGCGATCAGCAGACTCTGACGCTCGCTCTGACGGATCTCCAGCTTGAGCAATTACTCATGAAGAACGCGCTCAGCCGTTCGCTCGTCGACCCAAGGCTGGCGGACGCGGAAGTGATCCCCACATCAACCATGGAGGTCCCCGCTGAGGAACCCGTCGTCCCGACGGAAGCACTCGTGAACGATGCGCTGGCACACCGTCCCGACTTGGAAGAAGCACGTATTAACCTCACCAACACAGACATCAGTAACAAGGCAATCCGTAGCGCTCTGCTACCCAGCGTTGATGTGTTCGCCTATTATGGCGGCGCGGGTATAGGCGGGTCGCAGAATCCGACGAACCTCTGCGGAAACCCGGGCGCTCCTCCATCGCCTCTGTGCACCCCGACTCCCGGTGTCCCTTCCCTGGGCTACGGCGGCACCTTGAACCAGCTCATCAATTCCACTGCTCCCGACAAGGGCGCGGGCATCACGATTAACATACCGCTCCGTAACCGCTCTGCCCAGGCAACCCAGGTGCGGTCGGAATTCGAATACCGGCAGGCGCAGTTGCGCATCCAGCAGATCGAAAACCAGGTCCGCATCGAGGTACGCAACGCACAGTTCGGGGTGCAGCAGAATCGGGCCAGCGTGAATTCCGCTCAGGCAGCGGTCGATTTGGCTCGTCAGTCGCTCGACGCCGAACAGAAGAAATACGCACTCGGCGCCTCAACCTCGACCCTAGTGCTGCAGTACCAGTCGGGCCTGACCGGGGCCGAGGTCACTCTCGTTTCCGCCAAAGCGGCCTACGAAAAAGCGCTCGTCGAACTCGACCGGGCGACGGGCCTATTGCTGGAGCATGCCAATATCGAGATCGCCGACGCCGAACGCGGCGAAGTGACGCACGCGCCGAGTATTCCCCACGTTGCGACGCGGCCAATGGATCAGCCAGCGTCTGCTCCCGCACAACCGCAGCAATAGGCAATACCTCTATCCGCGGGAACGCCGGGTGCAACCGCCCGGCGTTTTTCTTTGCGCGGCGTCGCGTCTCGCGTATTCTCTCTCCGTGAGACTCTCGCACCAATGATCCTCTCCGTCGTCATCATCACGCACAACGAGGAAGCCTATATCGGCCGCACACTGGCGAGCGTGCAACCGCTCGTTGCGGACGGCAAAGGCGAGATCATCGTTGTCGACTCGGGCTCGACTGATCGCACGGTCGAGATTGCGAAATCGTGTGGCGCGAAGGTTTTCGTTGAGGAGTGGAAGGGCTACGCGGCGCAGAAGAATTCGGCGATCGACAAGGCAGCAGGCGACTGGATTCTTAGTTTGGATGCGGATGAAGAGGTTGACCATGATCTCTCGCAGGCGCTGCGGGACACACTCGATGGATTGGAAAGATTCTCAGCACTTTCCCGCAAATCCGATGGAACGTGCGCTCACGAGCTAACGCTGGCCGACGCTAAAGACGACGTTGAATACCACATCAGCGTACACGCTGATCCAGAGTTCTCGGGTCTCTGGATTCCTCGGAGGAACGAGTTCTTGGGCCGTTGGATCAGGCATGGCGGGTTCTGGCCTGATCGCAAGTTGCGTTTCTTCCGGCGTGGGACGGCTAAATTTGAAGACCGTGCGGTGCATGAAGATTTACGAATTACCGGCAAGACGGGTAGGATTCGATACGGCGCCCTCCTCCACCACTCTTATCCCACGCTCGCCGATTACATCGACCACATGAACCGCTACTCCTCGCTCGGCGCGGAGATGGCAGTCGCGAAAGGCTATCGCGGCTTCAGTCTGTCCAACATCATCCTTCGTCCGGCGGCCACTTTTGTTTACAACTACTTCTTCCGCCTAGGCTTTCTGGATGGACGCGAGGGCCTGCTGCTTCACCTCTATCACGCTGTCTACGTCTCGTGGAAATATGCCAAGGCCTGGGAACTGGCGGGCTCGCAGCGACCAGATTCCGGGGCTCAGCACAACCCATAGCCCTGCGACCAATCGACGTGTCAGTCGCCACGTAAGAAATACCGCTCCCGATTCTTTTTTCACTGCGCAGGCAACTTCCTTCTACTCATCGTGTTTGATTCAATCGAAGCGAGACAGCTTCCGGGGTTTGGGATCGCAAGTAGTGAACGATGAGCCGCTCTGAGCGCACATCTTCCGCGTGAATGGGCAGTTCTTCCCCCAACGAATCAGCAGCGCAACTTTCGACAACCAAAAGGAGAGTTATGAAACTTCGCACACGTGTGTTCACACAACTGGCAGCCCTGCTGCTCATCCTGGGCGTCTCCGCCTTTGCCGCCGACGACGCTTACCTCTACATCGTGCACGGCGTACCGGGCCGCGATATCGCGGACAACTTTAATCCCGGACTGCCCATCGATGTTCTGCTCAACGGGAAGAACTGCCTGTCACGAGGTCTAACGTTCGGCAATACTGCCGGACCCTGGACTCTAGCTGCCGGAACCTATGACGTGCAGATCAGCCTGTCGAATACGCTGGCACCGTGCACGAATGCGGTGTTGGTCGACTCGCAGGTGACACTCACTCCTGGAGAGAGCGTATCCGCGGTGGCTGCGATCAGCAGCACCCAGGTTTCGATGCTGCAGTTCACGGACAATCTGGGGCCGGTGGTACCGGGGAACGGCCGCTTTGTGTTGGCGAATGCCGCCGACGCGTCCGCCTTGCAAGCCACGCTGACGCAGGTTGGAGTCAAGAAGCCGCAGACGTTTACGGTTTCAGCAAATCCCGGATCGCAAACGGCGATCGGCGTACCGGCGGGGGAATATCTGGTACAGATCACAGCCGTCGGCAGCACAACCGTACTGACTTCGCAGAATATCAACCTGGCAGACCAGTCTGTGACTCTCTCCTACGCGAGCGGGGAGCAACTCAACAACACCGTTGGACTGGTTAACCGGGTCATCCGCGACGTGTTCTGACAATTGCCACTCTGGCTTTGGCCGCCTTCAGGCGGCCTTTTTTGTTAGCGCAGGTTCATTCTCGCAAAGTGATGCGCATGATGTCGTATTCCACTCGAACCCGGCGGTTGGGAAATTTAGCTTCGACGTGGGCTTTCACGTCGTCAACCGATGGGATACCGTCGCGGCCAGTCAGTCCGCGGGCATCATCGAGAAGAACAATGTGCGAATGAGGGTGGCTTAGAATCATCTCCAGTTCGGCCGAGAGGCGTTGCTCATTCGTGCGTATCCCCACCCAGCCGTAATAGCCAGCATCAAGCCAGAATAGTGCTGGGCCTCGCAGCAACGCGAGCACTTCAGGCATCACGACACGGCTGTCTCCACAGAAAATTCTCACGTGCCGGTCACCGGCAAACTTGCCGGTCGCGCGTTCGGCAAGTTCCGGAACAAATTCTATCGAATAAAGGTGGTCGAATCGGCTTTTCATGGCGGCGACCATCTCGCCATAGTAGGTTCCGGTCTCGACTAAAGTTGCCAGACCAAATTTCTCGCCGTACTCGCGCACTACCTTCTGTTTCAGCAGGTGTGGCGAGCGCTGGGGCCGTCCGCGGAGAATCCAATACCAGTAGTCGGGATAATGACCCACCGATTTGTAAGCGCCGTAAAAAGGGGTGCGCTGCAAAAGCCGCCGGAATGCTTTCAGAACTCCTCCGTTCGAAGAAGGTCAAGCATAGGTGCGCGCGAAAAGCGGCGTCAAGGGAAGAGCCGCCTGAAAATCTTGACCACAGAGGACACAGAGGTACATAGGGTAACCCTTCGTCTCCACCAACCGCTCGGTCGGTCGTAACTTTTGCAGCATAGCGAGCGCTCCTCTATTATCGAGGGCAGAGTGGGGAACCGAATGCCTGAGAACAGAGTGAAGCCCGACCGGCATAAGACTGTCGCCGAGAACCCGATCTCCGAGATCTTTGAGAGTCGTCATCCCCGCCGCGTCGGAAAAGGATTGGGCCGAGAAAACGCTGGCTCCTACGCTGGAGAAGGCTCCCGAGAAACCGATCGGCGCACCCACCGGCACGAATCTCGACGAACACGGGCACGCACGGTTCAGCACGATTTCGAACGCCCCCATTCGCCGCCTCTACACGCAGGCCGATCTTCCGACGGACTGGAACTATGACGAGTATCTCGGTTATCCCGGCCAACCGCCCTACACGCGCGGCATTCACGCGACTGGCTATCGCGGCAAACTCTGGACGATGCGCATGTTCTCGGGTTTCGCCTCGCCCGAGGAAACGAATGCCCGATACAAATATTTGCTCGAACACGGCGGTGGCGGCCTGTCGGTCGCATTTGATCTCCCCACATTAATGGGCTACGACTCCGACCACGCGGCCAGCGAAGGGGAAGTTGGCAAGTGCGGCGTGGCGATCGATTCGCTGGAAGACATGGAAATCCTGTTCGACGGCATCCCGCTCGAAAAGGTCACCACATCGATGACCATCAATTCGCCGGCCAGTGTGTTGTGGGCGATGTATCTGGTGGTCGCGGAGAAGCAGGGCGCTGACTGGAAGAAGATCTCGGGGACGATTCAGAACGACATTCTGAAGGAATACATCGCACAGAAGGAATACATCTACCCGCCCGCACCGTCGATGCGACTGGTAATTGATACCTTCGAATTCGGATCGAAGTTCACTCCGCGCTTCAACACAATCTCAATCTCGGGCTATCACATTCGAGAGGCAGGATCGACGGCGCTACAGGAACTGGCTTTCACGATTTACGACGGCGTCGAATATGTCGAGTGGGCGCGGCGCCGGGGGCTTGATGTCGACGACTTCGGTCCGCGTCTCAGCTTCTTTTTCAACGCGCACAATGATTTCTTCGAGGAGATCGCCAAGTACCGCGCAGCACGCAAAATCTGGTACCGGCTGATGAAAGACCGCTTCGGGGCGAAGAACGACCGCACCCGGCTGATGCGATTTCACACGCAGACGGCTGGAGTTTCGCTACCGGCACAGCAACCGATGAACAACATCGCGCGGGTCGCGTTGCAGGCGCTTGCCGCGGTCCTCGGTGGAACGCAGTCGCTGCATACCGACTCTTACGATGAGGCGCTGGCACTGCCCACGGCAGAAGCCGCGCGCATCGCGCTGCGCACGCAGCAGATCATCGCCTTCGAGTCTGGTGTGGCACAGACGGTCGACCCGCTCGGCGGGAGCTACTTTGTCGAGAAGCAGACGCTCGACATGGAGCAAGGTGCGTTCGACTATTTCGAAAAACTTGATCAGATGGGCGGCATGGTGAAGGCTATCGAACGAGGATATCCACAGAAAGAAATTGCCGAAGCCAGCTACCAGTACCAGCGGGCAGTCGAGGCCAATGAGAAGATCAGCGTCGGCGTGAACGATTTCGTGATCGAAGAAGGGTCGCCGCACATCCTGTACATTGACGAATCGGTGGCGCGAGCGCAGAGCGCGAAGCTGAAAAGCCTACGAGCGCGACGCTCGAACGAAGAAGTCCAGCGGCGTCTCGATGCCCTGAAACGGGCGGCCGCCAAGACTCCGACCGCGGGCACGAACGGCAATATTTCCGACGTTAACACAATGCCGTACATCATCGACGCGGTTCGAGCGTACGCGACGGTCGGCGAGATTTGCGAAGCACTGAAGCAGGTATACGGGATCTATACTGAAGTGAGCGTCACGTAACCTGGCTTCAATCTACGAGCAGATCACTTCCTCTTCGATTCAAGCACTCTCCAAACTGAGTCCATCTTGAGGTTGCAAATTGCAACCTCAAGTTTTGGTATTTTTACGCTGAGAAATGGCCGATTGCGCTGCCTTTATTTGTCTCGTCACAGCCTTCCAATGGGTTTCGGATTCATCACATTTCCATTGTTCATTCATCACAGCGGCGAGAGATGCGGCTCGCTACGATGTCAGGATGAAGCTCAGCGGAACTCAGCCAAAGCGAAGCAGTTCACCGTCAGAAAAGCCACGGGCTATGGTTGTCCCGATAGAATCCCGAATCCTGGTACTACGACATCAGAAAGTCATTCTCGATAGCGCCTTGGCCGAGATCTATGGCGTGCCCGTCAAGCGCCTCAACCAGCAGGTAAACCGCAACCAGCAGAGATTTCCCTTCGACTTCATGTTCAGGCTCAAACGGCGCGAGTATGAGAACTTGAGGTTGCAATTTGCAACCTCAAGAAGACAACACGGCGGACGCCGGACTCTACCATTCGCTTTCACCGAACATGGAGTAGTCATGGCTGCGACCATCCTCAACTCGGAGAAGGCCGTAGCTATGAGCGTTTGTGTTGTGCGAGCATTTGTTCAGTTGCGTCAAGCTCTGGCGGCAAACAAAGAAATCGCCGCGAAGTTGGCGGAACTAGAAGAACACATGGAAACGCATGACGGGGCGATACAAGAAATTATGAACGTGTTGAAGAGGCTGCTGGATCCTCAGCGCCGGACTCGGCGAAAGATCGGATTCCGCGTCCCGGCCGCGTCGGAACCTGCAGTCGAAATGCGAGGATCCGTTGCTCGTCCTTAGATATTCACTCGAGTTGGTATCCTCACGTGTTAGCGACCGCTAGTTGAGTTCGACCTACTTCTTCATGCGATTGCGATACAGGCTTCCATCCACCTGCCCTACCATCGCTTCGATCTTGAGCGGGAGATTCAGGAATGCGACGAGTTCTTCGGCAACAACCCTGGGCTCGCGCAACACGCGATGATAGTGGACCCGCATGAGTTGCACGTTCGGCTTGCCCGAGAGCCACTTGTTGACTTCGACCAAGTGCCGCTGAAAAGCTTCTTCGATCGGCGAGGTGTCGGAAACAACGGAGTCTGCGTTGCCGCGCCGGCGCAGCATTTCGTCCTGCGACTTCAGAACTTCAGGGAGCGGACGCTGCATGAAAATGACCTTGTAGTCGTGATCCATCGGCAGCGACAAAATGAGCTGTGAGATGACCTTCACCACCCTGCCTTCGGCCTCAGCAATCAGGCTGGGATCTTTGGGAAGCTGCTTGATGCGCTCCCATTCCAGGTAACCCTTCGGGTTGTCGGTATCCGCTTTGCGTTCGCCGTCGGAGAGAACAGGGAGGCCACCGGCATCGAGCATTTGCATCATCAGCGATGTGCCCGAGCGCGGCAGTCCAGAAACAATAGTGATCACGAGTGCCTTTCCAGTGCGGAAACACGGAGATCATCTCGATCCCCGCGGAATGAAGATGCCGAACTTGAGATGATAGAGGGAACGCCCGCGATGGGCAAAGGCAGTATTTTCAGAGCGTGAGTGTCTCTTCGGCCGGCCGGCTGTCCTCAGGAGCGATCCTTCGAGGCTATTTCAGACTTCCGGTTGCGGGGTAGTACTTCTGGATCATTCGTCCCGTCATCAGGCCGCCCTCGTACTCCGGAATGATCACTTCGTCGGCACCGGAGTTGCGAATAGCGTTGGCATAGCGTTGCTGGCCGGCGCGGGTGATGATTTTTGCCTTGGCATTCAGGGACCGTGCCGTGACCGTGATGTAGAGATTGTCGGCGTCGCTGTCAATCACGATACAAATGCCGCACGCCCGCTGGATGCCCGCCTGCATCAGCACATCGTGCCGCTTGGCATCGCCTTGAATCACCAGCACACCGTCATTCAGGAGTTCGCGGCAAAGCCCTTCATTCGTCTCGATCAGCACGAACGGAATCTCAAGGCGAGTGAGCTGATCCACTACGGTGCGGCCCACCTGGCCGTACCCGCAAATAATGAAATGATCTTTGAGCTTGGCTATCGTGGCGTCGTTGATCATGGATTTCCAGGCCTCCAGACCCTGGCGGTTGAAGATTGTGACCAGTACGCGCTCGGCGATCCACACCTGAAAGGCGAACACGCCTACGTAGACAAAGATGGAAAACAGCTTCGTCGGAGTGCGCACCGAGCGGTACTCGATGGCATGCGGATGAAAGATCCAGAAGAATGCGTCCACCGCCCGCACGTGTTCCAGGCGCACGTAGGTCATGACACAAATCAAGCAGAACACGCTGAAGACAAGCACGGGCGTCCATAAGCGGCGCAAAAAAAGAATCGTGATACGGCCCATGCGCACGCACCTCCACAAAGCGAACGGAGCTCTCGGTTAAATCGAGGAAATATACCAGAGAGCCATGGATCACAATAAGTGATAATTTTGCGCCTTGTGATTAGGATTTCTAATGCACAACCAAGAAACTGCAAGCGCCTTCGACTGGTGATCCCCCGGAAACTCCAGCCGTAGCAATCGATCAACCGACACAAGCCATTGCGGTCGGGCATCGCTTCTGATACCTTGCCTGTCAACTCGAAGGAGGTCCTTGTGGCTTTCTGTTCAACCTGTGGAACGCAGATCGCTGATGGAGCTGCCTGTCCCAAATGCGCTGGGGGCGCTGTTGCCGCCACACCGTCTGCGGCCGGGCTCACCGACAACGTAGCGGGCGCGCTTGCCTATGTGACCATCATTCCGGCAATTGTTTTTCTCGTGCTGGAGCCCTTCAACAAGAAGCGTTTTGTGCGGTTCCATGCTTTTCAATGCCTTTTTTTTTGCGGTCGCCTGGACCGCTTTGTGGATTGTCCTTGCATTCATCGGACACATTCCGTTTCTCGGGTGGGCAACGATTATTGTGTGGCCGCTCATCAGTCTGGTGGGCTTTGTGATCTGGCTGGTGTTGGTGCTCAAGGCTTACCAGGGTCAGATGTTCAAGCTGCCCGTGATAGGCGATATGGCAGAGCAGCAGGCGGGCCAGTAGTCCTGGCTGGAAGCCTAACTCCCGCCACATCAAGGGATATTTACGTCTAATAAACCTTTTCACGGTTGACCCGTCAATCCAGTAAGCTAGAGAGTGACGTGTTTACCGGACTACAGCCCACGGATTCGAGAGTGCGCCGCTATCGTGCGGTCGAGTCGTCAGTCGCCGCGCATTTGGCGTTGCTCGCGGTCATTGCGTTTCACAATCCCAAGGTAATTGAGCTCATTCCTGAATCTCTCGCCTACGGCGATAGTTCGCACAGTTACAAGCTGATCTATCTACCTGCGGGCGCGGATGACACCCCGGAAGCTGCCAAGCTTCACTTCCCTGCTACAGCGGCAAAGCCGAAGCCCCGTGCACAGCACCACACCCCGCAGCCTGCTCCTGAACCGCAGCCGGTGACGGCCGATGCGGAAGCTGGCGACCACGATTCGCGCGCCGGATCTCCGCTGGGAAGAATGGTGAACGGACCGATCACGGGGCACGAAGTGCACGTCGCTTATCCGACCGTGTTTCCGAACCCTCCGGTAGACCGCACCGCGCTGCCTCGTGATCTTGTAGGTGATGTGGTCATCGAGGTAACGATCGACTCGCAGGGCAACGTCGTCGAAACGAAGATCGTGCAGGCCATCGGACACGGGATCGATGAAAAGGTGGAGGAAACGCTACGGCGCTGGCACTTCCAGCCGGCCACGCTCGACGGAACTCCCGTCGCGTCGAAGCACGACGTGCATTTTCACTTCCCGTCGTGAGAACAGCTTCTAGCTGTTAGCCGAATCCAATCGACGGCACTTGCCTTTATTCGCTTTATATTCGCCTCGCTGTGGTAAACTTCTACCCCGGGTACTGGGGACAAACCTTTGGAGAAAAAGACGAATCATCGCAAGGCCGTCAACCACCTCAAGAAATCCGACCCGGTGCTGGGTGCGATCATCGAGCGCGTCGGTGCCTTCCGCATGCAGTTTGGCGAACCAACGTTTCACAACCTGGCGGAGTCGATCTTGTACCAGCAGTTGAATGGCAAAGCGGCGGCGACCATCTTCGATCGATTTACCGCGGCCGCTGGTGATCCGCTGACGCCCAAGGGGATCCTCAAGCTCTCCGATGCCGAAATGCGTGCGATCGGTCTCTCGCGGCAGAAGACCAGTTATCTGCGCGGCCTTTCCGAGAAGACTCAGGCCGGACTACTCGAATTCGAACGCATGCCCCAAATGACCGAAGAGGAAGTGATCGACCATCTGACGCAGGTCAAGGGCATCGGCGTCTGGACGGCGCACATGTTCCTGATGTTCACGCTGCGGCGCCCTGACATACTTCCCACCGGCGACTACGGCATCCAGGCGGCAATCAAAAAGCACTATAAGAAGCGCAAATGGCCGAAACCGGCTGTCATGGAGAAAATCGCGAAACCGTGGGCTCCATACCGCTCGATCGCGTGCTGGTATTTGTGGAGAAGCCTGGATATCAAGACGGTTGAGAAATAGTTTTCAGGGCGACCATGTCACTCGAGTCATGTCTATCTCAAGAAGATTGCGCCCGCGTGACTGGCACGTTTCGCAGGATGGCGGCCCATGACATTTATCGATGGGCAGTGACCGGTGGAATTGCCATTGAACTGCATATTCTGGGTCGCGGCGGCGAATCCATACTTCGGCCGCTTCATGATATCGATTTCATGGCTTCTTCCTTCGATTGCATCCCTAAGACCATGGGCTCCGGGTTGCTCCTGCGCCACGTCCATCCCTCGGATCCTCCTGCCAAGACTATGCTGCAAGCGGTTGATCCAGAAACGGCGGTGCGAATCGATGTGTTCCGCGCCTACGGTTTAGAGATGAATCGTACGTTGCCGATCGAGATCGCGAAGCTCCCCATTCGGATGGTGTCTCTGCAAGACATGGTTGCGAGACATGGTTGCGAGACATGCTCGCCTCAACTGGGACTTGATGGAGGGCAAACAAGTCGCCCCGAAATACGCGAGGGACTTCCTTCGAATGCTGGAAGTTGTCACAACTGAAGAAATCGAACCAATTTGGAGGGAGCACCGGAAACCTCAAAGCCCTGCAAGCTTCGAAGAAACAGCTCGGCAGTTGCGTCAAGTGATTGCATCACGACCAGATCTGCTGATCCCTCCAACATATTCCACCAATGTGGACGAGGTATGTCAGCGATGCCGAGGTACCGATATCTTTCCCCTCGCGGATGCGCGCCACGTGCTCTCCATTCTCGGATAC
>CAVRYB010000017.1:0-23995 GCA_963725295.1 uncultured Acidobacteriaceae bacterium
TGATCTCGACGAAGCGCAGAAGCGCAGCGTGGTCGTGCTGGGCGATGAGATGACCCATCACTTGTTTCCGGGCCGCCCGGCGGTCGGCTCCATGATCTTGCTCAACGGATATCGCTTCGAGGTGGTGGGCACCCTGAAGCGGGTAGGCCGGGGCGACGACAACTCCACGAACATGCGCTGCTACATTCCGTTTCAAGTGATGCGCACCGACTTCCCGATGAAAGGCGATAACGCATACGACACAATCTCCTCCATGAACTACCAGCCGATCCAGCTGCCGACCACCTGCTGGCGCAGGAGGAGATGCGCAAGGTGGTAGGGCGCAATCACGGCTTTGACTATCGCGATACGGATGCGTTCGAGGGCTGGGACACGGTCAAACAGGCCGAAATGATGGGCGTGATCTTCGATGTGATAGATGAGTTCCTGGGGACGGTTGGGTTGTGACGCTGGCGCTCGGCGCTATCGGTGTCATTAACATCATGCTGGTCGCGGTCACCGAGCGCACGCGTGAGATCGGTTTGCGAAAAGCGCTCGGCGCCACCGACCGGACATCCTGCTCCGACTTTTTTGCCGAGGGCATTCTGCTAACCCTGGTCAGCGGCCTGATCGGCATGGCGCTGGCGGCGGCCTGATGCTCGCTTTCCGGAACTATCAGGGTCCCGGGGGCTTTGATCCGCCCCGGCTGTTTCCATGACAGCCCTCGTGGCGATCGCCAGCCTCACTCTGGCCGGGGTCATTCCGGGGCTTTATCCTGCGCGCAAAGCGGCGGGACTGGAGCCGGTGGAAGCGCTAAGGCGGGAGTAAAGATGATCGCGAACGATCTTCTCGAACACATACGGAGCCATGCGGCACAACCGGCGGCGCACGGCCCTGACCATGCTCGGCATGGCATGGGGTATCGCGACCGTCTGCATGCTGCTTTGCTTATGGAGAACGGATCGGACGAGCCATCGCCAACATTTTCGCTACCGTTTGGTGACCAAGGATCATGATCAAGTTCCCGGCCACACCACCATGCAGGCGGGAGGAGACAGGTGGAGCCCAGCGTTCGATTACGCTCGACGAATTGACCTGCTCACGAACAACATCCCGCAGATAACGAACATACGCCAAGTAACGGCAAGAAGGCAGATCGTCCCGGATGCCGAGAGACCGGTCCGTCGGACCTGGATCTGGTGGGAATATCCGGAACAGCGCAACCCGTCGGGCGGAGAGCTTCGATGAAGGACGCTTCTACAACGGTCGGAGGAAGCACAGCATGCCCGGGTGACGGTGATTGGCACGGAAGCGAAGGAGAAGCTTCCGGCCGCAACACTCTCGGCGAGCGCATCCGGATTGACGGCTTGAGTTTTGAAGTGGTTCGCATTACAACGCAAAATGCAGGCTGGAGACGACAACATCGACCGGCTGGTTTTCATCCCGTACCAGCACGTTCGGCGATCTTATCGACACGCATTATCTCGGCGACATTGGTTCAACTACGAGACCAACGACTACGGCGCATTGAGCGAACGGTCCGTAACATATTGGCCGAGCAGCATCGGTTCAATCCCGCGGACCAGCGTGGCTTGATGGTGTTCGATGCTGATGGTGCAACTCCACCAGTTTTCATCATCACCATCGGTTTGAAGATTCTGTTGGCTTCATCGGCACGCTTACGCTGGGAATCGGTGGCGTTGGCCTGATGAACATCATGCTGGTTTCCGTGACCCAGCGCACCCGCGAAATCGGCATTGAGAAAGCGCTTGGCGCACAGCGCCGCCACATCTTCTTTCAGTTCCTGGCGGAAGCACTCACCATCACCTTCATTGGCGGCTGATGGGTATTATCCTGGCCTATGCCGTGGCGTTATCGGTCGGCCGGTTGACACTCTACAGCGCAATGGCGAAGCATGCGGAGGCCGGAGACATTCGCCTGATGATCAACCCCATGACTCTGCTGGTCGCCATCGTGATCCTCGGCGCTGTCGGCTGATTCAGCGGCATGGTGCCTGCCATCCGCGCCTCGCGCCTCGACCCCATCGAAGCCCTCCGTTACGAGTAAAATACCAGGAGACGTATTTTGTTCGAGCAGAACGGTTGTGGCAAATTCGATTTCGAGTCGGGATCTTGTGTCAGCATCTTCGTCTATCCACAGGAACATCCAACTTCAAGCAGTGTTATTTCAATCTGAGGAAGGTGACAATCACATGAAAAGGCTGATTGGATTACTCGCGATTCTGTTTCCTGTTCTCACTTTCTGCCGCTCGCGCAACACGAGCGGTGAGACGAGCGGTGGCCGGCCCGAAGTCGGTGGTGGGCGCGAAAACATTCCTAAGCACGGCCCGGCGAAGGTCAGCACGCCACGGCACCCGAAGAACATCTGCAATTTCAGCGAATCAGCGGGCATCCAATGCTCCCCACGTAGATCGGGGCAAGCAGTGGGTGGGCCACGACACGGGCCGCGATGACGCCCACTACCATCTGGATCATCCGTGGGAACATGGACGATTCACCGGTGGTTTCGGCCGGGGACACATTTGGCGCCTGGGAGGCGGCGGTCCCGGACGCTTCTGGTTCGGAGGCTTCTTCTTCTCGGTCGCGCCTTATGATGTGGGTTTCTGCGATGGCTGGCTTTGGGATTCGGATGACATCGTGATCTATGACGATCCTGATCACATCGGCTGGTATCTCGCGTACAACGTGAGACTGGGAGTCTACGTTCACGTGATGTACTTGGGACAGTAGCGTCAGCAGGTAGACGTGTGTCGGTGAGAGGCCGGGCGGGGATGCCCGGCGCTCCACCAATTTCAGCTTGTTTCTTTTCAGCCTATTTCTTCGGTTCGTCGTTCTTGAGTTCCTGCTTGTCGTCTTTCTTATCTGCACCCTTGTTTTTGTCCGACGATCGAGAGCAGCTCCACGTCAAAGATCAAGGTTGAATTCGGGCCGATCTGGCCTCCACCTGCGCCCTGCTCGCCGTAGGCCAGGCTAGAAGGAACGAAAAGCTGCCACTTCGATCCCACCGGCATCAACTGCAGCGCTTCTGTCCATCCCTTGATGACTTGCCCGACGCCAAAGTGGCCGGTTGTCCGCGCTTGTAGGAGCTGTCGAATTCTGTGCCGTTGATCAGCGTGCCACGGTAGTTGCAAACGACCGAGTCGGTCGCCGTTGGTTTTGGTCCAGTGCCGGCGGTGAGAATTTTGTACTCCAATCCGCTGGGCAACGTCACTACACCTTCTTTGCTCTTATTGGCTGCGAGGAAGGCTTCCCCTTCGGTCTTGTTCCGCCCGGCCTGCTGCATTTTCTCCTGTTGCTGCTTCTTGACTTCGTTCTGCACTTCGTTGAGGACGGCCTTCATTTCGTCTTCCGTCAAGCGTGTTTTGGCGCCGGATAAGGCGTCTTTCAATCCCTGCGCAACCAGCGCGGAATCAAATTCCACCGACTGTTTCTTAAAGGTTGGCACCGAGTCCGGAACCGATGTTCATCCCAAGCGCATAGCTGAATTTCTGCTTCCGCGTGGTGAGCGGAGCCGTTCCGGCAGCCGTTCGTTTTCTTCAGCGGAGCCTTCGTCGTGCTGCCTGTTTTCGGAGTTGTGGCTGCGGGAGCCGCTGGAGTTGCTGCCGCCGGAGTGCTTGCGGGAGTCTGCTGGGCATAGCCGGCTCCGGCCAGCATCGTCGCGGCGGCCAATAGTAGCGCTGTAGTGAGAGATCTTTGCATTCATCTATTGTCCCATTGCCACGCTTTCCGCGCCAGACCAGAAGTAGTCTCAAACGATTGCCCAAGATATTTACCGTCGAGGCTCAAACATCGGCAGCAACCAATCCCGAGCAAGGGCGGCTTCGCTATAATCCAACCATGAACACACCTCGGATATTCACACTCGCTCTGCTTGTCGTGGCTCTCGCTTCCGCCAGTTCGGCAAAGATGCTGGTTCAGCTCAAGGATGCGCAAGGCAAGATCGTTGGGAGCGCCATTTTGTGGGAGACTGCTGCCGGTATCGGCATGGAAGTCGATGTCAAGGGCTTGCCTCCCGGGGAACATGCGATTCACTTTCATCAGAATGCCAAGTGCGAGGCGCCCGATTTCAAGTCGGCCGGGCCGCACTTCAATCCAGATGGGAAAAAGCATGGACTGGAGAATCCGGAAGGGCACCACGCTGGTGACAATCCCAACTTTACGGTTGGTGCGGATGGCAACGCGCACTTCAAAATAGAAGACAAAGACGTCAATCTGGGGACTGACAGTCACTCGCTCTTCAGTAATGGAGGCACGGCGATCGTGATCCACGCCAAGGCGGATGACCAGAAGACCGATCCAGCGGGCAACGCTGGGGATCGTATCGCCTGCGGAGTGATCACGAAATAGCGGATCGCGCGGGTCGTTTGCGAAAAAAAGCGCCGGATGCAGAGTCCGGCGCTTTTGCAGCTTTTAGCGTACTACTTCGATGCCGGCAGATACAGCGCCGGAATATTTTCCTTGTTCACCATTTCGTTCAACCGCGGCAGGTCTTTCGAAATCAGGTCGTGATACTGCGCCAGCAGGGGTTGAGCCTGTTTTTCCAGTTCTTCGTAAACTTCGTACTGCTGCTTGGTGGGCGCCGCATCCGCGAGATCCACGCTGAACAGCAATGAATGGAATCGCTCATCGATCAGCACGGGATAGTTCAGATTCGACTCCGAACTCTTCGAGTTCACCTGGAGCAGTTGCGACTCCACGTCGAAGCTCTTCTTGTCGAAATCCTTCGCGGCCGAGACCAGCGATGCGTAGCGAGCATCGTCACCGAGCCGCCGATTCAAGCCGCGAAGCTGCACACGCACTTCGCGAATTGTCCCAACCGCATCGTGGATGGATGACGTCTGCGCAACGATCTTGTTGCCCAGTTCGTTCTGCTTCTGCGCATCTTCGACCGAAGCTTTTACGCGCGGATCCATCTTCAACTCGAGTGAGACGGTGTACGACTTCCCATCGGCGGTGAAACGCACCTGATACGTTCCCGGAGGCACCATGGGGCCGCGATTTCTGAATTCCGCTCCCGGTTCTCCTGCAAGCGGCGTCGCGCCCTGCGAACGCAAATCCCAGGCAAAGCGATTCACGCCCACTTCGGTTGGAATCTTCTCATTCGGAGGCGTCTGGTCCGGCCATTCCGGCGGCGTATCGGCTTCTTTCTTCTCTTCGTTGGAATAGCGACGTAGCACTTTCCCACTTGCATCGAGGAATTCGAGGGCCACTACACCTTTTGGCGCGCTCGGCAGATAGTAGTAAACGATCGCTCCTGTCGGTGGATTCTCGCCCACCGGTTGCCGCCGCTCGAAGAAATCCGGCCACCGCAAGCGGTAGGCGGGGCGCGGCTTGTAGAGCACCGCTTCGGTCGTTGCTTGCGCAGTCGCTGCACGCAATGGCGTCAGGTCATCCAAAATCCAGAAGGCACGTCCGTGCGTGGCCACAACCAGATCGTCGTTCTTCACGATCAGGTCGTGGATGGGAGCGTTTGGCAAGTTCAATTGCAAGGACTGCCAGTTTGCCCCGCCATCGAATGAAACGTAGATTCCTGTCTCCGTGCCGGCGTACAAGAGGTTTTTGCGAACTGGATCTTCCCGCACGGCATGGGTATAGGAGCCGTCGGGAATGCCGTTCACAATCTTCGTCCAACTCTTGCCGAAGTCAGTGGTCTTGTAGAGATAAGGTCTGACGTCGTCGAGCTTATGCGTGTCGACGGCTGCATACGCAGTCCCGGCATCAAACGGCGACGCCTCGATCAGACTGACCAGACTCCACTCGGGGATTCCCTTTGGCGTCACGTTCGTCCAATTCTTGCCGCCGTCGCGGGTGACGTGAATCAGGCCGTCGTCGGTTCCCGCCCAGATCAGATCCTTTTGTACCGGCGATTCTGCGATCGAGAAGACCGTGTCGTAATATTCGACCGACGTGTTGTCTTTGGTGAGTGGTCCACCCGAAGAAACCTGCTTGCTCTTGTCGTTCCGCGTAAGGTCGGGGCTGATCGCCGTCCAGCTCTTGCCTTCGTCTGTCGTTTTGAACACGCGCTCTGCGGTCGTGTAGACGACGTTTGGATCGTGCGGAGAAATCTGGATCGGCTGCGTCCATCCCAGCCGAAATTTCATGTCGCCGACGCCGTGACCGGCCGCGTCTTCCGGCCAAACCGTGACGTCTTGCTCCTGGTTGCTGCGGCGATCCAGACGCGTGACCGCGCCGCCTCCCGAGCCTGAATAAATGATGTTCGAATCGCGCGGGTCGGGCTGAATGTAGCCGCTTTCTCCACCACCCGCATCGAACCAGTGCTGGCGTCCGACGTAACCGTCATCGGTACGACTGAGGATGCCGATGGTTGAGTTGTCCTGCTGCGCGCCGTACACCCTGTAGAGAAAATCGTTGTCGGCCGCAACATGGTAGAACTGCGCCGTTGGCTGGTTGTACTGCGTCGACCAGGTCTTGCCGCCATCGACTGATATGGTTGCGCCGCCATCGTTCGAGTTGATCATGCGATTCGTATTCTGGGGATCGATCCAGAATCCGTGATGATCGCCATGCGGCGCGGGTAACAGGTTCAGACTCTTGCCGCCGTCGGTCGAGCGAAACATGCCGGTGTTCAGCATGTACACCGTGTCTGCACTCTTCGGATCGGCGAAGATGTGAGTGAAATACCATGCGCGCTGCGTGAGGCGTTGATCGTCATTGACGCGCGACCAGCTTTCGCCGCCATCGTCGGAACGATACAGTCCGCTTTCTTTCGACTCGATCAAGGCGTAGACGCGGTTTGAGTCGGCGCCAGAAACGCTTATGCCGATGCGCCCCAGAATACCCTCCGGCAGGCCCTTGCCTTCGAGATGCTTCCATGTATTTCCACCATCGGTCGAGCGATACAATCCGCTGCCGGGGCCGCCACTCTCGAGGCTCCACGGAGTACGCTGAATCTGGTACAGGGCTGCGAAAATCACGTTTGAATTGTGCGGATCGACCGACAAGTCGATCGCTCCTGACTTGTCGTCTTTGTAGAGAACCTTGTCCCAGGTCTTGCCGCCGTCGGTGGTACGAAAGACGCCACGTTCCGTGTTCGGCCCGTAAGCGTGGCCAAGCGCCGCAATCATCACGTGATCCGGATTTCGTGGGTCGATCCACACGCGCGCGATATGCTGCGTATCTTTGAGTCCTATGTGCTGCCAGGTCTTGCCGCCGTCGGTTGTCTTGTAGACGCCATCACCGTAGGAAATATTGCCGCGCAGGCAGGACTCGCCGGTGCCCACATAGATGACGTTGGGATTCGACTCGGAAACCGCAATCGCGCCGATCGACGAGATCACGCTGCCGTCAGAAATCGGCTGCCACTCGACGCCGCCGTTCGTAGTACGCCACACGCCTCCCGACACGCTGCCGAAGTAGTAAGTGAACGGGCTACCGGGGACACCGGTGACCGCGAGAACGCGTCCGCCACGAAATGGGCCAATGTCGCGCCACTTCATTCCCTTGAACTGCGCTTCGTTATACGGCTGTGCCGCAGCGACGGCTGCGAGCATCATCGTCAGTACACACGACGTCACAACACACCACACCATCAGACTGCGTAGCTTCATCAGAGGCCCCCAAGTCGACAAGGATTGCATTGGAAAAGAAGACGGACAATTCTACCGCAAGGCAGGCTCTAAGCCTTGAGTCTGGCGCGATCCGAATATAGAAATTCGAGCGCGTCGGGGAACCGCGCAGCCCAGGCGGCTTCAGTGTGTGTCGCGCCTTCTTCGATGCGCACCTTGAGCCGCTGTTCATCGAGTCCTGCGTCGCGCAAGATTGCTTCGAGTTGCCGGGCGTCGGCCACAATCTTTTCGTCTTTCTCCGCGCTCCCTACTTCCCGTGTCCCCATTCCCAGGTAGACGCGCGAAGGCCAGTTTCGAAAGCCCCGCCACTCGTCCAGAATTTTTCTGTTCGCGACGAAAAGTGACGGGCTCTCGATCAGCAGTCGCCCGAACACACCAGGCGCGGCTAATTGCGTGTATAGCGTGATTAATCCCCCGAGCGACGAGCCTCCCAAGCCTGTGTTCTCGGGCCCCCTCTGAATCGGATAACGCTCGGCGATCAGAGGCATGACTTCGCGCTGCAAGAAGTCTGGATAACAGGTTCCCATCGGCTTCAGAACCCTGGGGTCTTTGGACTTGTAGGGAATGTACTCGTGGATTCGCCGCTTCGTATTGTCGATTCCCACGATAATGAGCGGTGGAATCTTCTGCTCGGTGATCAGACGGGTTGCGGTTTCGGCGACCTGCCAAGGAACTCCGGCAAAAGCCGTTTCTGGGTCAAAGAGATTTTGCCCGTCATTCAAGTAGAGAACCGGATAGCGAACCGCGCCCCATCCGTCGTAATCCGGAGGCAGCCAGACCCGCAGCAGACGCGTGTTTCCGAAGACCTTGCTGTTAAGTTCGTGCAGCCAGATTTTTCCCGTGAAGACCGGCAGGGGGCCGGCGGCTGGCTTCGTTTTCCGTTTTCGAGTTATTGCTCGAGCCATGGAGGGAGCATTTCAGTCTTGGCTGCTGGTTTCGACTTCGCTAGTCCGCCGCGCCACGATCACGTTTCAGCCAAATCACCAGGGTTAACAACGAGATCGTCGCGATCAGCGTCAAGGAACTCAAACACAAAATGCAATAGACGCCCAATATGCGCGCCTCAACATAGGTGAGCCACAAAGCAAATGCCAGACCTGCCACTGCTCCGCCGAAGAGCATTGCCGGAGTTTCGAGCCGTTTGCGATACACCGTGGCTAGCCCGGCCAGCGCTGCGTAACCAAGCATTCCGATCAGCGCTACGGGGATGCCCATGATCGAGGAATACTCGCTGCGATTCACGATGTCGCAGTTGAATGCTTCCCCGATATCGCAGTATGCAGTCTTCGATGTGGCGAAATGATGCTGCAGTGAGACGGAAGAAACCCCAATTCCACAGATCGCCAACACGGCGACGACGGTCATTAGACGCTGCGCCAGAAGGCTCACTCCAGCGAACACCCGGTGCGGTCGCTAAGCTCTTCCAATGTGAAAATCCGCTCCACTCGCTCGCCCGTCGGCGGAAATTGCCAGGTGGGATAGTGTTGAACCTTTTCGTCTTTGCAGACCTGCGATTGGCCGCTGGTTTGGCCCTTGATGCCGCACTCTACGTAGGGAACGTACTCGAACGACGCGGCAAACTTTTCTTTCTGCTCGACGCAATGCGGACACCACCAGGCGCCGTACATCTTCACTCCACGTTGCGAGAGGCACCGCGCGAACGCATCGTGCTTGTGCTGCGTGCGGTTATAAAAGTAGTAGCCGAACGCCGCCAAGGCCACGACCACGGCCAGATAAATTGCAATGCGATGCCGTCTCTGTCCAGCAGCCGTTGGCAGTCCGAGTTTTTCCTTTTTCCGTTCTCTTCGCTCTTGCGACATGCAGTTTTTATACCACGACTGAAGAGACAGGGCTTGCCCCGTCTGCTCCCGACGCAGCGGGAGACGCGGCAAGCCGCGTCTTTACGAAACCTTCAAACCGCTACCCGCAGCGCCCCGGGCAGTACATCGATCGACTGGCAGTGCAGTGTGAGGACCTCGCCATCCACCATGATATCTACCGGAGCATCGAGTTGAAACTCGACTCGCCGGGCGGCCTGCCGTTCCGCCAATGGATGTCGCGTATGTGTACCGTCGTAGAGCGTCGACAGGTTCCGGATCAGCCCCAGCCTTCCAATCGGGCCCCAGCGTACATATTCGATCAATCCGTCATCAGTAACCGCGTCGGGCGCGATCATCATGGTGCCGCCAGTGAATTTGCTGTTATTGAATGTGAGGAACAAGCAGCGTCTTTCGTCAAATTCCTTTTGCCCCTCCAATTTCACTGGAAATGGGCGGCGTTCGAGACGCGCCAGACTTAGGAAGATCGACAGCAGATAGCCAAATTGCCCCAGGCCCAGAAATTTTCGATGGCGCAGCGTGGCCACGTTCGCCGCAAAGCCCACGCTCAGCAGATTGGTGAAGTAGATGGTTCCGTCTTTGTGAGTGAGACGCAGAACGTCGCAGGGCCGGGAGCGTCGCGCTTCCAGGGCCTGCATCGCGTGCTCAATACCACTCTTGCCCGAAGCAGGGTCTTCGAAATCCCGCAGGAAGGAATTGCCGGTGCCCAGGGGAAGAAATCCCAAGGTTGGAACTGCGTTTTCTGTGCCCGCTGCCAGCGACTCCGGAAATAGACCGTTGACGATTTCATAGGAAGTTCCATCGCCGCCAACCGCGAGGAATTTGCGATATCCGCGAGCATAGGCGTCGCGTGCAATGCGAGTCGCTTCGCCCGGAGCGTGAGTCTCCGCGGTATCAAGTGCAATGCCGGCGGCTCGCAGCCGGTCGAGGGCTGCACCTACGCGCGCACCGCAGCGTCCGCCTCCTGCCGCCGGATTGATGATTGCCATGAATGTATCGTTCACGGGTTCAGGTCTCAGGTCTCAGGTCTCAGGTCTCAGGTGTCAGGTGTCAGGTCGCAGGCCCAAGGGCGTAATCGGCAAATCCGATCCTGAGACCTGAGACCTGTCACCTGGGGCCTGTTTTCAGATTTCCATTACGCTTTGTCGCGTCGCCCCGGCGGCAATCTCCGTTGCTAATTCACCGCGTTTGATCTTTAGCGACGCTGTTCGCGGGAAATCTTTCTCCCACATCAGATATCCGCCCACGCGCTTGAAATCGGGCAGCCGACGATTCCGCGCTACGATTTCGTCGCACATATGATCGTCGAATTGCTGGTTCTGCTCCAGACGCAGCACCAGGACCAGCATTTCGTCGCCGAGCGTCTTCTGCGGCCACAGATAGTTCGCCGCGAATATGCAGTATTCCTTGACGGGAAGGCCGTCGAACACCGACTCGATATCCTCCGGATAGATGTTCTTTCCGCCAGCAGTGACGATCATGTTTTTCTTCCGGCCGAAAAGTTGCAGATGACCGTGCGTTTCAAATCGGCCCTGATCACCCGTCAGCAGCCAGCCTTCGACGATCGTTTGCGCGGTCAGTTCCGGATCGTCTAAGTAGTGAGACATCACCGCGCGGCTTCGCACAGCTACTTCGCCGATACCGGTGTCGTCCGGATTCAGAATGCGAACCTCGCTCCCGGGCAGCGGCTTGCCAACCGTGTCGGCGCGAAAGGGGCGCAGATCATTGAGTGTCACGGCCGTGCAGGCTTCCGTGAGCCCGTAGCCGCAAGTCACCGGGACTCCGAGATCGTAGAAAAACTGCAGTGTCGAAGGATCGGTGAAAGCTCCACCGACGATCAGGGCCAGTAATTCTCCGCCGAACGCTTTGTGCACTTGTGGCAGCAGGCTGCGGCTCAGTTTCACCCGCGGGCGACCACGCGTCAGCATCTTGTTCAGACCGATCAACCGGTCCAGCATCCAGCGTTTGGCAGGCTTCAGTTCATCGAACTTGGCACGCAGGCCGCGCTCCAGGTTCTTCAGCACCATCGGCACCAGGCTCACGTAAGTGATGCGATAGCGCACGAAAGCGTCGCGGACAAACTCCGGCCGCAGCGTCCGCAAATGAACCACGCACGCTCCGCACACGAACGGCCCGATGAACCCGACCATGAAATCGATGGCATGATTCGTCGGAAGAATGCTTAGATACCGCACGCCGGGCCAGAAGGGATACCACGCCGTCAAAGAAGCACACTGCTCCAGGTAGGCGTCGTGCGTGAGCACGCACCCTTTTGGACGCCCGCCGGTGCCGGAGGAATAAACGATGCACGCCGCATCTTCGCGTTGCCGCGGCACGAACAGCGGCTCACCTTTGCGCTTGAATTCTTCCCAGCGGTAGGCACCGCGCAGGTCCGCTCCGGCCGGAGCCTCGGTCACGAGCAGGATCTCCGCCCGTGAGCTTTGGAAATTCGGGAGCCTGCGTCATGGCGCGCCACAGGTAGTACTCGACTACGAGGAATCGCGCTTTCGATGCGCGAGAAGCTGCAAGTGTTCCGCCGCGCTGAGTTTGTAATCCAGCGGACGGGCACGCCGCCACAGAAGAAAATCGAGTATGCCGAAATCAGCCACTTCGACTGATTCGTCATGATGATCGCCGCCCGGTCGCCGATCTTGAAGTCCGCATCCTCCAACGCTCGGCAAAGCGGGCGCGCCATTTCCTTGAAATCGGAGTAGGTGAGCCGGACTTTCTCGCGATCGCGGTCGGCTTCGATCAGGCAGGTTTCGTTAGGCCAGCGATCCAGCGCATCTTTGAGCGCTGCACCCAGGCTGGAATATTGGCGGAGATCAAGCATTCAGGTCGCTGTCTCACCACGGAGACACGAGCAAAAGCACGAGTTTATCAGACCAGGGCCGGAAGGTGCCGGCGCGCTATTGCTCACGATGCGAACTCTTCCTGTGTTGGCCGGTTATGAACTGGATCCGAATGGGAAAATGGCGTCGACCACAGCCGATTGCACCACTGCACCGCGAAAGACTAGGCCAACTTTTCGTGGGCGAACTTGAGGCGCACGGAACGCGTGTTCTCATCGACGAGTTGCAAGTGCCCAAGCTCGTGAAGAAACACGTCATAGAGCATGAATCGGCGGACCGCCAGCGCTGGCCATTTATGCCCTCTCCTGGCTCCGAACTGCTCTGCAGTCTGACCTCTGACAAGGAAACGCGCCAGGCTCACGCGCGGAGGCAAGGCACACAGAGCGATATCCCGGTGTCCACGGTTGACATAACCGAGAGAGCGCGCTCCGCGGCTGCGGTCGTTGAAGTGGACGGCACGGAGGCGACTCCAGATCTCGTCGGGAAGACGGCTCAGCACAATCCGTACGTCTTCCTGGTTGACATAGTGGATTCGATCCGCGCCTGGCATCGATGACGAAAATTTAGCCTGTGAAGGCATCCGCTCCGATACTCGACAACTTCATCCTACTGGTATCGACAACTTCTACAGACGCGCTTGAATCCGGCTCGCCAGCGTTCTGAAGTCCGACACACCCTGGAGTTCGTAGTCCGGCAGTTCGATGCGAAAGTGATGTTCCAGTTTTGTCAGTAGATCGAGGGCCTGCAGGCTGTCAATGCCGAGTGTTTTAAAAAAGTCGTCGTCAGGCGTGAGCTTCTCTCGCGGCACTTTGAAATGCGATGCCGCTAAACTCAAAATTTCATCGAGCGTGTGGTCAGTAGTAGGCATAAAAGCAGTGTCGTATCACTAAACTCAAGAACTACGGCAAGTACGGCTGCGCTCCTTCGTTCTCCACGAACTTGCGCAACCCTTCTTCGACAGCTGGACGTGAGTAAAGGTCGCAAAAAATGTCGATCTCCCGTTTCAAGTCTTCGTATGGAATCGGCTTCACGAAGGCCTTTGCCGCCGCTGCGGTCTGCCGATCAAACTTCGCTGCCTGGCTAGCGGTCGCTCGCGCCACCCGGAGCGCCTCACCTTCGGCGGCAATCTGGCTGACTAATCCGATCTGCTGCGCTTTCATCACGTTAAAACTGCGTCCGGTCAGCAGGAGGTCGCGCACGACTGCGTTGCCTAAATCCCGCTTCAGGCGCGGGATTCCACCGAATCCCGGGATCAGTCCGAGCCGCAGTTCGGGAAAACAGAAACGTGCCATGCGGTCGGCGACGATGATGTCGCAGACCAGTGCCAGCTCAAACCCGCCCCCGAAAGTCACGCCGTGCACGGCCGCAATTGTCGTCAACGGCAGGGCGTCGAGCGTGTTCATGACGGCATGAATGCGCTCCAGAAAATTCCGCACGCCGCGCAGGGCCGAGGTCTTTTCCATGGCTTGCCCGCGCTGGAATAACTCACGCAAGTCGGCGCCCGCGCAAAATCCGGCTTTCTGCGTTGAATGCACAATCAAGGCATGCGACTCCGCGGCTAGTGCTGGCACAACCGCGGCAAACTTCTCCAACTCCTCGAGCGTCAGCGAGCCGATCTCGTTGCACGGATCACGATGTAGCGCGAGCTCAATCGCTCCATTCACGATTTGCCACGAGAGCGTCTGCCCTTTGAAATCGTTCATGCCGTCGCCGCCACCTTGTACATCGATTCGATCTCGTCTCGAAACCGATCGGAAATCGCGGCGCGCTTTAACTTGCCGTTTGCCGTCAGCAAGCCGCTTTCGATGGTAAATGCGTCTTCCACTACATGAAAGGCCCGCACCTGCTTGTAGTGCGGCAGGCCTGCATTCGCCACATCCAGTGCAGCCTGAACCTTCTCACGGCTCACTTTTCCTGTGACGAGCGCGGCGAGGTATCCACGCGCATTGCCCACCAGAACCACCTGCACCGCACCGGGCAACTGCTGCAGAATTTTGTCTTCAATCGGCTCGGGCGCGATGTTGTGGCCCGATCCAAGAATGATCAGGTTCTTGATGCGGCCGACAATCTTCCAGTTTCCATTTGCGTCAATTTCGCCCTGATCCCCGGTGTGAAACCAGCCGTCCCGCAGCACTTTCGCCGTTTCCTCGGGGACGCTGCCAATAGCCGGAAAAATATTTGGTCCCCGAACCACAATTTCTTCGTTCTCGGCGATCTTCATCTCGACCCCGGCAATCGCCGGCCCGGTGCGTCCGGGAACGACATCACCATCGGGATCGTCCATCGTGCAGATCGCCGTCGTCTCGGTCAGTCCGTACACCTGCAACACGGGGATGCCCAGCATCAGGAAGAAAAGTTGCGTGTCGATGTTGAGCGGCGCCGAGCCGCAAATCAGGGCACGCAGCTTGCTGCCAATCATCTTTTTGCGGATCGTGGGGAAGATCAGCCGGTTTGCTACCGCCAGCCAGAAGGCGTCACCGGCGCGCGACTTGCCTTCGTGCCGCCGCATCCACGCGCCCTTGGCTTTGCTATAAACCTTCAGCGGGAAACCGCCCGACTTCCAAAGCTGTTCGTCGACCGCTTTGCGCATGCGCTCGAGAAGCGCGGGAACATTTAAGAAATAGTCCGGCGAAGCTTGCCGCATTTCAGCGGCAATCTTGCCCAGATCGGTGTTGAGAGTCAGCTTGCTGCCCCGCAAAAGACAGGTCAGCATCATGATCCACGAACCGGCAAAGCAAAGCGGAAGGTAGTGGAATACGGAATCCTGCCCTGAACGCTTTTTCATCAGCTGATCGAGGCGCCCGGACGTGCAGCCGAGCATGTAGCCAATATTGCCAGCGTTCAACATCACACCCTTCGCTTCGCCTGACGTGCCGGACGTATAAATGATGGTTGAGATGTCCTCGTCGGAAACCCGCAGCTCAGGATTCTCCACCGGCTCGCGGGACGGGGTGAATACATTTTCAAAGCAGAAATGCGGAGGCGCTTCGGGCCAGGCTTCCACGATCGCGTCGGCGAGCGATTTCTCTCCACAGGCAATCACCGACGGCCAGCAATCCTTCATCATGGCTACCAGTTCTGACGGCGCCTGGCGCGCATACAGAGGGACCACAGTCAGTCCTTCTGCCATGATGGCCAAATCCATGGCCACCCACTGCATTGAATTGTGCGCCAGCAGCGCGCACCGGTCGCCCTTCTTCAGCCGGAGCCGGCGCACATAGGCGCGCGCCGTCTGCACCTGGGCCAGCAACTGCCCGGCGGTCAGCGACACCGGCTGCCCATCGCGCATCTCCTGCAGCACGACAGCGTTGCTGCTGCGCTCCAAGCTGCCAAAGATTTGGTCGAGAAACGTCATTTATCTTTTATCTTTGGGAATATGTCTGGAATTCTTTTTGTCAGCGAAACGATACTAGCAATCGCTTCTACCCGTATGCAGCAACCAGGCTACGCAGCCCTTCGCCCATCGAAGGCAGATAATCTTCCCAACTCCACTCTCCACGACGCGTTGGAAAGTCCGGATATCGCCGCTGCACCTCTTCTTCGAAATACACTCCCATGCGCGCCATCAATTTCAGGTTGCGCACGACCGTCCGCGCGATGCCGTCGGCGATCCGCTCTCCGTCGCGATCCAGAATTTCCAGCGCCGCCAGAGTGCGCGCCTCCAAGTCCAGGTCGTCCACGTTCATCAGCAACTCCTGATGGCCGCGCTCGTTCATCAAATTGCGGATGCGCTCATCCATCGTGATACCAGCGGATGCCACCAGCGCCGGCATCGAGGTCACGATGCCGTGGTAGCGCGACGACACCATCATGCGACAGGCGCGCAAAACACTGACCAGCTGATACATGTTGTAGTCGTCCGAGGTCAGGACCGGGACTCCGCCGAGTTTCTCTGAGATGCGGCGGCACGGCCGCGCATCCATGCGCTCAGTGGCCGCCATGACGACGAATACACTCCGCTTCTGGCGGAACGCATCGACAGCCTTTGCAATCGAACTCAAATAGTATTTATAGGCGCGATCCGCTGCTGGCCCGGCGTTGTGAAAATAGGGCCCGCGATAATGGCTGTCCTTGTATGCTCCCGTCAAACTATGCAGCGCCGCTTTGCCGATCGATGCCTTCACCGGCCATTCAAACGGATTGATCGGACAGACGACCAGGACCGGCGTCTTGCCATCCCAGCCCACATCGCGCAACGCTTTTTGGCCGTACTCTGCGCCCAGCGGTTCGAATGTCCACGCTGTATCGGTGCCCAACTCTGTCGGCACTCCGAGTTCGCGCAGAATCTTGCGCGACTCGTCATTGCGCGTGATCACCAGCGAATTCCTGCAGTAGCGGCCGCACATCCTGGCAACGAGCGGATCCATGTGACCCGCTTCAGCGCCGTAGCCGATCGACAACTTGTTCTCCGCGGCGGCGATGCCCAGCGATCCGATCATCATGGTGGCGAGCGCGTTGGCAAATTTCGATTTGAACATCGAGCCTTCGCATGCCACCACGCCGTGATGCTTCGGCACTTCGTTCGCCAGGAACGGAGGGAAAATATCCGGCAGTCGGACCTGCGACGTCCCTTCGAAGTATCCGCGCGACCGGTCGAAATTGAACGTCATCATGCTGAGATCGACATTCTCCGGGCCGAGAATCCGCCGGATCTGCCGCAGCATTTCTTCCACGCGCACATCCGAACCGGTGTTCCGTGTACCGTTGTAACCAGCAAACAACAGCTTCAACTTCTCGCCCGGCTGCCAGGGCTCGTGCTTTCCCAGCATCCACTGAAGCTTCTTGCCTTCGATGATGCCCGACACCCAGGCTTCCAGCATGAAGTCCATCATGCGGCAGACCCTCCCACTTTTGTGTTTTCGGGCCAGGGTTGATAAGGATAGGCAAAGTTGTTCTCGCGGCTGAAGCGCAACAACGGAAAACTGTATTGCGAAAATGGAATTGGTTTGCGACCCATCTCCTCGACAACTCGCGTGTTGTCGAACACCGTATTCCAGTTCAAGTAGGGCAGGAAGACCTTCATGAGCGCGGCACCATGCCCGACCGGACCTTTGCGGTTCGCGAGCATGTCAACCACGGATCCAAACGGCCCATTCAGAATGGGCATAAACACTGGTCCGCGCTTGTTCTGGGCAGCTGCCAGAGCCTTGGTCAGCTCCTGAAAACTCTGCGAGCCGTTGCCCGACGAAAGATGATAGATGTCGTGGGCTGGGTTCGCTTTCATGTGTAAGGTCGAAATCGCATCGGCCACGAAGTCGACGTTGACGATATCAATCTTGTCATGCGGCCGGAAAGGCAGAACGGGGAGTCCGGCCAGAAAAACGAACGACCGAACCATGTCGAACTGTGTTGTTTGCGCGTAGCGGCTGTCTCCGAGCACAATACTCGGCCGGAAGATGGTCAGCGGCACGTCTGGCAACAACTCGCGCACCATGTGCTCGCAGAATTTCTTGGTCCGCGCATACGGATCGTAGTCTGACCGATCCCATTCAATCGAGCGATCTTCGGTCACTACTTCGTGGCTGCGCTTGCCGGCAACGGCCACTGTGCTGACGTTCGAGAACCGCGTCAGACCATGGTAGTACTGCGATCTCCGCGCCAGTTGCACGACTTCGAGCGTCCCGCGCAGGTTGACGTTGAGACAGCTCTTTTCAGATTTCCGGTTCAGCGATGCGGCACAATGAATCACCGAATCGGTCGTGTGTACCAAGCGGTCGTAGTCGGCCGGCTCAAGCCCAAACTGCGGAGTGGTCAGGTCGCCGCGAAAAATGCGGATCTTCGCCTGCAGGTATTCGTAGAACTTGGGAAAGGGCAGGTGCAACTGGAGAGCTTGCCACAGCCGCAACTCCGCCTCGCGTGGATCACGGCCGCGCACCAGCAGATTCAGGGTGGCGTCGTGGCGATCCAATAGATTTGCGGCGACATGCGCGCCGATGTATCCGGTCCCACCGGTCAGGAATATTGCCACGTTGCTCCGTCTGTCCCCGTCTTCATGCCAGTGCCATCTTCTTTTGCCTGCGGCATATTCAGTTCGCGAGGCGCCCGCGCTTCGAGCGGCCGCCCTTCAATCAGCGGATAGGTCCAGCGCCGTAGCGCCGGGATATGAATGTCGATCCAATACTCCCACCAGTCAAGCCCTGCCGTGTCGTAGCCAAAAGTCTCTTTTTCGTCGGGCACCAGCGCGTGCGATAACTTCTCAACGTTATCTGCCACAAAGTCGTGCTCGTTGTGAAGGATGAACGGCTCGAACAGGCCCACCAGTTTCTCTACGCGCTCCAGATTGCGCTCGGTCTTCGCCAGGGGCTTTTTCATCGCCGACGGCAGAGGAGCCATGATTCGTTGAATCGTTCGGATGATCATCTTCTGCGCCGGCGCCGACATGCGCTGATAGCGCTCCTTCGAAACCGGAATCGCATCCATTCGCAATCGTAACCAGTATTCCAGCCCTTCCTGCGCACGGTAGTGCCTTCGGTGACCCAGAGAAGTTAACTCGATTGACCGGCCCATGTCGCAAGGATTCGTCACTGACGTCGCCAGTTGGTACAGAGGATCGTGCCGCCGTTCGACCAGCGCCGCGCCGATCAGGGTCATGCCCGCGCATACTGCGTCCACGGGAATAATGTCCAACCGCTTGCGTTCGTTCGATGGCAGCTGCCGAAATGCGGTCCCTAGCAGATACGAGAGCGAGGCTGAAGTGTTGATGCCCTCATTCCAACCACGAAACGGCTTTGATACTGAAGTTTCGACGATCGCCGGACGCACAATCGCGATCGGCAGCCCTTGTCCGAATTTGGCGATCAGCGATTCCGCGAGGGTCTTGGTGAAGGTATAGGTATTGGGCCAGCCCAATTCCTGCGCACGGCGCGTACCTTCTTCGGTCAGATGATTCTTCAGCCACCGCACGCGATTCTTGCGAATCTGATTCTCCAGGGCCTGGCCGCTCAACCCTTTTGCGGCATGCTCTTTCTCGAGAGCCTGCTTTCTCAGCTCCTCGGTGACTTCAGGGCCTTCCACGCGCGCTTCCGCCGACGCGACGAACTCGTGGAGGCGACGCCACTCTTTCTCGGCGTCAAAATCCTTGCTGTGAATCGGCGTGTAGTTCGGGCGGACGCGCTCACTCACTCGTCCATCGCGCTGCCCGTTGACATAACAGGTCGAAAGATGCAGCAGCGCCGCGTGATCCGACCCGCGGATGAATTCGATGAGATGGTAGGTGGAATCTACATTGACGGCTAGTGCATCCCGCAAATCCGGGTTGAAATCTGTGAGCCCGGAACTGTTCACAAGCAGATCCAGATCTGTTTTTAACCGCGCTGCCGTCTCAACATCCAGGCCCAAGTCGGGTTGGGAGACATCCCCTTCCACAACTTCGATCTTCTCCGCCAGCAACGTGCCCAGCCGATCGCCATACTTCTCAAAGAGCGGATCGAAGACCGGCGAACCTTCAATCATCTTCTCGAATCGCTGTTGTGCCGGATTCGATTTCTGCCGACGAATCAGCAGGTAGAGCTTCCCGATTTCGGGTAAATCCATCAGCGTGTTGGTCAGCCAGACTTTGCCGATGAATCCGGTTACGCCGATGAGCATCACACGCTTTCCACCCATGGCCTTGCGCACCGACAATGGCTCGGGGTGACGCGTCTCATCAAAGTAAACAATCGGCCGGACTCGCGGAACTTCCACGCGCACCGCCGGAACGATGGCTGACGCCAGCGCTTTCGGTCCACGCAACCCCAATGCACGCACCCAGCGTGCCGGACTCTGCTGTCCGTCCGGGCCCGCTTCGCGAATCCGGGCAAATAATCCTCGCGGACGGATCACGGGGCTCAGCAGGCGGCCCGTCGCGACACCGTCACGGAAATCGAGCCGGTTGGCGATAATCCACTTCACGCCTAGATGCCGCGCCAGCGGGCGCATCACGTGCTCTAAGCCCTGGCTCACCAGGACCACTTCCGCACCTGTGGCCTGTAACGCCTTCAGGTGCCGCACGCCTTCTTCCTTCAGCAGCGGCTTGAGCTTGTATTCGAATTCCTCTTCGCCCAGCAGATCGAGCCGGTCGCGAGTGATTCCTCTGAGAACGGAATGAACGATCCGGGTCGCGGCGACACGATTTGCCGCATAAAGGAATGGACGCAGTAGCGCCATCGCAAGGACCAGGGAACGGCGAGCGAACCGTGCAAAATACGTCTGGCTGTTCCAAGTGAAAAACGCGATCGGACGGACCGTAGTCAACTCCAGCAGGCTTCCCTCAACCCGCCAATAGACCGGGGACGAGGGGCGCGGGCGGCGGGGCGGCGCCGACCTTGCTGGCGGCGTTACGTCAGCGACTGGCCCACCCGACTCGGTCGACGTCCGCACCTCTGCGAGATTTTTTACAGGTTCCACGAATTGATGTCAGGCTTGCGGTCATGGTGACCCCTGGGACGCAAGCCGGAATCTCCTATTTTAACCTCTCCGTCACAAAGGATGAAGCATAACCATAGGCTCGCAAGGAACAAGCGCGATTATCGCCGAAACGCGGGAAAACGGCTGTCACTTGGCCAGGGCCAACTCCCGTATCTGGTTCAAATAGCCCACGTAGATGGGGATCGGAATGTCGGGCGAATCTCCATCATTGAGAAAATGCGACAGGTGGATTTCCAGGGGAATCGAGCGAATGACCTCGCGAAAACGGGGCATTTCCAGGTATTTCACGCGCCAGATTTCCAGCATGAGGGAGCGAAAGTCTTCGCTGATGAAGCCCATCCGGCGGTCTCCCAGATAAATCGCGTCGAAATGCTTTGCCGCGAGTACCGCCCGGATGGGGTCACCCGGTGGAGAGAAGGCGTAGACGAGGTGAAATATGTCTGCGAGGTCGCCCCACAGTACTTTTTCTTCAAAGGAGCTAAAACGGAAGGAAATGCCACCGCGCTGCTGCGCTGCCCGCGCATGATCGCTCGCGCTCAGTCCATGACGTCCGAGTTCGCTGCGAAACCACTGCAGTCGCTCTTTCGTTAGATTGTGCCGTAGAAATTCAACGGCGTACGCGTTCGGCAAATAGAGATGGGGATCGCCATCCAAACGCGCCAGCCACGTCCTCCAGTCGCTTTGTTCCAGGAGGACGAGCAGGGCGTCCAAGTCCGCCAACGTGACATCGGGGTGATATTTGACTGCCTGCCAGAAGTGCTCAGTCGAATCGTAGGTCGCTCCGTAAAGCTGAATACCCTCCTCGATCGGATACCAATTCGAGAGCACGCGCCCGGGGATCGATGGCGAGGCGCTCCAACAGTTCAGAGAATGCTTCCACTTCTCCTGCACCGCGAGAAATGCTTCTCCGTAGCCCGCCGGAACCGGCTCCTTCACTGCCGCGAGCGCCCGGCGCAAATCATCGCTGGTGTGCGTAATCACCGCCTCCAAAGGGCGCTCGTCTTCCATGGAGACCACACGGCTTTCGATCCCGCGTCGAAGCAATTCGGCCGCTAGCTGCTGCCGCTGCTGTTCATTCAACCCACCGGGAACGTTCCAGCGCTGCGTTTGAGACTCGATGTAGCGAAACAACTCGGCCAGAGACTGGAACTCGATGAAGCCGTGGACCGCGAACTTCACGGACCGGCCGTCCTTCATGATCGTGGTAGATGGCGTTACTAGAGCTTGCAGCGAAACCGGTTGTGCGCAGAGCGGCAGGCTGAAGACTAAGACGATCGCAGCTGCGCAGAAGATCAATCCGATTCTCTGCGAAAATCTTCTGGGATATTCCACCTTTGCTCCTATGGGCTCCGTCGCGCAGGGCCCGTTCGTGATCACGCTGTTCGTTCCGTCCAACAAACGTCCCAATATTTCCCAAACTTTCTCCCGTTCTCGGTGAACACACCCACCACCTTGAATCCGAACTTCCGGTGCAAGACTTCACTGGCTGGATTTGGCAGGGCATACCCGGCCACAAAGCGATGGATGTCTTCGCCCCGCAAGGCTTCGAAGAGGGCAGCATACAACTGCCTTCCGATTCCCTTTCCTACCGCCTCGGGCGCGCAATAGACCGTCGTCTCCACGGTTGTCTCGTAGGCTGCCTTAGGGCGAAATCGGGTAAAGTCCCCACATATCCGACTACGATTCCCTTCTCTTCAGCAACCAGGAGCCGGTACCGTCCGGTCGGGGCAAACTGCGAGCAACCACGTTTCTCTCTGCTCCACCGTGTAAGGCTCCACATCAAAAGTCACAGGCGTATTCAGGACGTAGTAGTTGTAGATTTCGGTGATTCGCGCGAGATCGGAGCGTACTGCGGTTCGAATCTTAATTTCGCTCATTGGCAGACTTGAATTTTCACTCTCTCGTCATCGAATCAGCAAACCTATAGTGGCTGCGCCTGCCACGATCCAAGCTGAATTCACTCTTAGCCAAAGGAGCGCAATCAAGCTTGCCGCGAAGATGATCAGGGTCGTTCGGTCCACAATCGACACCCTGGCCAGTTGGATTGCGACAACCGCCATCAAAGCCAGTGATCCAGCCACGACCCCATCCAGCGCAGCCGATGCCACGGCCGATTGTCGCAGCCGCGGAATCAGCGGCCCGCTTGCAGCCACCAGCAAGAATCCAGGAAGAAATATTCCGACTGTGGCCACGATGGCTCCCCGCCAGCCTGCGACCACGTAGCCGATGAACGTTGCTGTTGTGAACAGCGGGCCCGGCGTGAATTGCCCCACGGCGACCGCGTCGATCAACTGCTTGTCGGTGAGCCAATGCAGCCGTTCCACAAATTCCGTTTGCAGAAAGGCCAGCAGAACGTATCCACTGCCGAAGACCACCGATCCAACCTTCAGAAATGACAAGAACAAGCGTGCCAGCCCGACCGGTACAGCCAAACCCGCGGCGGTCATAGCCATCATTGAGGCAAACAGTTTCGGAGCGCCCATCCCTACAATCATTTGCCTGCGATTCGCTACGAAGGATAACGCCGATGCCAGTCCAGCAATGGCAAGAACCAGCAGCGGACTGACTCCCCAATAGCTTAGAACGGGCGGCGAGCAAAGCAATCGCGGCCAGAGGGGCGGTTCGAATTCCGGTGCGCCCCAGTTTTCCCAGCGCCTGAACGATGATGGCAACCACTGCCGGCTTGATTGCATAGAACACGCCCTCAGCTTTCGGAAGCGAGCCAAAGCGAACATAGGCCCAAGCAATCAATGACACAATGACCGCCGCCGGAATAATGAAGCAACAACCGGCGACGATGAGACCGCGCCAGCCTCGCTTCATTTGACCGATGAAAATCGCGACCTCGGTCGAACTTGGGCCGGGAATCAGGTTCGCGGTGGCCAGCCGGTCAAGGAATTCAGCATGAGTGATCCACCGCCGCCTGCGGACAACTCTCTTCCATCATCGCCAGGTGCGCTGCCGGGCCGCCGAATGCGATCGTGCCTAGTTTCAGGAATACGAGGGCGATCTCTCCAAGCGAAGCCTCTCGGATTTCGGAACCATCCGACTGATAGACCGCGGCGGATGAATTCCTCGTGAGCAGCCGTTCGGATGCTCAAGCCTCTCTACTCCCCGAACACCGCGTTGTAGACACCACCCGCGAGCGCGCCGCCCACAATCGGAGCTAGCCAGAAGAGCCATAGCTGCTCGATCGCCCAGCCACCGACAAAAATTGCTGGTCCGGTGCTGCGTGCCGGATTCACGGAGAGATTCGTCACCGGAATTCCGATCAAGTGAATCAGCGTCAGCCCGAAACCCACAAAGACCACGTA
>CAVRYB010000018.1:0-6479 GCA_963725295.1 uncultured Acidobacteriaceae bacterium
GAGCAGGCAAAAGTAGCGCTTCAGCTCAAACACCTGGTGACGCCCGTGGGCATGGGAAAAACTTTCCAAGTTTTGATCGGTAGCCGAAACGTAGAAGAGAAGAAACTGGCCAGACTGAGCGGCCTGAGCTTTCAAACCAGATAGCGGGATTCCAAATGGTAAGTGGGACGCTACGCCGCCTTCGCAACTCCAATGATCTTCGTTCCCACGCGCACCCGCGCGACCTCCCAGATCAATCCCACGGCGTAAATCGCGGCGGCCAGCAGATAAAGAAACCGGAATCCGAAATACATTGAGTTATATTCCAGAAGTCCTCCACACATCGCGCCGAACAAATTCGCGCCCATCACGGACGAAATTTCTTCCCGCATCTTCAGTAATGTCGAAAACACGATCCCCGAAAAAAACATCGGACACGTCAGCACAACCACCGTCCCAATTCGTCCCGTCGCCGTCGAGGGGAACCCACCCGCCCGCGAAATCCACCATCCTGCGAGAAGACTTACCAGCAAACACAAATACGGAATGATTGGGCTTTCAATGCGTATCTTCTGCACGACATAATTTGCCAGGAAGGCCATCACTAGAATGCCGGCAATCACGACTCCAATCACCTGCCACGTACTGCCGAACGTCAGCCCCAGTTCCGTGATTCCCTTCGTTTCGATCAGCATGAATCCCGCGCCCAGCACGAAAAAAGGGAACTGCCCGGGCCTCGCCTCAGCGCCTAGAAAGCTCCCAAAAAGCAGCAGCGACAATATCAGCACCAGCCCCACCATCATCAAGTAAGACGACGGATAAACCCTCCTCGGCATATAGAAGAACGGCCAATCATCGGTAGGAAGGTCCGCCCGCAGCGCGTCATTCGCGTAGAACGTCGTCTTATTCTCAAATCCCGTTCGCGCCAGGACGGCGGCATCGGCTAATATCGGCCGCTCACCATCGTTCGACTCCAAAAACACCACTCCCTTGTCGTACCCGGCCTGAATGCACACCGAAGCCCGCCCATCAAACGCCTGCTGCATCATCAGGTAGATCTTTCGGCCCAACTGATCATTCAATATCGAGAATGCGAGAGAAATCGTCCCATGTGGAGCGAGGTGTCGCCGCGCCTCCTCCAATGCCTGCACTGTGTACACGAACGAGTCGAGCCGCACACTCGATGCCTGACTCAGCAATGTGTGCGAATCCAGCAATCCGAACACGATCAGGTCATATTGCCGATCCGTCTTCCGCAAAAATGACCGTGCGTCGTCATTCACGACGCGCACTCGCGGATCGTCATACGGATTTCCCGATCCATTCCGCCCAGCAGAATGATGACCGGATCAATTTCGATCGCATCCACCGACGCCGCTCCCGCTCAGCAGCACCCCGCCATAGGGTTGCCAGTGCGGCGCAACCACCGCGACCTCGCAGGGTGCCCAATCAACTGGTACGGGAGGTCGTAATAACCGCGCGCCCGATTCACGTCGGCATCATTCTTGTCATCTTTCTCAGCGATCCGGCCGTGGGCCGTGAGAAGTCGTCGACGTGCTGGTAGTAATGGCCCGCTGCCTGGATCATCAACATCCCGCGGGCGTCCCGACCGACTTCGAGCAACTGGTACGGAGAATAGATTCTCTGCCACGTTGGATTCACCGGCCACTCGAGCAGCATGAGTGCCAGCGCGGTCGCGCCAGCCGCCCACAGGAATGTCGGCTTGTTACGAACGCAGAAGAGTAGCAGCCCGCCAAACCCAATCAGGAACCAGACGCTCGGGGCGTCCAGTACGCGCTCACAGCAAACATCAGGAGCACTCCGGCAACGCTTCCCAGCAAGTTGAATCCGTAGGCGGAGAGTTTTTCTCGCCGCTCCATCAGCGCGCGCACACCTGCCCGATGGCAATGAAAGACAGGGCTGTCAGCAGAAAAATCACACCCAGAACGAAATAAATCTGCAGCCCCTGATAGAAGTTGGCGTTCGCCCACAGCCCATATTCAGCTGTTCGCGAAACGGCAAAACGTACAGACTCGTGAATAGGTTCTTGTCCAGCCCATAGCGCATTCCCAACATCAGGAGGAACTGCCAGCAGAAAAGTGGGGCCGCGAGAAACAACGGGACCTGCTTTTTCCGCGCCGTGGCATATCCCAAGCCCAAACCGGCGAAACAGGCCAATATTGAGAAGTTCTTGTAGAACGCAAAGAACGGAAACACGCTCGCCTGCCAGCGCACCATGGCCAGTTCGAGAAAGAGGCTTATCCCAGCCGCTCCGAAAATGGCTACGGGTACGTAGCGATCCGGAAACGTTCGTAGAAATTCGCTCTGCACCGTCGCGAGGCGCTCGAAAGCGGGTTCGGAGCGGCGCAGCAGCCACCACACACCCGCCGAAGCCACCAGCACTTCAACCGCAAACAGCGCATAGCCCGGCAACGATGCCACGGGAACACGCCCGCCAGAATGTACCGGCTGCTTGCAATCGTAACCAGCGGAGCCAGTGCGCTTCCTGCGAATGCGACCGTTAATAGCCGGGTATAGATACGTCTCATTGGTAACCTTTGAGGGACTCTAAATTAACATCTCTGCAATATCTTTGCAGTAAACTCTACCCATGAGTTCGCCGCGAGTATCGCGCTTCGCGCTGCCCCTGCAGGTGGCCGCCGTTTGCTACCGCAAGGTGAACTCGCACGCCGAATTCCTGCTCGTTCACACCAACGGCGGCAGCAAGTGGACTTTTCCCAAGGGAGCCCCCGACACCTCGCCTCTCGCACAGCCAAGCCGCCGAACGCGAAGCCCGAGAAGAAGCTGGAGCCATCGGCGTGATCGAGCCGCGTCACTTCCACATTTATGTTCATTCCAAGGGAGTCTTCTGGCAGCCCGGAGGCGTGCAGGAATACGTCGTCAAAGCTTTCCTGATGGAAGTCCGACAGACGCGCGATCCACACGAAGACAACCGGGATCCCACCTGGTTTGAAGCCGATCGCGCAAGAGTAGTTCTGGCGAAAGGCCGTGAGGTCAAGTACGCCCAGGAACTCCAGAACGTGGTGGATCGTGCCCTGGAGCATATTGGCGTGGCGAAACTGGCCGCCACGACGCGCTAGAAACACATCGAGAGCTATCTCCTCCCGTCCGCTGATATTCTGAGACATAGACACTCATGATCCAACTCTCCGGCGCCGGCAAGCGCTACGGCCACAAACTGCTGTTCGAGAACGCCGACTGGCTGATCACGCCGGAGTCGCGCATCGGTCTGGTCGGGGCCAACGGCACTGGCAAATCCACGGTCATGAAGATCCTGGCCGGTCTGGAATCCCTCGACTACGGCTCGATCTCGCGCGCCAAGGGCATCTCCACCGGATACCTGCCGCAAGACGGCCTCACCATGACCGGTCGCACGGTGTTCGACGAGTGCCTGTCGGTGTTCGACGATCTCCACGCCATCGAGAAAGAAATGGAGTCGCTCACCCGCAGCATGTCCGAGCTCGACCACGAGAGCCAGGAATACTCCAACGTCGCCGACCGCTACCAGAAACTCGAGCACGAATTCATGGCTCGCGACGGCTACACTCTCGAAGCCCAGGTTGGACAGGTCCTCACCGGACTCGGCTTCCACCGCGACGACTGGAAGCGCCTGACGGACGAATTCTCCGGCGGCTGGCAGATGCGTATCGCGCTCGCCAAGCTTCTCCTGCAGAAGCCGAACCTGCTGCTGCTCGACGAGCCGACCAACCACCTCGACCTCGAAGCCCGCAACTGGCTTGAGGAGTACCTGACCACCTATCCCAACGCGTACGTCATGATCTCGCACGATCGCTACTTTCTCGACATCACCGTCAAACGCATCGTCGAAATCTGGAATAAGCAGATGCACTTCTACGCCGGCAACTACGACCAGTACCTTGCCGCGAAAACGGCTCGCAAGGAACAACTCGAAGCCGCCTACAAGACCCAGCACGATCGGATCGAGCAACTCGAAGTCTTCATCAACAGATTCCGCTACACAGCAACCAAAGCCAAGCAGGTGCAGAGCCGCATCAAAGAGCTGGAAAAAATCGAGCGGATACAGATTCCAGAAGAAGAAAAGACCGTCCACTTCACATTCCCGCAGCCCAAACCCAGCGGACGCATCGTCGCCGAGTTCTCGAACGTCGCCAAGAGCTACGGCGACGCCGGCATCAACGAACACCAGGTCTTCGACAAAGTAAATTTCATGATCGAGCGCGGCGAGCGCATCGCGCTCGTCGGCGTCAATGGAGCAGGGAAGTCCACGCTGATTAAGCTCCTCCGCGAAGCGGAAAAACTGTCCGCCGGAGAATACAAACTCGGCCACGAAGTCCATCTCGACTACTTCGCGCAAGATCAATACAAGGAGCTCGACCCGGAAACCCGCATCCTCGACGACCTGGGCGAACTCTCCGCAGCCTCGACGCAAACCGAGCTCCGCAGTCTGCTTGGATGCTTTCTTTTCTCCGGTGACGACGTCTTCAAGCGCATCGGCGTGCTCTCCGGAGGCGAACGCAACCGCTACGCGCTGCTCAAGATGCTGCTGCATCCTGCGAACTTTCTGCTGTTAGACGAGCCCACCAACCACCTCGACCTGCGCGCCAAAGACGTCCTGCTCGAAGCCCTCGATGAAATACACGGGCACAGTTGTCTTCGTCTCGCACGACCGCTATTTCATCGATAAGTTGGCCACTCGCATCTTCGAAATCGGCGACGGCAAAGTCGAACTGTATCCCGGAAATTACGAAGACTACCTCTGGCGCAAGCAAGGCGGAGCCGCGAAGCAAACCGAATCAATTACCAACGAACTAGTCGGAGAACTCGTCTCCAGCCCGGGTATTCGCGGGCGCAGAAGCCCCGCGGCCGTCCCGCCAACGAATGGCAACGCTCCGAAAATCGAACCTGCTCGACCCCAAGGGCCGCCGCCTGAATCCAATTAAGCGCAAGCAAATGGAAGACAGCCTCCACGAAGTGGAAGAAAACATCGCCCGTGCCGAAGCTGCGATCGCCCTGCTCGAAACGCAACTCCAGAGCTTCGTGAGCGCCGAAGAAACCCAACGGCAGACACAGGAACTCGCGCACACCAAAGACGGTCTGCAACGTCTAATGAAGGAATGGGAAGCGCTGTCGGGAGAGTTGGAAACTGCAGGCTAGATTGTCAACGGATTACGGCAGGCACCCATCGCCAGTTCAACTTTTCGTGCCAGTTCGCAAACCTGGGTGGAACTTAACATCCGCAACCGCTCTCGCGACGGATCCAAGTACGTCTTGCGGATCACTGCGATGTCCTCCGCTTTAGCGACCGATCGCTCGTGCAAACCAGTCTGCCCTGATTCCAGCAGCATGTGGGTCGGGACATCGCTCTTATGGACAGAGGTGCTTAGCGGCACTACCAGCACGGTATCAGCGCGCGGATGACTGTTTCGTGCGTTGATTGAGACGATCACGACGGGGCGCTTTCCTTTTTCCGGTGGGTCGGTGGGTAGTTTCGTGAACCAGATTTCCCCCCGCTGTGGGCTGGTCATAACGTACTTCCTCCTCCTTCGCAAGATTCATCCCAGCAAACTCGGCCCAAGTCTTGTCCTCTTCGGCCTCCCGGAACCGCTCGTAGTAGGCTTCGATGGCACCTTCCAAGGCCGCCAACTGAAGGTCTCGTTTTTTCTGCTGAAGAAGTTCATCCAAAACCGCCGACTGAGATTCGGCGTTCCGCCGCCGCGTTTCCTCTTCCAGGTACGTCAAGCTCGCAGGGGAAAGCGTAAACGTGCGCCTCCGCTTGATATCGCGCCGAGTATTCGTCATAGTACTCAATATCATACCATAAGTATGACAAGACGTATTACTGTGTCGTCAAGGGCTGCCGCGTCCGCAGCATTCTCAGCAGCCAGTATCCCGCGGCCGCCGCCACCAGATGCTTCAACGTGTGTCCGCTGACAAAGGGCTCGGCACGAAAAATCTGCTTGTCGAATGTCTCCAGAATCTTAGCGAGCGCGTACAGTCCCACGACGATTGCCAAATCAGATCCGCGGCTGTAGCGCGCCGGAAACATCAGCACGATCAGCAACACCAGCGTCGAACCTATCTGGACCGCCGCATAGAACCGTAAATCGCCAGCGCCATGCACTTCGCTGGCATACCACTGCAGAACACTACCGATTCCCACCAGCAGCAGAACCGGCAGGAGAAGCAGTCCTGTCCGGATTTCAACGCGCTCGGTGATCATCGCCGCCGCAGTTGCCGTGAATGCCACCATGATCGGCAAGCGATCCCATACGAGGCGTGCGTTATTCGGATCGAGGTGGTAGTACGAGGAGCCGAAAGCAGTTAGAAAAATTCCCAGGAACGCCACTAAATAGGGCCAGCGTTCCCGCAGATCAATAAAACGCCGGGAACCCGCGCCGGAAACGAGAAACACGACTCCCCACGCGCCGACAATCGCGAATGGCACGTTGGAAATCACGTCCCCAAAATTCGGGATACCCAGAAAAGCGCGCTGGTCC
>CAVRYB010000019.1:0-33083 GCA_963725295.1 uncultured Acidobacteriaceae bacterium
GATGCCGCCCGTGGACCCAGTGGAACTTTCTCCACTCGGCGGCTGTCAGCGGGCCTAGAAACGGATGATCCAGAATCTTCGTGCGCCTTCCAAACTTCTTCTCGCACTCATCAAGACCTGAAGCCATCTTCTGCAGCTCCGGCGTCAACTGTTGAAGAACCTCGTCCGACGGCAACCCCCGCGGCAATGCTCGCTCCGGAGCCGGCCGACCGTTGGGAATATACCCGAGTTTCACCACCAGCAGATTGGCGAGCCGATCTTTCAGAGTGGCTCGTTTCGCCAGCGGCGCACCTTGTTCGCAGCATTTCTCCAATCCTCGCGCGGTGCCCCGGTAGGTAAGCATCAGGTGCTCGAGGATCTGCGCCGGGCTCCACTTCCCTGCCGGAGCCTGCGCCAATTGGGCAGGGCTGGCATCGCCTATTGCATCTTCGAGTTCCTGGTGCAGGCGATCCAGATAGGAATTCATGGCGCTGGTTCAGTACAATACTTGCAAAATCCAGGACAATCGGTCGCACATTCGAAAAGGCGCTCTACTCACGTACCGGGTAATCGTCGGTTGAAAACACTTGGTTGAAAAAATGATGAAAAAACTATTGCTCGTAATTCTAGCAGCCGGAATGTTGGCCGGGTGCTCGTCGGAACCCAGCAAGCCCGTTGAAACCGCACAGCCCAAGGCACCCGAGGCCATCACCGGCAGCAGCGCCTTTTTTAAGTGCTACACCTCGGCTCGCTTCTGGGCGTCGGATGTTCAGCCTTACCGTGCGGAATCGAACATCTCGAAGACCAAGGATGGCAAGGCCACTGAGTGGCGCACCGGCTTCGCTTCTCCTTCACAACACTCGACTCGACCGTATACATGGTCGGCGGGCGATGTTTCTCACGGCGTCGAGGACTCTTACAGCCCGACGAATTCGAGCACGCTGGTCTTCAACTTTCAGTTCCTGAAGACCGATACCGACAAAGCCTTCGCCATTGCCCAGGAGCACGGCGGCAGCAAACTGCTGGAGCAGGAACCCGACACCCCGGTCTTCTATGTTCTCGATTGGAACAAGCAGGAGAACACGCTCTTGTGGCATGTGATCTACGGAACCGATCGCGAGACGGCAAAACTAAGAGTCGCGGTGAACGCGTCGACGGGAGAGTTTTCTCGAGTGGAGAAATAATAGAGAAATAGAGGAAATAGTCGCTGATCGTGTATCGGCAGCAACATCTAGAACTGACGACTCGGTTCGCCAACGACCATCGACTAACGACCTCTATCCCTCATTGCGCTTTTGGCAAACGGTCCAGCGACGTGTGGGCTTCCTTCGCGAACGGACCGTCGGGAAGAATCTTCAGATATAGCTCGTAATATTTCCGGGCCTCGGCTTTGTCTCCCAGTTTGTTCTGGCATTCGGCCACACGGAAACTGGCCACGGCGTCGTTGTCTTTGTAGTAAAGCGCTTCCTTATAGCGTTCGAGAGCGGCTTTATAGTTCTTCCGCCTGAAATAAAAATCGCCCACTTCAATATCTTTCAGCGCCTTCATCGGGTTCCAGGGATGAAACTCCTGAACGCCCGATACCTCGATACCCTCCTCGGGCACGAGATCCTCGACGGCGCCCTTGCTGGCGGGATGATTCTTGTCGTCGTCTTTAGGGGGCCGGATGTCGATTCTTGTATCGTGACTGGAACTTTCCTCAGCTTCACCGCTGGATCCGAAGGCTGCGGTGAAGAAGGAGGAGGAGAAGAGGAAGGGATGCTGTTTGCGCGAGGGCGCCCGCGCCGAAAAGGACCACCAGACAGCCAAGTAATGTAAATCGATTCATCCTGTAACTATTCTAGTGTAGTGCGTCAAACAGAGCCGCCTTTATGAGTCGCCGGTTTCCTCTGCGCCCTCTGTGGTCATAGCCTTTGAACTCCTCAGCGAACTCATTCCGGCGGGGCAACAACTCGTCAAACAATCTTCGGACAAGTTGATCGTAGGCTCGTACGCCATGCTCCTGCTGATATTGGTACGCGGCGGAATGCACTGGCTGTGACGTGCCATTCGCCAGAAGGACGCCGCCCTTAAACGCATTTGCCTTCGTCGAACTGACCTCCGCAGGTTGCTGCTTGGGCACCCGTCTGGCAAACTGCACTCTGAAAAACTGGTCGTGCATGCTGACGATAATCTTCAGGGCCTCAAGCGCTCGACAGCCATCCGCAAGGTTTCCGCCAGCGTCGAGCGCATAGATATTCGGTGCGGACCAGATCGACTGCGTCAAATCGAGTCCCCAGTTGTGCAGACTGAAATGCAAGTCTGCCGCACGAAAGGTATGCAAGTCGGCCAAAGTAATCAGCGCCTCTTCGGGCGCATCAATTTCGCGGGCGTATTCATTCCAGACATCGACGATCCGCTCTTCGGGTATGAGTGCGGCAGGATCGGAAACGGACTCAAACTCCGCGTGCGCCACCCGGTGCCGGTATTTCTCCGCGGCCCAAAACAGGTGCTTATGATGCGTGAGCTCTTCGGCAACGGCATCCACCAGTTTCCGCGCGTCGGCTTCGGAGTGGATGTTAGCGGCAAGATCATTGATGCGCACCGCCTCTTTCCGCTGCGGCTCGCGGCTGATCCTGAATTGCTCCTGCTTCTGCCGAATCTGTTCTTGCTGTTCGGGTGTGAACTGACCCGGAGTGAGAGAGATCGGCGCTTTTAAGACTGCGGGTGGTGGAGCGAGAACGGGAGTATCCGCCGCCGGATCTTGCGGACTTCCAAGAAGCAATGCCGCGAGAAGTGGGATCGCGATCATCGTGCTCTCCTGACCTTACCGAATTGTAAGCCGACTCTTCAGTTCGATACCACGGTCTTGTGTGGAGTTGCCCGCGGCTGGAACGGTACCCGAGGCATGGGACCAGAAAGCCGCAAAAAAGAAAAAACCAGGCTACCCACAAACGGGGTGGCCCGGTTTGGCAAGTCCTCCGGGGAGGAGGGGAAACCTAGAACGAAAACTTATAAAGACGGCGGATTTGTGGCCGTCGAACTGGTCTGCTCGGCCGGGGTCGATGATCCAGTATTGGTCATCAAGCGGATATCCACTCGGCGGTTCTTGGCGCGGCCGTCGGAGGTCTTGTTGGTCTCGACCGGCTTATCCTTACCCAGCCCGATCAGATAGATCTTGTAAGCCGGAACGCTCTTCTCCGACGCCAGGTACTGAATCACGGCCTTGGCCCGGCGTTGGCTCAGATCGTAGTTATATTCCGAGCTGCCGACCGAGTCGGTCGCGCCTTCCACGGTGATGATGTAGCCCTTGGTGGTGGCCACGCTCGTGGCAAGTTGATCGATCGCTTCCTTGGCTTCCTTCGTCAGATTGTCTTTGTTGAAGCCGAAGTGCACGGCGGTCTCGACAACCGGACGGTAGTTGTCGAGGTTAACCACTGTGTTCGTCAGAGTGTCGACGCGCTGCGTCGCACTATTCGCGGACAGTTGCGCCTTATCGGCTTCGCTTCCAGCCGCCAGCGCCTTCTGATCGACTTCAGCCGCCTTGGCCTGCACGGCCTGAATGCCGGCTTGCGCGCGCTGATCGACATCCTTGATGTCCTTCGAGTTCTTCGCGGTCAGGTCGTCGAGCTCATTGGTCTTGTTGATCAGCGGGGTGGTCTGTTGGCGAACATAATTCTTGGTCGTACATCCCAGCGACGCCACCAGAGTGGCTGCGAGCATTAGGGTCAAACGGAACGAGGTGCGATTCATAAGGTTAAGGGCTCCTTGCCCGAAAAATTGCCGTTTCCGGTCTTTTTGTGCTTTCTGGCACGCTTTTGGTTGCCGTACCCTGATCAGAGTTAAAGCACGGGGGATGCCATTCTTCGTTCCGGCGCTAAATAAGTAACCGGCTTCTTATCAATGCGTTGCAATCATACTGTGGGAAACGTGCCCTGCCCTGATCACGGCAATCATGATCAAAACCATAGAAATTTTATACGATTTAGTTTCTGGCAAGGATTATAAACCCGGCCATGCGGTTGACCTAGCTGCAGGAGTTTGGCTGGTGGATCAGTGTGCACTTGTCGTGAAAAGGCGCCGCGTCAGCTCGTCTTCGCACACCTGATCGGAGGCGTTCCTCAGTTGTGCATACCGTCCCAGGCCTTTTCAAACTGCGCTACCAGTGGCGCCTCGCTTTTCTGCAGACCGCCGCGCCCCATCACGCGCCAGAGATAACTCGAGGAGAATCCGCGCCGATCATAGACGGCAAGAACGTCCTCTGTCGGACGAGACTGCACCGCAAGAATCATGTCGGCGTCCTGCGGACGATAGACAAGTGTCAGTTTCCCCCACTTTTGGAGCGCGCCCTGGACGCGAGAAATCGCAGCCCGATCATCCGGGAGCAACCGGGGATCAAATTGATCGCCGTCGTACGCCATCACGTAAACGAAGCGTGCGTTCGACAGAATGCGCGGAAGCGGTTGTACTTTGTTCGAGGCAAAGGCGGTACCAAACAGAATTGCCGCGAAAATCGCGGCCAGAACCAGATTTCTTCTCATAATTCCACCTGCTTATGAAGATGCTGGCATGAGCCGTGGAGTTGTCACCAGTAACCCTGGTTACACATCGTTACATTACCGGCGGGACCGTGATCCCCATAGCCCCCAGCACGCGGATCAGTTCGCGGCGTACCACGGCCGCAGTCGTCAGCAGGAATGTCTTCCGTCCTTCGTCGGCTTCAATCAGGATGGGATGGCGGTGGTAGAACACGTTGAAAGCTTGCGCCAACTGGAAGGCGTGCTTGGCGAGGTAAGCCGGCTCGGTAGTCACGATGCACTGCTGCACAATGTACGAAGTCTTGGCTGCCGCCAGCCACAGCTCCCAGATTTCGTTGCCGGATTCGCCCTCTAGGTACTTCGCCAAGTCGTCTTTTGACAGTCGTCTGGCCTTGCCGCAAAAAGCGTCGGGATCGAATCCACCTTTCCGGAAAATATTCGACGCACGCACGGCGGCATATTGCGCGTAGGGCCCGGTGTCTCCTTCAAAGCTTAGCGCCTCCTTGAAATCGAAGGCGATCACCGACGGCTTGGTGAACTTCAACATGAAGTAGCGCAGGGCTCCGATGGCGACTTGCGTGGCTACGCCGGTGCGCTCACCTTCGCTCAACTCAGGATGACGCTCTGTCACTTCTTTTCCTGCCGAGGCAATCAGTGCATCGAGCAGATCGTCCGCCTTCACGCCAAATCCCTTGCGGCCGGAGACTTCAATCCACGACCTCTCTTTATCTTCATCGCTGAGTTGATAGCCAAGCTCGGCCGCACAGCGCGGCGTCAGCGCGACCATTTCATAGGAAAAGTGCGTGTAACGATCGGCAGCTTCTCCGTGACCAAGACCGCGCAGCGCTTCCATCACCGTGTTCTGCGCCTCCGACTGGCGGGCATCGATGACGTTGTAGACCTCCGCGACATCGCCGAAGTGCGGATGCTTTTTCTCCCCGTCAGTAGTCGAAATCCAGCAGTCGTGACTATCGGGATAGTGGAAGAATTTTCGGTAACCGAAATCGCGCCCGAGCAAGCCGAACTTCCACATGTGGTAAGCGATATCTTTACCGACATAGCCGACCGTTCCGTTGGAACGGACGATCACCTTCTGGTCTTCCTCAGTGATCTTCTCCGTGTCCTCCGTGCCCTCCGTGGTTAAAGGTTTCGCAGTTCCCGCACGCCGCATCACCCAGCAGCCTCTATTCTTGCCCTCATTCTCGAAAATGAGAACGCCCGCTTCCTTGAGCTTGCTAAACGCGGCATCCCAGAAATGCAGATGGAGAATTTCGCTCTCCCGTGGGAGGAAATCGTACTCAATGTCGAGCCGCTCCATGGTTTCGAGGTGGCGACGCAGCACGGCAGTCGAAATCAAATCTGCGATCGCCGCCGTTTCATTGTTTCCTGCCTCGAGGGCATGCAATGTCGCCGACCTCGCTTGCTGATTTGCCTTGTCCTGCTCATACCACTGCGAAACGCGAGCGTAGAGATCCCAGCATACGTAATCGAATCGCGGAGCCGCAGCTAGCGCTTCAATCTCCGCGCGCGACTTTCTTTCGATGTGCAGAAAGCCGACAACCACGTCCGCGACTTGTACTCCTGTGTTGTCGATGTAGTTCTGAACGTCCACTTCCCTGCCCGCGAAACGCAGCAGCCGGACAAACGTGTCGCCAAGGATGGCGTTGCGCAGGTGTCCGATGTGCGCGGCTTTATTCGGATTAATGCTGGAATGCTCCACCAGCACCTTGCCAGACGGTATGGTTGCCGGCGGCCTTTCGTCGGCCACGAGCGACGCCGCCAATTCGGGGCGGCTGACGCGAACGTTGATGTATCCGCCGCCGGCTACTTCGAATTTCTCAAAGCCTGGAATCGGGCCGACGCCCGCGACGATCTCCTCGGCAATCTTGCGCGGCGCTTTGCGCAGCTTGCGGGCAAGCTCGAAAGCGAGCGGCAGCGCGTACTCCCCAAACTCGATTTTCGGAGGCTGCTCGACCACAATGTTGACGGTTTCCAGATCGTAGGCGCGGCGCAGAAACTCGCGCAGATGTTCGACCAGTCGGCGTTCCAGGTATCGATACAAGGATTCCCTCTAACTCTATTGAATAAACAGTGATTCTAACAAACTCGCGGCAGCGCGCGAGTTTGACGGAGGTGGAGACGTTCCCTATGATGAAAATCTGGTGTCGTTGGTCGTTGGTCGACAGTCGATCGCGGCCCGCTTTGATCTCGCATGATCCTGACGACCAGCGACTAACGACCAACGACGGTCTTCCCATGCGCATTGCCTATCTCGACTGCTTTTCCGGCATCAGCGGCGACATGTTTCTCGGCGCATTGGTCGATACCGGAGTGTCTCCCAAGCTTCTGGAAGACACGGTCGCAGCGCTCGATATCGGCGCTCGGCTGGAGATTTCGCGGGTAACGCGAGGCGGAATTTCAGCAACCAAAGTCGACGTGTACGCGAACGGCGAAAAAGAACTGCCGCGGGAAGTTTTCTGGGAGCAGCGGGATTCTCACTCTCACGAGCACGATCACAATCATGGCCACGACCCCTCTCACGCGCATTCCAAGAAAGACCACGATGACCCTCACGCTCACGGTCGTAGCCTGACAGAGATTCGCAGGATCATCGAAAAAGCACTGATCAGCAGCAGCGCCAGAGCAACTGCAATCCGGATCTTCGAAGCGCTAGGAGGGGCCGAGGCAGAGATTCATGCGACAGCCATCGATCGCGTCCACTTTCACGAAGTCGGTGCCGTCGATGCCATGGTAGACATCGTGTGCGCCGCAGTAGGCGCCGAGGCTCTGGCCGTCGATGAGTGGGTATGCTCGCCGCTCAACGTTGGCGGCGGCACCGTCAAGTGCGCGCATGGGACGCTTCCTGTGCCGGCGCCCGCCACCCTGAAGTTGTTGCGCGATGCTCCGGTCTATTCGTCCGGGCCACAGCTTGAACTCGTCACGCCTACCGGAGCCGCGATCGTGCGGACACTAGCCAGCCGCTTTGCCTCGTTTCCGTCGATGAAGATCGACCACGCTGGTTATGGCGCGGGAAGCCGGGATTTCCCGCAACATCCGAACCTGCTGCGAATCACGGTTGGAGAGGCGATCGTTGCCGTTGCCGATGGTGCGAAAGCAACGGCCACTACATCCAATGAAACGATCACAGTCCTGGAAGCCAACCTCGATGACCTGAGCCCGCAGGTTTTGGCCTACGCCATGGAGCGACTGCTGGGCGCAGGAGCGCTCGATGTTTTCAGTGTCCCCGTACAAATGAAAAAAGGCCGTCAGGGCGCGCTGCTCACGGTGCTCGGGAAGCCGGAAGACGCCGATAGCCTGACCAAGCTGATTTTTGCCGAGACGACAACTCTCGGCGTGCGGCGTCGCGAAGAGCAGCGGCAGATTTTGTCTCGCCGCTGGGAGACTGTCGATACAACTTGGGGACCGGTACGCATCAAGATTGCCAACATGAATGGCAGTGTCTCCAACTACGCCCCGGAATATGAGGATTGCCGGACTCTGGCCGAAGCGCAGCGCGTTCCCTTGCGTACGGTGATTCAAGAAGCGATCCAGCAATACGTTCGCAGCGCGCTAAAAGGGTGAACCACGCTTTGTTTCCAAACCATCTATATTTGAGAGATCGCAGCTGAAGGATCGCAGTTCCGTTGGCGGGTAAATTCAGCTTCACTCATGAGATCGCCTATGACAAGCAGGAGATCGCGTATGACAAGACTCGTTAGAATGCTGGTGCTCTGCGCCCTTTTCGCGCTCGCGCCGCTTTCCCTATTCGCGGGTTCGGCTACCTCCGTCGGCAGCGCCGCGCCCGAATTTACCCTCAACTCGCAGGAAGGCACCCCAGTCAGCCTGAAGGACTATCACGGCCGGTGGGTGGTCTTGTACTTTTATCCAGAGATTTCACTGGCGGCTGCACCATCGAAGCGCACAACTTCCAGCGCGACCTGCCAAAGTACCAGGAGAAGAAGGTGGTGATCCTCGGCGTCAGCGTCGATAGCGCCGATTCCCACAAAAAGTTCTGCGCCAAAGAGGGCCTGAATTTCAAACTGTTGGCCGATACTGATTTCAAGGTATCCACGGAATACGACTCACTTGCCAGCGAGGGAACGGTGAAGTACGCCGCGCGCCACACCTTCATCATCAATCCCGAAGGCAAGATCGTAAAGGCATTCACCGAGGTCAACCCCAACAAACATAGCGACGAAGTATTGGCCGCGCTCGCGGAGTTACAAAAGTAAAAGTAAATGTTGCAAGAGTAATCAGGAGGATTCATGCCAGCGTTGACTTCGCTACGCGATCTTTTGCAAAAGGTGCCGGGGCGCCTCGCAGGACTTTCCCGCGATAAGGTCGAACGCAAGCCAACACCGTCGACCTGGTCTCCGAAGGAGGAACTCGGGCATCTGATCGATTCAGCCGCCAACAACCACCAACGAATCGTTCGCGCGCAGTTGGAAGACAGACTCGCCATGCCCGGGTACGACCAGAATCGATGGGTGGCCGTGAATGCCTACCAGCGTCGCGATTGGAAAGAGCTGATTGAACTGTGGCAGGCGCTGAACCGGCAATTGCTGGCGGCAGCCGAATCCGCGCCCGACGCTGCCTGGTCACATACGCTGACCGTTGCCGGTTCTGAACCTCTCACGCTTCAGTTCGTGTTTGATGACTATGTGACGCATATGTTGCACCACTTGCAGCACATCGGAATCGCCATTGACGACCTCGCATCGAACGCAGCCTAAGCGTGAAGAGTCGGATAGAATTTTCTTTCGCTGGTGTGCGTCAAACAGAGCGACATTTATGAATCGCCGGTTTCCTCCGGGCCCTCTCTGGTGAAAGCCTCTGAACTCCTCGCCGAGCACCGCGGAACACGCGGATCGAGGCGCGATCCTTAACGCTCACTATTTCCGACGCGCTACACTAGGACAGGAATGAGCAAGAAGTTCTACATCACGACTCCGATCTACTACGTCAATGCGCATCCGCACATCGGGCACGCCTACACCACGATCGCCTGCGACACGATTGCGCGGCGGCATCGCATGTTGGGCGACGACACCTGGTTCCTCACCGGCACCGACGAACACGGGCAGAAGATCGAGCGCGCGGCCCAGGCGGCGGGCAAGACGCCGCAGCAGTTCACCGACGAGATCTCCGCGCGAATTCCGCGCCCTCTGGGATCGCATGGGGCTGACCTACGACGATTTCATCCGCACCACCTCCGCTCGCCACAAGCAGGGCGTGCAGGCGTTGTGGCGCAAGATTCGCGATAACGGATACATCTACAAGGGCACTTACACCGGCCAATACTGCGTTTCCGACGAACTTTACGTGGATGGGTCGGGCCGGGCGATCCCTGTCCCGATTGCGGCCGGCCCACGGAAACCGTCCACGAAGAAAATTATTACTTCAAGCTTTCGGCGTTCCAGGACCAGTTGATCCGCCTCTACACCGAGCAACCGGATTTCATCCGCCCCGAAACGCGGCGCAATGAAGTGCTCTCGTTCGTGCGCGGCGGACTTGCGCGATCTTTCCATCAGCCGCTCCACTTTCTCCTGGGGCATTCCTGTGCCGGACGATCCCAAGCACGTGGTCTACGTCTGGCTCGACGCGCTGGCCAATTACATCACCGCGCTCGGCTATGGCTCGAACGACACCAGCAAGTTCGACAAAGTACTGGCCCGCCGACGTGCACATGATCGGCAAAGAGATCGTGCGCTTCCATTGCGTCTACTGGCCGGCGTTCCTGCTCGCCGCCGGATTGCCTCTGCCCAAGGGCATCACCGCGCACGGCTGGCTGCTGTTTGAAGAAAGCAAGATGTCGAAGTCGCGCGGCAACATCGTGCGCGCCGAAACCATCGTGGATGTGCTCGGCACCGACGCGCTGCGCTACTTCCTGCTGCGCGAAGTCGTCTTCGGGCAGGATGGATCGTTCAGTTTCGATGCCCTGGTGCAGCGCTACAACTCCGATCTCGCCAACGGGCTCGGCAATCTCGCCAGCCGCACTCTGACCATGATCACGCGCTATTTCAAGGGAGAGGTTCCCTACCCGTCGAACGCAGCGCACACGCCGGCCGATGCTGCCATTGCGGATGCTGCAAAGAAGGCAATCGCCGACTTCGGCACATTGTTTGACCAGTACCAGTTTTCGCGGGCGCTTGAAACGGCCTGGGGACTGGTTAGCCGCGGTAGACAAATACATCGTCGAAAACGAGCCCTGGGCGCTGGACGAGAAGAAGGACGAGGAGAGCCGCGCGCGACTGGCAACCGTGCTCTACACCAGCGCCGAAGCTCTGCGCATCGTGACCGCGCTGGCGCATCCGGTGATGCCCGATGCCACCGCGAAGATCTGGGCGCAGATGGGCTGGGAGACATCGCGAAATTCGACCTGACACAATTGCAGTGGGGACAACTGCCACCTCGGCACGAAGTTGGGCGAGGTGCAAGCCGTGTTTCCCCGAGCAGACAAATCGACAGTCGAGAGGATGCAGAAGATGGAAGAACAGAATGCGCAGCGTGGGGACGGGCGCCCCGCCCGCCCAGCCGAGCGAAGCTCGGCAGCCCGCCAGCTGCCGGCCGGTCACAGTCGCGCCGGCGAAACTGGCGCGCCACAGCCAAACCAGCCGCCGACAATTCCCGATGGCAAGATCAGCATCGACGACTTCGCGAAAGTGGAATTGCGCGTGGCGCAGGTCAAGACCGCCGAGCGCGTAAAGGGTGCCGACAAACTGCTGCGCCTCGAAGTCGATCTCGGAACCGAGGTCCGCCAACTGGTGGCCGGCATTGCCGAGGCCTATGCAGCCGGAAGCACTGATCGGACGCAAGGTCGTGATCGTGGCCAACCTGGCGCCCCGCAAACTGCGCGGCCTGGAATCAAACGGCATGATCGTCGCCGCCTCGCCCGAAGGCGGCAAGCCGGTGCTGGCCAAGCTTTCTGGAAGATGTGCCGGTCGGGCACGACGAGCTGAAGTAGAGCCTCAGGCTTTAGCGGTCGATGTTGAGCGCGAGCCTGTATCAGGGCCCACTCACGACGGGGCTGAGTTCGTGCCCTCTCGAAACTGAGCCAATCAATGACGGCGAGCCTAACGACCAACGAAAACTGATGTTCATCGACTCCCACGCCCATCTCGAAGGCAAGCGCTACGACAGCGATCGCGACGAAGTGCTGGCGCGCGCAAAACAGAACGGCATCGAAGCCTATCTCGCGATCGGCAACGGCGACGGGCCTGACACCGCCGACTGCGGAATTCGGCTGGCGGAGAAATACGACGGGAAGCCGGAATATCCGCGAATCTGGGCGAGCGTCGGAATCCATCCCCACGAAGCCAGTCTCGCCAACGAAGCCGCTGATTCTCAAATGCTGCGAATGGGCGCGCCATCCCAACGTAATTGCCTGGGGAGAAATCGGCCTCGACTATTTTTACGACCACTCGCCCCGCGACATGCAGAAAGCGGTTTTCCTGCAGCAGATGGAACTGGCGCGAGACGGCAAAGCTGCCCATCATCATTCATTGCCGCCCCTCCGACAACAGCGAGAACGCCTGGGACGACTGCCTGGCGCTGATCGCCGAACACTGGGGCGCCAGCGGCTCGGGCGGCATTCTGCACTGCTTCACCGGAAGCGTCGACCACGCGCGCCGCGCGCTCGATATGGGTTTCATGATTTCGTTTGCCGGCAACATCACCTTCCCCAAGGCGCAGCCCATCCGCGACGCCGCGCAGATGGTTCCGCTCGACCGTATGCTGATCGAAACCGACTCGCCCTATCTGGCGCCGATTCCGCATCGCGGCCAGCGCAACGAACCGGCGTTTGTGACGGAGGTGGCCCGCCAGATCGGCGAACTGCGCGGCTGTCCCCGGAAGAGATCGGCTCACAAACCACGCAGAATTTCTACGAATTCTTTCGACTCACCGAGTTCGTAACCCTGACGCGGCTGCCTTGCAGTACGTCCCAGCGAACAGGGCTCATCGCGACTTCGCGGATAATGCCTCTTCTGTTACTCTCAGGGGTACATGTTTGGGGTGTGCGGCTCAATTGGCGATCGAGTTCCTGCGACTAATCCCCGCATGGCCAATCTAAACTATTTGGGAGTTCGTATTCATTTGTAGGACAGCAGGTACGACGGTGATATTCCATGCCCGATAACAGTTTCGACATCGTCAGCAAAATCGATCTCGCGGAAGTGAACAATGCGATCCAGCAGGCGATGAAAGAAGTGACCACGCGCTTCGATCTGAAGGACTCGAAATCGCAGATCGCGATGGAAGGGACCGAGGCCATCATGTTGCACTCGGCTGACGAGTACAAGATGAAGGCGGTAAATGACATTCTTCAAGCCAAACTATTCAAGCGCGGAGTGTCATTGAAAGGCTTGACCTATGGGCCAATCGAGTCCGCGGCAGGCAGTACGGTGAAACAGAAGATCACACTGCAGCAGGGCATTCCGATCGAAAAGGCGAAGGAGATCGTGCTGCTGGTAAAGAATTCGAAGAAAAAAGCGCAAGCTTCAATTCAGGCGGACGTTGTGCGCATCAGTGGCAAGGATCGTGACACGTTGCAGGATGTGATTGCCATGATCAAGCAGCGGGATTTCGGTATTGACCTGCAGTTCACGAATTACCGGAGCAACTGATCACCGGAGCAAACGAGAAATTGGGAACGACCACGACCATCAACGGAAAAGAGATTTCCGATCTTCTGCGTGACGATATTGTCGCGATCGAAGAGCAGTTCGGACGCGATACGGTCTCAAACGTCGCTGCCATCACCGAGATCGGCGAGTACCTCCGCGCCGGCGGAGGCAAGCGCATCCGGCCCGCTCTGTTGCTGCTGTCCGCCAAACTGCTGGGATACAAGGGCACGGGCGCGGTCAAGCTGGCGTCAGTTGTCGAGATCATCCACACCGCGACGCTGGTTCACGACGACATCATTGATGAAGCGCAGATCCGCCGCGGACGTCCGGCTGCCAACACGCAGTGGGGCAATTCGAAGTGTGTTCTGGCCGGCGACTGGCTCTACATGCAGGCATTCAAGATCGCCGTGCAGGAGCGCAATTTCCGCATCCTCGATGTGCTCATCGAACTGACGCAGCAGATGGTCGAAGGTGAACTGCTGCAGATGGAAAAGCTCGGCAAACTCATCTCCCAGCAAGAACATCTCGACCTGATTTATCGCAAGACGGCTTGCCTGTTTTCGGTGTGCATGCGCGTCGGAGGCATTCTCGGCGGCGCCACCGAGCAACAGGAAGAGCGTCTTGGACAATACGGGCGTGATCTCGGCCTGGCATTCCAGATCGTGGATGATGTGCTCGACCTCACAGCCTCCGAGAGCGTACTCGGCAAGCCAGTAGCCAGTGATCTGCGCGAGGGCAAAGCGACGTGTCGGTGATTCACGCGCTCGAGCGCTGTACTCCGGCCGAACGCAAACAGATTGAGACAATTCTGCGTGACCGCGCTTTCAACGGCGTGACGCACGCTGATATCCTGACCATCCTGAATCGCTATGCCTCGCTGGAGTTCGCGCGAAAGAGGCTGCCCGCTATGCTGAGTCGGCTCGCCAGGCGATCTGCATCTTTCCCGACTCGGAAATCAAGCGTGCCTTGCTCTGGGCGCCCGAGTTTGTGGTGGAGAGAGAAAAGTAGTACTGCGCTGCCATGAGTGACCTTCTCTCATCGATCTCGCATCACGGATATTTATTTCTAGCGGTCGTGTGTTTTGCGGAAGCCATCGGACTTCCTGTGCCTGCCGCGCTCGCCATCCTGACTGCCGGTGCTGTTACCGCATACGGAGATCTGCACCTTTATCTTGTGCTCACGGTCGGCGTTGTAGCCATGCTTGCGGGCGACGTGATTCTCTACTTCACAGGACGGGTGAGCGGTTGGGCGCTCCTTGGCCTGCTCTGCCGCCTCTCGGCAAACCCCGAAACATGCATTCTGCGATCGGCGGAATATTTCTACCGGCGCGGAAAGCAGACGCTACTGTTTGCCAAATTTATTCCGGGAATCAATACCATGTCTCCGCCGCTTGCCGGAAGCATGAAGATGCGGGTGGGAGATTTCCTGCAGTTCGACACTCTTGGAGCAATCTTCTACGTGGGTGCATATGCCCTGGTGGGCTATTTATTCAGCGACGCCCTGCGAGCCATCACGCGTGGACTACGTTCCGCGGGATTTGCCGCCGAAGTCATCTTCGGCATCGGTCTTGCCGCCTACGCCATCTACCGCGTCTGGATTTACCGCAAATACCGCTTGCTCAATGTGATTCCTCGCGTGCAAGCCGAGGAACTCGCGCAACGTCTGGCATCCGATGCCGCGCGCAACATGCTCATCGCCGATGTTCGCAGCCACGGTTACTACGACGCAGATTCCGAGCGCATCGCCGGATCAATTCGCATCGAGCCCAACAACCTGATCGAAGAGATCAAGCACCTGCCCAAGGAGCAAGAGATTTATCTCTACTGTACTTGAGCACGCGAAGCCACGAGCGCCCGGGTGGCGCGCCAATTACAAGATCTGGGATTCAAAGTGTTCGTGATTGCGGGCGGCCTGAGCGCATGGCGCAAAGCCGGACACCCGGTCGAACGCGTCCCCCACGACGATCTGGTAAAACTTCCAACTTTCAGCTGATGGCATTGGAGTGACCCGCGTCCTTGGCAGAGTCTGAGCAGTTTGTTATCGTCCAAGCATGGGAAGCAATGCGGCATTTTGTGCGGTGATTCTGGCTGCCGGCGACTCCTCGCGCATGGGACGCGACAAAGCCCTGCTACCTTGGCCTCCGCATGACTCTGCCTCAACGAACACATTCCTATCGTCGGCGATCCGTCTGTTTTCGTTTCATGTAGACGAAGTCATCGTCGTTGTCGGGAAAAACGAGTCGACATTGGCTCCAGTCATCTATGCCAACGGCGCGTCGCTGGTCGTGAATCCCGATCCAGCGCGTGGACAGTTCAGTTCTCTGCGTATCGGTCTACAGGAAGTTCTAAATCGCGGCCGCGATGCTGCCATGATCACGCTTGTGGACCGTCCTCCGGTGGAAATGGAAACGCTGCAAACGCTCGAAGCCGCGTTCGAGCGCGTTTCCGCGGAACGAAAATGGGCGGTGATTCCCGAATTCCGAGGAAAACACGGCCACCCGATTCTGGCCGGCCGAGAAATGATTGAAGCATTTCTGCGCGCTCCGGAAACCTCGAATGCCCGCGAAATCGAACACGCACACGAAGCCAACATCGAGTATGTTCCGGTCGATGACCCGCTCGTCGCACTCAACATCAATACACCGGAGGAATACGCGGCATTGGGTTTGAGTGACAAGACGCGCGCCACGGGCTCCCAGCTCTTGCCCGCCAGCTAACACCCATCGCCATCCATGACACAACTCACGCCGACTCAAGCCGAATTCGTCGAAAGTGTACTCAGCCTGCATCCGCAAGTCGCGGCCTTTGACTGTGATGGCACGCTCTGGTCCGGCGACGCGGGAGAAGGCTTCTTTTCTTGGGAGTTGGATCAGGGCTTGGTATCGGACGATATCGTCCGCTGGGCACGGGCTCGCTACGCCGCTTACCGGGCCGGCAACGTGCCCGAAGAAGTCATGTGTGGAGAGATGGTCACCATGCACCGCGGCCTGCCGGAAGAAGTCGTGCAGCAGGCTTGCGACACGTATTTTCCGCTGGCGATTGCCGGCAATATTTTTCCGGAGATGCGCGAACTCGTGCGTCGTCTGCGCCAGTCGGGATGCGATGTCTGGGCGGTCTCCGCCTCGAACCAGTGGATTATCCGTTCCGGCATGAAGTACTTCGGAATTCCGCAGAACCGAATTCTCTCGTCGGAAGTTGTGGTCGAGAATGGCATCGTGACCGATCGTCTCGTGCGTGTACCGAGCGGCCCGGGTAAACCGGAGGCGATTCGTTCCGTTCTCAGTTCACCGCCCGACTGCGCATTCGGCAACGCCATCTGGGATCGCGAAATGCTGACCATGTCAAAGAAGCCCTTCGTCATCAACCCGAATCCAGACCTTAAGGCAATTGCGCTGCGGGAAGGATGGACGGTGTATCAGCCAGCCATTAGCCCTCAAGTCGTAAGCCAAACCCGTAGGCTCCACTCGTAATCAGCTACGCGCTCAGAGCCCGCGCAGCAACTCCGCGAGCGTGTCCATCGCCAGATGGCTGGCGTGTTCCGAAGTCTTGGGCAAGCCGCCGACTATTGCGATCACCTGTTCCCTGCTCACCCGCCGGGCTTCATCGATGGTCTTTCCTTGAATCAGCTCCGTGATTGCCGACCCGCAGGCCACGGCCGGAACGCAGCCTTTCGCACGAAAGCGAATCTCGCAGATGCGCTTCCCTTCCAATCGAACCGTGAGTTCAAGAATGTCGCCGCAGGCAGGATTTTCCAGGCGAGCCATCGCATCAGGAGCCTTCACTTCGCCGGCGTTGCGCGGGTTCCCAAAGTGGTCGAGGAGTTCGGCGGAATACACACTGCGATTGTACTGCCCGAAGCGCGCGTCCCGGTCGCCTACAATAGGGCGATGCCACACTCGCACTCGCCTCAACGAATTGCCTGCCTGCAGCCAAGCGCCACGGTCATTCTTGCTGCCGTAGGCGAACTCGATCGTGTCGTGGCCTGCACGAAGTACTGCCAGGATGTAGTACCGGAACTTCGAACCGACGTGCGCAGCGGCACTCACAGGATCAGCATCATTGCAGACTCTTGGACTTCAAAGACAGGCGAGATTCTCGCCGCGAAACCTGACCTGGTGATTGCGGCGGTCCCTTATCAAGAGGCGGCCGTCTCGGAAATTCTCAAAGCGGGCATACGGTTTCTGGGTCTCGCTCCTCGAACGCTGAGCGATATCTATACCGACATCGCGCTGATCTCGGCATCGGTCGGAGCTGCCGAGCGCGGGGAGAGAGTAATCGCCGAAATGCAGGCTGCAATCGAGGACGTACGACAGCAAATGGCACCGCTGCCCCCCAGTCGAGTATTTTGCGAAGAGTGGGGGAAACCGATCATCGCATCGCAGCCTTGGGTCGCGGAGCTAGTGTCTGCGGCGGGCGGCGAGTTCATTGGGAAACCGGGGACACAATGTTCGGCGGAAGAAGTCGCTCACCAAGACCCGGACGTGCTGCTTGCCGCTTGGTGTGGCGCAGGCGATCGCGTACCGCTCCAGAAGATCGTTACCGAACGAGGCTGGACCAACACGACCGCGGCGCGAAATGGCCAGGTCTATTGCATTTCAGACGAGCTATTGAATACGCCCGCACCTACGTTGATTGCTGGACTGCACGCGCTCGCCGGCGCGATTCATCCCGAGATCTCCGGTCCACAGCGTGGTCTGCGCTCGATTACGCAAGTACTGCAGCCGCAAGTACGCAGGTGAGGCCGAAAGCGGCCAGCTTGGTTTAGGATTATTGCTATGTCTATTTCGGATTTGACCAAGGTTCAAGAAGCTCGTAAGGAAGTCGACGAGTTGAATTCCCGTGCGCACTCGGCCGATGAGCTGATGAAAGGCATCACGCTTCTCCTGAACAAACACATGTTGAAGTACAACTGGGTCGGCTTCTATATGCTCGAGCCCGGAGCCCACCCGCCGATGCTGGTTCTGGGACACTTTCAGGGAGCGATGACTCCGCACACGCGGATTCCATTGAACGAAGGCATTTGCGGCGCTGCCGCTTCGACCGGAAAAACCGTTGTGGTGGACGATGTAAAGAGTGATCCGCGCTATCTCGCGTGTTCGATCGAAACGAAATCAGAGATCGTAGTTCCAGTTTTTGTTCGCGGCCAGGTGGCGGGCGAACTCGACATCGACAGCCATTTTGCCGCCGCCTTCACTCCCGACGACCGGGCCCTTGTCGAATATTGCGCTCAATTGGTGGGGAAACGCCTGGAAAAAGCCTGAAACACCCTGCCGATGACTCGTTCCTGGCTGCTAGTTGTCGGCAATCACTCAGAACATCGCCTGCTAGAAGCCAGCGGCTAGCAGCTAGAAGCGTTCTCATCCATGAAACGAGTCGTTGCCGCGCTGATCCTGAAAGATGACCGGATTCTCGCCTGCCAGAGAACGCGGCATCAGCCCATGCCGCTGAAATGGGAATTCCCCGGCGGCAAAATCGAGGAAGGCGAGCAGCCGCGCGATGCCATGCGGCGCGAACTCGAAGAAGAGCTGGGAATTATCGCCGAGGTTGGCAGTGAGGTACGGCGAATCGTCCACGAATACCCCGGCGGAGGAGCGGTGGAACTCCGCTTCTTTGAGGTGCACAAGTATCATGGCGAGCTCGAAAATCGGATTTTTCGCGAGATTCGCTGGGTCACGCGGAAGGAACTACTGGGGCTGGACTTCCTCGAAGCTGACCTGGGTTTGGTGAACGAACTGGCAGCCGGAAAGATCCTCTGATCTCTAATCGCCGACCGCAGACACCGCCCGCTCCAATGAAAACTAACCTGCTCCACCCCTTATCTGCCCATAAACATAGATCATCGTTAATCCGATCATGATCGCTGTCGTAACCCAGGCGATGACGTTGAACGTGCGCTTGTTCACGAACTCGCCCATCAATTCCTTTTTGTTGATCAGTAACAACATGAAGATCAGAACGAAGGGGAGCACCGCACCGTTCACCACCTGCGAGAACAGAGCAATCTTGATGTACGGTAGCCCCGGTATGAGAACCACCGCTCCCCCTGCAGCAATGAGCGCGGTGTAGAGCCAATAAAACGCGGGAGCTTCGGAAAACTTCATGCCAACTCCCGATTCAAAACCGAGTCCTTCGCAAACCGTATAGGCCGTAGACAACGGCAGAATCGACGCCGCAAACAGCGACGCGTTGAACAACCCCAGGGCAAACAGCATGTACGCCCAGTCCCCGGCCAGCGGATGGAGAGCCTGCGCCGCATCCGCCGGGTCGCCAATATCGCGAATGCCGTGGACATACAGCGTGGCGGCGCAGGCCACGATGATGAACCAGGCCACTATGTCGGTGAAGATGCAGCCGACGATCACGTCGAGACGGGAGGCCTTATACTGCCGCCGCGTGATTCCTTTCTCAACAATCGACGACTGCAAATAGAACTGCATCCAGGGCGCGATGGTCGTCCCGACCACGCCGATTACCATGTAGACATAGGCGCTGTTTTGGAATGCGCTTCGGTCAGGAGGCTTGATCGTGGCCTTCAAGGCCTCAATCCACGCGGGCTTCGCGAGCACTCCGGCAAAGATGTAGGTGATGTAGAAGAACGATGCCAGAAGGAAGACTTTCTCAACACTCTTATATTGCCCCTTGACTGCGATCAGCCAGACGATGACCGCGCAAATCGGCACCGAAAGATAGCGGGACACTCCGAACAGTTCCATGCTGCCGGCAATGCCCACGAACTCGCCAACCACGTTTCCGAAGTTTGTGATCAGGATGCCGATCATCATCAGGAAAGTGATGCGTAGCCCGTACTCTTCGCGGATCAGATCACTCAGGCCTTTGCCGGTAACGGCACCCATGCGAGCACACATTTCCTGCACCACAATGAGAGCGATCGTCGTGGGAATCATCGTCCATAACAACAGGTGACCGAACTGAGCGCCCGCTTGCGAGTACGTCAGGATGCCGTTGGCATCGTTATCGACGTTCGCAGTGATAAAGCCCGGACCGACGACGGCGATCAGGAGCAGTATCCGGACTTTCCATGTCTTGAAGAACTTCATGCCAGCTGGCCACAGTGATGGTTCGATTGGCGAAACAGAACGAACAGAATAAACGCTGAGCGCGCGGTCTGGATAGGCGAAACTGCGAAAAACACAGAGTTTTTTGTACCGGAACCGCAAACCTTAATGGGGTGGCGACTCTTCGGGAATCGCTACAGTTTGGCTCGCAGCATGGCAATCACATCATCCGGCGTGATGATGCCCGTCAGCCTCTTCTGTTCGTCAATTACGGGAAGTGTCAGCAGATTGTACTTATCAAAAAGTTCGGCAAACTCTTTCTCTTTTGCATCTTCGTGACACGAAACCAGCGGCTCCTGGGTGAGGGCCAGCAACGGCGTGGAGGCGGGAGCGAGGACGATTTTGGCCAGCGGCACCGCACCGGCTAAAGTCCCGCGTGAGTCCGTCAAGTAGATGGTGCTCATCCCTTCCATGCGGCCTTCGAAGGCGCGCATCGCTTCGATGGCTTCCTGGGCTGAGGCGGCAACCGGTAGGGCGATGTATTCCGTGGTCATTCGGCCGGCGGCGGAATTTTCCTTGAACTCGAGAAGGTCAGCGACTTCCTGCCGCTCCTCGGGCTGCATCTGCACCAGAATTTCTTCGGTGCGGTCATCTGGAAGGTCAGCCAGCAGATCGGCGGCCGCGTCCGGTTCCATCTCCTCAACGATGTCCGCGGCGCGGTCGGAATCGAGCGATTCCATGACCGCCTTCTGCACCTTCGGTTCGAGTTCCTCCAGTGCTCCGGCCGCTACACCTTCATCTAGTGTTTCGAACACAGCCTCGCGCTCATCGGGAGCAAGATCCTCGACGATGTCGGCAATGTCGGCCGGGTGGAGTTTCGCCAGGCGCTCGTTCGAGATCTTCAGTTTGACTCGGCGCGCGGGATCGGTCTCGATGATGTCGACGAAGTCCCACGGAATCTCCCGTGGAGGCACACGCAGCAGCAACGCTCGCAGAACGGCTGCCGGGACTACACCTTTGAGCAATCGGCGAACTGCGCCCCGAGCGCCCACGTCCACACCGCCCACCCGCAGCACGGCGCGGTTCTGGACGGCGTCGTGGTAGAAATCGACGTCGTTTACGCGGACTACCTTGCGGCCATGCACGTCGATCACTTGCTGATCCAGCAAGTCGCGGCTCAGGAAGAACAGTCCTTCGGAACCATCGGCTGCGATCCAGTCAGCCGCTCCGGTCGAAGCGCGGATACCACCGTTGATCGTGGAAACAGAGCTCAGTGGCAGCGTGCGATTCCCTGCCGCTGTTTTGACGATCAGGACGGCGACACGGGAGCGATCCTCCTGCGGAGCCAGCGCCACCTCGCGCACACGGCCACTGGCGGCGCCGGAGACGTCATAGACGGTCGAGCCCAACAGATCGCTCAGCGAGACGGTGGCCATCACACAAGAGAATACTCAAGACTCTGCGCGGATGCCAGATGAATGAAGATGAGGTCGCAATAAACATCAATCACGGAGCCACAGAGAAACGGAAGAATCCAAAGGATTGGCCGTCTTGGCTTTTGAAGATTTGAAGGTTTTCTCCGTGCCTCCGTGTCTCCGTGGTGAGGCTCTGGGTTTACCGTTTGACACACCCTGAACGGCTGACTAAACTCTGCCTTCCACATCAAACCTGCACCCCCGGTTTGATTTGTTGGACACAACGAGAAAACTATGGGAAAGCGTCCTCGCATCGCGGTGGTAGGCAGTGCCAATGTTGATTTGACCACGTTCTCGGATCAGTTTCCGAAGCCGGGGAAACGATCTTGGCCAGAAATTCGATCTCGGGTTCGGCGGAAAAGGCGCGAATCAAGCGGTCGCCGCCCGGCTCTGCGGCGCCGAGGTGTTTATGGTGGCACGGGTCGGGGACGACCTGTTCGGCCCGTCGACGATCAAGAACTTTGAGAAGCTCGGCATCGACGCCACACATGTGCGTCAGGTGACTGGAGTATCAAGCGGAGTGGCGCCAATTTTCGTCGATCCCTCCGGACAAAACCGGATCATCGTTGTAAAGGGAGCAAACGACACTCTCAAACCGGCAGATGTCGATGCCGCAGCGGATACGTTAAAGAGCGTCGACTGTATCGTTCTTCAGTTCGAAATTCCGCTGGAAACGGTCTATTACACAATCAAGTTTGCGCGCAAGAATGGCATTCGCTGCATCCTGAATCCCGCCCCAGCGCAGCCCATCGATCTGAAGGCGATTTCCGATCTGGATTACTTTGTCCCCAACGAGAGTGAAGCCGAGACCATTACCGGAATGCCGGTTGCAACGCAGATGACGCCAAGCGCTGCGCGGAGAAACTACTGAGCAGCGGCGTCCGGCGGGTCCTGATCACGCTCGGCGCGAACGGCTCACTATTGGCTGGCAAGGAAGGCATGGAACACGTGGCGCCGTTTCCCATGAAGAGCGTGGACAGCACTGGCGCAGGCGATGCATTCATCGGAAGTTTCGCTACGTTTCTAGGAGAAGGCCTACCCGAGAGCGAGGCTGCAAAACGGGCCAACCTCTATGCAGGATTGTCGACTCAAGGCGTGGGCACGCAGAAGTCCTTCTACGACCGGGCGCGCTATGACGCGGAGTGGGCAGCGAGGAAGAGATAGCAGACTGCGAAGAGGTGAGAATTCAAAAGGTTTAAGGGAGGGCACGAGTTCCACTCGTGCCGTAACCGCAGCGGAATAACACCGGCTTCCAGCCGCTGGGAGAATGCCGCGACGGGAAACCACTCTCTCCGCAGCCTTCGAAGGCGTGACCTGATGAACCGCCCTTACCGTTCCATCAACAAAACTTTCTCGGCGTTGTCCGTCTCCAGCAACTTCACTTCAATCACTTCGCTGTCTGTCGTCTGAACCGTCCGGCCGATGAAGGTGGCTTCAACCGGCAACTCGCGGTGTCCGCGATCAATCAAGACCAACAACTGAACCAAGCTGGGACGGCCGTGTGAAAAAAGCGCGTCGAGCGCGGCGCGGGTGGTGCGTCCGGTATAGAGCACGTCGTCAACAAGAACGATCTTCTTGCCCTCAATAGAAAAGCCGATCTCGGCCTCATGGACCACCGGTTTTGGTCCGAGCGTTGACAGGTCATCGCGATAGAAAGTGATATCGAGAGTGCCGACCGGAACCTTCTTCTTTTCCACCTGCTGAATCATTTTGCCAAGCCGTTCGGCCAGTGGAACGCCACGGCGGCGGATGCCGACCAGTCCAAGACCTTCGATGCCGCCGTTCTTTTCCAGGATTTCGTGCGCCAGGCGCACCAGCGTGCGCTCAATTTCGGACCCCGACATCAGCTGCGCTTTTTGCTGAAGCGCTGTCTTGCGTACTGCGTTCTTCTTCGTTGTCATAGTTATGATTCCTTAGCGAAATTAAATGCGATGCAACGGATCGCCAATGTCCCGGCTCTTGAATGTATTGGAGAGTTCTCTTGCGCGTCAAGGACACGCAACCGCTCGCAGACACGAACCCTGACTTTCGGACGGTGTTCGGTGCCGGATCAGTCTAGCCAGTCGTGCGGATTGCGAATCGCCTCGGCCAGGTCGCGCATGAACTCCGCTGCCCGCGCTCCGTCGGCAACACGGTGATCGGTCGAAAGAGTGAGCGTGACCATGGGGCGGACAGCTGGTTGACCGTTGACGGCTACGACACGATCAGTGATCGCTCCGACTGCAAGAATGGCTGCCTGTGGAGGAATAATGATGGCCGTGAACGCATCGACGCCAAACATCCCGAGATTACTGACGGTGAATGTGCCCCCCGCGAGGTCCGATGGGCGCAACTTACCGCTGCGCGCACGCTCGGCCAGATCGCGGCGCTGTTGCGCAATTGTGCCGATGGCGGCATGGTCGGCGTTTTGAACCACAGGTGCCACGACGCCATCGTCCACCGCCATCGCAAGGCCGATATTGATGTTGGCATTCGGCCGGACGATCGAGTCTACCCAACTCGCGTTCATCCGCGAATGCTTTTTCAGCACGCGCGCGACGAGCCCGACCAGCAAGTCACTGTGCGTGACTTTGACGCCGTGCGATCTCTCGATTTCCGGAACAAGCTTCTGCCGAGCCGCGTTGAGGGCGGTGGCATCGACTTCACGGACAAGAAAGAAGTGGGGAACGGTGGTCCAGCTCTGCGTGGTGCGTTCTGCCATCAAGCGGGCAATCGGACTGCCGCTCTCCAGCACCGCTGGGGCAGCTTTCGATTCAGTAGCAGCGAGAATGTCCGAAGCCAGAATTTCTCCGCCGGGACCAGACCCGCGAACGTGCGCCAGATCGACGCCGCGTTCACTGGCGAGGCGGCGCGCTTTGGGCGAGATCTTAGGAGCCTGAACCGACCCCGGATCGGACTGCGCTGACTGGACGGCTGCAACGGAGGCTACTGGCGCCGCAAGCGTTCTCTTTCTCCCCGAAGTAGTGGCAACTTCATCCGTCGGCGGGACTTCTCCCGGACGAACGAGCCAAGCGATCGTTTGGCCCACCGGAACCTCTGTCCCGGCATGAACTTTGATGCCCGCAAGAACTCCGTCACCGGGCGCCTCGATCTCCATTACAGCCTTGTCGGTTTCCACTTCGAGCAACGGCTCGCCTTTGGTCACCGACTCGCCTTCTTTTTTCAGCCACGAAACGAGCTTGCCAGTCTCCTGGGCCATTTCGAGCGCGGGCATAACGACACTAATCGCCATAATGAAATTTCAGAGGTCGGAGGTCTGATTGCACAGGTAAAAGCGTCAGGGCTCCGATACTTAGGTTCTCAACTCTTCAATCTGACCTCTGACCTACCCCTTCAGTCGCCAACTACCACGCGCTCATGTTTCGCGCTGGCTTCGATCATCTCGCGCACGCGCGCGCTCGGGCCGGAATCAGTATCGCGAATCGCGGGCAGCGGGCCATCCACGGTGAAGTAATGGCGGCCGGCAACCAGAAGCTCTTCGGCCGGGAAGCGCGTGATGACTTCGTGTCCCGTTTCGGTGACCACAATTTCTTCTTCGATACGAGCGGCGCTCCAGCCATCGGTTGAGGGCCAGAAGGTCTCCAGGGCAAACACCATGCCCGGCTTGATTTCGCAGGAATGTTCGAGCGAGACAAGACGGCTGATGACCGGCTTCTCCCAGATCGCCAGGCCGATGCCGTGACCATATTGCAGGGCGAACGCAGCCTCTTCGCTGGGGAATCCGAACTCCTGCGCCTTCGGCCACACGGATGCAATCTCGGCCGTGGTCCGTCCGGGCCGCACAAGCTCAATCGCGGCATCGAGGTATTCCCTGCACCGCTTGTAGGCATCTTTCATTGCGTGCGAAGCGTATCCGATGGTGAAGCAACGGTAGTAGCAGGTGCGGTAGCCCATGTAGGAGTGGAGAATGTCGTAGTAGACGGGGTCTCCGGGGCGCAGCACGCGATCCGAGAATACGTGCGGGTGCGGATTACAGCGCTCGCCCGAGATCGCGTTCACGGCTTCCACATACTCAGAGCCCATATCGTAAAGAACTTTGCTGACCAGCCCGACGGCCTGGTTCTCGCTCAGGCCTGGCTTCATGGCGCGATAAAGCTCGTCATAAGCGGCATCCACCATCATCGCGGAGTGATTGAGCAGCGAAATCTCGTCGCGCGTCTTGATAAGGCGCGCTTCTGACATCAACGCCTGCCCGTCGACGACCTTGATTCCTTCTTTTTGTAGCGCGAATAAAATCGGCAATTCGATAATGTCGATGCCAACCGGCTCTTTATGCAGGCCGCGCATTTCGAGTTCGATGCGGATCTTCTTCGCAACATCTTCGGCGCGTCCCATCTCGGGTGTCATGGCTCCGCGCAACATGCCGATGCCGGCGCGCGACCGCTCCCCGAGCCACGGACAATGCAGTTGATGGTGCTTCGCCGCCGATCCGAAGTCCCACATGATCGGTTCGTCATTCTGCGGAAGCAGCGTGAAGCGGTTTGCCTTGTCCTGCGCCCATGTGCCGATGTGTGTGGCCGTTATGTAGCGCACGTTGTTCATGTCGAAGCACAGGAGCGATCCCATCTCCGACTTTTGCAGAAGACTCTTGGCGCGGGCAAGACGTTCGCGGCGCAGGCGATCAAAGTCGATTCTATTTTCCCAATCGACAGCCATCGATCCGTAAGTTGGTAGAGCCATGCAATCTCTCCTTTGGGGGTCAGAGGTTAGAGGTCAAATTGCAGAGGTGAAAACCTTCAGAACATCGGGTCTAGGTTCTTACCTCTGAAATCTGACCTCTCACCTCTAACCTTCCTCTACCGTCCGCACATTGCGCGGGCGGCGTCAAACACTACTTTCTCGGTCGGCACCGTTACATCTTCCAACGGCGGCGAAAACGGAATTGGAACGTGCATCGCGCCGATGCGTTTTACCGGAGCATCCAGATCGTAGAATGCGCCGGTAGCAATCACCGACGCAAGTTCAGCCGTGACGCCGTAGCGCTCATAGCCCTCGTCGATCACGATGGCACGAGAAGTTTTCTTCGCCGACTCAATCAAAGTCTTTTCATCGAGCGGCCACAGCGTGCGCGGGTCGACGACCTCTGCGCTGATTCCGACCTCTTCCAGCATGGCCGCTGTGCCCAGTGCCACCTGCACCATGCTGCTGGTCGCGACCAGCGTGATGTCTTCGCCGATGCGTTTCACATCCGCGACGCCCAGCGGAACCGTGTAATCACCCGCCGGTACCAGGCCTTTGAGCTTGTAACTCATCTTGTCTTCGAAGAAGACGACCGGATTCTCGTCGCGAATGGCGGCTTTCAAAAGACCTTTTGCATCGTACGGTGTCGAAGGCAGAATCACTTTCAGTCCGGGCACGTGGCAATACCACGCATGCAACGATTGCGAATGTTGTGCTGCCGACCGCCGCGCCGCGCCCAGTGTCGTGCGCATCACCATCGGAACTTTCCACTTTCCGCCGGACATGTAGTGAACCTTGGCGGCCTGGTTGACCATCTGATCCATGGTCAAAGTGATGAAGTCGCCGAACATGATGTCGACTACAGGGCGCATTCCAGTCATCGCCGCGCCCACGGCGAGTCCGGTAAAACCGGCTTCGGAAATCGGCGTGTCAAGCACGCGATCCTTGCCGAACTCTTCGAGAAGGCCAGAAAGAACTTTGAATGGCGTGCCGGCCTCGGCGACGTCCTCTCCCATAATGCAGACAGTCGAATCGCGGCGCATCTCTTCGGCGAGCGCTTCGCGAATCGCTTGTGCGAATGTGATCTCCCGCGTTCCCGCCAGTTCTTCCTGAGTACTGACGGCTGATGACTGATGCCTGCTCTCAGGCATAGACGTCCTCTCCCACTTCATCGACCGTCGGATACGGAGCCGCGATGGCGAACTCGACAGCTCTCTTCATCTCACTCTCAACCTCCGACCGAATATGCTCGAGCGCAGTGGCTTCAATCGCCTTCTCACTCAGCAGCCAATTCGTGAAATTCGTAATCGGATCGCGTTCCGTTCTCCAAAGCTGTTCTTCCTGTTTGGGCCGATAGTACTCGCGATTGATGTCACCGACGTGATGACCGTGATAGCGATAAGTGTCGCACTGCAAGAATCCCGGACCCTCGCCGCGCCGCGCGCGATCGATCAACAGCTTGGCAGCGTTGTAGACAGCACGAACGTCCTGGCCGTCCACCTTGGCGCCCTCGAGGCCAAAGGCTGTGGCTCGCGCCACAATGTCTCCCGCAGTGGTTTCCGAAAAATGTGTGTACTCGGTGTAGAGATTGTTCTCGCAGACGTAAATCACAGGCAGTTTGAAGAGTTGGGCGAGGTTCATAACTTCGTAGAGCACGCCCTGCCCGAGCGCGCCTTCTCCAAAGAAACAAACGGCAACGCGGCCGTTCTTGAGCCGCTGTGACGAGAACGCCGCTCCGGTTGCGATTCCGGCGCTACCACAGACGATTGCATTTGCACCCAGGTTGCCGGTGGCCGGGTCAGCAATGTGCATCGACCCACCCTTGCCCTTGCAGTATCCCGCCTCTTTCCCCAGCAGTTCGGCGAACATGCGATCGGGGGTTGCGCCTTTCGCCAAACAATGTCCATGACCACGGTGCGTGCTGGTGACGTAGTCGTCGTGTCTGAGAGCCTCGCACACGCCGACGGCGACCGCTTCTTCTCCGATATAGAGGTGCGCCAGACCCGGCATCAGCGCGCGAGTATAGAGTTCGTTGACCTGCGCCTCAAATTCACGGATGGCAACCATCTGCCGGTACATCCGGAGCCACAAATCGACGTTCTGCGCCGTCTCCTTTGGCTGGGTTGCAGTCGTCATTTCCGGACTCCCTCGGTTACCCCCGACATGCGCGCCAACACGTCAAACACGACCGCGAAGTCCAGTTTTTCCCAGCCCATGCCACGCGCGGCCGTGAGAAATTCGTTGCTGACGGCGGTCGTGGGGAGAGGAACCGTCAGCTTGCGGCCCAGTTCCATCGCGAGCAGCATGTCCTTCTGCATCATGTTGCAATCGAACCAGGCTTCCGCCGGTTGCTGCAGGACGAACGGTCCACGGTACACAATCATCGGAGAGGCGATCGCGCTGTGAATCATCACGTCCACGGCGACCTCGCGTGGAATACCGCTCTTCTCCGCCAGCAGTACACCTTCGCAGAAGGCCATCATCTGCACTTGCAGTTGCAGGTTCACGGCGATTTTCATGGATAGCGCCAAGCCGTTGTCGCCAACGTGCGTCACCTTGGGGCCAACATCGAGGAGCAGCGGTTTCAGACGCTCAAAGGTTTCTTTGCGGCCTCCAACCATTACCGAAAGTTTGCCCTGCTGCAACGTGATCACACTGCCCGAAACCGGAGCGTCGATCATGTCAGCGCCCTTGTCGCGCACCTTCGCAGCCAGTGCGCGGCTTACTTCCGGGCTCACTGTGCTCATGTCGATATGGAACTTGCCCGGGCCGATGCCGGCGAGCAAACCATCGGATCCGTCCGTAACAGCCGCCAGTGCAGCGGCATTCGTCACCATGCTGAACGTGATGTCAGACGCCTGCGCTACAGCTTTCGGAGAGTCGGCAAACTTCATGCCCTTGTCGATCAGCCACTGCGCCTTAGCGCGCGTCCGGTTGTAACCGGTAACGGTATGGCCTTTTTCGAGTAGCCTGGCGACCATGTTGCCGCCCATCACGCCGAGTCCGATAAATCCAAGTTTTGCCATCGAAAAATTTCCTTCCCTAACCCGTCACCCAGGTAAGCTTGAGACCTTGACTTTGTTTGAAAGGGCGCCGCTTCAGCCGCGCCGCAAGTTCCGCAAATCAATGACGCCTGAGGTTTTACCTCTGCAATCTGACCTCTGACTTCTGACTTGCCTTTCTCGAGGATGAGTCCGCGAGGACCTGGGTCAGGTGAGCACGCATGGCGTCGCGCGCCTTTTCCGAGTCGCGGCTTTCCACCGCCGCCAGAATCCGCTTGTGATGGAACTGGCCCCGCTCGGGTCCGCCATCCACCTCGAAAATACGCCCGCGCTGTTCTCGCAGGAGCCCCACAATCGAATCCAGCAGCGAAAGAATAATCGGGTTGCCCACCGCTTCCGCCAGCGCCAAATGAAAGTCAAGGTCTGCTTCGATGTAGGCGTCCGGATCATGCAGATTGCGGTCCATGATGGCAACCGCCTCTCGCATCGTCGCCAGCAACGGCTCGTCAATCCGAGTCGCCGCCCTCGCCGCGATCTCCGGCTCCAGCACTTGCCGCAATTCCGCCAGGTGCAGCGATCCCTCCTGCTGGTTGACGCGAACCAGCAAATCGAGCGACTGGCGCATGGCTTGCGAGGTCCCGTCCGTCACGAACGTACCCCGCCCGGAATAGGCCTCCACCAATCCCTTTTCCCGCAGCGTCTTCACTGCCTCGCGCACCGCCGTCCGGCTCACCCCAAAGCGCTGCGCCAGGTCCCGTTCCGCTGGGAGCTGGTCCCCGGGCTTGAGCTGGCCCTTCAGAATCGACTCCTCCACCTGCTGCACGATCTGTTCAAACAAACGCGAGGTGCGCACGGTTCGATAGTTCGGTCTCGGCGTTAGAGGATCGACATCTGCATTTCCCATAGCACACCTTGTCAAGACTCTTGCTCTGCGGTCATACCACCATACCGTTTGGTACTACCACTATACCAACTTTCATATTCGTGGTGGGAAACAAGGTCGCTCACTGAATCCACACCGTCTTGATATTCATAAACTCCCGGATCCCGTTTTCCGCCAGCTCGCGTCCGTGCCCCGAATACTTGACCCCACCAAAAGGCAGACGCGGATCCGATGCCACCATCTTGTTCAGGAAAACCATGCCAGCTTCCAGTTCGTTGATGAAGCGTTCGGTCTCGGCCGGATCGTTTGTCCACGCGCTGGCTCCCAGACCGAAACGGCTGTCATTGGCGATCTGAATCGCCTGATCGATGTCTTTCACGCGAAACACCGAGGCCACCGGGCCGAAGAACTCCTCCTTGTATGCGGGAGAATCCTTGGGGATATCCGTCAGAACTGTTGGCGCATAGTAGTTGCCGGGACGATCTAACGGATGTCCGCCCGTGAGCACCCGTGCGCCGGCCGCCACACTTTTTTTCACGTCGGCATCAAGAGTGGTAACAGCATCGGCATTGGCGAGCGGCCCCAACTGTGTGGCGTCATCAAATGGATCTCCGATACGCAACTCCTGCATGCGCTTGACGAACTTGCGCTCAAACTCGTCGGCAATCTTCTCCGCAACGATGAACCGCTTCGCCGCAATGCAGGACTGTCCGTTGTTCTGCACGCGGGCGTCCACCGCGGTCGCTACTGCCGCTTCTAGATCGGCGCTCGGCATGACGATGAAGGGATCGCTACCGCCCAACTCCAATACGACCTTCTTGATGCGTTTGGCCGCGGAAACACCGACTTGAATGCCCGCTCCTTCACTGCCGGTCAGGGTGGCCGCTACGACACGCGGGTCGTTGAGAATGCTGTCGACCGGTCCGGAGCCGATCAGCAGCGTCTGGAAGACGCCCTCTGCAAAACCCGCGCGGCGGACGATGTCTTCAATTTTCAGAGCGCACTGCGGAACGTTCGAAGCATGCTTAAGCAGTCCAACATTGCCCGCCATCAACGCGGGAGCGATGAAGCGAAACACTTGCCAGAAAGGAAAATTCCACGGCATGACCGCCAGGACGGGACCAATCGGAAGATAGCGAATAAAATTGCGCTTGGCGCCCGTTTCAATGATTTCGTCCAGCCAGAATTTTTTCTGCGTTTTCAGCGTAATAGCGGCATCCGGACGCGCACTTCAGAGCCTCGGCCACAGCAGCCTTGAAGGCTTTCCCATCTCCAGCGTCATCAGGTGGGCACATTCATCTTTTTCTTTTTCCAAAATCTCGGCCGTGCGCAGCATCTTGGTCGCGCGATCCTTAAATGATGTTTTCCGGTGACTGCGAAAAGCGCTGGCGGCCAACTGCAGTTTCTGCTCGATTTGTGTTTGCGTGAGTGGTTCAAAAGTCTTGACGACTTCGCCGGTAGCTGGATTAATGGTAGCGATTGCCATACCAGAATTTTCCTATGATTTAGAGGCGCTCACGGCCACGTCGAATTGCGAAGTGTTGCCAAACCGTCAGCTGTTTAGCGGTCGGACCACAATACTACTGACTGGTAGGCCAAGTCAAGCTATACCTTCAAATCGCCAAATGTTTCATTCCCATTTCGGAAAAAACCCGGCCGCGAGCGGTGCGACCGGCAAAAATGATCCATCCTCTCAGAGGGCTTGGAGGTCGTAATGCATTCTCCGTCGAATGGCATTCGAGTCTTAGGCGTCATTTGCCTGCTTCTCGCCGCCAGCGTTCCCGTGTTTTCCCAAACGACAACCGGCCGCATTCTCGGAACCATTAGCGATCAATCCGGCGCGGCTGTGGCCGGAGCCGCCGTGGTGATCACCGATACGCAGCGCGGCACGCAGTCGAGCCGTCGCCACCGACGACTCGGGAAACTACGCCGTTCCGCAGCTGCAGCCGGGAGTCTACAAGGTTCGCGCGGAAGCGAAGGGTTTCAAGAGCGGTGGAGCCGTCCAACATCGTGGTAGAAGTCGCGCAGGACGTGCGCGTAGACGTCTCGCTCCCGACCGGGCAAGTTTCAGAGACGGTGGTGGTGACCGACGAAGTTCCGCTGGTCAATACGGTGTCGTCCACGTTGGGCGGCACGCTGAGCAACGCGGAGATCAACGATCTTGCCGTTGAATGGCCGGAACTATGAGAACCTGCTCCAGTTACGTCCCGGTGTCGAGCGGTATCCTGGCGGCGGATTCTCGACCACGAGCACGAACGGACTGCGTGCGGAAGACAACGCCTACTTCATTGAAGGCTTGTTCAACAGCGAACCGTACTCCGGCCAAGCCATCATCAATGGCGCCGGCATCGCCGGCGATTCGGCGACAATTCTGCCGATCGACTCGATCCAGGAATTCAACGTGGAAGAGAACGCGCCGGCGGAGTTCGGATGGAAGCCGGGAGCGGTGGTCAACGTCGGACTGAAGTCTGGCACAAATAGCATCCATGGAACAGCGTTTGCGTTTGGCCGCGATGGCGACGTGTTTGATGCGCAGAAACTACTTCAATACTGTGCCGAACGAAAAGCTGCAAAGAACGCTGGAGCAATACGGCGGAAGCCTGGGCGGAGCGATCATCAAGAACAAGGCCTTTTTCTTCGGCGCCTATGAAGGACAGATCTACGACGTGGGCAACTCTTTCGGCGGCGTCACCAGTCCGTCAATGGTTTCGATGCCCACGCCCGTCGTGAACGGCGTCCCCACTCCCAACTGCCTCTACGGATCGCAGAGCGGCGACTGCGCGGACAGTATTCCCGATGTGATCGCCGATCTTCAGGCGGGAGGATTCGCGGTGAGCCCGGCGAGCTGAATATTGCCGGCTGCGCACTCTCGGGTTCCACCGTCACGTGCAATGGAACCGGCTTTCCC
>CAVRYB010000020.1:0-14957 GCA_963725295.1 uncultured Acidobacteriaceae bacterium
TCAGGGCGAGATGATCTACGTAGCCGGAGGAACAGTGCACACGCTGGGGCCGGGTGCTGTCATCGTCGAAACCCAGCAGCAATCCGACACAACTTACCGGCTCTACGATTACGGGCGCCCGCGCCCACTGCATCTGGAGCGAGGCCTGGCTTCGGTCAAAGAGCAGACCGCTTCCGGCAAAGTGATTCGCCCGGCGCCAAAGGCAATTCATGGCGGCAAGAGTCGCGAATCGTCGATGATTGCTGCACCCTATTTCAGCGTGGACCTGATGGAGCTGAAAGATCCGCAGAAATTTTCTACGACCGACGGTTCAGGCAAGACGTCGGTACAAATCCTCGTCGCCGTCGAAGGTTGCGGAGTTGTCGAAGCGCAGGGCTGCGAACCGGTGACGCTTGCGAAAGGCGATGCCGTCGTGATCCCCGCAAATTTGAGCACATTCAACGTTCGTCCGCAGTGGACGGTTGAGTTTCTGAAGGCCAGCGTGCCGGGGGCGGCGGTGCCCGAGCCTGCGACGCGGTTGTAGATCGCTCTTAGCTTTTAGCCTTTAGCTTCTAGCCAACAGCTAACAGCGCATTTGTGGTGCAGCCTTTCACCGCACACCGCGTAGATGTTAGGCTCTCTATTGCCGTGAAGGCAACCGTGAAAACTAGCCCGCACTTCTATCCCGTAATCCTCGCTGGAGGCCGCGGTACGCGTTTCTGGCCGCTCAGCCGCAAGCGCCGTGCCAAGCAGTTGCTCGCTCTCGACGGCAAGCAAACCATGATCCAGCAGACCGTCGCGCGCCTCGCGCCCATGGCTGCGCCGAGTCGTTTCTGGATCATCACCAACGACGACTTGCGTCCCGCAATCATTGGCCAACTGAAGAAGCTTCCTGCGAAGCAGATCATCGCCGAGCCTGTCGGACGTAACACGGCGCCAGCGATTGGCCTGGCGGCGTTTCTGTTGCTCCGCCACGATCCCGAAGCCGTGCTCGGACTCTTTCCCTCCGACCATGTGATCGCCGATCCTGCCGCTTATCGCGCAACATTGGCGAGAGGAATTGACATCGCGGCCGCCGGAGAAAATGTCGTCGTGCTCGGCATCCGCCCAACGCGCCCGGAGACCGGATACGGCTACATCGAAGCAGGGGCGCTCGAATCCGATGGCTCGTTGCTCGTTCGTCGCTTCACCGAGAAGCCCGATCTCGAAAAGGCGCGGGAGTTTCTCGCCGCGGGCAACTATTTCTGGAACAGCGGCATGTTTCTCTGGCGCGCCGACACGCTGGCGAACGCACTGCGCGAGCATTTGCCAAACACCGCGTCGATCCTCGAGAGAATTGCCGCGGCCTATGGCACGCGCAAGTTCGCCGATACTTTCCGAAAGCTGTATCCGAAGTGCGACAACATTAGCATCGATTACGCTGTGCTTGAACCACGTTCGGCCAAGGGAGACGATTCGCGTATCTTCTGTCTGCCCTCGGATTTCGGCTGGAACGATCTCGGCTCCTGGACGGCTCTCCACGAGCACCACACATCAAAGGGAAGACCGGGCCATGGAAGTTCGTCAGCCGAGAGTTTCGTTCTAAACGCCAAGAACAACTACGTCCACGCTCCCGGAAAATTCGTCGCGCTGATCGGCGTAAGCAATCTGGTGATTGTTGAGACGGAAGATGCTTTGCTGGTCACGACGCTCGAGCACTCGCAGGACGTAGGCAAAATCGTGAAGCATCTGGACGAAAAGAAGCTGAAGAAATTGGTGTGAGAGTTCTCAGTTCGCTCTTCGCAAGAATAGAACCTCGCCCAAGCGGAATGGACCAGGAGGGATCGCGAAAAGCGAACGACGAACAGCGATCAGCGAACGACCAACGACCAACGACGAACTATGACTGACATCAAATTCGGAACCGACGGCTGGCGAGGCCTGATCGCCGACGACTTTACGTTCGAAAACGTGCGCCGCGTTGCGGGCGCCATCGCCGGCTATGTGCTGAAGAACGAAGATCCCACCCATGGTGTGATCATCGGATACGACACGCGCTTCCTTTCGGACCGCTGCGCGCGGGTCGTCGCCGAGGTCATCGCGGCTGCTGGAATCCCCGTACGGCTCGCCAACGACTACGTACCCACCCCCACCGTTTCATACAACGTCAAGAAGTTGGGCGCTGCCGGCGGGGTGATGGTCACATCCAGCCACAATCCGTGGAACTGGAACGGCGTGAAGTTCAAAGCGAAGTTCGGAGGGTCCGCCACTCCAGCAATTATGAAGTTGATTGAGGCAGAACTGGCTGCCGGGGCGGCCCCCAAGGGCCAGCAGGCGAAGATTGAAGAGGTCGACCTCAAGCCCGCCTACGTCGAAGCAGTTACGAAATTCGCGGACCTCGACCTCATCCGCCGTGCCAATTTCAAGTTTGCCGTCGACTCCATGTACGGTTCCGGCCGCGGCGTGCTTGCGAAGATATTTGACGCGCACGCGATCCGCTACGTTGCGATTCGCCAGGAAGTGAATCCACTTTTCCCCGGCATCAATCCTGAGCCGATCATTCCGCACGTCGCTATGCTGCAGGAAACGGTGGTCAAAGAGAAATGTCATGCTGGGCTCGTCACCGATGGCGACGCCGACCGCATTGGAGCCGTAGCCGAAGATGGCAGCTTTGTCGATTCGCACAAATGCATGTCCGTCTTGCTGCATTGGCTTATCGTCCGCAAAAAATGGTCGGGAGATGTGGCGCGAGCGTTCAACACCACCGGCATGATGGATCGCATCGCGGCGAAGTACGGACGCAAGCTGTATGAAACTTCCATCGGCTTCAAATACGTCGCCGACCTAATGATGGAGCACGAAATTGTGATTGGCGGAGAAGAATCGGGCGGCATCGGTTACAGCCGCTTCATTCCCGAGCGTGACGGCATTCTGAACGCGCTGCTGCTGGCGAATGTCATGGCGGAGGAAGGCAAGCCGCTCGGCCAGTTAGTCGCTGATCTGCAGCGCGAATTCGGCCCACATTATTACGGACGTCGCGATCTGCATATTTCCGACGAGATGAAAAACGGTGCCATCCGCCGTGCCGCCGATCCGCGAACGACGAAGCTCGGTGCGTATTCGATTCTGCGCAAGGAAAATCGCGACGGCGTGAAGTTCTATCTCGATGCTCCGAAGCAGGGCAATGGAGCCGATGCCTGGGTGCTGTTCCGCGCCTCCGGCACTGAACGCATGTTGCGTTGCTACGTCGAAGCAGCCACGCCGGAGCTGGTCGAAGAAATTCTCGAAGCGGGCGAAACGTTCGTGAGGCTCGCATGACCATGGTGCAGCTTTCAGCGTACTTCCGCGTTCCAGCCAGCCTCCGAACGCGATAGGATAGTCTCAACTCAGAATCATGGTTACCAGCACAACTGTGCCCGTTGCCGCGGACTCTCCGGAGTCGCGTCGCTACAATCGCATCAAGCGGTGGCTCGGCCTCGCCGACATGGCGATTGGCTTCGGCCTGCTCGTCGTGCTTCTGGCAACCGGATGGACAGGCACGCTGCGTGATATAGCGCTCGGAGAACACAACGGGGCGGCTCGGAGCTATAGCATTGCCGTTTTTCTGTACGTTCTCATGCTGATGCTGATCAGCAAAGCCCTGGGGGCTCCGCTTGAGTATTACGGCTTCCGGTTGGAGCATCGCTACAATCTTTCCAATCAGCGATTCCGTTCCTGGCTCTGGGATGAATTCAAAAGCTTCGCGCTGGGCCTCATCATGGCCACCATCGTGGTCGAGTTGCTCTACATGCTGATGCGCGAGACGCCGCAGCACTGGTGGCTGGTGGCTTGGGCGGTTTTTCTGGCGTTAGTTGTACTACTCGCGCAACTCGCGCCCGTCGTGCTGTTTCCGATCTTCTACAAATTTGAGCCGCTCGAAAATGATGAACTGAAGCGCCGCCTGATCGTCCTGAGCGAGCGCGCCGGAACCAGGGTGCGCGGCGTGTATAAGTGGCATCTCTCGGAAAAGAGCAAAAAGGCAAACGCCGCCCTGACGGGACTGGGTGCGACGCGGCGCATCATTCTCGCCGACACGCTGCTCGATAACTATTCCGACGACGAAATCGAGGCTGTGCTCGCCCACGAACTCGGGCATCACGTGCACCGCCACATTTTGAAGAGCATTTTCGTGCAGGCCGGAATCACGTTCTTCGGATTCTGGCTGGCAAATGAAGTCTTGCGGTTCGCAGTGGAACGCCGAAACATGTTCGAGACCATGGCCGATTTCGCCAACCTGCCGCTGCTGATCCTGGTCTCAACCGTGCTGTCGTTATTGCTCATGCCCGCACTCAACGCTTATTCGCGGTTCAACGAGCGCCAAGCCGACCGCTATTGTTTCCAGTCCGTGGCGAGTGTCGAGCCTTTTATTTCTTCGATGAACAAACTAGCCGAGCAGAATCTCGCTGAAAAAACGCCAGCCCGCTGGGTGGAATGGCTATTGCACTCGCATCCCGCGATTACCAAGCGAGTAGCTGCCGCTGAAGCCTGGGCCAGGGCGCACTGACGGCAGGGAAGATCAAAATCCACCCACGGAGTACGGAGCCAGGGAGAAAAATAAAAGGTCTTCTCCGTGCCCCGGTGTTCCGTGGTGGGAGTGCTTATCCTCTCCGCAATATCTCTTCGACGCGCCGCAAGTCCTCTTCCGTATCAACGCCCACGGTATCGAATGGCGTTTCGGCGACATAAATCGGAACTCCGTTCTCAAGAAAACGCAACTGCTCCAGCCGTTCACTTCGCTCCAGTGATGACTCCGGCCAAGCGACGAATTTGTCGAGCGCCGCCTTGCGATAACCATAGAACCCAAGGTGTTTGTAGTAGCGTGGAGAAACACCATCACGGTCATGCGGAATTGTGGACCGCGAAAAATACAGAGCCCGGCCTGCACTGTCTGTTACCACCTTCACCGCGCTTGGATTGTTGACATCAATTTCTGCGGCCGGAGTTTTCAGCGTTCCCACTTCAACTCGCGCGCTTCGCATCACGGCGATCAGACTGTCGATGTGCTCCGGACGAGTCAGAGGCTCATCGCCCTGAACGTTCAAGTAGATGTCTGCCGGAATTGTGCCGGAAACTTCGTGCACCCGCTCGGTGCCCGAGCGATGAGCCGCGGACGTCATGTGCGCGGCAAACCCGTGCTGCTCACAGAATCCCATGATCTCGTCGGAATCCGTCGCGACGATGACCTGGTCGAGAGAGGTGCAGCGTCGCACGCCGTGATACACGCGAGCCAGCAGCGGCTCACCTGCGATCTCGCGCAGCATCTTGCGAGGAAGACGAGTCGAAGCCAGCCGGGCCGGAATTACCGCAATCACTTTCATGAGTTACATTTCCTTGGTGGCACTGAAAATTGGATGTACTGCTTACTGATGTGATGGACGGCATCCAGTTTACGTTTTTCTTTCGTGAGCGCAATACTGGAATATGGCACCCTCGACACCGCAACCCCCTCGGGTATCATCGATACGTGTCAACCAACGAGTTTCCAGAATCCTGGCTGCGATCCGCGTTCCAGAGACAGTTCGGCGCGAGCGCTCAGGTTGTTCGGGCGCCGGGTCGGGTTAATCTGATCGGCGAACACACTGATTACAACGATGGTTTCGTCATGCCGATGGCGATCGGCTTTTACACGTGGGTAGCCGCTTCTCCGCGCGAGGATCGCACTCTCCATGCCTATTCTCAGCGTTTCGACGAGAAGATCACTTTCTCTCTCGATGAGCTATCCGGGCCGCCTCGTAGGCATTGGAGCGATTTCGTTCGCGGCGTTGCGGCCACGCTGCAGCAAGCAGGCCATAAGCTGTCGGGAGCCAACCTGGCGATTCACGGAGATGTCCCTCTCGGCGCCGGCCTCAGTTCGTCGGCCTCTCTGGAAGTGTCGATTGCTCTGGCTCTGACGTCGATTTCCGGAGTTGATCTGCCGCGCTTGGATTTGGTCAAGCTCTGCCAGGCCGCGGAACATCAATACGTAGGTACGCGCTGCGGCATCATGGACCAGTTTATTGCAGCTTTCGGAGCGGCCCACCACGCGTTGTTGCTCGACTGCCGTTCGCTTGAGTATCAGTTGCTTCCCATCCCTCAAAACGTTCGCATCGTGGTATGCAATAGCATGGTCCGGCACGAACTGATGTCGGGAGAGTACAACCGCCGCCGCGCCGATTGCGAAGCCGGAGTGAAACTGCTACAGGCGTTTCTCCCCGGAACCCGCGCCCTCCGCGACGTGAGTACCGCCGACCTCGAAATACACAAAGGCGCTCTGCCGGAGATCGTCTATCGTCGTTGCCGCCACGTCGTCACCGAAAACGAAAGAGTGCTTGCGGCCGCTGAAGCGCTTCAGTCGCAAAACGCGGAAGCCTTCGGGCAGCTAATGTATCGCTCCCATGCAAGTCTCTGCGGCGATTACGAGGTGAGTTGCAAAGAGCTCGATTTGCTCGTCGAACTGGCCTCGTCACAGCCGGGCGTCTACGGCGCTCGCATGACGGGCGGCGGGTTTGGCGGATGCACCGTAACTCTGATACGGTGGGATTTCGCCGCATCGTTCCACTCCGACATGGCGAGACTGTATAAGGAGAAGACCGGAATCACCCCGGAGATCTACATCTGCGAGGCTGCACAAGGCGCGCAGGTCGTGCCAACTGAGGAGACCGTTCAACCCTAAATGCCTCCCGATCTCAAAACGTCTATCGACCACAACGATGGCGAGCCGCACTGCCGCTGGAACCCACTGACCGGCGATTGGGTGCTGGTGTCGCCGCAGCGTAACGAGCGGCCGTGGCAAGGGCAGATGGAAAAGGCCGTCGCTCCTGCGAGCACGGCCTACGATCCTGGTTGTTATCTGTGTCCGGGAAACGCGCGCGCGGGCGGTGTTCGCAATCCGAACTACGCTTCCACTTTTGTCTTCACCAACGATTTTGCCGCGCTGAAGCCCGATACGTCATCCGCCATTCAAGATGAATCTGGCCGTGGGCTGCTTCTTTCCGAGTCTGAGGCCGGCCAGTGCCGGGTTGTCTGCTTCTCGCCGCGTCACGATCTCACATTGCCGCGCATGACGGTCCCCGAAATTCAGGGTGTGATTGACGTGTGGACCGCACAACACTCCGAGCTGGCAGCCCTGCCCTATATCAACTACGTTCAGATATTCGAGAATCGCGGAGAGATGATGGGATGCAGTAACCCTCATCCTCATGGCCAAATCTGGGCAAGCCAGACAGTTCCAAATGAGCCGAGAAAAGAGCAAGACTCGCAGCGGGCATACGCCGACAAGCATGGTGTGTGCCTGCTATGCGATTACCTGCGATTGGAAGCGCAATCCAAGTCGCGCGTTGTGCTCGAAAATACGCACTTCGTCGCGCTCGTGCCCTTCTGGGCCGTGTGGCCCTTCGAAGTTCTGCTCATCGCGAAGCAGCATCTCGGAGATATATCAGCTCTCGACCCACCCCAGCGCACCAGCCTGGCCGAAATACTCAAAGGCCTCACCACGCGCTACGACAACCTCTTTGAAATTTCATTCCCGTATTCCATGGGATTTCACCAGGCGCCGACCGACGGCCAGGCCCACTCCGAGTGGCATCTGCACGCGCATTTCTATCCGCCGCTATTGCGTTCGGCGACCATCCGAAAATTTATGGTTGGATACGAACTGCTAGCGAGCCCGCAGCGCGACATCACGCCCGAAACAGCGGCGGCGACCCTGAGGAATCTTTCGGAAGTTCACTACGAAGTTCACTACGAAGAGAAGAAATCTCGTTGACGTCGCGCCCAGCAGCCAGCGCTCCGGACCACTCGTTCCGCTGGTGAGGCACGATTCCGTTAGTGTAATATCGATGTGGGAAATGGCCGAGTTCGTCGAAGGTGACCCCTCTGCTGCGCTTCTTATCTAGCCGGCAATGAATCAAATGTAAGCAAATCTTTGATAAACTGTGCTAAGTCCTTTCTTTTCAACCGTGGCGGTGTAGCTCAGGTGGTTAGAGCGACGGTCTCATAATCCGTAGGTCGTAGGTTCGAGTCCTACCGCCGCCACCAGATTCTCCCCAAAAAGAAACGGCGAGGAGCACCGTTTCCGGTCGTCTCCCCGCCGCAAACTTCAAACCGCTCTACAACTGCTATTGCACTTTTCCGTTGATGTCCATCAGTCGGAACTCACCAAGGTTCAATTCGCGCACGCCTGCTTCGACCTTCGCGCGATCACCCACGATGACCCAGATCAAGTTGTCAGGGCGCACGATTTCCTTAGCGGCCGCGCTCACATCATCTGGTTTCAAAGCACGCACCTTGCCCGCATACGTCTCGTAGTAATCATCGGGCAAGCCGAACTGCACCAGGTCCACGACCGACTGGCCCAGTTCATCCAGCGTTTCGCGCGATCCCGGAAGCTTCAATGTTTCGTTCGCCTGAATTTTCGAAAGTTCGTCGGCCGTAACTGGATGATCGCCGACAATTCCGCGGAATTCCTTGTTCATCTCCACCAGTGACTCCTTGGTCTTGTCGGTCTGCACCGGAGCTATCGCGTAGAACGGACGCTGGGACCGCGCATCGCGCAGCACCGAACGCACGCCGTACGACCAGTGTTTATCCTCGCGCAGATTCATGTTCAAGCGCGCGCCGAACGTTCCGCCCAGGCTGTCGTTCATCGCTTCAATCGCGATCTCCTGCGGATTCGCGCGCGGTGGCGCCAGTACCGCCGCAAAAATTACCGATTGCAGAGCGCCGGGCTTGTCGATCAAGTACACGGCCGATTTCGTCGCGATCGGCACCGTCTTTACGTTCTTGGCCGGAACGTTCCCGCCCTTCCACCCGGCGAGCAACTTCTCCAGTTTCGGTGCCACTTCCTTCAGCGTGGTGTCGCCGACCACGATCAGCGTCGAGTTGTTCGGACGCAGCCACGTGTCATGGAACTTGACCAGGTCTTCTCGCGTCAGTTTGCTGACACTTTCCTTCGTCCCCGAACCTGTCAGCGGATTTCCATAAGGATGTCCCGGACCGTACAACAACCCCGGCAGCACTCTCGATCCGAGCGTCGCTGGCGTGTTCTGCTCGCGATCAATCCCCGCCAGCACCAGCTTTTGCTCGCGCTTCACTTCATTCTCGGGATACGACGGGTGCAGCAGTACATCCGCGTAGAGTTCGAGAGATGGATCGAGCTTCGCGCTCAGTGCTGAAAGCGATACGAACGACAGATCAAGGTTTGAGTATCCGCGTACCGTCGCGCCTAGTGTCTCCAGTTCGTCGCTGATCTGAAGTGTGTTCCGCGTCTTCGTCCCATCCGTTAGCACCTGCATCGCCAGGTTGGCAGTTCCTGGGGACGTGGTCGAATCCGACGCGAATCCCGCGTCCGCCGCTAACGTGAAATTCACCAGCGGAACTTCATGCCGTTCCGCCAGAATCACCTTCAGACCATTCGACAAAGTCGCCCTCTGCAATTTCGGCAGCTTCAATTCTGGCGGCGTGCCGGTATCCGGAGCTTTGCTGCGATCGGCGCCCGTCGCAGCCGTCGTGTATTCCGGGAACGGATCGACTTCAAGGATATAAACTCCATCCGAGAGCCATTTCTGAGCTGCCGCGCGCAGATCCTCGGCAGTTGCCTGCCGCACGCGCTTCAGCGAGATTTTGTAGGCCTCCGGCGTTCCGCGATACACCTGGCCTTCGGCAAGAACGTCTGACTTTCCTCCGAACCCGCCGATACGTTCGATGCCGCGGGTCAAATCTGCTTCGTACTGGGCCTTCACGCGCTCCAACTCCGCAGGAGTCGGGCCTTCTTTCAGGAAGCGAGCCAGTTCCTCATCCAACTCTTTTTCCACCTGCGCGATGCTCTGCCCTTGTCGCGCAGTGGCTCGCACGTAAAATTGTCCGCTGATCTCGCGGTCATCGACAAAAGCGCCCGCGTCGGTCGCGATCTGGTCCTCATACACCAGGCGCTTGTAGAAGCGGGAGGATTTCCCCTGGCTCAAACAGTTGGTAACCAGTCCAAGATAGTCCGACTCCGCGGTGCCGGTCTGCGGGATATTCCAAATCTTATAAATGCGCGCCTGCGGCACCCGGTCCTGCACCACCTGACGGTGCGTGCCGGTCATCTTCGCAATCCACACTTGCTGATGCGCTACTGGAGGCCCAGAGGGAATGTCGCCAAAATACTTCGTCACCTTTTCGCGCGCGGTCTTTGCATCAATGTCGCCTGCCAGCACCAGAACCACATTCGAAGGTCCGTAATAAGTCTTGAACCATTCCTGGACGTCCTTCATCGATGCCGCATCCAGGTCCGCCATGTCTCCGATGGTTGTCCACGAATAAGGATGTCCCGCGGGATATGTATTCTGGGTGATGAGCTGGCGCGTCACTCCATAGGGCTGATTCTCGCCCTGCCGCTTCTCGTTCTGCACAACGCCGCGCTGCAGATCGAGCGTCTTCTGGTCGAGAGCGCCGAGCAAGTGGCCCATGCGGTCTGATTCCATCCACAGAGTCAGGTCGAGCGCTGACGTCGGCACGTTCTGGAAATAATTCGTGCGGTCCGCGTTCGTCGTGCCGTTCAAATCGGTGGCGCCGATCCTTTCCATCACGTCAATGTAACGGCCAGACGAGTGCTCGCTCCCGCCGAACATCAAATGTTCAAAGAGGTGCGCGAATCCGGTCTTCCCCGGCTTCTCGTTCTTCGACCCAACGTGGTACCAGATGTTGACCGCCACGATCGGAGCCTTGTGGTCTTCATGCACGATCACGGTCAGCCCGTTGTCGAGCACAAATTTCTCGTATGGAATGTCGATCTCTTTTGTCTGCGCTGAACTGCTCACCGCCAGCGCCGCCGCCAGCAATAAAACCGCAAATGTTGAATGCACGGACTACCTCCAGATATTGTGGGACCAGCCTGGGAACCGAGGATTAGGGATTGCAAACCGATGGGCCGATCTCATCTAAGTCTTTGACGTGGGAAACACAAAACAGTTTACACTGCGGCAAACAAATGCTGCCGAAGCGGTTCGGCACGCTCCAGATCGACCGTCCGCGGTGGTATGCTAAACAGGATTACGCCGCAGGGCTCTAACCTTTTTCATGACCAATCCAGAGATTCCCAACACAGACTTGTCCGCACCCGTCGTTTCTGAGCCCGATCCGTCGAACGCCGCCGCGCAGGCTGCCGAACCGGTCGAATCCTTCAAAGATATTTTCACCGAGTACGAGCAGAGCCACTCCCGCAAAGGTGCGGCCGGCGATCAGCGTAAAGAGGGCACCGTCATCGCCCTGACGGCCGATTCCCTCGTTCTCGACGTCGGATTCAAGACCGAAGGCGTTCTGCCGCTCACCGCCTTTCCGGCCGATAAGTTGCCGAAGCCCGGCGACAAGATACAGGTGACCATCAAGGGCCGTGACCCCGAGGGTTACTACGAACTCACGCGCGGCAAGGTCGAGCGCGTCACCGACTGGGACTCGCTGCAAAAAGCCTTTACGGAGAAGTTGACCATCATCGGGACCGTGACCGGCGTGGTAAAGGGCGGCGTCAGTGTCGATGTCGGCGTCCGCGCTTTCATGCCCGCTTCGCGCAGCGGCACAAAGGATGCCGCCGAACTGGCGAAGCTCGTCGATTCGGAAATCCGCTGCCGCATCATCAAACTCGATGTCGACGATGAAGACGTGGTGGTCGACCGCCGCGCCATCGCCGAAGACGAGGAACGCGCGGGCAAAGAGCGTCGTTACTCTGAACTGAAAGAGGGAGACATCGTACAGGGCGAGGTCCGCAGCCTCACCGACTACGGGGCGTTCGTGGATATCGGTGGTGCCGACGCTCTGCTCCACGTTGGGGAAATTTCGTGGCATCGTGTCGCTAAACCGTCTGACGTGCTCTCCGCCGGCCAGCAGATCGAAGCGAAGATTATCAAGATTGATTCGGAGAAGCGCCGCATCGCCATCAGCATGAAGCAACTGCAGGCCCATCCGTGGGACGCCGTTGCGGCAAAATACAAGGCTGGTGAGCGTGTGCGTGGCACCGTAACCCGGCTCATGGATTTCGGCGCCTTCGTCGAACTCGAGCCCGGTATCGAAGGCCTGATTCACATTTCAGAAATGTCCTGGGCCAAGCGCGTGCGCACCCCCGCCGACGTCGTCAAGGTCGGGGAGGCCGTAGAAGCAGTCATCCTCGGAGTGAACGTGGCGGAACGTCGCTTGTCTCTCGGATTGAAGCAGGCGCTCGGCGATCCCTGGACGGCGGTTCCAGAGAAATTCGCGCCCGGAACGGTGATTGAAGGCCCGGTCACCAGCATTACGAAATTTGGCGCCTTTGTGCAACTCGCGGAAGGCGTCGAGGGCATGATTCACGTCAGCGAAATCAGCGCGGAGAAGCGCATCAATCACCCGCAAGATGTTCTGCGATCCGGACAAGTAGTCAAAGCGCAAGTGATCGCGCTCGATACCGAAAAGCGCAACATTCGCCTGAGCATGAAGCAACTGGTTCCGACCGGCCTCGACGAATATTTAGCCGACCACAAAGAAGGCGACATCGTCACCGGTCGATTGACCGAGGTCTCCGGCACAAGTGGCCGCGTTGAGTTGGGCGAAGGTGTCATCGCGACGTGCAAGATCGGCAAGGAAGCCGCCCCTAAGACCGAAAAGACAGAAGCGCCCGCCGCTTCGTCGAAACCCGATCTTTCTTCGCTCGGTTCGATGCTGCAGGCACGCTGGAAAAGCGGAGCTCCCGAAAACGAAGCCAAGCCGGATTCGCTGCGAGCGGGCCAGATCCGCAAGTTCAGGATCACGAAACTCGATCCAGCGGCAAAGAAGATTGAGTTGGAATTAGCTTAGAACGAAGAAAGTCCGCGAAGAACTCGTGAACTAACTCCCCGCGTTGACCATCATCAGCGCAAACAGCGCGGGCAGATCGAAGATCGTAGCGCGCAGCAGTCTTCGAGCCGAGGGCTTCGATGCCGCTGCCGTAGCTGGCAGTTGCGGGCTCGCCATTCCCATCGACACGCGGAACAGCGCAGCGCCCATGAGCACAGCGCCCACGAGATAGACTCGGCCCGCCATCCCCAACGCGACTGGCATCACGCTCACAGGAATCAGAGCCGCCGAGTAGGCCAGAATCCGCCATACGGTGGACTTTCCATCGGAATCCACCACCGGAAGCATCCGAATGTCGCCTTGCGCGTAATCCTCGCGATAGAGCCATGCGATGGAAAGAAAATGCGGGAACTGCCACACGAACATAATGGCAAAAAGGATCAGCGTCTCAATCTCCAACTTCCCGCGCACCGCCGTCCAGCCCAGAACCACCGGCATTGCTCCGGGAAACGCACCCACGAACGTACAAACAGGAGATATCTTCTTCAGGGGAGTGTAAGCAGCGAGATACACCAAAGCGGTCAGAAAAACTAACAGGCCAGTAAGTAAGTTGGCAAAGACGGCCAGATACAACGATCCGCCGAGTGTCAATGCCAGTCCAACGATAGCTGCGTGCGTCCGTGTCATTCGTCCCGCGGGCAAGGGACGGAGCGCGGTTCTGCGCATCCGCGCGTCCACTTTATACTCGAGCACTTCGTTCAACGCCGCCGTACCGCTCGAAACCAGTGCAATTCCCAACAGCGCGTTGAACAAACCCAACGACCACGACGACGCGCCCATGCGGTGAGCGCCAAAAAAATAGCCGCACCACGCCGTCAACACGATCAGCGTTGTGATGCGAGCCTTGGTCAGTTCCGCGTAATCGCGCAGCAGCGAGACGAAATTTTGCAACTTGGACCCCACACGTGCCGCTCGCACCTGCCGCCTTCCTCCGGCGGTTCAGTTCAATCCGGCAGTCATCGTGAACAACTGGTGATCAATCCCCACCAACACACAACGCCAAAAGACAGCATTGGTACCGTGCCGCCCGTTCAATGTCAAGCCAAAACTCATCAAGGTGGCCGGGCAAGGAGCGTTTACTCGATGCTCGCACCAAATCAATTCCTTGGCAACCGCCAAACAAAATCCTATTCGCCGCCCCCCGCGCATTTGCAATCGCAAAAGTTTCCGGAGGATCAAAATAGCAGCGGTGCCACAGCGCCGCGTCCGAAAATGTGCCCGCCTTCCACTCCTGCACTGTCGGCAGCGTCGCAGCAATCATACCGCCATCAATCGAATCGAATATGAATACGATCCCGGCCAGTTCCTTTGACTTCGCTGCCAGGTCCGCATAGTTCTTGTCGAGCAATGACTTGGCGAACTCCAGCTTTGCCTGCGCCCCGCTGTCTTTCTCATTCTCCTGGATTTTCTGCACCGAAATGATTCTCACACTTTTGCCGCGAAGAGGTTCCCAATCACCAGGAAAAGGCGCCGTTTCTTCGCGACTCACTTGAAACAGATCAGCCACCACCGGCTTCGCTGTGCCACTGTTTGTCGGAACGTCCGCGATGCCCTCCGGCATTTCCAGGCTCGTTCGCCAGATCCATCCCCGTGAAAGGCCCGAAATTCGCACATGAACCCAGTCGTCGCCGAAGTCCAGCATCTCGAATTCGTCTTGTGCGCTGGCCAGAAACAGAGTCTTGCCGTTCAGGCTGGGAGTCGCAACCACCGGAGTGCCCGATTTCTTGATCGCCACCAGATTTTTTGGATGTACCTGATTCTTAAGAATTTCCTCAAGGCTCGCGGCCTCTGCCTGTAGTCCAGTGGCTGGCTGCTCAGAGGCGCTCGGCGCATTTTTCGTGTCCGCCAATTCGCGGCTCGACAAGCCGCCCATCGAAGACGGAAACCCAATCCCAGAATCGGGCAAACGAGGCAACGGCGCGGAAATGGTAGGTTCCGCTCTGCTATCTGGCTGCGTCGCGATCACCGGATTGCTCTCCCCGGACTTGCCGCCAGCACTGGTGCCGGCATTGCCTCCCAACACGTCGCTCAATTGATCCAACAGATCCGATTCGAGGCGCCCGTTCGATTTCAGCAACTCATAGCCAGAATGCGCTGGACTCAATTTGCATACCACGCGGTCACCTTCGCGTTTACCCGCA
>CAVRYB010000021.1:0-18929 GCA_963725295.1 uncultured Acidobacteriaceae bacterium
TTTCTGCGACTCGCAACACGGATACCTGCGAATCACGATAACGGCAGGCCATATGCTAGTAGAGTATTTTGCCGTTCCCAATGCGTCGGCTCCGGCGACCAAGCCGCTAGCGGCGTTCGATACGCTCAAAGTCTCGTTCTAGCCGGAAGGCCGCAACGTCGGCTGGGGACCACCGAGCATGGTTTCCTCCGTGCTCCCCAGTGTCCTCTGTGGTTCAAGGGTTTGGGAGCTATTTCCCGGTATAAATCTCAGGAAATTGCTGCCGCAGGTGCTCGACTTTCGGCAGATCGTTGTAGGCGATGTAGGGATTGTCAGGATGCAGCGCCGCATAGTTCTGGTGATAGGCCTCGGCCGGGTAGAAGGCCTTGAGCGGCACAACCTGGGTCACAATCGCACGTGGGAAGATCTTCGCTTGATCGAGTTGCGCGATGTAGGACTCGGCGATTCGTTTCTGTTCATCACTCCCGTAGAAGATCGACGAACGATACTGCGTGCCGGTATCCGGTCCTTGGCGGTTGAGTTGAGTAGGATCGTGCGCAACAGAAAAGAAAATGCGCAGCAGTTGCCCGTAGGTAATCTTCGACGGATCGTAAACGATCTTCACCGATTCTGCGTGCCCGGTGTTGCCATCGCTAACCCGCTCATACTCCGCTGTTTTGGCTTCGCCGCCGGAATAACCGGAAGTCGCGCTGATCACACCCTTCACATGCTGAAAGACAGCCTGGATACCCCAGAAACAGCCCCCGGCAATGACAGCGGTTTGCTGCGACGGGCTGGATGCCAAAGCGGCATCTGCGGCGGGCGCCGGAATCATCGTTGCATGTTCTCCGGCATTGCAGGCCACTACCCCTGCGAGGGTGATCAGCGCGAAAAGCGCGGACATGCGAGATATAAATGTGGACATAACGAACTCCTTCACAAGGCAGCCAAGATTGAGCGCCTATTGAATAGAGTCGTCAGCGGGAGAAAAGTTTCGGGCCACGCAGCATCGGGCGGCTCCCAACGAGCTAGAACCGGGCCTGCTGAATCAGCCCGTGATCAGGTACTTCCTCATGCATCGGATGCACGGTGCATATCCCTCATGTGTCGCTTCCGCCGCAGTCATGGTTCGCAGTTTGTTCTTTTCGTGGATGTATTCGCATCCTGCGACGTGAAACAGTTTGCCGTCTTCGGAAACAACCACCAGCATGTCGGGAGGCACGCCGTTCGAAGGCTGGGCTTGTTCCGAGCGCAGTTCCGTTCCGCGCCACACTGAAGATCGAGTCACCTCGATGGCGCCAAACAGCAGGCAGGCAGCCGCGGTCGCAACCATCCATCCCAGGAACGTTCTGCGGGACGACGTCATTTGCTGGTCAATTTGCCGGTCGAGACGCTGGTGCAGACGCTGGCTGAAGCCGAATGGTACTTCCAGCATTCGTTCATCGCCGTACAACTCAATTAGATTTCGGGTGCCGTCGACCACCGCTGCGCATTTCTTGCACCCGCGAACGTGGTCTTCGATTGCTAGCCGCAAACCGGGTTCGACTTCGCCATCAAGATAGTTCGAAACCTCCTGCCACACTTGTTCGCAGTTGACTACCATGGCTTGGCCCCCTTGTCGAAAGACAGCCTGCTGGTCGCACTCCATGCTCCGCCCAGCCCGGGAGCGAGCAGGTCACGCAACATCAGGCGTGCCCGCAGCAAGCGGGTCTTCACCGAAGCGGTCGAGATGCCGAGCGCTTTCGCAGTCTCCTCGATGCTCAAACGCTGCATGTCGCGCAGTACGAATACTTCGCGATAGATGTGTCCCAACTCGGCCAGAGCCTCTGCGAGCTTCTGCCGCACTTCGTTGCGCTCCAGCGTCTCCGATGGAATCTCACGCCAGTCGGCGAAATCGCGCGGAACGTAATTACCTTCCTCGTCCTGCCGGTCGGCAATCGGCTCCATGATGTTGGCGTGTGCTTTTCTTCGTCGCATACGCGCCTCGTTGACCGCGATCTGGATGAGCCATGTGCTGAATCGTGCTTCCTCGCGGAATTGGCGGATGTGCTTGAAAGCCTTCAATATGGCTTCGGACGCGGCATCTTCAGCATCGGCCTCGTTGCGCAGAATGGCAAACGCGGCGGCATATACGCGGCGCTCGTACGGACGGATCAACTCGTAGAAGAGTTCGTGCTCTCCGTTCCGGATGCGCCGGATCAGCATGGCCTCGTTCGCTTGTTCGGCTGGACGATCCAGCGCACTCAATCTTCCCGGCATCGTTCCTCAGAGCGCTCTTGAGCCAAAGTTGACCCCGCACCATTATGCACGACTGCCTCGACCGGAACACTTCGTGCGGCAGTCCCAGCACCAAATTCCTGCGCGGCATATCTCATGCGATTCCCGAGCGTCAGATAAGTTTCGTTCCCATTCGGCAAACTCGGAGTGCACCTCCACTTTCGTGCCATTTCGGCCCTGTTCTCCACAGCCTTCCACTTGGAGCTACTTGCATTTCCGCGCAAGGGTTCCCCATAATTACTATGAGGTTAACTCTGTGTACCGCTATAGTCGCGCCGACTTGCTGCGCATACTTCGGCTCACTCCTCGCCAGCTGCAAACCTGGGAGAAGGCCGGATTGGTGACGGCAAGCGAAGAGTATTCTTTTTTTTCTCTCGTGCAGATCAAGAAAGTGCGCGACCTGTGTGCGCAGCGGGTTCGTCCGGCGGTGATCCGCCAGTCGCTGGAAGCGATGCAGAAACAGGTGGCGGGCATGGAAAATCCGCTGCTGGAGGCGGGCGCTTACCGGAACGGACGCCGTGTTGCGTTCCGCCATCAAGGACGTCTGGTTGAACCGATTGCCGGGCAGTTCATGTTCGATTTCTCGTCCGAAGGAAGTAAGGTTGTCACCAGCCCGCCACGCAACGGACCGGAACTGGTGATTACCGATGTTGCCGACTTGTTTGCGCGCGGGATCATGCTGGAAGAGAATCCCTCAACGCAGAGCGAGGCGATTGCTGTTTACCTGAAGGTGCTCGATATGGACCCAGTTCACGCCGCCGCCCACATCAATCTCGGCACGCTCTACTACAACCGTCAGGAGTACGCCCTTGCGGAAAAGCACTATCGCTCGGCGATCCAGATTGACCCGCGTTACGCGCTTGCCTATTTCGACCTTGGCAACGTGCTCGACGAAACCGGACGCGTCGAGGAAGCGATCAACACCTACAAGACCGCCATCCAACTCGCACCCACCTATGCCGACGCGCACTACAACATCGCGCTTGCCTACGAGAAGATCCGCGAGCCGCGCAAGGCCCTGCAACACTGGCGTGCCTACGTGAAACTCGACACCACCGGCCCCTGGACCGTGCACGCCAAACACCAGATCCAGCGCATCCTTCAGGCCGATGCCCTGAAATTGGTGCACTCCCGCAAAGCCAACTAACGCCACAAGTTCGGCACAAGATCCCAAACCACGGAACTCCAGGCGGTGTGCCTTCGTATCCACTACAGCGGGCAACGCTCGGAGGCTTCGTGAAGCTCACCATCGAAAATGTCGGCAAACGGTATAGCGCTAACACGCTGGCGCTGCAGGATTTCAGCCTCGAACTAAATTCGGGAATTCTCGGACTGCTCGGCCCCAACGGCGCGGGCAAAACGACGCTGATGAGCATTCTGGCAACGATTACCCGGCCCACCGGCGGCACCATCCGCTGGAACGGCAATGATCTGGCGACTGATCCAAATGCGATTCGCAGTGTACTCGGATACCTGCCGCAGGATTTCGGCGTTTATCCCAACTTGAACGCCGTCGAATTTCTGGAATACCTGGCCGCCGTGAAGGGACTCGATGCCGCCACATCGCGCCGCCGCATCGATGAACTGCTGAATCTGGTTAATCTGACCGATGCGCGCAAACGGCCGCTGGGTGGGTTTTCCGGAGGCATGCGCCAGCGCATCGGCATCGCGCAGGCGCTGCTGAACGATCCGAAACTGCTGATTGTGGATGAACCGACTGCAGGCTTGGACCCGGAGGAGCGGGTTCGCTTTCGTAATCTTCTTTCCGATCTCTCAGGCGATCGCATCGTCATTCTCTCGACGCATATCGTGTCAGACGTCGAAGCAACCGCCACTGACATCGCGCTCATCTCGCAAGGCAAGTTAGTGGCCCACGCCGCGCCCGAGGCCTTGTTGCCTGCGGTCGAGGGGAAAGTCTGGGAGTGGGTCGTACCCAGCACGGAGCTGCAGGCCGCAAAGAATCAGTACTTAATCAGCAACACTTCGCGCCGCAGCGATGGCGTCCACGTCCGCTTGCTGTCTTCGCAGCCGCCCAAGGGAACCAGCGCGGTTGCGCCGACTCTCGAAGACGCTTACCTGTTTTGCCTGTCTCAGCATCGTGCCGGAGCGGTCGCATGAACCATTCGGCTCATGTTCTTTATCACATGGTGAAGGCAGACTTTCTGGAACGGGTGCGCCGCTACAGTTTTTTGATGACGCTCGCGGGCGCCCTGTATCTTGCCTACGCGATAACCGCCGAGAAAGTTGTGGTGCGCGTCGGGGAGGGCTATCGTGGCCAGTACAACTCGGCCTGGATCGGCATGGCGATGGCGGTCTGCTGCTCGACGTTTCTGTCGCTGTTCGGATTCTACGTGGTCAAGAATTCGATTGAGCGCGATTCGACGACGCGAGTGGGAAGAATTCTCGCGGCAACACCGATGCGCAAAGAGTCTTATACCGTGGCCAAGACGGTCAGCAATTTCGCAGTGCTGGCCTGCATGGTAGCTGTGCTGATGATGGCTGCGATTGCGATGCAGTGGTTGCGTCCGGAAGGGCGGCCGATTTCCCTCTGGCAGTTGTGGTCACCGTTCTTGTTGATTGCCTTGCCGGCGATGTTTGTTCCCGCCAGTCTGGCTGTCTTATTCGAGACCTTGCCGGTCTTGCGTGGGGGAGTAGGCAACGTCATCTATTTCTTCGTGTGGACGTTCGGTCTTGCGGCGGGAGCGCAGAGTGGTTTCGACGACGCAACCGGGATTCATGTTCTCGCGGCGAGCACACGACAGGCATTGGAGAGGCTCAATCCTGGCGGTAATAATTCCGGTTTCAGCCTGACCATCGGCAGCGATCGTGTTTCCCATACGTTTCTGTGGAGCGGCGTCGATTGGAACTGGCATCTGGTGGCCTCGCGCCTGACGTGGATCGCGGTCGGAGTGGGAGTCGCTATGCTGGCGTCTGTCTTTTTCCATCGTTTCGACCCGGCACGCGATACCGCCAAAGAAAAGAAACAGAAAAACAGGAATTTGTTCGCCGAAGTACCTGCTCTTGCGGTTGATCCGGGTCGGTCGTTTGGATATGCCGCGCTCACCCAGTTCATTCCCGCCGGACGCAGCCGCTTCGCCCGATTGGTCCTTTCCGAACTCGCACTGATGCTCAAAGGACTGCGCTGGTGGTGGCACACGGCTGCGGTCGGCCTTCTCGTGGCCGAATTCGCATCGCCGAACGCCCCGGCCAGGGAAGGAGTCTTGCTTGCTGCCTGGATTTGGCCGGTCTTGATCTGGTCGCAAATGGGATGCCGCGAGTCACGCCATGCCACACAATCCTTAATCTTTTCCGCTGAACGAGTCGTCTATCGCCAGTTGCTTGCCATATGGACCGCGGGCGTACTGGTTGCGATCGCGACCGGCGCTGGCGCGGGCGTTCGACTGTTGCTCAGTTCGGACTGGCATGCCGCGGCCGGATGGTTCGCTGGCGCGTTGTTCATTCCAAGCATGGCGCTTGCCCTTGGCGTCTGGAGCGGATCGACCAAGTTCTTTGAGGCGCTCTATACCGTGTGGTGGTACGTTGGACCACTGCATCAACTTCCCGGTCTTGATTTCATGGGTACGTCGCCGGCTTCGAGTTCCCCGGTTCTCTATCTGACGTTAGCGGCGGCTTCGCTGTTGGCGGCCTGCGCTGGCAGGCGACAACAGGTTGCGTATGCGTGAGTGGAAGTTGGATCTCTAATAAAAAAGGGCACGGCTTACGTCGCGCCCAAGGAGAGAGACTCAATCGTCTGTGTTCATTGCTTGATGCTTAATTCACCGTTAGCTTGTTCTCGACGCTGAACGAACCCGAGACGCCATTCGCTCGCATTCCAGCGAGAGTCTTATCCATCGCACTCTGGACCGTTCCGTACAGCGTCACGTGTCCATTGTCGACCACGATGCGGATCGGATCCACCGGATCGCTTCCGTAGCGGCCGAGCACCGAGTCGCGATAGATCGCCCGCGCCGTGCGCGCACGAATCGAATCGTCAAACGTCGATACCGGCAGTACGTTCACGTCGTTTACTACATCTTTGACGCCAGGCATGCGCGCCACGATGGCGAGGGCCGTGTCTTTCGGAACGTCCCACACCGTGTAGCCGCTCATGGTCACAACGCCGTCTTTCACATCGACGGCAATGTAGTTGAACGCGTTGTCGCGATATCCGACCCGGTCATAAGCCAGCTTCTTCGCCAGTTTCTGCTGAAGTTGGCTATCGGGAATGGTTTCTCCCGCGACCGTGATGTCGTTGCGAACGCCGGCGACGTTCGCGAGCTTCTTCACTTTCTTGGCGGCCTCGAGCTTGTCCTCATAGAGGTTGACCGTGCCCGTCAGGGTCACGATGCCGTCTTCGACACTCGAATTAACGCTCTGCAACTGCTTCGCGTCATGAATCTTCTGGCTGACTGCCTGCTGAATCTGCTCGTCGTACCGGCCGGTGGTGGCCATGGCAGTCATACTCAGCAGGACAAGCAACGCAAGCGTCACTGCAATCATTCCTGCAAATCCCTGCTTTTTCATAGTTGCCATCCTTACTGGAATTCCGGTTCCCCACGTGTTAACCGGTTAGTTAAATAGATGCCTCTCGCTCTGGCCGGGATGCGTAGGCATGCGGGTTTTACAAAGAATTACAACGGCGAAAGTGGTGGTTTTCAGCCACTTATTGACACATGCTTGTCATAACGACTAATCTCCAGTTATGCCCAGTGGTCTGCAAGCTGAACTGAAACAAACTGTCCCGTTCGCGAGCCGGGAACAGGAAGCCTATCTTTCTTTATTGCGAACCGCCGATGCGATGCAAGCGCAAGTCGAAGCGTGGTTGAAGGAATATGGCCTTACCGGCACGCAGTACAATGCGCTCCGCATTTTGCGCGGAGCGGGAGCCGAGGGTTTGCCCTGCCGCGAGATCGGCGAGCGCATGATCACGCACGATCCTGACATTACACGTCTGCTCGATCGCTTAAAAGACCGCGGCTTTGTCGAGCGAACGCGTGATAAAAAAGATCGCCGCGTGATCTATGGAAAGATCACCGTAGCCGGGCTGAAACTGCTGCGCGAGATCGATGGACCGCTTGAGAAGCGGAGCCGCGAGATGTTCCGCCACGTCAGCCAGGAAAAGCTGAAGCAGGTGATTGAATTGCTGGATCTGGTGCGCAACCCAAGACCTTCCGAGCGCTGATCGTCGAGTTATAGCCTGCAGCGTTATTTCTTCCGTTTTGAGCGCTTCCCGGGAGTTGGGGAATTCTTCCTAGCTCCGTTCGCGTTCCCAAACACGCGTGCGAAGATCCTGTCGATATTCCTGAGTTGACGTTTCAGATCGAATGCGTGCTCAATCTTCGCCCGCGGCACGCGCGCGCGAATTTCGGGATCGTTCAAGATCAGCTCATGGAAATTCAGATCCTCTTTCCACGCGCGCATGGCGTGACTCTGCACGAGGCGATAGGCGTCCTCGCGTGAAACACCGCTTTCGACCAGGTCGAGCAGAAGTTGTCCGCTGAAGACGAGGCCGTGTGTGCTTTCGAGGTTGGCCTTCATGCGTTCGGGATAGACGAACATGGTCTCAATCAAATTTGCCGTTTTGGTGAGCAGGTAGTCGGCCAGCGTGGTCGAGTCGGGAATGATGATGCGTTCGGCCGACGAGTGAGAAATATCGCGCTCGTGCCAGAGGGCGACGTTCTCGAATCCCGCCTGCGCATTTGATCGCACCACCCGTGACAGTCCAGAGATCTGTTCGCAGGTGACCGGATTGCGTTTATGCGGCATCGCCGATGAGCCCTTCTGCTTCTCACTGAAATATTCCTCGGCCTCGCGCACTTCAGTGCGCTGCAGGTGTCGGATTTCGGTGGCGATCTTGTCGAGCGTCGAGGCGATCGTGGCCAACGTTGCCAGATATTGGGCGTGACGGTCACGCTGAATCACCTGCGACGATACGGCTGCCGCCTTCAGTCCCAGCCGCGCGCACATTTTCTCTTCAAGCTCTGGAGTGAGATGTGCAAACGTTCCCACCGCTCCCGAGAATTTGCCGACACGCAGGTCTTCAGACGCCGCCTGGAAGCGAGCAATGTTGCGCTGCGTCTCCGAATACCAGTTTGCGATCTTGAAACCGAAGGTGATCGGCTCAGCATGGACGCCGTGCGTGCGTCCGATCATCGGTGTATCTTTGAACTCCCACGCCCGCCGTTCGAGGGCTTCTGCCAACCGCTCCAGATCGCCGGCGATCTGCGAAGAACGCCTGCTGAATCAGGAGCGCCTGCGCGGTATCGACTACGTCGTTCGACGTCAGTCCGTAGTGGAACCAGCGAGCATGTGGGCCAACAATCTCAGCTACTGCCGTGGTGAAGGCAATGACGTCATGCTTGACCTCGGCCTCAATCTGGAAAATGCGTTCGACGTTAAAGTCGGCGCGTGCGCGAATTGCTTTTGCGGCTTCTTTCGGCACGATCCCGGCCGCGGCAAGGGTTTCGGTCGCGGCGACTTCCACCGCCAGCCAGGTGCGGAAGCGGTTTTCGTCGCTCCAGATGCGGGCCATTTCAGGCCGGGTATAGCGTGGGATCACGGGCTCTCTCCTGTTAAGGGAACCCAAGATTGTAAATCAGGCGGGGGCCATCGAGAGATCGGGAGTCGGGAGTTGTGAAGGCAGCAAACGACCTAGGGATCGCGACCGGGTGATCGAGGGTCTCACTTAGATGATCCGATCGCCCGATGACCCGATTATCTTCTGCCTATTCCACCGTGTGCTTGGCCGTGTACCCTTCGCGCGCGTAGACGATGTACTTCACATCCTTGCCCTTCTGATCGCGAACCTTGAGCGGTCCGCCGTCCGGCGCCTGCAACTCGACCTTCAACTTGCGATAGGAGCCATCCTGCTTCGGGTTCGTGGAATGGAAAGTGATGTTGTACTCATTGCGGATGTCGGCGCCAATGTCGTTAAACATGCTCGGCAGTTCACCCTGGAATCGCGGGAAATAGGCGCGGCCGCCGGTCAGACTCGCGAACGTCTTCATCTCGTTATCCGCTTGCAGGTAGTCCATGTTGCCGACCGGAATGAACCCACGCGTCCGGCAATGATGAACCTCGCAATATTCGCGCATCATAAACCCCACGCTGATCGGATAAATTGTGACATCTTTCGTGGCTTTGATCTTCTTGATGATCTTGTCGAGCGTGAGTTTGCTGAACGTATCCACGCCTGTGGTCACAAGAATGACGTACTTCCTGCCCTCGATACGGTCTACGCGGTCGAGCGTGTCAAACAGCGCATCAAAAAGATTTGTCTCCGAAAACCCAGGAACGCGTAGTTGATTCAGCGCCGCGTATACGGCGCGCTTATCCTGCGTGAAGTCGGCCAGGATCTGCGGCTTCATGTCATAGGAAATGACCGCGACCCAGTCATTTTTCTGCAGAGTGTTTGCGAACGCGTACGAGGCATTCAGCGCTTCGACCATGAAGTCGTAGTTCGTCGAGGCAAATTCGACCAGCAGCACGGCCGTGATCGGAGCCTTTGTCTGCTCGAACGTCGAAATCTTCTGCTCCGCGCCGTCTTCAAAAATCCTGAAGTTTTCTTGCTTCAGCCCAGGGATCGTTTGTCCGTCTTTGGTCGTCACCAGCACGTCCAGGTTGACTAGCGGCACATCGACCTTGATCGAATAATCGGGCATGCCCTCGATCTTCTTCGGTTTCTCCGGAGCTGGCGGAGGGGGAGCGTCCTTCTTCTTCGGAATGACATATGGCCCGGTGTCATTCTGCGGTCCGCCAGCTTCTGGCGGAGCGTCTTGCTTGTTAGGATTCGCCGGAGGCTGCTGCGAGGTGTCTTGGGCGGACGCGGCCAGTGTCGATGCGCCAATCCAGACAAGGAAAAACACCAGCAGGATCAGCTGTTTACGGAAGGTCATGTGGGCGCGGTTCTTCGCGCTCAATGCAACAGAAATCATGGGGAACCCTCGAAAACTCCATGCTAGTATAGATGCAAGAACTCTGCGGTTGGGATATTTTGCTGGCCGTAAGAAACGCACCTCTCCTGGCAAGACCTTTTTGAAAGCGCGCGGAGTCATAAAGTACTTGGGTCACGACCTGACCCTCCGGGGCATCACGCATGGGGAAAGCTGTACGTCCACTCGCCTGCTTCTTGTTTCTCGTCTCCGCCGCTGGTATGCACGCACAGTCTGCGCCGAGCCGGCCGCCGCTCGCCAATAATCCTCCCGCGATCATGCCGCTCTCACAGATTCACGAGGGCATGAAAGGCACGGCCCTCACCGTGTTTCAGGGCGTGACCCCCGAGTCGATGGACGTCGAAGTTCTCGGCGTGATGCACAACGTGAACGGCCCCAAGGGCGACGTTATCCTAGTGCGTCTGCATGGGACCAAGCCGGAATATACCGGTGTAGTGGCAGGCATGAGCGGCAGCCCTGTCTATTTCGACGGCAAGCTTGCCGGTGCTCTCGCGTTTCGAATCGGCGAGTTTTCGAAGGAACCGATTGCGGGCGTAACTCCGATTGAAGAAATGCTCGAGATCAATGCGCTCGACCATCGGCCAAGTCCGGCGCCGCTGCGCGCGAATTTCGCTACGGGCGACTCTTCGAGCCACAGCGCCACGCAGACGGCAAGCCCAGGCGAGAATTCTTCGCTTCCAGCACAGAATTACAGCAATTATCTGACGCCGATCGAGACTCCGTTGGTATTCAACGGATTCTCCAGTGACACTTTGCAGCGCTACGCATCGCAATTCGCTGCGGTTGGAATCGTGCCGGTGATGGGCATCGGCTCCGCGAGCGACCGCAAACAGCCTGAACCAATTGTACCGGGCTCGGCGGTGAGTGCTGTATTGGTACGCGGCGATATGGATATCGCTGCCACCTGCACCGTGACGTATGTCGATCCCCAGCGCTTGCTAGCCTGCGGACATCCGCTGCTGCAATTCGGTGAAGTTGATCTGCCGATGACGAAGGCCACCGTTCTCGCCACGCTGCCTTCGCCGATGAATGCCTTCAAGATCGTGAATACGACCGAAACGGTGGGCGCTTTCGTGCAGGACCGCCAGAACGGCATCATGGGTCTTCTCGGCCACGAGTCGAAAATGATTCCCGTCACCGTGGCCATGCACCTTCGCGGAGACGACGCGGCCATCAAGGAATTCCACTACGAAGTCCTCAACAATGCGCGACTCAGCCCGCTGGCCATGGCTGCGACGGTCTTCAACGCGCTGCATGGGACTAACGAATACGGCGAAGACATCACCTATCGCATGCGGGGCGTGCTCAGCGTCAAGGGCTATCCCGAGGTGACGCTGAGCAATATGTTCGCGCCGCAAGATAACGGACAGCCCGCAGCGGCCTTGGCCGCCGCCACCATCGGCGAGCGCTTCGGACGCATTTACAGCAATCCGCTGGACGCTCCAGATGTCGAGGGCGTGAAACTCGATTTCGACCTCGTCCGTGAGCGCCGGTCTGCCCGCCTCGAAACATCGCGTACCGACGTGACCGAGGCTCGTCCCGGCGAACAAATTATGGTGGAGACGGTGATCCGTCCTTATCGTGGCGAGCGCATCGTGCGCCAGATTCCCATGCGGATTCCGACGTCCGCTGCGAAGGGAACTCTGCGCATCCTGGTGAGCGACGGAGACACGCTCGATCGCATTCATCGCGGCACGCCGATGATGAATCGCGGACTCGGCCTGGCTCCGACGATCGCTTTGCTCAACAAAGAGCACGCGAATGATCGCGTGTACGTCTCACTGATCGAATCGGACCCGGAAGCCATGGTTGCCGACAAAGTGATGCCGACCCTGCCGCTCTCCGTGATGAACGTCATGGACAATATGCGTGGCACGCAGGACATGGTCGTGCTCGCAGATTCGTCGGTCAGCGAGGCCTCTACCGATTCGCTCGACTATGTCGTCTCGGGCGCGCAGATGCTGACCATCAACGTAAAGTAAATATCCTCCACAACGTTGTCATCCTGAGCGGAGCAAGAGCTCCACGAAGTGGAGTTCTCGCGCAGTCGAAGGACCCCTACAGTCTTGCGCGACGATGAACGTTTCAAGGCGTTCTCGCAATGTGTCTGACCCGCGAAGACACATCGGTGGCACGGGGAGGACTCCATGTTGCGGAATTGGCAGAAGTGACGGCGTAGGGGTCGTTCGACTCCACACGGCCATCGGCTACGTCGATGGCAGTGTTCCCCTCAAGATGACAGAGAGTTAAGATGAAAAGACGAGGTATGAATTTGTCCCGTAAAACGCTCGCGCTAGTATCACTTCTTATCTTTTCCACTTTCGCTCTCGCTGAGGGCACGCGCACATGGGAGCAATCCAAGTTTGAGGAACTGACCAAGGGAACAGCCAAAGGCATCGCTCTCCGCAGCGAGGGCGGGCTTGAACTCGCTCCGGCGTTCAAGACGCTTGCAACGACGCCCTCGACGTATGTGTGGTCGATTGCCTCCGATGCTGCCGGCAACATCTATGCCGCTGGCGGGTCCCCGGCGCGCGTCTATCGCATTACGCCCGACGGCCAGAGCATAGCGATCTTTGAGGCACAGGAATTGCAGGTGCAGTCCCTCGTCGTCGATAAGAGTGGCGTTGTCTATGCGGCCACGGCTCCGGACGGCAAGGTCTACCGGCTCGAACCGCCAAATCCGAAGAGTGGCGCGAAAGAGCCGTGGAACTGGACACCCTACTTCGACCCCAAGGCCAAGTACATCTGGAATATGGCGCTCGACAATGCGGGTGCGCTCTACGTCGCGACTGGCGACCAGGGAGAAATCTATAGAGTTTCCGCGAACGGACAGCACTCGCTATTCTTCAAAAGCGACGAAGTCCATATTCGCGTGCTCGCGCTCGATCCGAAGGGAAACCTGATCGCCGGTTCCGATGGCAGCGGCCTTGTTTATCGCATCGCGCCGGATGGCGAAGCTTTTGTTCTCTACAGCGCTCCGAAAAAAGAGATTACTGCTCTCGCGATAGACGCTGCAGGCAATATCTATGCGGCTGGCGCCGGGGATAAACGACCCGGAGGCCCGACGCCGCAAGCTACTATCACGATCAGCCCGGCGACGCCGATCTCTCCTGCGCCTGGGGGCAATGTCAACTTTGCTGCCGCCGGGGCCACGCCGCCGATGCCGTTTCCTGCTCCTGCGGTCGGCGCGAGCGGGGGATCCGAAATTTATCGCATTGCCCCAGACGGGGCGCCAACCCGCCTGTGGAGTTCACACGAAGATCTTGTCTACGCTCTCGGCTTCGATGCGAAGGGACGTTTGCTCGCGGGGACCGGTAATCGAGGCCACATCTTTGCCATCAACGGCGTCGACGATTTCACCGACCTGGTCAAGGCGAGCGCCACGCAAATTACTGCGTTTGCCGCTGCTCCGGGCGGCGGACTCTACGCCTCCAGCAGCAACCTCGGGAAGATATTTGTTCTAGGCCCCGGCTCTGAGCCGGAGGGCACGTACGAGAGCGACGTGTTCGATGCCCGCGTCTTCTCGCTTTGGGGACGCGCCAGCGTGCGTGGCTCCGGCAATGCCAGCCTCGAGTTTTATGCACGCAGTGGGAACGTCGATAACCCGGACCGCAACTGGAGCCGTTGGACGCGTATCGATCTGGCTAGCGCAGCCGAACTCAAAATTCCGCCCGCCCGTTTCGTGCAGTGGAAGGCTGTGCTTCGCGCCGGCAATCCGGGTCCGCGCGTGGACGATGTGTTGCTGAATTATCTGCCAAAGAACGTGGCGCCGGAGATTGATGAAATCACAGTGCAACCCGGTTATCGCTATCAGCCGATCCCGCATGTGACAGGCACAGAGCCGTCGACGTCGGGGCCTCGCTTCGATCCTCCTCCGCCGGCCATTCGCGACCACGATTCGATTGGGATTCGCTGGCAGGCGCACGACGACAACGACGATCAACTGGTTTATTCCGTCTATTATCGCGGCGACGGCGAATCGCGCTGGCTGCTGTTGAAGTCTGACCTCTCCGATCGCTACTACTCTTTTGACGCCAACCTGTTGCCGGACGGAGGTTATACCGTGAAGGTAATCGCGTCCGATGCACCGTCGCATTCTCCGGGAGAAGCGCTTTACGCGGAAAAGGTGAGCCCGCGCTTCGAGGTGGATGGCACCTCTCCGATGATCGACGGTCTGGCAGCAGCGATCGAGAAACAGCAGATCCGCGTTCGTTTCCGCGCCACCGATTCGTTCTCGGTGATCAAGCGGGCGGAGTATTCACTCGATGGCGGCGACTGGCAGTTCGTCGAGCCGGTTGGGCAGCTATCGGATGCAAAGAGGGAAGAGTACGACTTCCAGCTGGCGATTCCGCCCCCGGAGGTCGCGCCCGCCCCGATGGTGAACAACGTCGCTAGCGATCACGTGGTCGTGGTGCGCGTCTATGATCGCTTTGATAATCTGGCCACGGCGAAAACCATAATCCACGAAAAATAGTCCTCGCCACATCGCCCGAAGAACTCCCCCTGCACTGGATACTATGAGTATTTTCGTGTAACAATATATCGTAATACGATATATGTAAGTCGTATGCCGATATAATCGAGACATGGAAACCATGAATGTGTCGGCGTACCGGGCATTGGCAGAGGTGCGCTACCGGATCCGCTGTTTTTTGCGGTTCAGCGAAGCGGCTGCCCGAAAGGCCGGGCTGGAGCCGCAGCAGCATCAGTTGCTCCTTGCGTTAAAAGGACTGCCTGCGGGTCTACGGCCCACGATCGGAGTGCTGGCCGAGCGCCTGCAGGTGCGCCCCCATAGCGCCGTGGAACTCGCGAATCGCCTCTCCAAAACCGGCTTTGTCGTGCGCCGGCGTGATCGCATCAGTGAAGACCGGCGCGAGGTTCTGCTGCGGCTGACCGCCAAGGGTGAGAGGGTGTTGCACGAACTGACTGTGCATCACCGGGCGGAGTTGATGGCGGACGGACCTGCGCTGATTCGCGCACTGGAAGGTGTTCTACATACCGCCGGACGGAAGCGGAAGCTGCTCAACAGCTGAGAACATATCAAACCCGCCGGCCCGAAAGGAAATAGGAAATGTCCGTGATTGAAGACGGGTTGAATGCTGCTGGTGGGGCGGAAAGTATTGACGCCCTGGCCGCGCCGGCGCAGTTTCGAATGGTATTGATTTCAGGGCTCGCCGCGTGCGTCGGCCTGCTTGCTGGAGTCGTTGCTTACCTTCTCTACCGTCTGATTGGACTCTTCACCAATCTGTTCTTCTTTCATCGAGTCTCTTTTGATTTTTCCAGCGCTCGTTTAAATCATCTCGGGTTGTGGGTGATAGTGATCCCGGTCCTTGGCGGAATCGTCATCGGGTTTATGGCGAAGTTTGGGAGTTCGAAGATCAAGGGCCACGGCATTCCCGAGGCGATGGAAGCGGTGCTGGTAAATCGCAGCCGCATTCAGCCGCGGGTCGCCATTCTAAAGCCGATCTCGGCGGCCATCGCCATTGGGACAGGTGGTCCGTTCGGTGCGGAAGGGCCGATCATTCAGACCGGCGGCGCGCTCGGGTCGCTCGTGGGGCAGATCGTGCACACCACAGCTGCCGAACGCAAAGTACTACTGGCGTGCGGAGCGGCGGCCGGCATGTCGGCGACGTTCAACACGCCGATCGCCGGAGTCATTCTCGCGATCGAGTTGCTGCTGTTTGAATTCAAATCACGCTCGTTCATCCCGCTGGTCATCGCGAGCACGCTGGCGACGGCCGTGCATCTGCAACTGCTCGGCAGCGGTCCGATGTTCGAGGTTGCAGCCATGGACTTCAGCGTTCCTCGCGCCCTGCCTTTCTACCTCTTGCTGGGAGGCCTGTGCGGCCTCGCAGCCGTCGCCTTCAGCAAAGCGCTCTACTGGACCGAAGATCAGTTTGAGAAACTGCCGGTGGACGAACTCTGGTGGCCTGCAATTGGCGCCCTCGGCCTCGGCGTCATTGGATACTTCGTGCCGCGAGTTCTAGGCGTCGGCTATGACACGATCAGCGACATTCTGAATGCGCGTCTCGCGCTCGATCTGCTGCTGGTCGTGATGCTGGCCAAGGCTGTGGCGCTCGTTGTATCTCTGGGCTCGGGAACATCGGGCGGGTTGCTGGCTCCGATGTTCATGTCGAGTGCGGCCCTGGGCGGGGCATTCGCGATGGTGCTGAATCGGATTTTTCCCTCCGCTCATCTTTCGCCGGGCGCGTTTGCCCTGGTCGCCATGGGAGCGGTGTTCGGCGCGGCGTCCCGCGCAACCTTCACTTTTATCATCTTTGCTTTCGAAATTACGCGCGACTACAACGCCGTCTTGCCGTTGATGCTGGTGAGCGTGATTGCCGATGGCATTGCCATGCTGCTGATGCCGCATGCCTCGATCATGACGGAGAAACTGGCGCGCCGAGGCCTCCGCATTCATTCCGACTACGAGGCGGACATCTTGCAACAGGTTCGAGTAGCAGAGACGATGGACGACAACCCTCCGACCGTGTCGGCGAAGATGAGCGTTGGTGAACTGGCCGAGCGGATCGGGCGACGCGAGCCGGAGGTAAGCCGTCATCAGGCGCTGCTGGTCATCGATGACCAGGGCCAACTCGAAGCCATCATTACGCGCGGCGACATATTGCGGGCGCTCGATCGTGAACCGAGCGGCACGGCAAGCGTTCGAGACAGCGGATCATCGACGTCGCGTCTAGTGGTGGCCTATCCGGATGAGACTCTGTCAGACGCGAGCGACAAGATGCTGCGTCACGACATTGGACGGCTGCCGGTGGTCGAGAGAGCGAATCCAAGGAAAATCGTGGGATATTTGGGACGCCGCAACATCATGGCTGCGCGCTTGCGGAGGATGCATGAGGAGCAGGTGAGGGAGCGGGGATGGATGGGCGGAAGCGAAACGCGGCCACCTGAACGGCCGATAGCGTCTGCCGGCACCAAACCGTGACGGATGAAAGAAGGGCAGCGGACCTAGGATTCGCTATTAGGTCCTATTCCTTCGCGAAAATGATCGCCGGATTCTTGTTGGACGTGGTTTCATCGATCATGAAGAAGCTGGTAATCGCGCAAAGCACGCTCTTGCTTCCGCAACCAGACGTATCCAGAGTGTAGATGGCGAACGTCTGCGTCGCGGGAACGGTGAGCGCGATGGTGCCCACGCCCTCGCCGGCGGTCCCATTCAAGTTATAACTTCCTGTCAATCCCACATCACCTGGATTGCCCATATACTGTGTGCCGGAAAGCGGACAATTCGGTTCGGTGCCGTTGCCGCACAGTACGTTCATCGCGTTCATCGTCGTGGCCGCGCCCGCCAGCAGCAGGTTCTCCGCGATCGGCCCGACCGAGGGATTGCCGATGCTGGTGGTCGCCGCGCCAAACGTGCCCGGCAATTCCACTGTTCCGAAAGACCCACCACCCGCGCCCTGCGGATTCATGGTTCCGGTCATCACCGCGTGACTCGATTGATCCAGCAGGAATCCGCGATTTTGTCCGCTGGCATAAAGAACAAACGGAATCGGGGCCACGACCGTTTTCGCCGAGGGATTACCCAACATGTTGAAGGTGTAGCGTCCGTTATTCGAAGAATTGGCCGCGTAGGTGTAGGGCGATGGCGATTGTGAGGTACCGGGGAAGATGATGGCCGAGAGAACAGTGCCAGCATCGTTCTGGTCGAACTGACCATTGAGGTCGCCCTTGCCGTCGGTGTTGCCAAAGATCAGCGAGACCACGGTGCTCGCTCCATCCACCCCCGTCAGAGCCGAAATAGACGTACCAGCGAAGGCTGCAATGTTGTAGGTTTGCGTGGAATCCTGCAACACCATGGTTCCCGAAACCGCCGGATTAGTGGTGACCGCGTCGGTCGACATGGCATAAAAAGTCAGCGGATTCGTCTTGCCACTGGTTCCGGAGGCTCCGGCAGAAATGAAGAAATCAAAACTTTGGGTCACGTTACCGGTCGGCTCGGTGGTCGTGAGCGTCATGTGCCAAAGCCCGCTGATACTTCCGTCGGCCGTATATGTGCCTGTCACATTGCATCCGGTCGTGCCGCACAGGTTGGTACCGTTGTCATTGATATCCATCTGGCCGCTGCTGATTGTGCCGCTGCCACTCATCGGTAAGAGCCCGGCATAGCCCACCCGGTTGCCGCCCGCGTCCACGCCGTTGAAGCCGAACGCAAACGTTTGGATGTTCTTAAAAACACCAGGTAACGCGACGATTTGCGCGATGCCTGCGCCCGCTCCGTGGCCGTCCGATTCGATCATCTCCAGGTCGCCGGCAGCGTCCAGAACCACTTGAAATTGATTTGGATAAATTCCGGCGGGCAACGTCAGCGTGAGCTTGCCGGCGTTGTTGGAATTGATCGGGTCGCTCGACGCGGGGGTGTAGGAACCGCCCGTGATCGAAATCGGGTTCTGCCCGGAGGGTCCGTTTGCCGTCAGCAATTCTTCCGTGCCGGTGATGCCGTTGCCACTCGCCGAGGCCGTGAAAGTACCAATCACCGCCACAGCATGGTCGCTGCTGTCGTATCCGGAGAACCGGAATCCATATGTACCGCTCACCCGCGATTGAACCGGAGTTGCTTTCACGATGGAGCAGTTCTTGGGATTGGCTGCGCAGCCGTTCTGATCGAGCGTTGAGGCTGCCGTGATCACGATGCAGCTGCCGGTGCAGTTGTCAGCAGGCGAATACGTGTAGTAAGCCAGACCTGAAGTGGTCGGATCT
>CAVRYB010000022.1:0-19500 GCA_963725295.1 uncultured Acidobacteriaceae bacterium
TCCGATCGAGCAGCTCGCCGAGCACGGCGACTTTCTCGAAACCTGCTACCTGCTGCTGTACGGCGAATTGCCGACCAAGGCGCAGAAGGCCGACTTCGACAACCGCGTGATCCACCACACCATGGTGCACGAGCAGATGGCGCGGTTCTTCCAGGGCTTTCGCCGCGATGCCCATCCGATGGCCGTGATGGTTGCCTCGGTCGGCGCGCTGGCGGCATTCTATCACCATTTCACCGACATCAACGATCCCAAGCAGCGCATGATCGCCTCGATGCGCATGATCGCCAAGATCCCGACGCTGGCGGCGATGGCTTTCAAGTATTCGATCGGCCAGCCCTTCGTCTATCCGAAGAATTCGCTGAGCTTCCCCGGCAATTTCCTCAACATGTGCTTCGCGGTGCCTTGCGAGGAATACAAGATCAACATTTTGGAGAAACTCCGAAGTGGGAGAGCTGCGGCGGTTGCGACAATTGCGGCACCCGGCCGGACTGGTTGACCTGTGAAATTCAGAGTCCAGCGAAATCAGAGGCGCGCAGCAAAAGTTTCCCGTCCAAATATCGTTCGCTCTCGGCGACCGCAAGAAGAAGTGCTGCTGCGCCGTTGGGAGAGGCGGATACGGCTCTGACCGAGTACTTGCGCGAGTGGCGCAGGAACATGGCGCGGGAGAACAACATTGCCGCCTTCATGATTCTCCATGACAGCACGCTCGAGGAGTTGTGTCGCCGCCGTCCCGCAAATCTGGCGCAGCTAAAGCAGGTGGCAGGGATCGGCGAGAGGAAAGCCGAAGTCTACGGCGCGGAGATCCTGCAGGCGATCCGAAACTTCGGAGACGGAGCGCGAGCGAAGCCCGCCGCGATTGAGAGTGGTCCGGCGGAACAGACACTTCGATTGCTGAATGAGGGCTGTAATTTTGAAGAGATCGCACGCATTCGGGCGCGCCAGGTGACGACCATCGTTAACACCGTGGCCAGTCTAGTCGAGACGGGTCAGGTGAAGTTGAACGAAAAGTGGATTTCTCCCGATGCGCAGCCGTTGATCGAAGCAGAATGTCTGAAACAAGGAGTCGAGCAACTCCGAGATATAAAAGACGCATTGCCGCCGTACGTGAGTTTCAACGATATCCGGCTGGTGGTCGCCCACCTGCGGGCGGAAAACCGCCTGCCCGCGAAAAACGGCATCGCCGTCTGACAATCACTGTCTACACGCCTTTGGCAGCCGGGTCCCAAATCAATTTGTGAATTTGCAGGCTGAGACGAGCGGGAACGTCGTCGGCGAGAATCCACTCTGCTAGTTCTTGCGGATCGATCATGCAGTGCGAAGTATCGCGCGCACCAGAGGCAGTTTTCTCGAACGCCGGCGAGAATAAGATGGCGTTCACACGCTCATCCAAGCCGTGATCCACCACGAAGTCCCGGGCGAATTCGTAGTCGGCGCGATCCGTCAAAACGAACTTGAGCTCGTCACGTGGACGAAGCGCTTTCAGATTTTCTAGAGCGAAAGTGTTCGGTTCTCCCGAATGCGGGCACTTCACATCCACAATCTTGACGACCTGTTTCGGGACTCGTGCCAGTGGTCGTTCACCGCCGGTCTCAAGCAAGACCTGATAGTCGGCGTCCACGAGTTGCTCCATCAGCGGGATGACGTCACGCTCCTGCAGCATCGGTTCGCCGCCAGTGATTTCGACGAGGCCGCCATTCGGACTGAGGCGAGCGACCTCGGCCAGAACCTCGTCGATGGTCATCTTCTTGCCACCGTAAAAACTGAACTCGCTATCGCACCACGAGCAGCGCAGGTTGCAACCGGTCAGGCGGACGAACACGCACGGCAGCCCGGCATAGGTCGATTCGCCCTGAAGCGACTTGTATATCTCGGTGATCTGCATGGAAATAGCAATCGGGTCACCGGGTGGTCGGGCCATCGGACCATCGAAATCAAAAGCTCTTAGGTCACCCGATGGCCCGATGATCCGATCACCCGATTCGTTTCACTCGCTGTAGCGTGCCGTAGTCGTATCGGTCTCAAACACCGTGACGTCTTTCACCCTGACCCGCCCATTCGTCACGCTCTTCAGGCGAGCGTTGGTTTCGTCATAGAAGTACTTGGACAAGTTTTCGGCGGACGGATTGAGAACCGTGAACGGCTCGACATCATTAATCATCTGGTGATCCAGGCGCTCGATCGTGTGCTTCATCACTTCTTTCAAGTCTTTAAAATCGAGAAGCAATCCGGCCTTATCCAGTTCAGCCCCGGCGAGGGTCACACGAATCTTGTAATTGTGGCCGTGCGGATTCTCGCACTTGCCTTTGTAATTGCGCAGGTAGTGCCCTGCTGCGAAAGTGTCTTCCACGGTTACTTCGTACATGAAATCTGGTCCCTCAGCTCTGTTTATTGTACCTTCTGAGAGCCGCAGAAAGCAGAAACACGGCCGCGGGCAGACGCGCATAACGCACCGCCGGTGGAGAATTCATGAGCGAACCGCAAGACACGATCACGATTCGAGAAGCCACTGCGAGCGAATCAGCCATCATTCTCCATCACCGCCGGTCGATGTTTCGCGACATGGGCGAAGGCACGGTCGAGGAGCTCGATCGCATGGTTGAAGTTGCCAAGCCATGGCTGGCGCAAACTTTGGCTGACGGGTCATATCGGCACTGGCTGGCCGTCGACGGCTCAGGCCGTGTTGCCGGAGGTGGCGGCGTGCTGTTGTGTCCGTGGCCGGCAAATCCGCACGACCCTTGCACGCAACGGGCGGTGATTCTGAATGTCTATACAGAAGTGGAATTTCGCCGCCGCGGCGTTGCCCGGCAGGTCATGTTGACGGTTCTGGAATGGACCAAGAAGCACGGGTTTCGGGCCGTAAATTTGCACTCCAGCACTGAGGGGCGAACCCTATACGAAAAACTGGGCTTCGAGCCCACGAACGAGATGCGGCTGAAGTTCTGAGTGCCTGTCCCCCGACAACACAACTGCTGTTTCCCACTGTCAAGCAAACCAAGGGCCAACTCCTTATAATTTGCTAACGTTCCGGCGGCTATCCCGTCTATTTCTCTGCAAGGCAAGGATTGAACACTTGTAGGGGATAGAGACAGACAATGCCGGCCGATTCTTATGCAGTAGCAATTCCGGTTGGCGAGAACTACCGTCCTGGTTACGGACCTAGCTACGGACAAGGGCGGGCGGAACAGGGCGGCAACCAGAACCCCACGTCGTATGGGAATCAGAGGGGCTCTTTGGCAGCGCAGGGCAACCGCATAGACGATACGAGTCTGATCCGGGAGGCGCAACAGGGCAACCGTGCCGCCTTCGAGGTACTCGTGCGTCACTACGACCAGTCGGTGCTGCGCCTCGCTTTGCACCTGACCGGCTCCGAGTCTGACGCCCAGGACGTTTATCAGGAGGCTTTTCTCAAGGCCTACAAGAATCTCGGTAGTTTCCGCTTTGAGTGTTCCTTCTACACCTGGATCTACCGGATCGTGACCAACCTTTGCCTCGATCACCTGCGGAAAAAGAACGTTCGCAAAGAAGAAGCTCCGGTGGCAATTGATTCCTCCGGCGAAGAGTACAGCCGCCTGGAGCAGTTTGCGGATATACGTTCCGGGGCGAATCCGGAACGCGACCTCATGCGCCGGGAACTGGGCAAGAAGATTGGATCGGCCCTGACCGCGCTCACTCCTCGCGAGCGCATGGTTTTCGAATTGAAGCACTATCACGGCCTCAAGCTGCGCACCGTGGGCGAAATGCTGAACACCACGGAAGAGACGGCGAAGAACACGCTGTTTCGCGCGACGCAGAAACTGCGTGCCGCGCTGTCGGAGATGCGATGATTTCGAATTTTATTTTTGCAAAGAGATACGAACATGAAATGTGATTGGGTACGACAGAATATTGTTTTCTACGTCTACAACGAGCTGGAAGACGATGCTCGCTATGAAGTGGAGCAGCACCTGGCGCGCTGTCCGGAGTGTGCCACGGAACTGAAGGCGACACGCAAGTTCCACGCGACGCTTTCGGAAATGCCGGTGGCAGAACCGACTCCAAACCTGCTGGCCGCCTCGCGCATGCGGTTGCAGGAAGCGCTCGAAACCACGCGTCCCGGAGCCTTCTGGCATCGGCTGATTCTCGATCCGGCACTCTGGCTGCGGCAGATTCGAATGGCTCCGGCTCTGGCAGCAGTGATTTTCATTGTTGGCTTTGGTGGTGGCATTGGCGCGACGTACAACTTCCTGGCAGGGCGCAGTGACTCGGGCACAGTGACGAGTTCGATTGGTTCCAACAGCGGCAACGGCTCGTCGGTCCAACCGCTAGAATCGTCGGCGATCACAGGAATCCGCTCGGTAACACAGGAGCCAGGCTCGAATCAGGTGAGCATCAAATACGACACAGTTTCTACTCAAGAAGCGCAAGGCTCGTTGAACGATCAGCGCATCCAGCAGTTGCTGCTGTTCGCGGCGCGCAATAACTACAACTCGGGAGTCCGGATGGACTCGGTGGATCTGCTGACGCAGGCTCCTGACGACTCGCGTGTGCGCGAGGCCTTGATGTATGCCCTGCAAAACGACTCGAACCCCGGTGTGCGCCTGAAAGCTTTGGATGGGCTGAGTGGTTTTGTGCGGCAGGATCCGCAAGTGCGTGATGGAGTTTTACGGGCTTTGATCAGCGACACGAATTCAGGTGTCCGGATGCAGGCATTGCGGCTGGTGGAACCGATGAAAGCGGATAGCAACGTGCGCTCGGTGCTGACCAAGTTAGGACAGACCGATCAGAATCCGTCGATCCGTTCGCAGGCTCGCGCCATGCTGGCACAGATGCCAGAGATGGATTAGGGAGAGTCGGCGGTCGTTCGTCGCTGGTCGTTAGCAAATGCTTATTACTAGACGAGCAGCGAACGACTAACGACTTTGTTAGCAGTCAAGGAGGCAATTCATTGAAGCAGGCAATCAAACTCGCTGGCATCACAGTAGTCGTTGTGGCGCTGGCGTCCCTGGCGCTATGCCAGGAAACTCGGGTATATCGCGAAGGCAATAATTGGGTTCAAGAAATGACCGGAACGCTTGCGGCCGCAAAGAATCTGCGGGCGAAGCTGGCGTCAGGTTCGGTGCGGGTTCAGGGCGGACAGCAGGCGGGGATAACATACGTCATTCATCGCAAGGCTTATACCTCTTCGGAGCAGCAAGCGCGCCGCGAATTCGAATCCTACCGTATCAATGCTGTCGTCAGGGGAGACACGGCGTGGATCGTGGCCGAGTCGAGCGGACGCGATCGCCGATGCTCAGACGATTTTGTGATCAACGTGCCGCGGAATGTGGACTCAGCCAAGATTGAGACTGGCGGCGGCAACGTAAACGTGACCGGCATTGTGGGTCGGGTCGAGCTGACCACCGGTGGAGGAAATCTCCACTTCGATGATATCGGCGGCGAGGTCACGGCAGAGACTGGCGGCGGCACGATCGATGTCGGCAGCGTGCAGGGCGACGTGAACCTCCAAACCGGCGGCGGGAATATCAAGATTGCATCGGTGAAGGGCGAAATCAGGGCGGAGAGTGGTGGTGGCAGCCTGGTCGTTCTCTCCGGTCTGCAAGGTGCGGTGCTGCAGACGGGCGCCGGAAGTATTCGCGTCGAGAAATGTAGCGGCAACGTAAAAGCCACGACTGGCGGCGGAAGTATCGACCTTGGCGAAATCGGCGGGCCAGCAGATATTGAAACTGGTGCAGGCAGTATTCGTCTGGCCTCCGCCAAAGGCCGCGTGCAAGCGCAAACCGGCGGCGGCAGCATTCAACTGGACGGCGCGACCTCGGTGAAGGCAGAAACTTCGGCCGGGGGAATCATCGTCAAACTACTCTCCGGTGCCGACCATCGCAGCAATTCCACACTAGAGACTTCAGCCGGCGACATCACCGTATACCTAGCGAATGATCTGCAGATCTCCATTCGCGCGGAAATTGAGATGGCGAGTGGCCATACCATTCGCAGCGATTTTCAGGATATTCACGTGTCCACCGAAGGCGGACAGTGGGGTCCGAAGACCGTAACCGCAGAAGGTCAGCTTAACGGTGGCGGGCCGGTCCTGAAGGTGCGAACAAATTCTGGAAATGTGAACTTCCGCCGCGTGAATCAATAGGCGTGGCGGGTTTTGTTTGGGAGGGACGTATGCTTCATCGCTTGCTGTTGTGCATGTCTCTTTTCACTCTCGGCGTTTCCCTGGCCTCCAGCGCACAACCGGTGGAGAACTACGATCGCAGTGGCGAAAACTGGGATTGGAGTTACAGTTCCGACGAAGGTGGCGGTGGGCAGTCCTATCTGGGCGTTGACATTGCCGATGTTTCTGCCGAGCGGCTCAGCGAGCTGAAGCTGAAAGAAGAGCACGGTGCGGAAATCACCATGGTCGACCAGGATGCCCCAGCCGGCAAAGGTGGCCTCCACGAACACGACGTCATCGTGAGCCTGAACGGTACCGCGGTCGAGAGCGCCGCGCAGTTGCGCCGCATGATTAAAGAAATTCCGCCGGGCCGAGTCGTCGCGCTCGGAATCAGCCGCGACGGCCAACCGATGACCATCAAGGTCCAGCTCGCTGATCGCCACAAATCAATGGAGTGGGAGCCGAAGAGCGGCGAGTTCAAGATCGACATACCCAAGATGCCAAATATGCCGGACTTCGATCTGCCCGTCTCCGTGGTCGTGGTACATCAGTCCGCGCGCAGCGGACTAATGGTAGAGAACATCTCGCCGCAACTGGGCGACTTCTTCGGCGTCAAAGGCGGCAACGGCGTGCTGATACGTTCGGTCGAGAAAGGCAGCCGCGGCGAAAAGGCGGGTTTTCGTGCCGGAGACGTAGTCGTCAAAGTGAATGATCAGCCCGTTCACGATACTTCAGACTTTACTCACGCCCTCCGTTCGTCGAGCAGCAACGCAAACGTCACCGTGATGCGTGAAAAGCGGGAGCAGAATCTGACCCTCCCGCTTCCGGAAAAGAAAGACTCCGGCAGCCTGATGGAAGACAGCCTCGACCTTCACGAGTTCACTGCCGAGGCGGAGAAGGCGGTCAGTCAGGCGGATCAACTCGCTCACCTCAGTCCGGCCCTGATGGAAAGAGAGCTGGAGCAGGCGCTGCATTCATTGGAGCAGGAGCAACGCACGAAGGAACTGCAGAAGAGATTCCAGGATCGGCAGCGGGAGATCCAAGACCGGCTGCAGGAAATGCAGAAGCATCAGGAGCTTCGCCAAGGATTCTCCACGAAGGCGTTCGATATCTGACGATTGGCGCCAAGCGCTCCGCAGGTTACGGAAGTCACTTCGCGCCCTGCCTAAACTTAAGGTTGTGCAGGGTTGGCCTGATTCCACAAAGGGACTACACGCTGGTTACCTGTCGAGCTCCTTTCGATCCCGGTAAGCTGTAGGTGCGATGGCTTTCCGCGCCCTCTTGTTTTCGAAAAGTCCTGAGACGAACTCCGCCATGACGGCGGCTTGCGAGAGCTCCGGAATCCGTCTCGAAGTTTGTTCCGACATCTTTTCCGCCATCGAAAAAGCAAAAACCAGGCCATTTTCCTGCATAATTCCCGACTGGAATGATCAGCCGGAAGCCAGCTTCCTGCTGAAGCGAGCTCGCGAATCCGCTTGCAACAATGAAGCTGTCGGCATTGCCATCGTCGACAACGAACCGACTTCCGCCGAGATGCACGACAATCGGCTTGAGTTCCTGATTTACCGGCCAATCTCGATCGCCGAAGCCGAAGAGGTGTTGGCCAAAGCTTGCGAGAAGATGAAGCCCTTGAGTGCGCAGGATGCCGCTGCGCCCGCCGCTCCATCGGAGTTTAAGGCGGAAGGCGCGCCATCGTCGTCTGCCAGCGAGAATGAGCCAGCGCAGCCTCACGAGGACCAGCCTGAAAACGGTCAGGAAGTGTCCGCAGCCGAAGTTGACGAAAATGCCGCGGCCGAGACTGAATACGAACCTCGCAACGCTGGCCACAAGATAAACCCACGCTTCGCGGTCGCAGCAGTGATCGCGCTCATCGCAGTGCTCTGCCTGTGGAGATCGCGCGACACCATCCAGTATCTGTCACACACGCACGAAGGAGCATCGCGCGTTTTGCGTGAATCGTTCGCGGCTCTCTTCTACATGAACCAAAGCGGAGCCTTGCCAGTGAGCTCGGCGAGCAGCGATGCGCAACAGGATGCTTACTTCAGCCGAACCCCTGCGAACTCCAATGCGCCCGCGGACAAGCTGGAAGTGGCTGCGACCGAGTCGAACCTGACGGAAACCCGCATCCCATTGCCCAAGGCTTTTGACTTTCCGCTACCAACGCCAGTGTATGAGGCTCCGGTGACGCCTCCAGTTCGTCAGGCGCACGTTGCGGTGATTCCCGACAGCATGAGGAATTCGCCCCCCATCGCCCCTCCCGTGGTCGTTACCGTGAATCCGGGCGCAGATGATGCCGGTTTCGGCTCCATTGCGGCAGCCCGAAATCCAGACAGTCAACGAGCCTGTCGTGCTAAGTGAACAGTCGGCGCGATCGCTTCTGCTGCACACCGTTGATCCGGTTTATCCGCCCGAAGGATTGAGCCAGAAACTGCATGGGCCGGTCGTGCTGCAGGCCCTGATTGCGCGCGATGGCAGCGTGGAGGATCTGAAGATTGTTCGCGGATACTTCATCCTGGGCCGAGCGGCCATTGCCGCCGTGAAGCAGTGGCGCTTTCAGCCTTACACACTGAACGGCCACGCAGCTTCAACGCAAACCGTGATTACCGTCAATTTCAGCTATCCGCCCGGATAGCGCGAGCGCGGCAACGACAGAGCCATAGCCGAACTCCTACTTCTTGTGTTCTTCGTGCCCTTGCTCACCGCTCGGCGGAGTTGAGCCGCTGCTGTTCTTCCAGTAGTCCTGCACCGCAGGTGGCAGCTTCCCGATGCGGCTGAGAAACGCCGTAACTTTCCAAATATCAGGATCGGAAAGAGTCTTGTCCCAAGCGGGCATTCCCGTGTAGCGAATCCCGTTCCGAATCACGAAGTAGTTGTGCCATTCCGGGTCGTCGGGCGGATTGAGAATGAGATTCGGCGGAGGGGGGTAAAAAGAATTGGCCAGGGTTGAAGGTTGGCGATCGATTCCACCGTGGCACACCGCGCAATTCATGGTGTAGATCTTGAGTCCTTCGATCAGATTCTCGTCAGTCGGCAGAACAGGATTGTTGATATGTTGCGCATGGCGCTCCACGGAATTGTCGAGCGCACTCATGGCCAGATGGAGCTCCAATTCCGCAGGCTTCCTGTTGGCGCGGGTTGGCAGAAATCCAAGCAGGGCAAAGCCGAGACCGACAATCGCCAGAACCAGGACGGTGACGACAACTCCCAGCATGAACTTGCGCATTTCCGACCCTCGGTGAATCCTCTGCCTTCTTTATATAACAACCGAGTGGAGATCGTGGGAGCAGATAATCGCCAATTGCAGGCTCAGTAAGCGTGCAATCGCCGCGCTTCGCGCACCAGGTCAGAGACCTTGGGCAAGAAGAATTCTTCCTGCGGCGGAGAGAACGGAACTGGCGTATCGAGCGACGTCAGTCGGACGATCGGACCGTCGAGATCGTCGAACGCTTCTTCGTTGATGATGGCCGAAATTTCTCCGGCAAGTCCTCCCGTGCGCGCATGTTCGTGGAGGATGATGACTTTGTTCGTCTTCTTCACAGTTGTGGCAATCGCTTCGCGATCGAGCGGCGAGACCGTGCGCAGATCGACCACTTCAAGCTCAATTCCTTCTTTGCTCAGAATTTCCGCGGCTTCGAGCGCCGTGTAGAGCATCGCGGCATAGGTGATCACGCTGAGATGCCGGCCTTCGCGCGCCACTCTAGCTTTGCCCAGCGGAACGATGTAATCGGCATCTGGGGAATCAGGCCCCGGAATCTCTTCTTTGATCCGGCGATAGAGATATTTGTGCTCAAAGAAAATCACCGGATTGTTATCGCGGATCGCGGCTTTCATCAAGCCCTTCGCGTCGTAGGCGGTTGCCGGGCAAACTACTTTGAGTCCGGGCGCGTGCACGAACCACATTTCCGGATTCTGCGAATGGAATGGACCGCCGTGGACATTGCCTCCGCTCGGCCCGCGAATGACCATCGGAGCCGGCGCTCCCCACCGGTAGTGCGACTTCGCAGCCATGTTGACGATCTGGTTGAAAGCGCAGCCGATGAAATCCATGAACTGGAACTCGGCGACGGGACGCAATCCGGTAAGCGAAGCACCAAAAGCCGCACCGACGATCGCCGATTCGGCGATCGGAGTATCAATGACACGCTCCGGCCCGAAGCGGTCAATGAAACCGTCAGTGACTTTGAATGCGCCGCCGTAGATGCCGATGTCCTCGCCCAGACAGAAGACGGTGGGGTCACGCTCCATCTCTTCCCAGATTCCCTGGCGAATGGCTTCGAGGTAGGTCATGGTGGGCATGTGGAGGCAGTGTAGCAAGAAAGCTTTCACGCGGGTGGCCAGCCGCCAGAATCTGTTCCTGACAGGCCTAGGGCTCATTGACCTTGCGATTGGGGAGTGCCAGACTCGGAGTCGACAACTTCCCGCAACGACGAAAGCCGAACGATGAAAGCCGAAAAATAACTATGACTACCTGCATCTTCCTTGCCGGCGCTTCCGCGCGATGGCCGGCGCCTCGCCCCCCTGCTTCTGGAGAACGGATGGCGTGTGTTCGGCTCCACCCGATCCGTGGACAAGGCCACGCAATTGAAGAAGGCTGGTGTCGAGCCGGTCGTCGTCGACGTATTCGACGCGGATGCTCTTCGGAATCATCTGGACGAGATCCGTCCCGACGTCGTGATCCACCAGCTCACCGACTTGCCCTACGCGCTGGAAGCGAGCAAGATGACGGCCGCACTTGCGCGCAATGCCCGCCTGCGGGATGTTGGCACGCGCAATCTCGTTGCCGCCACCCGGCATGCCGGTGCTAGACGACTAATCGCCCAGAGCATTTCTTTCATCTATGACGATGAGGAGGGCACAAAACCGCACCGCGAGACGGACCCGCTGTTGCCGGTCACCCATCCGGTCTATGGCGAGACAGTGCAGGGAGTGCTTAGCCTGGAACGCCAGGTCACTGAATGCCGGGTCACCGAGGCGCCGCTCGAAGGGATTGTGCTCCGATACGGGTTGATTTACGGCCCCGGTACGGGATTTGATGCCCCCATCGCACCCGGATCCGTACACGTTGATGCTGCCGCCAAGGTGGCCGAACTGGCCGTCACCCGAGGCGAGCCCGATATCTACAATGTCACCGAGTCAGACGGGACAACGTCAAGCGACAAGGCCATCAAGGCATTCGGGTGGTACTCCGGTTGGCGTCCTACCTCCGCCGCGCAGGCTTCAAGCTGATGCTGAACAGAATGCTGAAGAACTCCGCAATGTTCGCACAATCGTGGAAGAGCCCCTTCAGGGCCTCGTGAGTCGCCAGTTTGAATTTGTTGCCATCAGTCGTGGCCAGATAATCTGAACCACGATCGTCACAAGGAGAGTGAGCAGAAAGCAGGCCATTTGCGGATGAGCGGGCCAGAGGATTCGCCCGGCGCCAAATATCCATGAGCCCAAGCCAACTGCGCTTCCAATCAAAGAAGCGATCAAAGAGACTTTCAGAGTTTCCATGTCCAGTCCTCACATCGTCTAAATATGGTCTAAGTTCGAAATAGGTTGTTGCGTTTGCCAATGCGCCTATTCGTCCGGCGAATAGTGGAAGACGCTTTCTAATGGTTTGCCGAACACGGCAGAAATGCGGAATGCGGCTTCGAGTGAGGGGAAGTATTTTCCCTGCTCGATCGCATTTACGGTTTGGCGGGTCACTTTGATTTTGTCCGCCAACTCCTGTTGCGTCATCTCGCCGTGCTCGAAGCGCAGCCGTCGGATTTCGTTGCGAATCACGCTCATGTCACGCCCCACGCCGGTATTGAATGATCTGGCAAGAACATCGCAGGATCTCGGCTGTCACCAGGATGAATAAGAGTGAGTTCGCGTTAAAGACGATCGGAGGATCGAACGCGCCGAAAAAGACGGCGAGCGCGACACTCGTCGCAAGTCCGGAGTAAGCGACACGCATCGCCCGGAGTTCGATCATCTTGTCGCGCTCGTCGCGCGGAGCCTGCGCATCCTTAGGCGAGAAGATGGCCACCACGATCGTCAGCACCACCTGCACGATGACCAGCGCGATGATCGTCCCCAGTAGCCCACCGAAGTGAAAGTGGCCACCCTGTGACCCATGGCGAATGACCGACCAGAAGTAGATGCCATAGATGCCCGACATCGAAAGTACTGATATCCAGGCGCTTTTTTCGCGGAACGACATGAAACCCTCCCTGTTTGTGTCTATCTTTCGAGACATAATGTAATATATTATTTACTAAATGTCAAAAAATATTTACATGACGAGTTCCGAAACGCGTCATAGGAGGAAGTCCTCATTTCTCAAAGACCTGGAAGTCAATCCCGCTAAGTCCTTGGTTCCACAAGACCGATCGAGGGGGCATTTCACCGACGTATCACAGCGCACGACAGAATCGCTTACAATTCCCCTTCCTGCGATTCCCTTTTCTATGACAGTTGCTGTTCGTTCGTTTGCGAAGATCAATCTCGGGCTGTATATCGGTGCTCTGCGGGCGGACGGATTTCACTCGCTGCGCACGGTGTACCAGACGATTGCTCTGCACGATGTTATTCGTGTGAGTGTCGGACGCGGGCGCGGGCTTGAGATTGTTTGCAAAGATCCGCAGGTTCCGCTGGATTCGTCAAATACCTGCTGGCGCATTGCCGAGCGGGTGATGTCGGCGCTCGGCGGTTCAGGACGCGTCTCCATCGAGATCGAGAAGAAGCTGCCAGTGCAAGGCGGAATGGGAGCCGCTTCATCGAATGCGGTCGCGACAATGTTTGCGTTGGAGCAGGCGCTAAAGAAGCCGCTGACCGGTGCAGAGCGATTGCGGATTGCGGCCGAAGTGGGATCGGATCTGCCTCTGTTTGTGGTCGGCGGAACGGTGTTGGGAGTCGGACGCGGCGAGGAAGTTTATCCGCTGGCGGATTTGCCGACGATGGCGATGGTTGTGGTGACACCTGAGGTCGGAGTGTCGACGCCCAAAGCTTTTGCGGATTGGGATGAGCTGGCGCAGAGTGGCAAGACTGCCGAACTTCGATCGATTGGCCCGACGCGAGACCGATTGACGCTTTCGGAAGGCTCCGATAGACTGTTTGAGGTTGGCTGCGTGCTTTCTGCGTGGCTGAATGGTTACCCCAACACCGGTGCTTCCGCAAAAGGCGGGAGCCGGGTCGGAAATTTGCTTTCCGACCTTGTCCGTACCGGGATTGAAAACGACTTCGAGAAGGTCGTTTTTCCTAAATATCCCGAATTGCGTGACATAAAAGGTGAGTTGGAGCGCGCGGGTTCGCGCTATGCTTCGCTCTCCGGTTCAGGGTCAACCCTGTACGGGCTGTTCGACTCGGAGAAGGCAGCGGTGATGGCAGCTCGAAAGCTCCGGAGTAAGGGGCTGAAAGCGGTCGCCACGACGACGTTAACGCGGAGACGAGTCTCAAGGTTTCGGAGTTTCAAAGATTCAAAGTAAACGACCTTGAAACCTTGGCAATTTGGAACCTATGATCGTTTCACTGGGCCGTCGACTAATGGTAGGTCAAGTGCCTTTGGAGCACTTTGTCTAGGTTCGAATCCTAGCGGCCCAGCCAAGAAATGCAGGTCTCAGTTGTCAGGTAGCAGGCTCAGGAAAACCTGACGGAGTCCTCTGAGACTTGAGAAGTGCGACCTGAGACCCGATACCTAACACCTGAGACCTGAACTATGGCCACCGTTGCAACGACCGCCGAGAAAACGACTGCCGAAAAGACGTCCGCGGAAAAAAAGCCGATGACCGACGAGAAGACAGAACGCAAGCCACAACGTGCTCGGGTCGACGACAGGTTCAAGGTTTTCTGTGGCACCGCCAACGAAGCGCTCTGCGATGAAGTCTGCGCATTTCTGGGACTGACGCGCGGGCAGGCGCTGGTGTCGCGCTTCAAGGATGGCGAAGCGTATGTGCAGATTCAGGAGAACGTGCGCGGCGCCGATGTGTTCGTGATGCAACCCACTTGCCAGCCGGTGGACATGCATCTGATGGAACTGCTGCTCATGATCGATGCGCTCAAGCGGGCTTCGGCGCGGCGTATTACGGCGGTCATTCCGTATTACGGCTATGCGCGGCAGGATCGGAAGGATAAGCCGCGGGTGCCGATTTCGTCGAAGCTGGTGGCGGATCTGCTGACGACGGCGGGCGCGGATCGCGCGCTGGTGGTTGATTTACACGCGCCGCAGCTGCAGGGATTTTTCAATATTCCGGTGGATCACTTGTTCGCTTCGCCGGTGCTGGTGGATTACTTCAAGAAGTTGAATCTGCCGGATTTGACCGTGGTTTCTCCGGACGCAGGTGGCGTGGAGCGGGCGCGCTTTTTCGCGAAGAAGATGGACGCGGCGCTGGCCATCGTCGACAAACGGCGCGTCGAAGTGAACGTCGCGGAAGTAATGAACGTTATCGGCGATGTGGAAGGCCGCACGTGCTTGATCATTGACGATCTGATCGACACCGCGGGAACGCTGGTGAAGGTGGCAGAGGCGCTGGTGGCGAATGGAGCGAAGACGGTATATGCATGCTGCTCGCATCCGGTGCTGTCGGGGCCGGCGGTTGAAAATCTCAGAAACTCTCCGATCACCGAGGTGGTCGTGACCAACACGATTCCGCTGAGCGCAGAGGCGCAGCAGCTCCCGAAGATCAAAGTGCGCACGATCGCGGGTCTGATTGGGCGGGCGATTCAGTCGATTCACGAAGAAACATCAGTCAGCAATTTGTTTATCTAGGACGGTCGATGGTCGGTAGTCGTTCGCGATTTCGCTGATGATGGGGTCGTTTTTGCTCACGACCAACGACCAACGACGATTTTTAGACAAGGACGGAAACAGCATTATGGCAACAGCAACGGATACCAGCATTCTCGAAGCGCAGAAGCGCGAACCAGGCACCAAGAACGCCGCCCGGCGCGTGCGCGTCAGCGGAAAGATTCCTGCCGTCGTCTACGGCGCGGGCAAAGATGCGGCGCCGGTCGCGGTCGATCCGCGGCAGGTTATGCGCATTCTGAAATCGGAGAGCGGGCACAACACGATTTTCGATCTTGCGCTCGACAGCGACAAGGTGAAGGCGATGATCGTGGACTGGCAGTTCGAGCCCATCAAAGGGACTCTGCTGCACGTCGACCTGAAGCGTATCGCCATGGACAAGAAGCTTACGGTCACGGTTCCTGTCGTCCTCAAGGGCGAGGCTGCGGGCGTGAAGGCTGAAGGCGGCATTCTCGAACAACTGCTGCGCGAGATTGAGATCGAGTGCCTGCCGGCCGACATTCCGAAAAATATCGAAGTCGATATCAGTCACCTAGTGTTTGGCGTCGATGTCCGCGTGAAGGATCTTCCGCACAGCGACAAGCTGAAGTTCCTGACCGACGAAAATAACATGATCGCCCACATCACCACGGTGAAAGAAGAAGTGGTGGCGGCTCCGGAAGCAGTGGCGGATGCGACGGCGACTCCGGCTGAGCCCGAAGTTATCAAGAAGGGCAAGCAGGAAGTTGAGGGTGAAGAGGCTGAAGGCGACGCCAAGGGTAAGGCCAAGCCTGAGAAGGCCGAAAAGGCTGATAAGAAGGAAAAGAAATAGCTTTCGCGCTGCTGGCTTTTGGCTATTCGCTGAAAGCCAACAGCTACGAGCCAAGAGCGAATCTGCGTGAAACTGATCGTCGGTTTAGGCAACCCCGGAATCGAGTACCAGTTCACGCCGCACAATCTCGGGTTCCTGACGATCGATCGGATCGCCAATGATCTTAAGATTGAAGTCAGGAACCGGCAATGCCGGGCGTTGACTGCGCGAGCAACGATTGCCGGGGAACCGGTGGTCTTGGCCAAGCCGGAAACCTACATGAACCTGAGTGGGCTTTCGGTGCGGGAACTAGTGGTGGAACATCAGGTCGATGTGACACGCGATCTGATTGTGATTTACGACGAGCTCGACCTGCCGCTCGGCACGATGAGGATAAGGCAGCGGGGAAGTTCGGCGGGGCACAACGGGATGGAATCGATCCTCGGCGCGCTCGGGACTGACGAGTTCCTGCGGATTCGGTTGGGAATCGCGCCTGACCGCAAGGTGGCAGACGGCGTGAAATATGTGCTGACGCCGTTTCGCAAAGCGCAAGAGAAAGTTGTGGATGAAATTCTCGATGCTGCAGCGCAAGCGGTCGAGGTGATTTTGAAAGATGGACCGGCTGCGGCAATGAACCGGTTCAATCGCAAGAATGAGGAAAGTGGCCAGTGATCGGTGGTCAGTGGCCAGTAAATTCGCATCGGGATTGCAATTTGGGTAACTGGTCACTGACCACCGGCCACTGCCCACTGATTTTGGAGATAACGAATGAATCGTAACTATGAGTTGATGTTTATCGTCCGGCCCGACATGGTGGATGAGGAGCTGAATAAACTGATTTCCACGCTTGAGTCGTCGGTAACCTCGGCGGGCGGAACAACCAAGAGCGAGATCTGGGGAAAGCGCCGCCTCGCGTACAAGGTTGGCAAGTTCAATGACGGCATTTTTGTGCTGATGTTGATTGACGCTACTGGCGCTGTCATTCACGAAGTTGAACGCCGTCTGCGCGTGACGGAACCGGTGATCAAGTTCCTCACCGTGCGCATGGATGAAGAGAACAAGCGCTTGGAAAAGGTGAAGAAGCTGCGTGACGCAAAGAAGAAGGTCAGCGCACAGCCCGTGGCAGCGGCGGCAGCGCCGGTAACTCCGGCAACGCCCGAAGCCGCGCCGGAAGCGCCAGCTTCTGCACCGGTTTAATTGGAACGGGGTCGGCTCGCGCTTGACCTCAGCGGCTTAGGCCGTGTCCCAAAGCGAATTCTCACACGAATTCTTAGAAGATAGGAGCACTATGGCAGAAGAAACGAGAACACCATCCGCAGAAGGCGGAAGCCGTCCGCAGCACGGTGGCGGCGATCGAGGCGGTCCGCGCGGTCCGCGTCCCGGAGGCCCCGGCGGTCCGCGTGAAGGCGGCCGCAAGTTTTTCCGGCGCAAGAAAGTGTGCAAGTTCTGCACCGAGAAGATCGAAGCGGTCAACTACAAAGATGTGCGTCTGCTGGCGCAGTTCGTGGCGGAGAGCGGTAAGATCACCCCGCGGCGCCTGACCGGCGTGTGCACGCGTCACCAACGCCGTTTGTCGAGAGCGATTAAGCAGGCTCGCAACATCGCTTTGCTGCCGTTCGCCGGACGCGCACAGTAGAGAAGCAGCTTCTAGCTCCTGACTTCTAGCCCTTAGCAAAACGGGGCGGAAGTCTTGGCGGGCTAGAAGCTAACAGCTAGGAGCTAGGAGCTATCCATGGAAGTCATTCTGAAAGAAGACGTGCCCAAGCTGGGCAACCGCGGCGAAGTGGTGAAGGTCGCGGAAGGATACGGACGGAATTTTCTTTGCCGAAGAAGTTGGCCATTGAAGCCACCGTCGCCAACAAGACGGTGATCGAGCAGATGAAGGCGGCGTCTGTGCGCCGCTCCGCCAAAGAGAAGACGGAAGCCGAGGCGCTGTCGAAGCAGTTCGACGGCTTGGAAGTGAAGTTCCTGCGCAAGTCGGGCGAAGGCGATCAGTTGTTCGGCTCGGTCACGGCCAGCGACATTGCGGAAGCGCTCGAAAGGAAAAGCTCCACATCGATCGGCGGAAGATCCAGTTGCACGAGTCGCTCAAGACCATCGGCGAGTTCATCGTCCCCATCAAACTACACAAGGACGTGACCACGCACCTGAAGGTGGTTGTCGATAAGGAAGCGGTGGTAGAGTAGCTTTGGTGGTGGTGGGGCACAGCTCCACCACCGCAAACTCGGTCATTCGACATCTGCTCCAAAGAACTGCTCTACTTTTCTCAAGTCTGTCGTCCGGCTGTAACGCGGCAAGCTTTCTATAAACACCCGCCCGTACTGCTTCTTCAAAATCCTGTTATCGAGTAGCGCTAGCAATCCGCGGTCGTGCAGTGAGCGGATCAGCCTGCCGAAGCCTTGTTTCAGAGTGATGACCGCGCTCGGAACCTGGTATTCGAAGAAGGCGTTGCCGCCTCCGGCGTCGATGGCTTTCACTCGGGCCGCGACCACTGGATCGCTCGGCACAGCAAACGGCAGGCGATCGATGATCACGCAGCTCAATTGTTCGCCTTGTACGTCGACTCCCTGCCAGAACGAAGAAGTGCCAAACAGGACGGCGTTCGGTGTGAGCCGAAACTCCTCTAGCAGTGCCGATTTTGGGGCGTCTCCCTGTTTGAGCATTGGATATTCGAGCAGGCCGAACAGCCGTTCGTAGATTTCGTTCATCTGCGCGTAGCTGGTGAAGAGGACGAAAGCGCGGCCGCGAGTGATTTCAAGCAATCGGCGGACGCGATCGGCGGCAAGCCGACGAATTGCGGAGTGCGGGGATCGGGCAGATCGGGCGGAACGTAGAGAATTGCTTGGCTTTCGTAGTCGAAGTGCGAGGGAACAATGAGTTCGCGGGCGTGATCGAGGCCGAGGCGCTGGCGGATGTAGTCGAAGCCGCCGCCGACCGCGAGCGTAGCCGAGGTCAAAACGGAGGTTTCGAGCTTTGACCAAAGGCACTCGCGGAGGATCTGGCCAACTTCGATCGGCGTGGCCTGGAGAAAAACGTTGGTGCGGCCACCTCCGGACATCTCCGACGAGGACTTGCGGCGCGAGCCTCCGGCACTGCGAAAGCCGCGGCGTTCGATCCAGAAGACGGTGTTCGGGTCTTCGTTCTCCATCACGAAGCGAAGCTGCACCTGAACCTGCTGGGCGCGACGAACCAGAGAAAAAACGTCCTCGGGCTTCTGCGGGATTTGCTCTAGCTCCGCACCGAGGCGATATAGCGATTGATTGAGCGCAATGAACTCTTCGCCGTTTTCTTCCAGGAACTCGCGGCGGGAGTCGAAGGCAAAACGGCCTTCCTGTGCCGGCAGCAGCGAAAAGAAGAGCTGCGAGCGCTCGCGCACCGATTGGATCGCTCCCGACATTTGCGGCGTGTAGAGCTTCTCGCGCTGCAAGAGGTGCTCAACGTCGCGGGTGAGTTCGTCCATGCGCAGGTTGCTGACGGAAATACCGAAGTAATTGCCGGCGATGTCCTCCAATTCGTGCGCCTCGTCGAAGATCACCGCGCCACACTCGGGAAGCACGCCGGCGTCGGGCGCGCCCTCGGCTTCGAGCTTGATAGAGAGATCGGCGAAGAACAGGTGATGGTTGACGATGATGATGTCGCTCTCGCTGGCGCGGCGCCGCATCTCGGTGATGAAGCAGCGGTCGTATTCCTTGCACTTCTGTCCAGTACAGGTGTCGGCCCGGGCATCGAGCTTGTGCCAAAGGGCGCTTGCCTCGGGCAGTTCGGCAAGTTCGGCACGGTCTCCGGTGTGTGTCGCTTTCTCCCAGG
>CAVRYB010000023.1:0-58516 GCA_963725295.1 uncultured Acidobacteriaceae bacterium
CCTCTTCATGCTGAGCGGGCAATGAGGCAACTGAGCGGGATTCAAGCTGTTCGGCTGCTTCATTTGTGTAATCGAAGGCGATTCGCGTCAGTTTCGCTTGTCGTGCAATGCCGGCGAAAACCTGGGCTTGAAGATGACTCATGCGATCAAATCCATCAAATCAAAACAAGATCATATTGCTTGTGAGACTCACCGAGCAAGTGTTCGCGCGCTTGAAGAGCAAGGCTCTTCGATCGTAAAAGCCCAGACTCTTGAGGCGGTGCCAGTATAGCCCGTACAGGCGAGCTAGTTCCAATAAAATGTGTCTTGACACGATGATTGTTCCAAGCGCTGAATTACATCGTCGGGGCTCAGACCTGCGCGTTGCAGTTCATCGATAAGATCGAGCACAGACGAAGCTGTTCCCTGGAAACTTCGCAATGTTGGCAAGGGTACCTAGCTGTCCTGCGGGCTCTTCATTTCACTGAGAAGACGTGTGACCAATGCCGGTCTTATTTCTTCTGGATGACTTGCGGAATCTTTCCAGTTTGACCTAATATTTTTAAAGCAGCAATGATAAAACGGCTGGATCTCCAGCCCGAATATTCCGGCTTTGCTTTGGCACGCGTGAAAGCCCTTTGTCGTTTGGCTCTTAATGAGGGTTCCGATTTTTTCTTTGAGAATGCGTCAATAGCGAGCAGAGGGCACAATTATTAAGGTTGAAGCGAATTGGTTCTCAGCTTTGAATTCAATTAACTGCTCAATCAAATGTGTGGTCTTACCTGTGCGGTAAAGACCAAGAAGGAGCTCGACTTCACATGTGGTGCTGCTGCTCATTGTTGCCGTCACAATATGTCGCTGTCGCCAGGCGATGATCGCTTTTCTATCTGTCATTATGCTCTTGAAACAAGCAAACTCGCACGCGCATTTAATGATTTAATGCGCCGCGATTATCTGGCGTTTTGTTGTTGCTATCGGGCAAGTCGCGCACTCCGCCGCCGCTGCCGGAAGCGTATTCGGAAACTTGTCGTAACCGTGCAGCCGGGCAATTTCTTCAATGATGTCGATCTCGCGCTCAATATCCAGACGCCAATAATGCACCAGGTAACGACCCTCGCTACCAGCGGTCAACAAAAAACCCAGCCGCGTCAATATCCGGTCGATCTCCAGCGCGGAAATCTTCTCTCCGAGAATGCGATGCACCTCGCGCAAATCCAGTTCCACCGGAGCCAGATCCATTTTCCGCGCGATGACGTCAATCACATCGCCAATCAGAGTGCCGCCGCCCGAGTCCAGAATCAACTCCGCCACCCGGTTCGTCGAAACCACCGTCGATTCAAAATCCGCTCCGCGCTCAAAGCGGTGAGAAGCGTCCGTGTGAATGCCGTGGCGCTTCGACATGCGCCGCACGGTTACCGGATCCCACCAAGCCGACTCGATCAGGATGTTCTTTGTCTTCTCCGTGATCATCGTGTCGAAGCCGCCCATCACGCCGGCGAGCCCGACCGGTTTCTTTGCGTCGGCAATGAGAGGTCATCCGCCGACAGCTTGCGCTCCACGCCGTCGAGCGTCTTCAGAATCTCGCCGGCTACGCGCCTTGCGAATAACCAGGCGCCGGCCCTCAAGTAGATCGAGATCGAAAACATGCGTCGGCTTTCCCGATTCCCACAAAACGTAATTCGTGGCGTCCACCGCATTGAAATCGGACGCTGGTCGAGCAGAGCCAGCCGCGCGGCAATCTTCCCCGGCGACGCCTTCACCGTAGCGCCACGAATTTCCCGTGCGGTAAAGCGCGGACAAAGCTCAGGTTCTTGAATTTCGATCGTGAAATCGGACTTGCCTTGCGCTGCGGGCAGTTTCGGCTCAATCGCTTGAAGCGGCAAATCATAAAGCGCCGAAGCCTCACGAGCGACGCCATAATGATTCATCGCATCCGGACGGTTGGTAGTGATCTCCATCTCGAACACGGTCGATCGTCACCGTGAGCCGGAGACGACTTCGACCGCAACGCCAGCAAGCGTGAGTTCGTCCGCAAGCTGGTGTAGTCCACCTGCAGGTCAACGAAGTCGCGCAGCCATTGAGGAGAGATTTTCATTTAGCTATCGTCGATCGCTATTCGCTATCAGCCGAGCGCACCGAAAATTTGCTGAAAGCTGATACGACGAAAGCTGATCAGCGTCTACCCAAACTGCTCTAAAAACCGCACATCGCCATTAAAGAAAGCTGAATATCATCCACGCCATATTTCAAAATCGCGATCCGCTCCACGCCCATGCCGAACGCAAAACCGCTAAACTTTGCCGGATCGTAGTCCACGAATCCATACACGTTCGGATCGACCATTCCGCAGCCCAGCAGCTCAATCCATCCGCTGGCCTTGCAGTTCCGGCACGGACCGCCGTCGCGTACCCTTGCCATCGCAGAAAATGCAGCTGATCTGCACATCGGCGCTCGGCTCAGTGAAAGGGAAGAACGACGGATAGAAACGCGTCTTCACGCTCGATCCAAAGAGCGCTTTCATGGCATGGTCGAGCGTGCCCTTCAGATCGCAGAACGTGATGTTGGTATCGACCGCCAGCCCCTCGACCTGATGAAAGATCGGAGAGTGCGTCGCATCCGGCGCATCATTGCGGTGCACTTTCCCCGGACACACCACCCGTACCGGCGGCTTCATCTTCTGCATCGTACGAATCTGCACGGGTGAAGTGTGCGTGCGAAGCAGCAAGCGATCGCGCTGCGGCTTTGATTCCTGGCCCGCGATAAACAACGTGTCCTGCGTGTCGCGCGCCGGATGGTTCGGCGGAAAATTCAGCGCCTCGAAGTTGTAGTAGTCGGTCTCGATCTCCGGGCCTTCTTCGACCGAATACCCAAGATTGCGAAACACGCCGACAATCTCGTTCATCGTCTTGATGACGGGATGCTCCGTGCCAAGAGGCCGCCGAATGCCCGGCAGCGTTACATCAACCCGCTCCGCAAGCAGACGCGAAGACGATGTTCCGCTCTGAACCCGGGCCAGGGACGCTTCAACTCCGCTCTCGACTTTCGTCTTGAGTTCGTTGACCCGTTGTCCTACGTCGCGCTTGTTCGGGCCCGGAGCTGCCTTCAGCCAAAGGTCATTCAACTGGGTGAGCACGCCATTCTTGCGCGCCATCCAGCGATCGCGAAACACCTTCCACTCGTTCTCGGAAGCAACCGCGGCCGATTCCTGCTCCAAAGCAGAAAGCAGCTCGCGCACCGCGCCGTCGAGCGAAGTTGTCGTGAAGTCGGTAAGTTTGGGAACGGTGTATGGCATCGATGCGAGCGAGACCACAGCAGAATCGTCACCTGAGCGCAGGCGAAATACGTAGGTCCTTCGCTGCGCTCAGGATGACAAGTTTAAGTTAGGACTGAAGACTGACGACTGAAAACTGACCAGTTACGCCGTAACCGCAGCGTGCGCCTTCTTCGCCTGTTCCACCAGGCTGGCAAATCCCGCCGCATCTTTCACGGCCAGATCGGCCAATATCTTGCGGTCGAGTTCGACGCCCGCCTTCTTCAGGCCGCTGATGAACTGGTTGTAGCTCAGTCCGCTCAGTCGCGCGGCTGCGCCGATGCGTACGATCCAGATCGACCGGTACTGGCGCTTCTTCTGCTTGCGGCCGGAATAGGCAAACTTCAGCGCGCGATCGACGGATTCTTTCGCCGAGCGGTAAAGTTTTGATTTAGTTAGGAAATATCCACTGGCGCGTTCAAGAATCTTTTTGCGCTTGGCGCGGCGTTTGGTCCCGCGTTTTACACGAGGCATTGCAGTTCTCCTTTTTGACTTACGTCTTTACTTCTGGCGGCTGGAGGTAAGGAGGCTTCTACCACATTTCCGGAAGGAAACGGGATTTCTGAAGCCCAGCCTCTTCACGCGCCGCTGCGGTGACTTTCCTTCCGCAGACTTCTTTGTTAAGTACTCGTTAAGGACGGGCGAGAACGCCCGTCGCGCTATCACATATACGGAATCATGCGCGCGGCTTTTTTGTAATCACCGTCACTCACCAAAGTCGCCTGGCCCAGGTGTTTCTTGCGCTTCTTGGCTTTGGAACTCAGGATGTGACGCAAACCGGTCTTGTGACGCTTGATCTTACCCGTCGCTGTTTTCTTGAAGCGCTTGGCAGCGCCCTTGTGTGTTTTTAGTTTTGGCATAAGTAGCTCTCAGCTCTCAGTTGTCAGCTCTCAGTTACATCGTTCAGCATTCTTGAAACAAATATTTCCGCCACTCGCAGCGATCGCACCAAGAGATTTTCCTGAGAGCTGATAGCTGAGAGCTGACAGCTGATTTTACGCTGTCTGCGCTCCGCCCTGCGGCGGAGCTGGTGGTGCGGGCTTCGGACGCGCGGCGGGCTTCTCTTTCGGTCCGCCTTCTTTCTTCATCGGCGCCAGAATCAGGTGCAGCGTGTTGCCTTCCTGCCGCGGCCTGAACTCCACCAATCCTTTACCATCTACATCCTTGATCAGACGTTCCAGAATCTGCCGGCCCAGGCTTTGCCGCGTCATTTCGCGTCCGCGGAAGAAGATGGTCGCTTTCACCTTGTCGCCTTCTTCGAGGAAGCGCAGTACGTGATTCCTTTTCGTTTCGTAGTCGTGATCGTCCACGTTGATACGAAACTTCACTTCTTTAACCGTAATCACTTTCTGCTTCTTCTTGGCTTCGCGCTCGCGTTTTTCGTTCTGGTACAGGAATTTCCCATAATCCATGATGCGGCAAACCGGAGGTTGCGCGGTCGGGGAAATTTCCACCAGGTCGAGATTTCTTTCGCGGGCCAGCTTGAGCGCCTCGAAGGGAGGCATGACGCCAATCTGTTCACCTTCGTCCCCGATCACGCGCACTTCGCGCGCCCGGATACGCTCATTCATGCGGATAAAACGCTTGTCGATACCATCCTCCGTAGCTTGATCTGGCAGGCTGTTCCAGCAGGCTGCTCTAACCGGCCACTGTGACCGGGAAGATGCTTAAAAAGTATAACATGCACGCCGCCCGCGCCCTCGTGCTGGGGCGGAATTCCCGGGCCCAAAAACAAACGGGCATGCGATCCCCGCATGCCCGCCGTCTTCAAACTGCAAACAAACTACTCCTTTTCTCCCGTACTCGGATTCAGAAATACGGTCCCGTTCGCCCGAATCTTCGTGAAGTTGAACATCTGGCTGATCGAGTTCGCCAGCGCGTCATACGACCCCGCCGGCAGCCGCTGACCGCCAAGCCAGTTGTCCTCGACAAAGTGAATAATCGAAGACTGGTCAGTCACGCTGTGATCGACGAAGTTCTGTCGAGCCCACGGCGACACCACGATGAGCGGCAGTCTCGGACCATAGCCGCAACGGCCCAAGGCGTGCGGATTCGCGGTCCCGTTCAGCCCAGGCAGTGAGAGTGCTGCATTGCCGCAGGTTCCGGGCCCGGTCAGCACATCCGCTGGACCGGTCGAGGTGTTTACAATCGGCCCCATCTGGTGGTCGTACCACCCATCGGAGTCGTCGTACATGATCACCACCGCCGTGCTGCTCCACGTCGGCAACGTCTCCAGGAAATTGATCGTGTTCACCAGGAACGTCTGCTCGTCCAGCGGATCCGAGTATCCAGCGTGTCCGTCCTGATATGCCTGCGCCTTCAGGAAGCTGACCGCCGGGAGATTTCCCGCCGCCGCAGCGGTGTAGAAATCCTGCAGGTCATACTGATGGTTCGCCGGACCCGCGTTACCGATCTCCGCCACCGATGCCGGACGCGTGTGCTGCAGGTTTGCCGTCGAGGCGTAGTAGTTGAAGAACGAGTGGTGCGGAACGTAATCGCCAGTCGTTCCTGCCAGACCAGCCGAGCTGCGCGAGCAACCCGTGCTGCCGTTCGGATTCGTCACCGACAGATTGAAACCGCCCATGAACGATCCCCAGGTCACGCCCGCCGCATTCAATAGGTCGCCGATGTTCTTCGCGCCCATGGTGACCTGATTGCGCGTGGGGTTCGAGCAAACATCGCCCAGCGGATCAGGATCACCAACCACCGACAGTGAACCATCCGGACCGCCGCTCACTTCATCGCCGGTTCCGTTCGCGATCGCGACCACGCCGTTGGTCTGACCGGAAATCAGGTTAATTACGCCCGGGGTCGACGGTCCAAAAGTCGTGCCGTAGGAGTTGTCGCTCATGGCGAAATTCTGCGCGTAGTTCCACTCTGCTGTGACGGTGTTGCCGTCGTAGTAGCCCATCACTTCGCTGCCACCCGTGCCGCCGTTGCCCGTCGAAAGCGGAAACAGGTCCATCAATCCTGCATCAAACGCCTGTTGCTCCGCGGTGTAATCATGATCCTGATCAGGAGTCACCGCCTGCGAGCGATCCAGCCGAAACGGATTCGCCGCGCCCGTCAGGTTCAAGGGATTCAGATTGGGATTGGAATTCTGCAATGCATTGGTCAGGCCGTTGACAGACGGCGTGCTCGCTGACGCTCTGAACTTCGGTTCGCCCGCTGGATTCACGGCTTCGGGATAGGTTCCGAAGTAGTGATCGAAGGAAACGTTTTCCTGGAAAATCACCACCAGGTGCTGAATCGGCGTAGCTGTCGCCGCCGCGAGCACGTGTTTGTTTTCCGCTTTAACCGAAGACGCGAATGCGGGAGTCGCAACCGGTCCCACAGCAATGGCCATCGCTAAGAACGACGCCACCGCCCCTCTGAGATTGGCAAAAGGCTGATGATGCTCAAACATTCTGTGTTCTCCATTTCTTCGAATTGCCCGGCAGGGTAGACGCCTGCTGCATGGCGAGAAGATGAGAGAACATTAGGTGGGATTTGTTTCTCTACGATGAGTGTGACGTTAAGGAAAAGTAAAATCAGAACTACTCCCGATCGGCGCCCGGGTCGCCGCCTGCTGCGCAATGCAGTCTGGCGGCGACTCTGGCGAGGACGGTTCTTCCAGCTTTAGAACAGGTCTGACATAACGTTCACATTGCTGTCGCAAGCATGATTCAGGCACGGGAGCTCAAAGCCCGACTCGATCGACTTGAGCAGGGAGAAGTGAGTGTAGAACTGACTGCTCTGCACTCCATGAGCGCCGTAGTTGGTATCCACAATCGCGATCACCTTGTTGATGATGGGCTGAACGGCATAGTCGTTCTCATCCCAAATCACGACGATTGCGCTGTTGCCCTTCGTCCATGCACTGGAGCCATGGATAGCGGTCACGATTTTCTCCAACGCCTGATCGGCGAGAATGGTGAGCGCCGGGTTGAGCCCAGACTTCTTGCCATTGCTGATCGGATCGTAGTTGCAGAACGCCGTGCCGTTGCCTCGTCCATGCTGGTCGTTGCACTGGTTGGGCACGATGTATGAGAAATTCGGTATCTTGCCCGAGCTGAGATCTCCCCAAAGTCCGCTCAAACCATCAAACGCGGACATATTGGCGTAACTGACCAGCGGGTCGATGCCTTGCTGAACATCCTGGAAATAGACGAACGGGTTGTGCTTGGAAGCATAGAGTTGAACGATGTCTCCTGAACTCAGAGGCGGATTGAGGATCGGCTTGATCTTCGAAAAATCCGTGTTGTTGGTGAAGTTTCCATCGCTGTAATTCACCAGGTCGGCGCCCGTCATAGGGAGACTTTCCTGATAAGTTTTCCAGGTCAATCCCGCTGCCACCAACTGCTCGGCGATGGTCATGCCCGTCGTCTGGGCGGCAGGGAACCAGGCCTTGCCATCGATATTGACTTCGCAGGGAGGCCCGGTGACTTCATTCGTGCAATCGAGCCTGGGAGTCGGGGCGTCCATGCCAATACCAGCGATGGGGCAGACGTTGGGGCTCGGTGGATTATCCGTATTGGAGGTCCCGGATGCCAGGTTGGTCGTGCATTTGCCATTGTGCCAGTCGGGAGGGTTGTCGCTGAGTACGCCGAAATTCGAGCCTCCGACGACTTCCAGATAATTCGTCAGGCTGGGGTGGGCAACGGCAAAATAGTTTGTGGCCAGATTCGCCGATTGCGCGTATTGGTTGATGAACTTGGCGTTCGGATTGTTGATCATCTCGCTGTAGCCGTGGTTTTCCATCATCACGACAAACACGTGATCAAGATGTGGAATGCCTTGGGGCGCGACTTTCTGCGCCCACGCAGTTCCTACCGATGCAGCTAACAACCCGAGAAATGCGACTCGTAGTTTCATTTCCTAATCCTCCTGTTTATTCTTTCGGTTGGGCCTTTGGGCACGATCGCGCCAATGCAGGGTTCTCCTCTCTGCACGGTGCGCCTGATTTTCGAAGTTTGTTCGACCCGTCGGACGACCAACGATAGGGCAGCTTTATTAAAGGAATATTTCTGTGAGGTTAATTTTGTATTAACGCGATCGTGAACCCGCCGTCAGGCGACGGCAATCTTCGACGTCCGCAGCCGGCGGTACAGCCGCATGTAGTCGTCCACCATTCGCCGTGCTGTGAAGCGTTCGCGCGCGCGATTGTAGGCGCGAGTTCCATAAAGACGTGTCAGTTCGCGGTCTTCGTCCATTTGCGCCAACACCGCGCTCAGACTCTCGGCGTTATTGCGTTCGAAGTAGAGTGCTGCGTCGCCCCACATTTCGCGATAGACCTCGGTGTCGTTTGCCACTAGCGCGCACCGCGAAAAGGCCGCTTCGATGGATGCCAGCCCCGTCGGTTCGTAGCGCGACGTCGCCGCAAATATCGTTGACTTGCTGTAGAGCGACCGCAGTTGCGATTCCGTCTGCGCGCCCTTCACCGAAATTTCGTGATCTCCCGTCGAGACCCGTACGTCCGCACGAATCGGCAACGACGGAACTGGGATCGGACTGTCCGCTCCCACGATGCACACCGGCAGCGCGTGCGAGTGCTGCGTCAGCAGCGAGACCTGCTTCCCCGTATCCCACAAGCGCCCGATCGCCAGCACCGATTCTTCCTTGGCGACAAACGGATTGAAGTAAATCGGGTTCCGTCCCGCGGCAATCACATATCCTTCAAACGCCTTGCCGTAGGCCGTACGCAGCATCTGCTCCATCCAACGCGACGTCGAGACCACTGCCTCGGCCCGCTGCATGCCCGCGATAATCGTCTCGCGATACCACTTGATCCAAGCCGATGGGGCCGGATCGTGCCCATGAATGCTCAGCCACCATGTGATGAGATCGCCGTGGGCGACAACCAGCCGCGGTGTCGCCACCGGCAGCGCTCCAAAGCTGAGCTGATTCAAATGCAGAAAATCCGGACGCGTATCGCGCACCACGGCGCACAAATAATCCTGCGCCGCATGAAAATCGCTCTCGCCTTCCTGCATCCAGTCGAGGCGAAACGCTGTCGGATGATATTCGAGCCCGTGCAGTCCATCCATCCAGGCCGTTTGATGGGGAAGTGGGATCTCGCCGAAGCTGACGAGCGTGACCTGCGCACCGTGGGTGACCAGGCCCGAAACTAATTCGCGCGAGTACGTCCAGACTCCGCTGAACGTGTCAGCCGTCACCAGTACGCGCACAGAACCCCCAGGGGATAGAGGGCTGGGAGCGCCCTCCGACTACCTGCCAATGAGTTTAGGGGCAACCGCCAGCCGTGGAAAGGCTTTTCTTGCTCTCCTGCCCATCCGATAGAGGGTTTCCCAGAATCAGAGAGGGGCGATTTCCTCTCATGCCGGCAGCCAGGCCGGGATTCCGCGATTCAACGGTAGTGCCTCATAATCGCGACAAGTCCACGTCTTTCATTGACTTGCCGGATCCACCGACGTAACATTCGCCCTTGATTCGTGGGACCGGCCACCACCAACTCGCGCGATCGCATCATCGACCGGAGCTCCCCCAATGCTGAAAATTGAGACCAAGCAATTACAACCAGATGTTGTCGTCCTGGAAATTGCCGGGAAAATTACGCTGGGCACAGAGAGCAAGCAACTGGAATGGGCCGTCGATAGCCTGGTTGGAGAGGGGCAGAAGAAAGTCATTTTTGACCTGGCTGGCGTGACCAACCTCGACAGCACCGGAATTGGGATCCTCGTAATGTCCTCCGCCAAACTCCGGAAGGCGGAGAGGAGCGCTACGGTTGGCCTCCGCCACCGCGCACGTGGAATCAGTATTAAGGATGACAAACATCGATCAGATCGTCGTGCTTGGCACCCAACCGTCGAGGCAGCGGCCGGTGGCTTCTGATGGTGGATCGTCTACCGTAGAATGAGCGCGCTGCGCGAGGAGCTTTGCATGGGTCGAGTTCAACGCCCCGATCTTTGGCCTGCCCTTCCACTCGAATCGTGGAAAGACACCTGCGCCACTCTGCATATGTGGACCCAAATCGTTGGCAAGGTGCGGTTGGCGCTCACTCCCGTTGTGAACCACTGGTGGAATGTGCCGCTCTACGTGAGTTCACGTGGGCTGACCTACCTCGGCGATCTCCGTATGCGGCGCTGCGTTCGAAATCTGGTTCGATTTCCTTGACCACCAACTCGTATTGCAGACGAGCGATGGTTTACGTAAGACTTCGGCTGGCACCACGCTCGGTTGCAGATTTTTACCAGGAATTCATGGGCATGTTGCGTTCCTCGGGTATCGAAAGTAAAGATATGGCGGATGCCGGTTCAATATACCTACCTCGATCCCGTTCGATGAGGATCAGGACACGCCTCCGATGATCGGGAAGCGGTGCAAAAATTTTGGCGGATCTTGGTGAGTGTTCAGTGGTGGTTCTATGAATTCCGGTCGCTGGTTTTTTCTTATTGGGGGCAAATGCAGTCGGGTACATTTCTCCCGGGGCAGTTTGATCTGGCGGTGACGAGGTTTTCAGGTCGCCGAGCGCCCGCCCGTCCCGGGCGCTGACCGCATCACTCTGGAGGCTTATTCGCACGAGGTCAACAGTGTCGGATTCTGGCCCGGCAGCGGCAGCATTACAGACGCGGCGTTTTATTCCTACGCCGCTCCCGAGCCCGAAGGATTTCGCAATGCGCCTGTCCGGCCTGGAGCTGGCGAATTACGATACGCAGCTCGGCGAATTCATCCCTCATGTACAACGACATGCGAAACTCCGCGTCTCCCGCCGCAAGCCTGCTTGATTTTTGTCAGAGCACCTACGAAGCTCAGGCGACGCTAGCAAAATGGGATCGCGATGCGCTGGAGAAACCCGCGTAACACACGACTACACGAATTGAGGATTGCTACCTCGTGCGAGTCAAGGCTGGAAATTGATGTACACGATTTCTTCGGTCTGCTGCCCCGCCGCTTCAAAGCGCCACTGCCGAACGGCATCGACCGCAACCTGCGCGAATAGCGGATGGCCGCCGAGCGCCTCAGCCGACACCACTTTGCCGTTCGGTGCGACTTTGACCGCTACTTTCACGGTTCCGCTCAGCTTCAACGTCTTTGCCATTTGAGGATAGCCGGGCTCTATTTTTTGCACCGCCCTGCGGTGTGTTTCAGGCTGCGCCTGCTGGGCGACCATCGAAGTGGCGGGAATGAGCGCAGCGAGGAAGGCGATCATTGTGACCCAGCGGCAACCAGCGGAGACCCAAGAGTGCGATGCAATGGGGGTAGTCTTCATTTTGTCCAGACTAAGAGAGGCCAAATAGCGAGTCGGTGATCTGACAACGGGCTCGACGTAACCTCGGTAACCTGGAGAATCCACCTCGGTAAGTCGCAGGAATCATTGACGGTTGTCTGTAATCCGGCAAGTGCAACGGCTTCAACTAGCTCTGCCGTCGCCTGGCCGTCACCGATTTTGCAGCCATTTCCCCCAATACCTTCTGGTCCACATCTGCGAGCTTCTTGATATAGAGGCAGCCCTTGCCGCCCGTGTGTTTGCCGAGTTTTCCCAGCAGCGCCTTGGAGTCGCTCGTCCCCAGCCCATACAGAACCGTTGCCGCCTTTCGCGGAGAGAATGCGATGACCGGCATATCGCCTTCGCGCCCACTCTCATATTTATAGTGATAACTGCCGAAGCCAATGATCGACGGTCCCCACATCTTCGGCTTCTCCCCCGACGCGCTCTGCATCAGCTTGACCAGCGCCTTGGCGTCGGCACGCCGCGTCTCGTCCGTAATGCCACCAATAAAATCTGCCACACTTAATTTCGTCGCCTTGGTTTTGTTCTCGGCCATTGCATCTCCTTTTGACCCAAAAGGCTAACCGACTCTGAGACAGCGTGCAAACCCCAGCGTCTCTCACATTCGGCCTCTTAGATTTCTGGGTGTCACTGATTTGCCCCAATGGCGTTGCTCTGGTGGCTCTCGATCGAGCCAATGCCGACGATCTGCCCGGTGCGCGTCAGCTCCTCGAATGGGTGCGCGACAAGTGGCATATCTCTGGTGGCGATGACCCCTCTTTTCAGGCCACAGCGTTCTCACGCTTACGGACGAATCCGACTCCAAGCGTTGAGCAAACAGAAGTGATCGCGTGAGCGTCCGATTTGCACGGTACTCCAGATGAAGATTCGGACGCGCCGCAGAACCCTTGCTGTGTTAGCCGGCTGGGCGGGGCCACTTCTCGGAAAGCGCGAGAAGTGGCGCACGCCCGATGATTCCGGTGTTGCGACGAAGCGCTCTACGGGTGGAGTTCATAAACAACGCCGCAGCCGGAGCCTCCACACCCCGACATATCGCCGCCGTTGTCGGTCATACCATAGATGCTCCCAAAGAGACCGAAAAGAAGATTGCTTTGGGGCCCGCTCCCGCCTGCGCCTCCAGGAAAGCCAAAAGGTTTGCTCTCGGTCCACTGGCCGTCGGGCGTCAGTTTGAAGACGATACCGTCGGTATGGCCACCGCCTCCCCACGTCTCGCCGTAGAGATTCCCGGATGGGTCAAAGACCAGGGGAGATAAAGGCCACCACCCGTCGAAACCGCCGGTAAAGGTGTAGAGCACCGTCTCCTCCCACGTCCCTTGTGCCAACTCGAACACCACGCCGCAGCCGGGGTAACCTGGTTGTCCCACAGTGCACTCCTTTGAGGTCGTATCGCCTCCGAAGTTTGCAGTGCCATAGACATTACCGGTGGAGTCAAGGATCACGCCAGACTGGGGACTGGCGCCATCCGAGCCACCCGTAAAGGCGTGAAGCACAGTTTCCGTCCATGGGCCGCTGGGAGTAGGCGCCAGTTTGAAGACAACCCCGCAACCGCCGTTTTCTACGTCGTAGCAACTGGCGGATGTGTCGCCGCCCTGGTGCGTGGAGCCGTAAAGATTTCCCTGGGAATCGAGCGTCACGCCGCCAACAACATTGAAGCCGTCGCTGATCCCGCCAAAGGCGTAGAGAATGCGCTCGGTCCATGGGCCTGCGGGACTGGGACTAAGCTCGAAAACGACACCGCACCCGATAAGAGGTTCGCAGCTAACGTCGCCACCACTCTGGGTCGTTCCGTAGAGATTGCCGTTGGAGTCAAAGATAAGTTGAGCCAACAACGGATTTTGTCCGTCCGGCGCCCCGGTGAAGGTGTGGAGCACCGTCTCTTGCCAGGGCCCATGCACGGTCGGAGTCAGCTTATAGACTACGCCGCATCCGGCGGCGAAACCGGGGACGGCGTGGCAGATTTCAGTCTTACTGTCGCCGCCAAAGTACGTGGTGCCATACAAATTGCCCTCGGAGTCCAGAATCACGCCGCCTTCGGGCACTCCTCCGTCCGCGCCCCCGGTGAAGGTGTGGAGCACCGTCTCCTTCCATGGCCCCTGTGCGGTCGGAGTGAGCTTAAAGACCACGCCGCATCCAGGGAGGCCCGTATAGACTGCGCATTTGGTGGATTTGTTGCCGCCGGCAACGGTCGTGCCATAGAGATTGCCGGCGGAGTCAGAGACCAGGTATTCTCCTCCAAATCCACCGTCGCTGCCTCCGGTAAAAGTGTAGAGAACGGTCTGCGAGTCGTGGGCAGCCAGCGCTGATACGGCCAGCATCAGCATGGTCGCTACAGCCACGATTAGGTTTCGTGCGTTTCTGCCTTCATACGTCATATTCTTTTCTCCTGAGTTTGAAGTTAGATTCGGCTCTTTTTCAGTTAGTCGTTATCTGTCCCGTTGCTTACTTGAGCAGCCGCCCGTTATTCAGGGAGGCTGACTGTCAACCGGGCCGGCTTTCTGCGAGATCGACCCCTTAAGAAGACGAAGCCTTGCCTGTTCCGACTGTTCCGGGGCGAGCTTGCCGCCGCAAAGCGGGCAGATATCGACGTTGCCTACGAGCAGCGTGATCCCCTCCCGTCGTATCGTCGTCTCAGTCCGGACGATGCTGGTCGCGTCTTGGCCGACCGCGGCACCGCGGAAGAAACTTGCCTGCTCAATCAGCCATTGATAGACTCGCCGCACGTGGGCCTCGCTGTTCGGCGGCGATTGTTGCGTCGTTTCCCCAAAGAAAGCCAGTAATACGTTCTAATAACTTCTAATAAGTTCTGAATGTCCGCTATGTCGATGAGACCAGGACGGATATTTCAATTCGGGAAGTTTCAGGTCGATGCTCTGGCCCGGACCCTGCGCCGCGAGGAGACGATCGTCAAGCTCAACTCCCGCGCCTTCGATGTGCTGCTGTATCTGGTGCAGAACCCGGGAAAGCTTCTCACCCGCGACGAGCTGTTAAAGCATGTCTGGCAGGATGCGTTCGTGGACGAGAGCAGCCTGCCGCAAACCGTCTCCCTCCTAAGGCGGGCACTGGAGGAGAAGCCCGGCGACAACGGCTATATCGTCACTTTGCCGGGGCGAGGGTACCAGTTTGTTTCGGAAGTGCAGGTCGTAGCTCTGGAAGTTGATTCCTCCGGAGACGAACATTTGCCGCCCGGAGTACCAGCGGCTGTCCGGAACGACTCCGGCGGTCTCATTCTTCAGAGGCATTCGGTCGAGACAAGCGTCATCACTACGAATCAAGCGGAAGGACAACGAAATTCGCCAATTTCCAGCAGTCGGCCGCTGATCAGAACAGTTGCCGTGCTGCTGGCGGCGACGGTGGTGGCTGTGCTCTTTGTCCGCTTTCGTGGCCCACGGCATCCCGAACCAAAGCGTGAACTGCTGGAGCGAGTGCTTACAGCCAATCCACACGACAATGGCATCGTCGGCTCCGCGATTTCCCGGGACGGAAAATTTCTGGCCTATAACGATCGCGCCGGCGGCTTGTTCCTACTCGAAATTGACACGGGAGAAACACGCACTCTCGCATCAGCCCCCCCCACGCTCTCTGTTTCGGACTGGTTCCCTGATGGAACTCACCTCCTCGTCACCGGCGACGGGGCAAAGTCTGGGACCTGGAAAATGTCGATCTTGAATGGAGCGATGCGAAAGATATCGAACGAAGATGGCGGCGTAATATCTCCGGACGGTCAACACATTTCTGTCTTCAATAAAGGCGGCATTTGGTCAATGGGCATTGAAGGAGAAAAAGAGCGACTCATGGTCCCATTGGAAGCCAGTGTCTACACTGGAGGGATCGATTGGTCCCCCAGTGGACGCCGTTTCGCCGTTGTATGTGTTAAGTCACCCCAAGAACTCATGATTGAATCATGCAGTGTCAATGGGAGTGATTGCACAACGATCCTAGCGGATACCCGGTTGCGAGGATTGAACGGGCCCAGCGACCTGGTCTGGCTTCAGGATGGGCGCGTTCTTTTCTCGCTAATTGAGCTGCCCCCGAACCAGGCAACGAACAACATCTGGGCCATCAACGTGGACCTCAACACGGGTCGGCCCCTTGGCAAGCCAGAGCGAGTGACCAACTGGGTGGGCTATACGGCCGAAACGCCATTTATGCACTCCGCTGACGGACGCCGCCTTACCTTTAGCAAGGAACGCATCCAGGACACGGTCAAGATCGCGGAATTGGATCGAGAAACCGGAAAGTTGGGCCCGATCCGGCGTCTAACCAACGACGACTGGCACGATTTTGTACAGAGTTGGACGCCCGACAGCAAATCCGTTTTGTTTAAGTCGGAGCGCAATCACACGTCGACTATCTACATGCAATCTGTCACGGGCACCAACCCTCAAGCCCTGATCTCAGGTCCGGAAGGCTACGCCAACCCAATTTTCAGCCCGGACGGCGCGTGGCTGTTTTATAGCGCCTACGCGGGTGGAAAAGTCTGGGATGCGGCTTCATCCCGGCTAATGCGTAGGCCCGCCGAGGGCGGCCTGCCGACGCGTGTGCTGTCCGGACAATACTCCTACGATTGCGCCGCTCCACCTTCCAAACTGTGTGTGCTTGGCGAACAGAAAGGAAAACAGATCGTGTTTGCGGTATTGGATCCCGTAAGCGGTCGGGGTCCGAATCTGGCTAGCGTGCAACTTGTAAGCAATTTCTACAATTGGAGTCTTTCTCCGGATGGAAAGACTATCGCGCTCGTAAAAAATGACGACTCGGGAATCTGCATCGTAAGTTTGGATAATGGAACAGTGAAGAAATTGGAGTTGAAGCGTTGGACCCTTTTCCAATCTTCCCAATGGTCCCCCGATGGGCGCTATATCTACGTGGTGGGAGCAACGCCAGAGGGGTGGACAATTTTCACTTCCGATCTGGTCGGCAACACCAAGGTCCTGGTTGAAGTACCAGGCAACCAAGGTTGGCTCGCTAGCCCTAAACCCTCCCCCGACGGACATTACCTGGCTTTTACCGAAAGAACCTACGAAAAGAACGTGAGCATGCTGGAAAACTTCTGAAACATGCGGCGGATATTTCAATTCGGGAAGTTTCAGATCGATGCTCTGGCCCGCACCCTGCGCCGCGAGGAGACGATCGTCAAGCTCAACTCCCGCGCCTTCGATGTGCTGCTGTATCTGGTGCAGAACCCGGGAAAGCTTCTCACCCGCGACGAACTGTTAAAGAATGTCTGGCAGGATGCGTTCGTGGACGAGAGCAGCCTGCCGCAAACCGTCTCGCTGCTGCGGCGGGCACTGGAGGAGAAGCCCGGCGACAACAGCTATATCGTGACTCTGCCGGGGCGAGGGTACCAGTTTGTTTCAGCCGTGCGGGTAGTGGCCCCGGAAGTCGATCCTTCCGGAAGCGACCATTTGCCGTCCGAAGTAGCAATATCTGACGAGAGCAACTCGGGCGGGCTCATTCTTCAGAAGCACACGCTCGAGACAAGTGTCATTACCAGTACTGAAGAGAGAGAACGACGAAGTGCGCCAGTTTCACGAGGTCGGCTGCTCGTGAGAGCGGCCGCCCCAGTGGCTGTGCTGACCTTGTTAGCCGGGGGATATTTTTATTCGCATCGCGGGCCCAAGCTGACCGAAAAGGACACCATTGTTTTTTCGGATTTTTCGAACAGTACGGGGGACGCAATCTTCGATGACACGCTGAAGACGGGCCTCGATGTTTCCTTGCGCCAATCGCCTTTCCTGAATGTGCTCTCCGACAGCGAAGCGGCAAAGACCTTGCAACTGATGACCCTTCCCGCCAACACGAGGCTCACGCCCGAAGTGGTCGGCGAGCTTTGTCAGCGGGCAGGCAGCAAAGCTTACATCGCGGGATCGATCGGCAGTCTGGGCAGCAAATATGTGGTGGGGTTGAAGGCGGTGAATTGCCAGAACGGAGACACGTTGGCGGAGGAGCAGGTCACGGCGGCGTCCAAGGAGAAAGTGCTGGATGCGCTGGGCGAGGCAGCTACGAAGCTGCGCGGGGAACTGGGTGAATCGCTGGCTTCAGTCCAAAAATTCGATGTTCCGCTCGAACAGGCTACCACGTCTTCGCTCGAAGCGCTGAAAGCGTACAGCCTCGGAATGAAGGCCCGTAGCCAGAAAGGTCCCGCCGCGGCCCTGCCTTACTTTCAGCGGGCTGTCGAGGTCGACTCAAATTTCGCCATGGGATACATGAAAGTGGGCAGCCAATATGCCAGTCTCTCAGAGCTCGGTCGGGCCAGCCCGTACCTTACCAAGGCATTCCAGTTGCGGGAACATGCCAGCGAGCGGGAAAAGCTGGCGATCGCCGCCATCTATTATATGAATGTAACCGGAGAACTAGATAAGGCAGCCCAGACGTATCAGGAGGAAGTTGAGAGCTACCCGCGAGAAGGTGATGCGTACGCCCATTTGGGTTTTTTGTTCTGCAAATTGGGGCAGTTTGGGAAGGGCGCGGAGGCGACGCGCGAAGCGGTGGTCCTCGTCCCGCGCGATGTAACTTGGCACGAGAATCTCGCTGGCCAAGCCTTTGCCTTGCAACACTTCGACGAGGCGCGGCAGATCCTCCACGACGTGCAGGCGCGAAAGCTGGATGATTTTGCAATTCACGAAATTCTCTATTTTCTTGCCTTTCTCAGTTCGGACCTCAAAGCGATGGCAGCAGAGCAACAGTGGTTTGCGGCCAAGCCGGAATACCAAGGTTGGGGACTGGCGTTCGCGTCCGACACCGAGGCCTATGGCGGTCGTCTAGCAAAAGCGCGCGGGCTGACCAGGGAAGCCGTAGATGCCGCCGTACGAACGGAGAACAAGGAAAACGGGGCCCTATGGCAGGCGAATGTTGCTCTTGAACATGCGGCTTACGGCAACCCTGCTGAGGCTCGGCAAGCTGCGGCGCAGGCTTTAAAGCTCTTTCCGGCCAGTCAGGGGGTCGAGATCGAAGCCGCGCTCACATTTGCCATTGCGGGCGATACGGCGCGAGCTGAATCGTTGGCCCAAGACTTAGGAAAACGGTTTCCGCTGGATACCCAGATGCAAGCGCTTTGGCTGCCTGCGATTCACGCGCAATTGGCGCTGAATAAGAAGAAGACGCCTTCCGCGTTAGATGCACTGCAAGCTGCTCCGCCGATCGAGTTCGGCAACATTGTGTTCGCCAACACTGTCTCCTGCCTCTACCCGACGTACATACGCGGGGAGGTGTACCTTGCGGCCGGACAGGGTAGCGCAGCTGCTGCGGAGTTTCAAAAGATACTCGACCACGGCGGAATCGTTGTGAACTGCTGGCCGGGAGCGTTGGCGCATCTGGGCGTGGCTCGAGCCAATGCCTTGCAAGCCAGAACTTCGCAGGGAGCCGACGCCGAAGCTGCTCGCGTCCGGGCGCTTGCCGCATACAAAGATTTTCTCACCCTCTGGAAAGACGCTGACCCTGACATTCCCATCCTGAAAGAAGCCAAAAACGAGTACGCGAAGCTGCAGTTGCAGCGTGGCGACCATGCCCGACCAGTCCGCACAACAATTGTTAACTGATGCTATCTTCCGCACACTGCAGCGGCCTCAAAGCCAGGAAGGAGCACTTTGCCGTCGCCGTACACTCCCCTTGCTCTTCATTGACTTGCCCTTATCGCCAACGTAAGATTTGCCCCAACCTCCAATTCTCATTCCGATTCCAATGATCGGCGCCCAATGATTGGCCAAACCGTCTCCCACTACCGGATCGTAGAAAGACTCGGGGGCGGCGGGATGGGCGTCGTTTACAAGGCCGAAGACACTACCCTCCACCGTTTTGTCGCTCTCAAGTTTTTGCCCGACGACGTCGTCAAAGACGCCCAGGCCCTCGCCCGCTTCCAGCGTGAGGCGCGGGCGGCCTCGGCGCTCAATCATCCCAATATCTGCACCATCCATGAGATCGGACAGCACGATGGCCATCCCTTCCTCGTCATGGAGTTCCTCGACGGGGTCACGCTGAAGCATCGCATCGCCGGACGGCCCATCGAGACCGACGTTCTGCTCGGTCTAGCCATCGAGATTGCTGATGCGCTCGATGCCGCCCACGCCGAAGGCATCATCCATCGCGACATCAAGCCCGCCAACATCTTCATCACCAAGCGCGTTCATGCCAAGGTTCTCGATTTCGGATTGGCGAAAGTGATGCCTGCCGGCAGAAAGCCAGGCGCCGAAGGCCAAACTGCCGTGGAGACTGTCGCCGATGAGCACCTCACCAATCCCGGTTCCGCGCTCGGTACCGTCGCCTACATGTCGCCCGAGCAGGTGCGCGCCCGGGAACTCGATGCGCGCAGCGATCTGTTTTCTTTTGGCGCGGTGCTCTACGAGATGGCTACGGGCACGCTACCCTTTCGCGGGGAAAGCTCCGGTGTGATCTCGCACGAAATTCTCGATCGCGATCCGGTTCCCGCTGTGCGCCTGAACCCGGACCTTCCGCCGAAACTCGAAGACATCATCAACAAGGCGCTCGAAAAGGATCGAGAGATGCGTTACCAGCACGCTGCGGATATGCGTGCCGATCTGAAGCGCCTGAAGCGTGAAACCGAGTCACGCCCCGGCGCCCGCGGCAGTTCAGGGTCGGTAGCGGCCGTACAGGAAAGCGGCTCTCAGGTGACGTCAGCGCTGTCGCCGGTATCCGGTTCCTCCGGTGCGGCTCCTTCGTCTTTATCGCCATCCGTCGCCTCCGGCCATGTGGAGACGGACGTCCCCGGTCCGGGCCGCGCCAAGTTCGTTGTCTACGCCGCGATGCTGGTCGCCGCCGTCCTCGTGCTGGCCGCCGTGTTCTGGTACGGCAAACAGCGCTCCACCCCGGTGGCTGTTACTGCCAGTCAGAAAACTGTCGCCGTTCTCCCCTTGCAGAATCTCGGCTCCGACAAGGACCTTGATTTCCTGCGTCTCGCTCTGGCTGACGAGATCGCAACTTCACTCAGCTACGTCCGCATTCCACCATCCGCCCTTCGCCACCACGAGCAAGTACGACTCTCCTACCCTCGACTTGCAGGAAGCGGGTAAGGCGATGCACGTCACCAACGTCGTCACCGGACACTACATGAAACAGGGTGACCAGCTTCAGATCACGCTCGAAGCTGTCGACGTCGCCGACAACCGCACCCTCTGGCGCGACACCATGACCGTTGCCGCTCCCGACATGATTGCCATGCGCAATCTGATCACGGCGAGAGTTCGCCAGGGGCTGGTTCCCGCCCTCGGCGCCGGGATGGACTCAGCAGAAGCGAGCACCCGCCCCAAGAACGAGGAAGCCTACGATCTCTATTTGCGCAGCATCGCCCTGCCGCATGATCCGGTGCCTAACAAGGATGCGATTGCGATGCTGGAACGCGCGGTGGGTCTGGACGCCAACTACGCGCCTGCGTGGGGTTATCTGGGAGTTCGCTGCCACTATGATGCGGCCTATTCCAACGGTGGAGAGGAGATGCACAAGCGTTCTGACGCCGCGCTTGAGCGGGCGATCTCGCTTGATCCCAACTACGTCTTTGCGACTGCCTGGCTGATTTCCAATCGGGCCGAACAGGGTCAATCGGCCAAGGCCTACCAGGATGCGAAGGACTTGGTGGCGCGGCATCCAGAGAATGCTCAGGCCCACTTCGCCCTGTCATATGTGCTGCGCTATGGCGGAGCCGTGGAGGAATCCGCCCACGAATGCGACGCCGCGATGGCGCTCGACTCCGGGAACTTTATGTGGCGAGGATGTACGTTCACCTTTGACCAGCTTGGCAACTACCAGCGGGCGATGGATTTTCTGCAGCTCGATGCCGGTTCGGAGTGGGCGGCTAACAACGTGATTCGACACTACCTTCGTGATGGAAAACTTGCACAGGCGAAGGAAATCGCCGACAAATACAAAGGGGCGTCGGCTCCTGTTTATCGGATGATGTCGGTGTGCATGGAGAACCCGTCGTCCCCTGAAATCGCCTCCCTCGCCCGAGAAACGGTAGCCGTCAGGCTCGCCGATCCTGATCCCGAACCGCGCTACATTGTTGGGGCTGACCTTCTCTACTGCGGGCAGAAGGAAGCAGCCGTGCAACTGGTGAAGAGTGCCGTCGCCGGACGCTTCTGCCCGTACTCTGGACTGCAGAACGATTCGGTGTGGGCGAAGCTGCGAGGCAGTCCTGAGTTTGCCGAGTTGCTCTCCGCCGCGAAGCAGTGCCGCGACAATTTCCTTGCCGAACGATCGCAGTCGGCACGGAATTGATTCCGATCAAACTCGGTGCGCGCTACGCGGGGGAGGTCCCCCCATCCCTCACGTCGAATCTGCCCATCGAGTCATCTCTCGCTGACTTGCCAGGTGATCGGTCATCGAGAACACTTTTGGGCGGGTAAGAATTCGCATCGTCCACAGCAGATCGTCCAGCGATGTTCCAAATCCGAAATGGGCATCCGCGAAGACCATTTCCGATGGAGGCAGATTCGTCCGCCCCGAAATGAGCACTACTGGCACATCCGGCACGAGATACTTAATCTCTTGCGCCAGCTTCGCTCCTGACATCACAGGCATTTCGTAATCAACCAACGCGAGATCAAAATAGGTTCGCTTGCAGAGCGCGAGCGCTTCGAGCGGATCGTTTTTCGCAATCACTCGAAATCCGCAGTCTTCGAGGACTGCAGTCAACAAACGGCTGGATTTTGGGTTGTCATCTACATAAAAGATTGTCGTTCTGTTCTCCATCACAACCTCCGTTCCTTTCCCCAAGAACGAATGCGCCCCGCCTGCTTGCGAATAGTTTGGGTATAGATTTGTAAACCCGCGCAAGAAACAACCGGACGCACACAATTGCTTCCCGGTCGCCTCAATGTCCGGCCTCAGGTGCCTTCGTTCAACTTGACCATTGCGGCCAGCTGAACCGGAACACCGCTCCGCCACATTCTCTCGGCTCGATCCAGATCTTCCCTCCGTTGCGCTCTACGATTTTCTTGCAGATGGCCAGTCCGATTCCGTTGCCCGGATATTCGGTCCGCGAATGCAGCCGGTGAAAGACCTCAAAGATTCGCTCCGCATGTTCGGGTGCAATCCCGATTCCGTTGTCGCTCACGCTGAATAGCCACTCATCGCCCGAGTTCTCGGCCTGTACGGCAATCGCTGGAGGCTCCCTGGAGCGGAACTTGATTGCATTGCCGAGCAGGTTCTGGAAGACCTGCGTCATCTGCGAGCGCTCTCCCCAGATCGTTGGAAGCCCGCTGTGAGTCACCATTGCGCCGCTCTCACGAATCGCCGGTTCCAGCGTTCGCAGGACACTATCCACGATCGCCGAGCAATCCACAGGCCCGCACACGGTTTCCTTTCTGCCTACTCGCGAGAACGCCAGCAGGTCCTGTATCAGCGCCTGCATCCGTAGAGCTCCCTCGGAAGCGTAGGCGATGAACTTGTCCGCGTTCTCGTCGAGCTTTCCGCGATAACGTTCCGCAAGCAGCTGCGTGTAGGCGGCAACCATGCGCAGCGGCTCCTGTAGATCATGGGAGGCAACGTAGGCAAACTGCTCCAGATCGGCGTTCGAGCGCGCCAGTTCTATAACTTTTCGCGCCAGGTCTTCTTCCGCCTGCCGCCGCAAGCGAAGCACGTGTTTTTCCTCCAGCGCGCGGCGGATCGCTTCCGGCAAACGCGCCAGTCCGTCTTTCAGAACGTAGTCGGTCGCGCCGCGCTTGATGCACTCGACTGCAGTTACGTCTCCCAAAGCTCCCGAGACCAGGATCAGTGGAACGTCGAGCTCTTCGCGGTGCAGGACCTCCAGCGCCTCCATGCCTGTCCACTGCGGGAGGTTATAGTCGGCGAGCACCACGTCAGGACGGTGCGAGCGAAGCTGGTTTTCAAACTCAGTTTCGTTTTGCACGACCACAACCAAGGGCGAGAATTCGCCTTTTCGCAACGCCTGAGCCACAAGCTCGGCGTCCATTTCGTTGTCTTCGACGTGCAGCACCCGCAGTTGTCCCAGTTGGGGCGTGAGGTCATTCGTGGAAGGCATCGACCGCTCCCGCCAAAGCCTTGGAATTTTCCACAATCGGAGGCTGATTAATGACCAGCCAGTACAGTCCGATGGTCTTGACCGTCTCCCGGAACTGGTCGAAGTCGACCGGCTTCTGGATGTAGCTGTTAGCGCCCAGATCGTAGCTCGCGATCAGATCCCGCTCTTCTTTCGACGAGGTCATAATGACGATGGGGATCACCTTGGTCCGAGGGTCAGCCTTCGCTTGCTTGAGCACCTCCTGCCCGTCGAGCTTGGGGAGTTTCAAATCCAACAGCACCAGCTTGGGGGGATGATCAAGGGATCTTTCGGCAAACACTCCGCGACAGAATAGAAAGTCGAGAGCTTCCACTCCGTCGCGTACGACGACAATACGGTTGGCCAGCTTTCCGCGCTGTAGCGCATGCAGCGCGAGATCGATGTCGTCCTGATTGTCTTCCACCAAAAGTATGTCGAGTTCGCCTGAATTCATGATCGGCCTCCAGCCGTAACTCCATTGCTCTTTGCATCCTCTTCTTGTCTCAAACCGAGAGTGAAGTAGAAGGCCGCGCCCTTGTCCAACTCCGCCTCCGCCCACACGCGGCCCCCGTGCTTTTGCACGATGCGTTGCACCGTGGCCAAACCTATCCCGGTGCCTTCGAAATCCTGCGCGTGGTGCAGCCTCTGGAAGACTCCAAATAGCTTATCGGCGTATTTCATGCTGAACCCGATACCATTGTCCCGAACCATGAACACCGTTTGGCCGTGTTCCTTACGCTTGAGACCGACCTCAATGATCGCTCGGGCGCGGGGGCGGGTGAACTTGAGCGCATTGGCGAGCAGATTTTGAAAGATCTGCCTGACCAACACGGGATCGCACTCCGCCGCGGGCAGATCGGCGACGATCCATTCCACTTGTCGGCCTTCGCTGTCGGTCTGAAGCATGGCAATTACCTCCTCGACCAGCGTATTCAACTGGGTGGTCTGACGGCTGACCGCGTAGCGCCCAACCCTCGCCAGATTCAACAGTTCATCCACCAGCAGGCCCATCTTCTGAGTTCCTGCCTGGATGCGATCGAGGTAGCGTTGGGCCATTGGATTGAGGGTGGAACCGAATTCTTCCACCAGCAACTGGGAAAAGCCGCTGATATGCCGCAAGGGCGCCCGCAGATCGTGGGAGACGGAGTAGCTGAAGGCTTCCAGTTCTTGGTTGGCCGCTGCCAGTTCTCTGGTCCGCTCCTGTACCCGGATTTCCAGTTCGTCGTTAAGTTTGCGGATCTCGCGCTCATCGGCTTTCCGCTGCGTGATGTCCCGGAATGCCACGACGCCGCCCCGCAGCGCCCCGGTTTCGTCTCGCATCGGCTCGGCGCTAGCCTCGATCCAAATACCATCGGGCACGATTGGATTGCGCACAAACAGTTCGGCAGTGTTGCTCTCCCCCCGAAGGGCGAGTGTCATAGGACTTTGCTCATGGGGCAGGAGGGTGACCGTATCGGCCAGAAAGGTGCCGAAGTGCTCGGACCGCTTCTGCGGCGGCAGGTAGGCCACACTGGGGCCTAGGATTCTCTCCGCCGCTTTGTTCCAAATGATGAATTTTCCGTTTTCGTCGGCAGCCGATAACCCTTCGGCCATGCTGTTGAGCACGGATTGCAAGGTCAGCGTCTGCTTTTCGAGGGCTTGCCGCGAGCGGGCCAGTTCCCCGGCTTGTCGAGACAACTCTTCCGCTTGGTCCGCGAGCGCCTTTTCCGACCGCTTGCGCTCTGTAATATCGCGGAAAACGACGACCCCTCCGCGCAGGCTGCCCTGCTCGTCCGTCAGGGGCCGGCTGATGAACTCGACGACAACGCCCGATTCGCTTCCCGGATGCCGGATGATGAGTTCTGTCAGCAGGGACTCTCCGCGCATCGCCCGTACCAGCGGCAGATCGCTTGTGGGAACCGGCGTGATTCCGTCCTGCCGAAAACAGCCGTAGTGAGAGCTCCATCGCTCGGTGCTCAAATCGTCTGGACCTCGGCCCAGCAGCTTCCTGGCGGAATTGTTCCAGATGAGAAAGTGGCCCTCCTGGTCGGCTGCCACCAGGCCCTCGCCCATGTTGTCCAAGACGAGCTTGAACATCGCGGTCTGCGCCTCCAGCGCTTCCCGTGACCGCGCCAATTCGTCCGCCCGGAGCGCAATTTCTTTGGCCTGCGCCGCCAGTCGCAGCTCGGTTTTTTTGCGTTCGCTAATATCGGTGTTGGTGCCAAACCAGCGGGTCACTTGCCCGCCCGACCCTCTTAGGGGCATGACGCGGGTGAGGAACATGCCAAAATGGCCATCGGCGGCGCGCAAGGGGAATTCCATCTCGAAGGGGACGCCCTTGCTGATCGCGCCTTTCCATCCCTCCAGCACCTTGGGCAGCACCTCGGGGTCGAGGGCGCTCTGCCAACCCCACCCTTCCATCTGTTCCGGGGTGGTCTCGGTGTAGTCGTACCAGCGCTGGTTGTACCAGAAGACATGTCCGTCGGCTTCGGCCATCCAGGCGAGCTGCGGGATGCCGTTGAGCATGGCGTGAAAGCTTTCCTCGCTCTCGTGCAACGCCTCTTCCGCCCGTGTGCGCTCGGTGATGTCTTCGGCGAAGATCACGATGCCGGCGATGGCGCCCGCGCGGTCGAGCCAGGGCCGTATTTCCCACCGGATCCACTGGATGGAACCGTCGGCATGTTCGAAGCGGTCCTTTTCCGCCCGCAATACCTCGCCCGCCAGTCCACGACGATGCACATCCTTCCAGCTCTCGGAAATGTCGGGGAAGATCTCGTAATGCGACACACCGAGCAGCTCGCGGTCGCCGAGGCCGTAGTCGGTGCGCCAGCGGCGGCTGGCATGGAGGTAGCGCATCTCGCGGTCGAACATAGCGAGCGCCGCGGGCGCGTGCTCGATGAAAAGCCGGATCCGCTCCTCGCTCTCGCGCAGAGCGGCTTCGGTCAGTTTGCGCTCGCTGATGTCGCGCGCAATTTTCGAAGCGCCAACGATTGCGCCGCTGCTGTCTTTCACCGGCGAAATCGTCACCGAGACGTCAATATGCTTGCCATCTTTACGCACCCGCACGGTTTCGAAATGACTCACGCTCTCACCCCGTTGGATTTGCGCGAGAATGTCCTTCTCCTCCTTGGCGCGCCCCGGAGGGAACAGCATCAGCATCGGTTTCCCTACAGCCTCGGCGGAGGAGTAGCCGAACAGCTTTTCCGCGGCGGAGTTCCAGGCGGCGATGATACCGTCCAAGGTCTTGCTGATAATGGCATCACCGGAGGACTCGACCACGGCCGCCAGCCGTTCGCGGATTTCCTCCAGCCGCTTACGTTCGGTGATGTCGGTGCGGATGCTGATGTACTGGAGCGGCTTACCCTCGGAGTCGAGGAGCGGAACAATGGTCGCGTCTACCCAGTAGATCGTTCCATCTTTCGCGCGATTGCGAATCTCGCCGCGCCAGATCTTTCCATGGCTGATGGTGCGATACATCTCGGCGAAGAACTGTTTCGGGTGATAGCCGGAATTGACGACACGGTGATTTTGCCCGACCAGTTCCTCGCGTGAGTATCCGCTGATCGCACAGAACTTGTCATTCACGTAAGTAATCGTGCCGCCAACATCGGTCGCTGCGACGATGGCATGCTGATCGAGGGCAAACTTCTGGTCGGCAAGTTCCGCGACCTTCCGCTCGAGATCCTCGATTCGCTTCCGGTCGATCGAGCCGGTGGCATCGGCACTCATCGTGGTTGGACTCATCGTGACTAGACTCAACGTGATAAGACCTTCACTGCCGTGCCGATATGCTCTTCGGCCGCACCCGGACTCTCCAGTTGACGGCAAAGTATGTTCACCAGATCTCGGATCGTGCGCAGCCGTTCCGAGGCTTCCGGTGGCGTGGTCTGTAACGCCAAGTCGACCGAGAGCTTCATCCCCGTGATCGTTCGTTTGAGTTCGCTCTGCAACTCGCCGAGCATCGCCTCTCGAGCCGCCACTTCTTCGCGCTGCCTCCGTCTGAGCGCGGCGCGAACTTCCCGCCCGACACGCTCTCTTCCACAGAGGGCCAGGTTGACGGGCAAAATCGCCGCCGCTCCGGCGTGTTCTATCGCTGTCTCAGCCTCGTCCGGCACTGTTTCCAAAAGGGATTGATCGAGCACGACCGCCGAATAAGACTCGGTTCGAAGCAAACTCGTGGCGCGCGCCAGACTCTCCGCGACGGTGACGGTTTCGACTGTCGTATCGCGGATCGCATTGGCGCATTCTTGTCCGTACGGACTCGGAGTGATGAGAAGGATCATGACCATCCTTTGGCAACTTCAATGCCGAATGATCCCTGGCAGAAATGAACGGGTTAGGGCACGTCGATTCCGCCGCCTTCCCGTTTCGACACCAACCGGCTTCCCAAATCAGTTTCGGGGCTGATACTCCTTCAGCTTGCGATAGAGCGTGGTCTTGCCAATGCCCAGTAGGCGAGCTGCCTGCATCTTGTCGCCGTTGACTTGAGCGAGAGCATTGAGAATGCTCTGCTTCTCCAGTTCCGCCATCGGAATAATCGCGTTCGAGGTCTGGCTGACCGCCGTCAGATCCACCGGGACGCTGTAGATCTGAGTTGGCAGATCGCTCACCTGAATCTCTTCACCGCTGCTCAGAGCGCAGGCCCGTTCGAGCGAGTTCTCGAGTTCCCGCACATTGCCCGGCCAGTCGTAACTCAGCAGCGCTTTCAAGCATTCATCGGAGATCGTTTTCTCCGTTCCCGCGTTGCGGCCGATGCGATCGAGGAAATGGGCGACCAGCAGCGGTATATCCTGCCGGCGTTCGCGCAGGGAAGGGAGACGCAGGGTCAAGACGTTGAGCCGGAAGAAAAGGTCGCGACGGAAGGTGCCATCGGCCACCGCGTGATCAAGGTCGCGGTTCGTGGCGGCGAGTATGCGAACGTTGATCGGCACGCGCTTCACGCTTCCCACCGGACGAATCTCCCTCTCCTGGATGGCTCGCAGCAGTTTGGCCTGCAGATCGGTGGGCAACTCGCCGATTTCGTCGAGAAACACGGTGCCGCCTTCGGCGATCGCCAGCAGCCCGTCTTTTGAGTTCGTGGCGCCGGTGAAAGCACCGCGCGTGTGGCCGAAGAGTTCGCTCTCAATCAGGGTTGGCACCAGCGAGCCGCAATCCACGGGAATGAAAGGCTTGTCTCGCAAGTGGCCTGCGAGATGAATCGACTTCGCAACCAGTTCCTTGCCGGTTCCGCTCTCGCCAAGTATCAGAACGGGATGGGCGCTCTGCCCCGCCTTGGCGATGATGCGGTAGAGCTTTTCCATTGCCGGAGCGTGCCCGACCAGGTTGCCGAACCCGTGACGCGACCGGATCGTTTCGCGCAACATGCGGTTCTCGGTCTTGAGCCGGAGATGGTTGGCGACGCGCTCGAGCAGCAGGCGCAGCTCTTCCATGCTGAACGGTTTCGTGACGTAGTCGTAAGCCCCATCCTTCATTGCCTGCACCGCCGATTTCACCGTGCCATAACCGGTGACTACGATCACCACGGCTTCGGCGCGATGGCGTTTGATGGCATGGAGCGCTTCCAGTCCGCCGCCGCCGGGCATGCGCATGTCGAGCAGAACCGCGTCAGCGCCCGCACTGTCTAGAATCCGATAGGCGTGCTCGGCGGAATCCGCCACTTGTGCGTTGTAGCCGAGCGATTGCGCGACGTCACGGCATGCCTCACGAGTTGCGCGATCGTCGTCAATGATGAGCAGGTTAAGAAAGTTGGCACCCTCGATCTGTGGAGGATGGCTATGGCCGAGAGCGGCAGCCGTCGATGCGGTGAACATGAGCGAATCTCCTTGACGACCTGAAGACTTGAAAACGAATGACCAAAATGAAAACGCACCGTGTTTTGTTTAATCGTTGGCGGTTGCGGCAAGCGGCCTCGCGACCGGATGCTTCGACTGATTTCCCTCGATGGCGGGAAGAAGTACTTCGATCGAGGTGCCTCGTCCCATTTCGCTCTCCACCACAATCCTCCCGCCCGCTTCTCCTACAATGCGACTCACCGTCGCCAGACCGAGGCCTGTACCTTTTCCCGGATTCTTGGTGGTGAACAACGGCTCGAACAGCCGCCCGCGAGTTTCCCTATCCATGCCACAACCGTTGTCTTTGACCGCGAGTAAAACGCAGTGCTGAGTCCCTGCCGCCTCGGCTTGGCCGGGCCCTCCAACTACGCGGGTAGTCACCGTAATTCTTCCCCCGTGGGGTAGAGCGTCGCGGGCATTCAGAACGAGATTCAGCAACAACTGCCGGATCTGACCCGGATCGGCCAACACCATCTGTTCTCGAGATTCGAGGGACATCACGAGTTCGACGTGTTCTCCAATAAGACGGCGCAGCAGGTTCCGGGTGCCCGCGATGATTTCGCCGATCACGATCGGGACCGGTTCGGTGACTTCTTTACGCGCCATCGCCAATAGTTGCTGCGTGAGGCCAGCTCCCTGCTCGCCCGCAAGACGAACTTCTTCTATGTGGCGGGTTAGTTCGCGTAATCCCAGAGTGCCGTTCTCGAGTCCAGTGCTCACCAGGTCGCAGTAGAGCAGGATCCCGGTAAGTAGGTTGTTGAAGTCGTGTGCGATTGCTCCGGCCAAACGCCCGATGATTTCCGTCTTTTCAGCCGCGCAAAGCCGTTCTTCCATACGCTTCCGTTCCGTGTCATCGGCCAGAACCAGAATCAGAAACGCAGGCTCGTGCCCGTCGTCGCGCCCAAGCGACAGAGTTGCCTGTCCGTAGAATTCCGAGCCATCGCGCCGGCGGATGCGTTTGTCCAGCTTCAGTGCCTCGCGCTCACCGTGGATCAACTCCCGTAGCAACTCCTTCTCGGGCAAGAGTTGTTCCAGCAAAACCTTTTCTGACAAAGCCTGCGCGGGTCGGAAGTTGGCTGGATCCAGATCGCGGCGGGCTGTTTCTGAACCGCGATCTGACGCCATCGCGCTCGGGTCGCAGCCCAGCATTCTGGCCAGCGCCGCATTTGTTTCCAGAATGCGGCCATCGAGTTGGCAGATCGCAATTCCGGCGGCTGCTCCTTCAAACATCGCGCGAAAAGGTGACTTTCGAGAACCGTTGCGACCGGCAGGGAACTGAGTTACAGGTTTCATGGTGGGCTTGTCCTATCCCAAGCTGGGAAAAACGCCTTGCAGTTCTTCCCCGAATGAACTGCTTCCGGACTAATTAGGGAAAGTGTAGGGAGAATTCATTCCGGTTGAAGTGCGAGCCGTCACACCAGGTTTGTGACAATTCCTGAAGGGGATGCAGGGGCTGTGGAAGCCTCTCCTGCCGTGCCGTAACCGCTACCGGTCTCGCGAAGACGCTCGATGCCGTTCGCCATAGGGTAAGCTGGAACGAGCGAAGGAACCAATGTCGCGCCATCCTTATTACATCGTTGTCGTCGCGCTGGTTGCAGGTCTGCTTTGCGGGTGCAGTCGTCCTCCTGCGCCGGAGCAGTCCGGTTCGACTGCTTCGCAAGCCCTGCCCTTCGACCGTCAGCCTGGTTCCGGTGGGATTTCGCCGAGCCAGTCGTTGATCCCGTTCAACACTCAGCTTCCGGAGGGAACGTCGATTTCGGTTCGTCTACAAAGCCCGCTTTCGAGCAAGTCGTCGCGTACGGGCGACAGGTTTGACGCCATCCTCGATCAACCGGTGGAGGTCGATGGGCTAACGTTGCTGGCGAGCGGTACACCCGCCACGGGCCACGTACTCGAAGCCAGGTCTGCGCGTTCTACTGGGAGTTCGCCGGAAGATGGCTATCTGCGGCTGGTACTCGTCAGTTTGAATGTCGGCGGCAGGACAATCATGATCGAGACTTCGAGCATCTTCGCCAAGGGTGGTTCGCGCGAGGAGCGAAATCCATCGACCGGAACAGCTCCTGCCGGCACTCAAAAAGACATCGTCCTGGGCGTTGATCGCCACTTCAACTTCCGCCTGGCGCAGACAGTCGATCTGAAACAGCAGTGACGCGCAACAATACTGGTCGTTCCTTAGCTACTATTCAGGGCCGCAACCCGGTCTAGGCTTTAGAAACTCTCCAGCTGTTCAAGACCTCATCTCCCCACCGTCTGCTGGTTTCCCGGTGGCCGCCGGGAGCCGCAAGCGGAAGGTTGTGCCCGTTCCAACGATCGAATCGAAGTCGACTTGGCCATAGTGCCACTGCATGATCTGGTAAGTTTGTGCCAGCCCGATTCCGCTGCCGCCTTTGTCGCCCTTGGTGGTGTAGTAGAGCTCGAAGATTTTTTCCTGCGCTTCGGGCGGGATGCCGCCGCCTTGATCCATGACTTCCGCGACGATCATGTCGCCATCGGCGCGAGCCTTCAGTGTCAGAACCCCGCCGGCCGTCATGGCCTGCACACCGTTGAGCACAAGATTCAGAATGGCCTGCTTCATCAGATCGGAGTCAGCGCGAACCATCAGCGGTTCGGGCGCAATATCCTGGACAACCTGTACCCCGTGCCGTGAAGCATCGGGCGCTGCGAGGCCGACGACATTTTCGATAATTCTTCTCAAGTCAACGTCCTCGACCCGCAGATCCCGAGGGCGCGTGAAGTCGACCAGAATCTGCACCACCCGGTCGAGACGGTGGATTTCGTTACCGATTACATCCATGTGACGGCGGGTATCGGGGTCATCCTGCTGCAGCTTGTTTTGCAGCAACTGCAGATGGAGAACGATGGCGTTGATGGGGTTCTTCACCTCATGTGCCACTCCGCGGGTGAGCCGGCCGCTGGCGGAAAGCCGCCGCGAAATTTCAATTTCATTTTCAATGCGGCGCACGGATTCAGCGTCGCGCATGGTGAGCAAGGCTCCAATCGGAGTTCCTCTTTCCTGAATAAAATCAAGCGAGACTTGCACCCGCCGCCCATCGACCGCATCGAATTCGTACTGCACGAGCTGGCGCTGCTTCTGAAATGCTGGAAGGACTACCGCCCCCAGAACGGTTCCATCAGAAAAAATCTCTTCCGCCGTGTGGCCGAGAATCTCGCGGCGCGGGCGGCCAAGAAACTTTTCCGCCGAAGCGCTGACCAGCACCACACGCGAATCGCGCGTGAACAGCATGATGCCGTCCTGCAACTTGGTCATGACCTGTTCGACGTTATCTTTTAAGGCCGTGAAAATTTCATTGGTATCGCGAATCTGGCGGCCGAGGTGGGCTATTTTCAACGACACCAATCCCACTTCGTCGTCCCGGCTGGTCTCGTCATCGGGGATGAGGTCGCCGGCGCTTGCGGTGTCGAGGTTGCGGCTGATGGCTTTCAAGGGGCCGAGGGCGACATTAGAAACTACAGCGGCCAGCACCAGCGAGCAGAAAACGGCAACCACAGAGAAAAATGCCGCCTGCTGCAGACGAGGAGTAAGCTCGTTGCGCAGAAATACGGTCGACACGCCAACCCGCGCGCTGCCAAATGCCTGTCCATCGAGTTCCATGCCAACGCTGACGTCGTAGGTCGTGCCCGGACCGTAGAGCATCCGCAGTTGGCGGCGAAACCCGGCGTCTTTCAAAACACTTAACGGAGGACGTTCGGGTACGGGTTTGCCGTTCAGCGCCGGATTGGTGTCGAGAATCGCGACTCCGTTGGGATCAAGGATGGCGGCGTCATAAATGATGCGTGAATTGCCGACCAATGATTCCAGCATGTCGTTCAAGTTGGTATCGGTCTGAAGATATTTTTCGATTTCTGCACGAACCGCTTTGGGGTTTTCCGTATTGATCTTCGTGCTGGTGAGGTCAGGCACAGCTTTCGAAGCTGATAACTCTAGCGAGCTCGTAAGTTGGTAGGCGGTCTCGTCCGCCCAAACCAGGCGCTGCCGCAGCAGTTGTGACAGGTAGATCCACGCGAAGCTCACGACCAGCGCCGTGAACAGCGTGGTGATCACGAAAACGATGATGAATTTGCGGCTCATCTTAAAGAAGGTCTCAGGTCGCAGGTGTCAGGTCTCACGGTTGCAAATTCAGCTCGCTGAGACCTGACACCTGCGACCTGAGAGCTGTTCTTCTCACTCCTCTGCCACCATCATCGCGTCCTGCGGGCGGCCGTACTCCTTTAACTTGTTGTGCAGCGTTTTTAAACTGATGCCAAGGATCTCGGCGGCGCGCGTTTTGTTGTTGTTGGTGGCCTGCAGAGTTTTGAGGATGAGCAGTTTCTCGGCCTCGCCAACCGTTGTGCCGACGCCGAGATGAACGGCGTCAGGATCATTGACCACGGGACGAACGCTCTGCCCGAAGGCGGGCGGCAGATGCTTGGTTTCGATCAAACCGCCCTCGCAGACGATGACGGCCCGTTCCAGCGTGTTGCGCAACTCGCGCACATTTCCCGGCCAGGAGTAACCCTGAAAGATGTTGAGGACAGCTTCACTTACGTCCGCGACCTTCCGGTCATGTTTGCGGTTCATGTCGGCGAGCAGGCTCTTTACTAAATCGCGAATGTCCTCTTTATGCTCACGCAGAGATGGCATGTTGATATTGAAAACATTGAGCCGGTAATAGAGGTCCTGCCGGAGTTCACCATTCGCCACCGCATCGTCCGGAATCTTGTTGGTCGCGGCAAGCACGCGGACGTCAACCGAGGTTTCGACCTTGCTGCCCAGACGGCGCAACTTGTGATCCTCGAGTACGCGAAGGAGTTTCGCTTGCGTTCCGACCGGCATCTCGCCAATTTCGTCGAGCAGTAGGGTTCCTCCTTCGGCCAGTTCGAAACAGCCGGTGCGGCGCTCGAGCGCGCCGGTAAAGGCTCCTTTTTCGTGGCCGAAGATTTCGCTTTCGATCAGGGTCTCGGGAATCGCTGCGCAGTTGATCGGAACAAATGGCTTATTGCGGCGAGGACTCAAATCATGAATCGTACGCGCGACCAGTTCTTTGCCGGTTCCGCTGGCGCCGGTAATCAAAACTGAGGCTGTGCTGGGGGCAACCTGTTCGATCAATCGGAAGATTCCCTGCATGATGGGAGACGCTCCTACCAGGCTGCCCAGGGCGCCTTTGTCACGCAGGCTGCGGCGCAGAGTTTCGTTTTCCGTGCGTGTGTTAACGATCTCGCTGATGTTGGTGAGAATCGAGCGAAGCCGGCGGAAGTCGATCGGCTTTTCGATGTAGTCCTGCACCCCGAGGCGACCGGCATGAAAGGCGGTATCGGTGGTCTTTTGCGCGGTTACCATGACGACCGCGACCTGTTGCGAGAGGTCGGCCAGCTTTTCGACCAGTTCCATGCCGCCCATGCGAGGCATCTTTACGTCGGTAATAACGATGGAGGGAGCAAAGATAGGAATTTTTTCCATAGCTTCCACGCCATCCGCAGCCGTGTCGGTGCGATAGCCCCATCCGGAAACTAGCTCTGCCAGCCCAGTCCGTTCGTTCTCTTCATCCTCAACGATCAGCACTCGCTCGTGTGTCATATCCCTCTTCTTTTATTCCCGAAGTCCCAAGTGCATTATTCAGGGAAGCGTGCCTCGCCGCAACCTGACTTAGCGCCGCATATCAATTTGAGATTCCTGCGATGTACGTCGTTCAAGCCCGAGAACACTGCAAATTTGTTCACAAATGTGCTCTCCCCTTTTGCAAAAGCGCCTCTTTGCTGTAGAATTCGATGTTCCCAGGTGCAGCCTATCCGTACGTGCCCTAAGGCTTTATCGTTTTCGGTTCTATTCAATAATTCTGCTGTGGATTTGATTCGGAGGAGTTCAATGTCACTTTGCCAAAAGATTTACGGGAGATGCGCGAGTCTCGCGCTCATCCTGGCTCTCGTTCTTGTCGCCTCACCGGCGTTGCTCAACGCCCAAACTGCGCCCGCCCCGAAGGCTTCGACTGCATCGTCAGATGACTTCCCCAAAGCGGAATTGTTCATCGGCTATCAATGGCTAAATCCCGGCGGTAATATCCCGGATCAAAGCACTCCGCCAAACGCTTTCAAGTTGCCGTCGGTGGACAAGGGTTTTGGCTCTAGCCTGTCCTACAACTTCACCAAGCTGTGGGCTCTCGAAGGCAACTATGGCGGAGATTGGAACCGCTACGCTGCCGTCAACACCATCGACGTTGGTCCGAAGTTGACCTTCCGCGGCGACGGCGTGAATTTCTTTGCGCATACCTTGCTCGGATTCGGCCGTTTTTCAAGCCGCGGCATCCCGCCCACCAACGGCGTATCCGCGCTGCTCGGCGGCGGAATGGATCTCAAGATCTGGAAGCCGCTCTCGCTCCGCATTTTCGAGGCTGACTACCAGCTCGAGCGCGTGAATTTTTCCAACAGCGTTCCGTCCGATGACAGCTCTTTGCGGCGGCAGACTTTCAACGGTGTCCGCCTGACCACCGGTCTAGTCTTCAACTTCGGCGGCGCGCCGGAAGTTCCGGTTGCAGCTGCTTGCTCGATCGACCGTACCGAAGTGTTGGTTGGTGAGCCGCTGCACGCGACCGTCACCGCCAGCAACTTCAATCCAAAGCATACGGTTACGTATGCATGGACGAGCAACGGCGGCAAGATCGAAGGAAAAGACACCGGTGCGACCATCGACACCAACGGCGCCGCTCCCGGCAGCTATACGGCGACTGCGACGGTCACCGATGCTAAGGCGAAGAAGAACAACTCCGCCACTTGCACTTCAAGTTTCACAGTGAAGCCGCTCAATCCGCCACAGATTTCGTGCTCTGCCAACCCCAGCACAGTCGAAATCGGGAAGTCCTCGACCATTACATGCACTTGCACCAGCCCTGACAACGCGTCCGTCGTGGTTGGAAACTGGACCTCCAGTGCGGGCAGTGTATCGGGCAGCGGAAATTCCGCCACGCTCAGCACCGCAGGCGCTTCTGCCGGTACGGCAACGGTGAACTCCACTTGTACGGATTCCCGCGGCTTGACGGCTTCGACCACCAGTTCGGTGACGGTGAATAATCCGCCGCCACCACCCGCGCCCGTTGTGGATAAGGTGCTGGAAGCCCGACTCTTGCTCCACAGCGTGTATTTCGTGACCGACAAACCGTCGATCAAGGCCCCCAATGCTGGCTTGGTTAAGAGCCAGGAGCAGACCCTGACGACGCTGGCAGCCGACTTCAAGAAGTATCTTGAAGCCAAGCCGGATGCTCACCTGACCCTCGAAGGACACGCCGATGTGCGCGGTACGGTGCCCTACAACCAGGCGCTCTCCGAGCGTCGCGTGGCGCGCGTAAAGAGCTTCCTTGTCGAACAGGGTGTCCCCGAGGCCAATATCGACACGAAGGCTTTTGGTGAACAGCACAATCTGACGGCAGAAGAGGTGAAGTCGGCAGTAGAGCAGAACCCCGAGTTGACGAAAGAAGAGAAGACTCGGTTCCTGCGCAACTTGACGGTGATCAAATGGGCGAGTAATCGTCGCGTGGACGTCACCTTGAACGTGGCCGGTCGGACCGAAACCTCGGTGCGGCAGTATCCGTTCAATGCTGCTGATTCATTGACCCTGATTGGCGGTCGAGAGGCCGACAGGAAGGCCGCCGCCGCAGCCAAGCCGAAAGCAAAGGCAGCGCCCAAGAAGCCTGCGAAGAAGAACTAAGTCGCAGGACACAGCCAGACACAACGGGGAGCGGAAACGCTCCCCGGTTTTTTTGCGCATTTTTTTGTGGGGATGCTGCAAAGGACTGCGGAAATCGAATCTACGGCGTGACTTTGACCGGCGCAGCCACACTGCCAATGCGATTGCCTATGGAATCCCGCACCACGAAGCGAACAGAGTACTCTCCTGGGGAAAGTTGAAGACCGTTGCGATAAGTCATGCCGTGGTGCTGGATCTGTTCTAAACCGTCAGCCTTCAGATGAGCATCAATGCGCTGCGAAAGCTCGGCAGCGATTTTGCCGTCAAGATCCCTGGCGACTGCCGCAATGTCGACCAGCATGTGGTTCTGATCGGACTCATCCACGGACGCAAAATTGGCCGGCAGGACCAGATCAAACTGGACTTTAGTCTTGCCGGCAGACTTTCCTGGATCGGTGCTCGTCCATGACACGGATATAGGCACGCCGACGAAATCAAGGGGAGAAATCAAAGCCAGGCTAATATCCTGTCTGGCCGAGGCGGGAGACAGGTCATTCGTGAGGAGAAAGCCGTTGCGATAGCGTGCGTGTACACCTTTGCGGCCAATCGTCACCGTGATTGCGTGCCATCCCGGCTTTGCTTGGCTGCGCTTCGCGTAATATCCGAGCATGTAGTAGCTGCTGTCGTCCTGGATTGCCTGGTGAAACGATTGCACCAGGTTTGCACCGCCCATGAATGCCTTTCCGCCGGTATTTCCCGCGAACAACTGGAGCGTTGTGTCGGTGTCGTACCTTTTCGTCTCGGCTTGAGCTGCGGCATCGAACTGCGGATCACCGATGTCGGACGGGCGGACTCCCCCGGTCGAGAGCATAAAGTCGGGGGGATTGGATCGAAGGTCGACCGCGTAAATCGCAATCTGGGCGTCGTTCATCAATTTCCAGAGGTTTTCATACATCCCCTGCATCTCGTTTCGGCCATGTTTGGGGCATGGCGAATCACAGATAAGATCGGAAGCTGGGCTTAGGGAGAATGGGAATCCGGAACTTGCCCAGATCAAAGACTTGCGGCCGGGCAAACCTCGGAAAGCTTTGGCAATCTGTTGCAAGGCCTGCACCGTGATCGAGGCGGCTGCTTTACCCTCCAGCGATGCCATTTGAGATTCACTCTCGAGTTGCCCTCGGATCAGGGCGGTGAGAAGCGCGGCGAGACCGTCACCCGGCGGCGGATGATGGGGATCCACTACCTCTTCGTGAATCATCGGAGCAGTATCAACTCCGGCTTTGCCTAGAGCCTGTGCTAAGAGCTTCGGATCTTCCGTGAAGTCGTGAAGCATGGTGAGCCCATTGCGGGTGAGCGTCAGCAGACACATCGGCTCGCCCGATTCAGCAACCTCCGAAAGGAACTTGATCAGAGCCTTCCTGGCATTTGCTTGATCGGCCGACGGAGTGTTCACGAAGTCCAGCACTATGATGGTGAGCCGGTGATACCGGCTGCCACCCGGTTCGAAATTGTTGAAGGTCCCTTGTACTGCGGTAGACCGCCGCACTCGCTCAGAAGTTGTTCGCACTTCCTCAAAGATGGCGATCGGCTGGATCTTGCCGTCCTGTTTCACCGCGAATTCTTCTTTGCGAAGACCCGAAACGTGGGCACCGCTCTTGTCGTTGACGACGGTGGGAACCAATACCAACTCTGTAGAAGACGTAAACGTCGGAGTTGCGTTTGGAGCAATCTGCGCCTGCGTAGATGAGGATAAGAGAACGATCGCGCTGCTAAGCGCGAGGCTGGCCGTTACGCGATTCATGAATACACCGGTGCCATGCGGGGTTAGCGCGCATTATACGTGAGCACCGTGCCCACGATCAGTCGCGCGGCGGTGGCACGGCAGACTGCATCGCTCTTGCGTTCTTCGCAGTGCTGGGGAACAATTCCTTGTGATGATCAAGCGTCGCGTCCTTCCATTTGTAATCGCACTTTGCCTGGTCTTCTCCTGCATCTGGGCAGTGGCGCGGCAGGATGCTGCATCGACCGCGAGCAGTCCTGCCCAAACTCCTTCCTCGACCACCGCCGAAGGGCAGAAGCCGGCCGATAACGGCCATGCTTCGGAGAAAAAAGCTCAGGATGGCCAGGCAGGCTCCGATGCCAAGGCGCCAGTCAAATCTCGAGAGGGGAATTCGGCTCTGGGCGGAAACGCAGCCCGTCACAAGGCTGCCGTTTCAAATCCGGACGATGGTCCGCGGAAGATCGTCGTTCGCCATGGCGGCGCGAGCGAACCGACGGCGCAGATTGCGCCCGGAATGACTCCAGCCGAAGCCGCGCGGCAACGGCAAAATACGGAGCGGTTGCTGGAAGCAACAGGCGACCAACTCCAATTGCTTTCGACGCGCTCACTCGATGCGGCGCGGCAGGAAACGGTGGGACAGATCCGGAACTTCATGACCGGCGCGCGCGCGGCTCTACAAGAGGGCGATTTGCGCCGGGCGAATACACTGGCGGAGAAAGCGCATTCTGTTGTCAGATGACTTGCTCAGGCATTGAGCATTGAAGAAGTCCGAAGGATAAGCGCGTGTCTACTTTCTTCCTTCCTTCTTCTGCGCCACGACCAGCCCGCGCGGAGTCGGCAATAGAACAGCCGAGATCAAGCCATCTTGTTCGAGTTTGAGCGCGGCGTCACGGACGATCTTCAAATGCGAGCTGGCATCGTGCATCAGGATCAGTCCATAGGGGTTGATCTGTGGAAGAAAGCGGCGAATCTCCTGCTCGCGGATTGGCATGTCGCTGTCGCTGAAGAAAAGATCAATCGTCCCATCCACTTTCATTTCGAGACTGGATTCATTGCGCAGTTCGATCCACTCGCTCAAGCCCGATGCCTGGATCCTCGCCTTGGCGTTCTCGTATATCGCAGGATCGAACTCGCAGGTGACGATGCGCCCGCGTCCGTTGGCTTTTAGTCCTTCCGCGATCCAAAGGGTGCTGATACCGCTGAAGGTCCCGGTCTCAACCACCAACTCCGGCTTGATTGTAGTAACGATGGTGCGGAGGAACTCGAGGACTTCGGCCTCGGCGGTCATCGAGTCGAACATCTGCCAGCGCTCAGGATGGGGACACTCCGGCGTGGCACGGTGATACTCCGGCTGCAGTTGGTCGCCCGTGCGCTCGATCTGGCGCAGAATGCGGCGTTCCTGTTTCTCTTTCTTCTTGAAAAGGCGAAGGGACATAGGGAAGGTCTCAGGTGTCAGGTCTCAGGTCTCAGGGAAATCTCTCAAGCCGAGGCCCATGAGATTTCCTGTGACCTGACACCCGAGACCTGACACCTGCTTCTCTACTCACTCGTGAAGTAGTCCACCGTCACGGGATTCTCAAACAACGAATAATCTCGCGTTACCACCGTGATGCCGCTGTCGGTGACGAAATAGCGTTCGCGGTCGGCGTCGGCGTCGTATCCAATCGTTGTGCCTTCGGGAATGTGCACGTCGCGGTCGATGATCGCTTTGCGGATACGGCAGCTGCGGCCGACATTCACGTGCGAGAACAGAATGCTGCTGTCGATTTCGCTGTAAGAATTGACGCGCACATCGGGAGAGAGCACGCAATTCTGCACCGTGCCGCCAGAAATAATGCAGCCCGACGACACCAGTGAGTCGACGGCACGACCCATGCGCCCGGTTTCGGCGAATACGAATTTTGCCGGCGGATACTGCCGCTGATGAGTGCGGATTGGCCATGCTTCATCGTAAAGATTGAAAACCGGCGACACCGAAACCAAATCCATGTTGGCTTCGTAATACGCTTCGAGTGTGCCTACGTCCCGCCAGTAGAGTGCTTCCTTCTTGTTTTCGTCGACGAAGTTGAAGGCGAAGACGCGATAGTCTCCAAGCATTTTCGGCAGAATGTTCTTTCCGAAATCGTGGCTGGAGTTGGGATCTTCGGCATCCTTGAGCAGCACCGGGATGAGCACATCGGTATTGAAGATGTAAATGCCCATCGACGCCGAAATCTTTGTCGGATCATACGGCGACCGAAGTTCTGTTTCCTTTGGCTTCTCGAGGAAATTAGTGATCCGGTGCTCGCGGTCGATGTCGACGACGCCGAAGTGGCGGCACTCAGCGGGATCGGTAGTCAGCGTGGCCACGGTAACATCGGCTCCAGCATCGACGTGCTGCTTGAGCATGCGCTCGTAGTTCATTTTGTAGATGTGATCGCCCGACAGGATGATCACGTATTTCGGCTGCTCGGAACCGATTGAGTAGATGTTCTGGTAGACCGCGTCGGCTGTACCCATGTACCAATTCGCGCTGACCCGCTGCATGGGCGGTAGGATTTCAATAAACTCGCCGATCTCACGGCCGAAGATATTCCAGCCTTCGCGGATCTGACGATTGAGCGACAGGGCCTTGTACTGCGTGAGAATAAAGACGCGGCGCATGCCGGAGTTGACGCAGTTGGAAAGCGTGATGTCGATGATGCGGTAAATACCGCCGAAGGTTACGGCCGGTTTCGCGCGGTCGCGAGTCAGCGGATATAGCCGCTCGCCGGCGCCTCCGGCAAGAAGAATTCCGAGCGTATCTTTCATGGGCACACCGTTTGGACGCGGCATGCCGCGCGGAGGCAGGCACCGGCCCAACGCGACATACTAGCACAGGGCAGTGCCCAGTACTCAGTGCCCAGTACTCAGCTACGGCATCTGCGCTCGGGCATCGGGTACGGATTGTGCTTTAGCAGTGGACGATCTTGTCGCTCTTGATGCCGCGGGTGGCATAACGCGAATCGACAACCAGTTTGGCATCGTTGACGATCTTCTTGTAGTCGTAGTCGGTGTGATCGGTGACGATCAGCACGCAGTCGTACTGCCCGAGATTGTCGAGCGGAGCGCACTTCATCTGCAGGTCGTACTTGCGGCCGCGGCCGACGAACGGGAAGTAAGGGTCGTTGTAACTGACGGCCGCCCCTTCCTTTTGCAGCAGTTCGATGATGGTGAGTGCGGGCGATTCGCGGAGATCGTCGATATCCTTTTTATAAGCGACGCCGAGCACCAGAACCTTCGATCCGTTGATCGCCTTCTTGTGTTTGTTCAGTGCGCCGATGGTTGCGGCGATCACGTTGTAGGGCATGGCCACGTTGACTTCGCCGGCCAGTTCGATGAACTTGGTGCGGAAATCGAACTCCTTCGCCTTCCAGGAAAGATAGAAAGGGTCCACCGGAATGCAGTGACCGCCGAGTCCGGGGCCAGGATAGAACGGGTGGAAGCCAAAGGGCTTGGTAGCCGCCGCGTCGATGATCTCCCAGATGTTCAGGTTCATGCGCAGACATAGCATCTTGAGCTCGTTGACCAGAGCGATATTCACGCAGCGGTAGATATTCTCCAGCAGCTTAGTCATCTCCGCTGCAGCAGGGGACGAGACCGGTACGGTGCGATGGAAGATCGCGCCATAGAAGCCCGCGGCAATTTCGCTGGCCTGCGGATCGACGCCGCCGATCACTTTCGGAATATCAGGGCGCGCAACCTGGGTGTTGCCCGGATCCTCGCGCTCAGGTGAGAAGGCAACCCAGAATTCGTTTTCCGCGGCGTTGCCTTTGCGCGAAACTTTCAGCCCGGCCTTGTTTTCCTTCTCAAGAATCGGGATCAGAACCTCTTCCGTTGTGCCCGGATACGTTGTGCTTTCCAGAACCACGATCTGCCCCGCACGCAGATGCGGCGCGACGGAATGGGCGGTGTCGGTGATGTAGCTGAGGTCGGGCTCGTGATATTCGTTGAGCGGCGTCGGGACGCAGATGATGATGGCGTCCATCTCGCTGATCTGCGAATAATTGGCCGTGGCTTTGAAACCGTGTTTCTTGGCCGCAGCAATCTCTTCCGGCGTGATCCGGAAAATATATGTGCCGCCACTCGCCAGAGTGTCGATCTTTCGCTGATCGATGTCGAAGCCGGTGACCGGAAATTTCTGCTCGCTGTAAAGCAGCGCGAGCGGCAGGCCGACGTAGCCCAGGCCAATGATTCCGACTTTAGCCTGGCGGGCAGCGATGCGGGTCTTCAGATCAGCAAAGAGGGAAGAAGCGGTAAGTTGAGTAGTCATAGATTCGAAAGATGATTTTAGCACTGTGCGCTGTGCAGGCGTCTCGGAAAACTGCTGTTTTCATGCTAGTTTCGCCCAATATTTACGCGGCTGTTACGTAACCATTGCGATCTTGAGTACTGTTGTAATCAAATTCGCACGTTGAGGATTTCCTTAGTAACATGCAACGTTGCAGGAAAATGCAACCCGCATGCGATTCCTCCAACGATTCACGTTGCTGTTGATCATCGCCGCTTTCGTGTTTGCCAGCCAGGCAGCGCGTCTTCTCGTCGTGGACGCGCCCGAGAAGTCTGACGCCATCGTGGTCCTCGCCGGCGAAACCAAGGCACGCCCAGCACGAGCGCTTGATTTGCTGCGACAGGGCATGGCGGCGCAGGTTTTTCTCGATGTCGAAACTCGCGACCGCATCTACGACCAACAATTGACCGAAATCGCGCAGAGATATGCCAACACTCTCCCCGATGCCAATCATGTCACCGTCTGTCCGATCGAGGGATTTTCGACCCTGGCCGAAGCCGACGATGCTGCAAAGTGCCTGCAATCGGCGAATGCTCATCGCGTACTGATTGTGACTTCGGAATTTCACACCCGGCGCTCGCTGATCATCTTTCGTCATCGCCTGCCGCAGTATCAGTTCAGCGTCGCCGCTGCGCGCAATCCCTCCCAATTCGGAGACGCCTGGTGGACGAACCGCGAATGGGCAAAGACCACCTTTGACGAGTGGCTCAAACTGCTCTGGTTTGAGGTAGTCGACCGCTGGCGATGACAGTACCCACCATCCGAAAGTTTCAAGGCTTCAGAGTTTCAAGGTTTCAAAGACGATTGATGTGTCGATCGGATGTGTCAATCCGGGACCGTGAAGTTGAAGCCGAAGGTCCCGGGTACTGGCAACTTTCTTCACTCTACGATAGTTTGAAATCTGTTCATCTCACCGGAGGTTGCATGGCACAAGTCAAAATTACTGTACGGAAAAACGGTCCGCTGCTCGTCGAAGACCCGAACGGCAACGTGGAACTGGTCGACGCTGATGGCATTCAATACGATCTCGCCGGCAAGAAGGTCTATGCGCTCTGTCGCTGCGGCGCCAGCGCGAACCGGCCTTTCTGCGATGGCGCCCACAAGGCTTCCTTCCAGGCGCCGGATTCGGCGGTCAAGCCCGTCTCCTAGTGTCTAACTGGAAACGTATCTAACTGGAAACCGGGGAGGCAGAAATTCGTGCCTCTCGCTTTCCGGTGTTCTAGCATAGTTCTCGAAGAAGTTCTGGACCAAGACCGCGACGAGGTGTCGTCCAAACTTGTAGCGGCACCAGTTCCTGGAATAAATAATTGTCAGGCCAAAGATTTTGCCTGCTAACCCTATGGGCCCCTCGGAAAAAAACCAGCACGCCATCCGGCGCAGCACAAGACTGCCGCTCGAAATCCCCGTGCGGATCACGAGCCTGGGCCCTGGTACCCCGCTTTCCGCTTCCTGCAACACCACGCTGGTGAATGCCCATGGATGCGGACTGATCGCTCCCAGTGAGTTTCCGCACGGCATCCAGGTGCGGCTGGAAATGGTATCGGCGAAGCGTTACACCACGGCTCGAGTCGCCGAAGTCGTTCCCCTGGGCGGCGAACCCCCGACTTGGCTCATCGGCCTGGAGCTGAATGCTCCAGGTAATTTCTGGGGCATTGAGTATGCGCCCACTGATTGGAAGATCGAGGAATCGGCGCTCCCGCCGCCAACGCAAAGCGCCACTCCGGAATCGGGCAACGAGGCAAAGGCTGCGCGTTCACCACGCTGGCGCCTCACCGACATTAGCCCGGGAGCGTGCTACCTTGAGGCGGCGGCGCCATTTCCAGTCACCACGCCGGTACTGCTCAGCATTCGGGCGTCAGACGCGGAATGCCTTCTCGACGGCATTGTGCGTGTCTCCCACCCGCAAACCGGGATGGGCATCGAATTTACCGGGCCTCCTGACGAACTGCGGACGAAGGTCGAGGGCTTGATCGCCCGGCTCACCAGCAACCGGGAAGTGCCGAAGATATTTGTCGGTCGCAAAGAAGGGAGCAAGGCCGGGTCGCACACTGCAGCCATCTCCGCAGTCGAAGCGTCGCCGGACTCCGATTCCTCCGATGCGCTACTGAGCCTGGTCCGGGAAGGGCAATCGCTGACCGCGGAACAATTCTCGGACGATTTGAAAGCGCAGCGCTTGGGAAAACGCCGCGACCCACGCATCGACTTAGCCTTGCCCGTTCTGCTCCACGGAACCGACGCCAACGGCCGACCTCTGGACCAGCGAGTGATCGCGGTCAACATTAGCCGCCGAGGTGCTTTGCTTGAAGGCGTCCACGGATTGCTCCGGCCAAACGATGTCATCTCTCTCGCACGACAGCAGAAAAAAGAAGAATTTCGAGTCGCGTGGGTCGGAGACGACGATTCACCAGCCGCAGGTCAGATCGGCGTCGCCGCCATGAACCCGAATACGGCCTTCTGGAATGAAGTGCTGGAGGCGACCGCGCAATCCGGACTCGAAATGGCAAGCCTGCGCGGCAGTGACATCGGCCACACACAGGAGTAGACTTTCTTCCGCCGTTCAACCTGTATGCCAAAACGCGCAACACAAAAGCCTGCTGCGAAAAGCAAGTCCGGCCCCAAGGCAGATCGTCCATTTGCGCCGGGCTATGGCATCGTCGGACCCGAGGATGGTAAAGGTCTGCTTCCCTGGGCTTGGGTGGCGCGGAAGATGAACGGCTGCCGGACCTTCTGGCTGGCCACCGTGTACGACAAGCCGGCCCGCCCGCATGTCATGCCCGTGTGGGGAGTGTGGCTCGAAGACGCATTCTTCGTCTCGACCGGGCGCAAGTCCCGCAAGGGGCAAAACCTGGCAGCGAACCCGGCTTGCACAGTCACGAATGACGATGGCAAAGAAGCCGTGATCGTCGAAGGCCTGGCCAGTGAAACTCGAGACGATTCGGTCCTCGAAAGGGTCGCGGCCGCCTATAAAAAGAAATATAAGATGGACCCGCGGAGCATGGGAGAGCCCATCTTCAAGGTGACTCCAATCCGCGTCTTCGGCTTCCTGGAAAAGTCGTTTCCGAAGTCCGCCACACGCTGGAGATTCTGACCAAAAACTACCGTGGATCGTAGCAAATAGCCCGTTGGTAACGGGTTTTTCGGTTACCCCACTGTCGAAAAATTCGCGGATTTCTGTGTTGCTGTGCGTGCGCCGGTGTGAAAAAATACGAGGTGGTTAGGTTCCCCTTCCCCTGAAGTTGCATTCCGCTTAGTTCGCTGCAAAGGTCATGCGGGCTTTGCCGAGAACGTCATAATATCGATGTCATAAATAAAGGCCGTAAATAGCAAAAGACAGTTTCAGAAGCGCGCAATTCCGTTCGGTGCCACCCCCGCATCGATGAGCACTTGTTAAATATCCGTCAGATCGTAAACCGTCAAGATAACGAGAGCATCTATTCGTCGAGGAGAAAGCCAAATGGCTCGCCCTAAGCTGGTTTCCACTGTGGCAGTGATTCTTTTTATTCTTTGCATGGGACTTCCCCCTACGTGGGCGCAGAACGATGTCCTGACCCAGCATAACGACAACACACGATCCGGATTGAATACCAACGAGACGCTGCTGACGCCAGCCAACGTAAATCTGAATACCTTCGGAAAGCTCTTCACGCAAAGTGTGGATGGGATCATCGTGGGTCAGCCTCTCTATGCCAGCAACGTTCTGATGAACGATGGCAAAACCCACAACGTTGTTTACGTCGCGACCCAGCACAATACTGTCTACGCCTTTGACGCAGACAGCACGCAAGGCAACAATGCTTCCCCACTATGGTCGGTAAGTCTCAACGACGGAGGCACCAGCGATCCCATCGCCGACTTTGGTTGTACCGGAACGCACTATACCGAAATCGGAATCACGGGTACGGGCGTCATAGACTCCGCCAAGACTACGCTCTACGTTGTTGCCAAGACGTTGAACGGCACCGTCCGCAACTTCAGTTTGCACGCGCTCGATATCACCAGCGGGAAAGAACTTCTGGGAGGACCGGTGATAATCACCGGCAGCGCGCCTTCTGGAGACGGATCGGGCACTTTCAATCCTATCTACCAGCTACAGCGTCCTGCGCTGCTGTTGCAGAACGGAACGGTTTACGTCGGTTTTGGCGGAAACGGGTGCGACGTCTACAACTACAACGGCTGGCTCTTCGCATACAACGCACAGAATCTGCAGCAGGAGGCCGCTTTTCTTGTCACTCCCGATGGCCAGCGCGGCTCGATCTGGCAGGGCGGGAGCGGTCCCGCCGTTGACGAGAACGGCTATATTTACGTCGCGACCGCGAATGGGACCTACGATGGCCCTGGCGTTGGCGGGGACTACGGCGACAGCGTGCTGAAGATGGGCTGGAACGGAAGTGTCTTCGGCATCGTGGACTACTTCACGCCTTACAACCAGAAGTATCTCTCCCAGCAGGATCTGGATCTCGGTTCCGCTGGTCCGCTAATTTTGCCCGATCAACCTGGCATCTATCCCCACGAACTGGTCGCGGGTGGCAAGCAGGGAACTCTCTACCTGATTAACCGCGACAACGAGGGTCAGTTCAACCCCGACACGGATGATGTGATCCAATCCATTCCAAAGGCGGTGCCTGGCGAGTTGACTGGCGTTCCTTCGTATTGGAACGGCAACGTCTACGTGGCCGGAGATGTGGACTACATCAAGCAGTTCGGCCTGGTGAACGGGATGCTCACCTCGACGCCCGTTTCTCAAACCTCCGTGCTGTTTGGCGGTGCCGGTCCGGCGTCTACTTCGATCACGGCACATGGGAACAGCAACGGTATCCTGTGGGCAATTCGGCACACGAATCCAGCGCTATTCGCTTTCGATCCTAAGAATCTCGCCACCGAGTTCTACGACAGTACACAGGCTCTGCATACCCGTGACAAGATGCTTCCCGTCGTGCGCTTTGTAACGCCGACGATTTCGAATGGGAAGGTATACGTTGGTGGCACGACCGCACTGCAGGTATACGGATTGCTCCCGGCGCTTGCCGTCGGAACCGGCAACAACCAAACAGGTGTTGCGAAAGCAGTGCTGCCTGTGCCGCTAACGGTGATGGCTACCGATGCCTATGCTGCTCAGCCGCTCGCCGGCGTTTCGGTCACTTGTAAAGATGGCGGAGTCGGAGGTGTGTTCACGCCGAGTGCCACTCAGACGACCGATGCAACCGGAACAGTGACGTACACCTACAAGCTTCCTCCTAAGCCGCGCGCTGTGACCATCACCTGCACGAGTACGGGATACACAAGCGCCGTGTTCAGCGAGACGGCGACTCTCGGGCCGCCAGTACGCATGACCATCGTTTCCGGAAATAACCAATCGGCCCAGCCGAACACACTGCTGCCAGCTGCTCTAGTGGTCAAGGTGGTGGACGTGAATGGTTATGGCGTTCCCGGAGTGACAGTGACCTTCACGGATAACGGCGCGGGCGGGAGCTTCAGTTCGAATCCCGTAGTCACAGATTCATTAGGCAATGCGACTGTGCAATACACCACTGGCGCTAAAGCCGGCACGGTGACCATCACCGCGTCTACGCCGGGCCTCACGTCGGTCAAGCTCAGGGAGACTGTGCAGTAAAACACTGCACCTCGCAACCGAAACGAAGAAAACCCCGGCGGGGCGGCATACGCTCTCCGCATGGGCCTCAGCGTTGTGTGAGGGGATATCTTCGCCTAGCCAAGCGAAACGCGCCGCGCCGATAAATGCGCGCCGGTCAACAAGAGCATTCCCGATAAGAAGGCCCAGAACATCAGACTAACCGAGATGGCGAACGGGCCGTAGACCTCGACAAAATTCAGCCGCGGCAGCGCGAAGATGTAGACGTACTTCAGCAATTCCGAAAGCAATCCCATGAGCACGGCGGCTGGCAGTACTCCCTGGGCTGGCACTTTGCCGTTAGGCAGAAGCCAGTACACGAGAAAGAAGATCGCAATGCTGGCGCCAATGGAAACAACTTTCATGGTGATGAACGACACCAGCTCCACATACCACGCGCCGTAGCCGTGCAGGGCGCTCTTAACCATCGCCACATTTCCCGCCGTGATGCCGATCGAGAGCAGGGCGAGCGATCCGCAAGCGAACACCAGCCCCAGAGACATCAGCTGATTGCGTACGTAGGACCGATTATTGCGGAATCCCCACACGCGGTTGAGCGCAACCTCGAGCGGCAAGAAGATTCCCGTGGAAGTAATCAGCAACATCACCAGCGAAAATATCTGTGCGCGGTGATGCGCGCCGACCATCGCATTGAGATTTCTGATCACGAACTCCTGGCCCGTCGGCAAAGAATCGCGCAACAGGTTTTCGATGACCGCGTACATGAGTTGGGAATGGAAGACATAGCGGATCAGCGTCATCAGCAACAGCAAGAACGGAAAGAACGAAAGAATGGCGTTGGCTGCCACCGAGAAGGCGAAGGTGTGCACTTCGGTCCGCAGCAGGTAGCGCGCGGTAGAGCGCACAATTCCCTCGGCGGGTGCGGCCCGAAACTCCGCTGCGCCTTGCTTGCGGGAAAGCTCAATGGGAGTGAGGGAAGACACTGATTTACTAATATTATCAAATACTTACGCTATCCAGCCGCATCCCGGCACACCATCTTCGGAGAGGCCTCAGAATAAGCCCGCGAGTCACGTTCGTTGCGCCTTCATTTTCTTCAACTTCGCTCTTGCCAACAGAGATCTTCCTGCTATTATCTGGTGCTTCGTCGGCCAGAACATGGTTGGCGAAAGTGTGGGATTGACGTTTCTGTGCCAGCAGTGCGACATCGCGCCTTCGTATTCGCGGCTCCACCGCATTTCGTCGCGGGCAACCGGTCGACGGTATGCAGAGGAGCCGTTTCTATTGGTGCTGTTTCCACGGCGCGCAGCGACGCCAATTGAAGTTTCTTACCGTCCCTTAGAGGGGGTGCGGCGGATGATCCTGATCCGCAGCAAACACAAGAGGCGGAAGAATAATTCTTAGCAACGAGGCGAAAGGAGTTTCTTTGTGAGAGAGAAGGGTACTGTGAAGTGGTTCAACGGGGCGAAGGGATACGGGTTCATCCAGCGCTCCACCGGCGAGGATGTCTTCGTGCATTTCTCCGCCATCCAGGAGAATGGTTACCGCTCGCTGAACGAAGGCGAGACCGTCGAGTTTGACCTCCTCAAGGGGCCGAAGGGCTTCCAGGCCGGCAACGTCGTGCGCGCCGCATAAGACTTTCTCCAACCAGTTCGCAACCCTCTCAGATGTGTCGAGAGGGTTTTTTATTTTGCGACAATTGAGCCCCGAACATTCTCTTGTTTCCTTCTCGTCTCTACTTGACATGTACTGTATGACCGTACATACTAGAGCGAGTGTTCTCTCTCCCGCATCACGCGCGTGGTGCGAAACCGCAGGCAGCGCCCAAGGTGGCTGTATCCTGACCGCAGGGATCGCCAACCGCATTCAGCTTGAGGGCTGGATGCTCGCCGCGGAGCGATTCGGAGGAACACTCTATGATTGCCCATTTTCGCCACAAAGGGCTAAGGCATCTCTATGAGGAGGGAAATGCCAAAGGGGTACCGTCGGCGATGGCCGACAAGCTGCGCAAGCTTCTGTTCGCCCTCGAAACGGCCGAGACACTGGAGCAACTCGGGCGCTTTCCCGGCTGGAGGCTGCACGCTCTCAAGGGCGATCTTAAAGGATGGTGGAGTTTGACCGTCACGGGAAACTGGCGGTTGATTTTTCGCTACGACGAGCAGACGAACGCGGCCTGCGATATCGACCTGGTCGACTATCACTAGATCGATTAGCACCATCGATTAGCGCCAGGGAGACTGAAAATGCCCATGAAGAAGCCGCCCCATCCGGGCGATTTGATAAGAACCGAAGTGATCGAAGCCCTCGGCTTGACCGTCTCGAAGGCGGCGGGGATTTTGCAAGTGCGCCGCGCTACGCTGTCAGATCTGCTGCACGGTAAGGCCGCGCTGACACCGGAGATGGCCCTGCGGATCGAAAAGGCGTTCGGGCCGGAGATGGATCACCTTCTCCGGATGCAGCTTGCCTATGATGTGGCCAAGACACGCGAGCATGCGCGGTGGATCTCGATCAAACGGTATGCCCCAGCCTGAGAGAAGGGTTGGCACTCAACGGAGACGCTGGCGACCCGCCTGCCCGGAGCCACCGTCACTCTTTCACCCCCGCCCCCAGGTGTGCTCAATCTTCGGTGGACTCTGCAAGGTTTGCATCACCACGCAATACTGTTCCGTTTTCGCCTGCAATGCGCTGAGCTGTTCCGCCGTTGCTTGCGGCGCCTTCACATCAAATTTGACTCGGATGCTTTGGAATCCGACTGGGACCTCTTTCGATATTCCCAGCGTCCCCTGCAGGTCCAGATCGCCTTCCACCGTGACGTCAATTCCTTCTGTAGCGATACCCATCGCAGCCGCTACCATCTGGCAGGTGATCTGAGCGCAGGCGGCGAGCGCGCCCAGCAGCAGGTCGCCCGAGCAGGCTCCGGTACCTGCTCCGCCCACCCCTTGGTGCGCTTGCGCGTTGTAGATTGCCCGCCTTAGGTCGATCGAGCAGGCGATCGGCGCGTCGGTCTGACTGCCACGCGCGGTCAGCGTGATGACCGAACTCTTCGGATCTTGCCGGTACCGGTCTTTCAGCGGCTTCTGCAACGATCGAACATCCATGAATGGTCTCCTGAATCTGGGGTATTATAAACGCACTCTGGGGAGCGGCTGCGGAGCTCGTCAAAGGAAATCACGCAGCGGCGAGCAGCTTTGGCGATCGGATCGCCCTAAAACACCGAGGTCCATGAACCCGCCCGAAACTCCATCATCCCAGCCGTCCACGTTGTCGCCGGGTACGCGCTTCGGAAATTATGAGATTCTCCAGCGCCTGGGAGCCGGAGGCATGGGCCAGGTTTACCGCGCCCGGGACACTCGACTCGAGCGCGAGGTTGCGATCAAGACTCTTTCGCTGGAGCACGGTTCTCAACCGGATCTTCTATCGCGCTTCGAACAGGAAGCCCGCGCCGCCTGCGCTCTCAATCATCCCAACATCGTCACCATCTACGAACTCGGCCACGTCAACGGAACGCGCTACATGGCCATGGAACTGGTGACTGGCGAGACGGTGCGCGAATTGTTGGCTTCCGGACCGATCCCGTTCCGCAAAGCTGTCGCCATCGCGGCCCAGATTGCCGACGCTCTCGACAAAGCGCACGCCATTGGCATCGTTCACCGCGATTTGAAGCCGGAGAATCTGATGGTTTCCGGCGACGCGACCGCCAAGATCCTGGATTTCGGCCTGGCGAAACTGCAGAGGGTTAAGCCCACCCACGATTCGGATGCTTCCACTTCCATCACCGAGCGGGGAACAGTGATGGGCACTGTTGGCTATATGTCACCCGAGCAGGCCACAGGTGACGAAGTTGATTTTCGTTCCGACCAGTTTTCCTTCGGCTCGGTGCTCTACGAGATGGTCACCGGATCCCCTGCCTTCCGCAAAAAGACTTACGCTGAGACCACGGCCGCCATCCTTCGCGATGAGCCCGAGCGTCTGGGCTCCAGAATGCTGCAGGCTCCGCCTCCATTCCTTTGGATCGTGGAGCGCTGTCTCGCCAAGGACCCCAAGGAGCGCTACGCGTCCACCCGGGATTTAGCTCGCGACCTCGCGGCGGTAAGAGATCGTCTGGCCGAGGTGTCGGCGCGCCCTTTCGAGCCTCGTCCCAACAATCTGCCAGCGCAACGCACCGCATTCATTGGACGCGAACACGAAGCGACCGCTCTGCGTCAGCTTTTGAGCCGCGCGGACGCTCAGCTAGTCACCCTCACCGGTCCGGGCGGCATCGGGAAGACAAGACTCGCCTTGCAGGTAGCCTCGGAAGCCGCCGACCAGTTTCCAGGAGGTATTTGCTTCGTCCCTCTGTCGGCAGTGAGTGACCACGCTTTGATCGCTTCCACCATCGCGCAAGCTTGGGATTGCGCGAAACCGCGAATCAGTCGCCGCAGCAGAGCTTGAGAGAATACTTGAGCGGGCTCGACCAGCCGCTGCTTCTCTTGCTCGACAACTTTGAACACCTCGTCTCGGCGGCACCGGTGATCGCGCAACTGCTCACCACCGGCCCCAAGCTCAAGGTCGTGGTCACGAGCCAGGCGCCGCTTCACGTCTATGGCGAATATGAATTCCCCGTGCCCCCGCTTGCCTTGCCCGACCTCAAGTCCATTCCAGGAGTGGATGTGCTCTCGCGTCTTCCGGCGGTTGCGCTCTTTGTGGAGCGTGCGCAGGCCGTCAAACGCGAATTCGTCCTGAACGCGGAGAACGCGCCCGTCGTGGCGGCCATCTGCGCTCGCCTTGACGGCCTGCCATTGGCCATCGAACTGGCAGCGGCGCGCATCAAGTTGCTTTCGCCGTCCGCCATGCTGGCGCGCCTCGAGAGCCGTCTGAACCTGTTGACCGGCGGAGCGCGCGATCTGCCCACCCGGCAACAAACGCTGCGCAGCACCGTCGACTGGAGTTACGCCTTGCTCAATGCCTCCGAGCAGACCCTCTTCCGGAGGCTCTCCGTATTTACCGGAGGCTGCACCCTCGAAGGAGTGGAAGCCGTTTGCGACACCAAGGGCGATCTGGGCCTCGACATACTCGACGGCATGGCTTCCATGGTCGACAAAAGTCTGGCGCAGCAGGTCGAACAAGTCGATGCGGAGACACGATTCCTCATGCTCTCCACCATCCGCGAGTACGCCCTCGAGCGACTCGCCGAAAGCCGCGATGAAGCGGCCACCCGCCGCGCCCATGCTGCTTACTACCTCGTACTGGCCGAAGAAGGCGCCGAGGACGTCGTAGCTCATCCCGAATGGCTCGACCGTTTTGAGATGGAGCACGACAACCTCCGCCTGGCGCTCGATTACCTGATCAAGACTGGGGATGCCGAGTGGGGTCTTCGCCTCGGAGCCGCTCTGTTTCGCTTCTGGGAAACGCGGGAATATCTCACCGAAGGCCGCGACGCCATGGCCCGCCTTCTGGCGCTGGAAGGAACTGCATCGCGTCCTAAGTTGCGCGCCCGCTTGCTATTCGCGGCCGCCATTCTGGCCGGTGAACAAGGTGATTACACCTCGGCCCGGCAAATGCTCGAAGACAGTCTTGAGACCTGTCTCGAACTCAACGACAACCGCGGCGTTGCCGTCGCGCTGAATGCCTTGGCCGTCAACTCCCGCGATCGCGGCGAACTGCCCCAGGCATCCTTGCTCTTCGAGCGCTGCGTCGCAATTTGGAAGGACCTCGGCGATTCCGCCGACATCGCCCGCGCCCTCAGCAACCTCGCCAATGTCACCAAGCTGCAGGGCGAGTATGCCCGCGCCTCCTCGCTTTACGACGAGTGCCTGACCATGTTCCGCAAAGCTGGAGATGGCGCCGGCGTCGCCTGGACGCTCAACTACATGGGTGACGTGGCTCGGGAAAAAACGGACTTGGCCGCCGCCCGCTCATTTTGCGAACAGAGCCTGGCGGCATTCCGCGAACTGCGAGACGGCTGGGGAATCGCCAGCGCCCTCTCCGATCTGGCAAGTCTGAGCTTCGATCAGGGGAACGACGCCGAAGCGCGTCGTCTTTACGGCGAAAGCATCCAGATGTTCAAGGAGTTGGGATACAAACGCGGCATTGCCCGCGTGCTGGAATGTCTCGCCGCCAGTGCGGCTGCGCAATCGAACGCCGAGCAATCGCTGCATCTGGCCGGTGCCGCCGCCGCACTTCGCCAACGATTGGGCGCACCAATCACTCCGACCGAACAACCACGCCTGGAGAAAGCCTTGGAATTCGCGCGCCGGACGGTGGGTAATGCTGCCGGTCTCGACGGCATGGATGGAAGGCTGGGAAATGCCGATTGAGCAAGCCATCCGCGAGGCACTTGACGGAACGGCCCGGAATCCAAACTCTCGACTCAAATTCAGCTTAACTCAATTTGCCGTATTAGGATTGATCAGCCGCCGTACCGCCGAAATGCGATTCGCCGGAAGTCCTGCACGGCGCTCGTGTTCGCGAACCGTTTCCTCGTCCGGCGCTAGGTACACACAATAGACTCGATCCCCAGTGACGTAGCTGTGGAGCCATTTGATCTCCGGTCCCATATCCTTCAGCACACCTACCGATTTTCTCGCGGCTGCCTGCAGTTCCGCGTCCGATAAATTCCCTGCTCCCGGAATCTCCCGCTCAATCACAAATTGGGGCATGACCACCTCACCGAAACCGTCATGTTAGCAGAAGCTGCTTCCCGAGCGCACCTCTGCCTTTTCAAGAAGTTACAAGGCGGACGGAATTTTGCTTGACATAGTGTCTGTGCTACACTATTATAGTCTCATAGAGACACTAACGGAGGTGTCACGATGCTGAGCTTCATGAAAGTACCGCCGACAACTTACGTTCTTCAGTATAAACACGGCAAGATCAAGCGCGAAGGCGCCGGATTATCGTTCTTCTATTGGGCTCCGACGTCTACGATTGTCGCTGTTCCGCTGGCGAGCGCCGACGTTCCTTTTGTGTTTCCGGAGACAACTGCTGACTTCCAGTCGGTTACCATCCAGGGCCAACTTACGTACCGCGTCGCCGATCCGAAGCGGCTGGCCTCATTGCTTGATTTCACGATCGACAGGCGAAACACGTCGTACTTTGAGGACCACTCCCGGGACCGCCAGAAGTTGCCGGAACGTCTGGTCCATGCCTTGCAGTCGTTGACACGCGCCGTTGCCCAACGTCTCCCGCTGCGGGAGATGCTGGTGAGTTCGGAGTTGATTGTGGCGGAAGTGCAGGCCAAGCTGAAGGAGTCGGAAGCCGTTACGAGCATGGGCTTGGAGATTCTGGCGCTGTCGATTCTGGACATCAAAGCCACGCCGGAAATGTCGAGGGCACTCGAAGCCGAGGCCAGGGAGGCTCTGCAGGGCCGCGCCGATGAGGCGATCTACGCCCGTCGTAACGCCGCCGTCGAAAATGAACGGATGATCAAGGAGAGCGAACTCAACACGGAAATTGCCGTCGAACAGAAGAAGCGTCAGATCCGCGAGACGCAACTGGCGGCCGAGATTGCTGCTGAACTGCAGAAAAGAGAGATCCGGGAGACGCAGATGGCCGCCGAAATTTCAGTCGAAGAGAAAAGACTGCAACTCGTAAGCCGCCGCGTCGAAAACGATCGAAAAGACGCCGACGTTCGCGCCTACGCGCTCACCGAAATCCTGAAGCCCTTGCGCGATCTCGATTGGAAGGCACTGATGATGCTGGGCGGACGGGGCGCGGACCCGAAAGCCATGATCGCAATGGCCTTTCAGGAGATGGCCGAGAATGCGCAGAAGATCGGTGAATTGAACGTTTCTCCCGACCTGCTGAAGTCCCTGATCGGAGGCGCGGGATCGGCACCGCTAGCAAGTAGCCGGGAAATGGCCATGTACAAGAAACTGGTAATCGTAACTCGGAAAACCCGGTTGCAGGAACTGGTGGAGCGTTTCAACACGCGTTCGCAGGCCAAGTTCTATATCGAGCACGCAGGCGGCGATTTCGCCGACTACGAGCGCGAGGACGACGCCTACCGATTCGCGTTGGAGGCGCTCCGCCGGTCGTTGGAATTGGAATCGGACTTCGAAATGCCGCAACAACTCGTAGATCGAAGCCTTGTTTCCACGTTTCACTTTCAGAAAGAGGACCTCGTGGTCACGTTGGGCCAGGATGGGCTGGTGGCGAACACAGCTAAGTATGTGGGCGCCCAGCCGATCGTGGCGGTCAATCCCGAGCCGGAGCGGTTTGACGGAATTCTGTTGCCGTTCCTCCCAGATCAAGCGCGTGCGCGCTGTAAAGCAAGTGATGGAGGACCGGGCAAAGATTCGGGAAGTCACGTTGGCGGAAGTGACGGCTTGAGGATGGACAGCGCCTGCTCGCGTTCAATGACCTATTTCTGGGAGCGCGCAGCCATATTTCCGCCCAGTACCGGATCACGCCGGTAATAAGTCGGAGGTGCAATCGTCCAGTGGCGTGCTCGTCTCGACCGGTGCAGGCTCGACCGGATGGCTGTCGTCGGTCTTCAACATGGCGGCAGGAGTTGCGCGTTTCTGCGGCGGACCCCCGTCGACGCCGATGCGCATGCCATGGGAAGACCGGCGCCTTCTCTTATGTCGGTGCGTGAACCCTTCATTAGCCGCCACTCGCGAAGCCGGAATCGTGGCGGGTATACTCCAAGCCGGCGAGGAGCTCACGATTGAATCACGAATGCCGTCTTCCGGCGTGATTTTCAGTGACGGCATGGAAGCGGACTTCCTGCAATTCAACTCCGGAGCGATCGCTCACGTACGCGCTGCCGAACAAAGTGCCCGGCCTTGTCGTATCCTGAGAAACGTATCGTGAGAAACGCGTCCCGAGAGTTCCGATGCGAGTAACCGTTGACATCGTAATCTTCACCATCCAGTCAGGGAGCCTCAAAGTCCTGTTGGTGAAGCGCGCCGCCGCGCCCTTTCAGGGACAGTTCGCCATTCCCGGCGGCTTCGTCCACGAAGACGAGAGCCTCGAAGAAGCGGCCTTGCGCGAACTTGCGCGAGGAAACTGGCGTCGCCGACGTTTACCTCGAGCAATTGTATTCTTTCGGCGATCCCGATCGCGATCCGCGCGGCCGAATCGTGACCGTTTCGTACTTTGCGCTGATTTCGGCCGAGCGCTCGCTCCAGGCGGGCACCGATGCCGCCGAAGCCGATTGGTGGCCGATCGATCGCTTGCCGTCCCTGGCCTTTGACCACGGCAAGATTCTCGCTTACGCCCTGGAGCGGTTGCGCAACAAGTTGGAATACACCACGGTCGGTTTCCAGTTGCTCCCCGAAAAATTCACCATGACGGAGTTGCAGGAAGTCTACGAAGCGATTTTGAACAAGAAGCTGGACAAAAGAAATTTTCGCCGGAAACTCGCGCTGCTAAAAATTCTGAAAGCCTTGCCGGAGTTTCGCCGCGGCGGACAACGTCCAGCGCAACTCTACAAGTTCCAGGCGGCCCGCTTCGAAAAACTGAAAGACAAGGGAATTTTGTTTCCGTTCTAGGACCTCGCCCGGCACGCGAGGATGTCAGTCCTTGCCTTTATTGCCAGCTCAGCTTGATCTTCTGGCGATACAGCACGCGCACGTAGCAGCAATTGTTGTTATCGGAGCGCACGTAATACAGATACGGCGTGTCACCAATAGTCGAGAAGTTCTGGTCGCTCGAAGTGTCGTCGACCAACGACGCGTAGGCGTACGTCCAGTTTCCCGGCGGTTCGTGGGCCAGGAGTTTGTCGAGGGTCACAACCAGAACAGGCTGGCTCCAGCTGACGAGATTCGGAGATGTTGAGAGATAGATACCCTCGGGTCCGTAGGCGTCGTTGAAGGGGTCGATCAGGGTCGCAACGAACAGCCCA
>CAVRYB010000024.1:0-19059 GCA_963725295.1 uncultured Acidobacteriaceae bacterium
TAACGCGGGCGGAGGCGGAGAAGTTGGGGTTGCGCAAGCTGCCTCCGGCGGAGCGTGATGAGTTGCGGCTGATCGAGGTGGCGGATTTTGATTTGTCGGCTTGCGGCGGAACACATGTGGGCGCGAGCGGGCAGATTGGCTCGATTCTGTTGCGGAAGACGGAAAAGACGCGGCAGGGGACGCGCGTGGAGTTTGTGTGCGGTGATCGCGCCGTGAGGATGGCGCGGCGGGATTACAGTGCGCTTACGGAGGCCGCGGGACTTTTCTCGGCGCAGCTTTGGGATGTTCCGACGCAGATTCGCAAGAGTGCGGAAGATGGCAAATTGTTGCGCCGGCAGAAGGACGATGCGCTCGAACAACTGGCCGAGTTGATGGCGGCGGCCGATCTGGGGAATCTGCCGGAGTCGAATGGGCGGAAGATTGTGGTGCGGGTGTTCTCCGATCGCGACATTACTTTCGGCAAGCTCTATGCACAGAAGGCGACGCAAGGGAGTGCTCCGGTGGTCGCGCTGGTTGGGAGCACGTTGGGTCAGATAGGTCTCGTGTTTGCGCAGACGCCGGGAGGCTCAGCCGACATGGGAGCGTTGCTGAAGCAGGCGCTGTCGTCGATTGGTGGGCGAGGTGGCGGCAGTCGTGATTTCGCGCAGGGCGGGATCTCGGCGGGCAGCCATGCGAATGTTGAGCAGCTTTTGCGCGAGGCCGCGGGTAGAATCGGGGCGTGACAGCGCGAGACGTTTGGGAGTACGCAAGAGTGGCTCTCTTTCGCCCCTCTGGGGCTTGTCGGTTCGCCACTTTTCCCACGGCTTGCGCCCCTTCGGCTGGCTCAGGGCAGGCCGTGGGCTGCATTCTGACGCCGCTTCGCGGCTCCGGATGTTTGCGGCTCCGGATGTTCGCGGCTCTGGATGATCGATGACATCGCTGAAGCGATTCTCTGATATGAAGCCAGAGAATTCATTTTCGAAGCCAAAGAATCTATTTCATGCTCGAACCGTGGCTCATACTCGTACACCTGTTGCTCAAGCTGGGCGTCGCCGTCGCTGTGTCTACCGGCCTCGGACGGTCGAAGGAATTCAAGAAGCTACTTTTCGAGGAGCAGCGAGGGACACGGCATAAGATTTATCTGGCGCTGGCGATGGCGATTCCCATCACCATCGGCGTCTGGATACGGATCCACGTTAAGAGTTTTCTCTCCGGCGACCTAGCGCTCGAAACCGCCCTATTGCTGGGCGTTGTTGGCGGCCGTTTGTCGGGCGGTCTGGGCGGAGCGCTGATGGCGCTGCCCGCAGTGTTACACGGCGAATGGGCGAGCCTGCCCTTGAATGTGTTCGCCGGAATTATTGCCGGGCAGTTGCGCCGTTTCGCGCCCGAGCAGGAAGACATCTGGTCGTTCTCGCCGTTCATCGATCTCAGCCTCTATCGCATGATTCGCCGCCATCTGCCGCGACCGCGCGTGTTCGATTGGCAGAGCACTTTTTTTGCGACGATCGTTGGCTTGCGTTTCCTGCAGACGGAAATCTGGCACTTTTGGCCGAGTTCCATCTTTAGCCTGGAAAGCCCGGAGATGTGGGCGGCGCACTGACTCTAAACGGCTATCTGGTGGAGAGCGCGATTTACCTGACGGTCGTAATGGTAGTGGGTACGGAGTTGAAGATCTTTAACAATGTGCGTATCGAGTTGAAGCTGGAAGAGCAAGAGCGGTTGTTGCTGCAGGCGCGCATGGTGGCGTTGCAAAATCAGATCAATCCACACTTTTTGTTCAACACCTTGAATTCGATTTCGTCGTTGGTGCGGGTCGACCCCGACACGGCGCGGGAAATGATTCTAAAGCTGGCGACCATTCTTCGGCGGCTGCTGCATAGCGCTGATTCATTTGTGCCGCTGCACGAAGAGGTCGAGTTCATCGACAACTATCTGGACATTGAAGTTGTGCGGTTCGGGCGTGACAAACTCCGGGTCATAAAGGAGCTTGATCCCGCGTCGCTGGAAGTGATGGTGCCGAGCATGCTGCTGCAGCCGCTGGTCGAGAACTGCATCAAGCATGGACTTTCGCCAAAAATTGAAGGCGGAAGCATCACCATCCGGAGCCGGTTGATCAAATCGCGTCTGGTCATTGAGGTTCAGGACGATGGTGTGGGAATGGCGGCGACGCGAGCATCCGGGGAACCAGACGAGTCGAATGTGGGCGGCATCGGCATGGCGAATGTGGCCGAGCGCCTGCAGGTGGTCTACGGGAATGCGGCGAAGATGATGATAGAGAATCCGGAAGGTGGCGGTACGCTGGTGCGCTTGCGGCTGCCGATTCTGCCGGATACGGAAGAGCTTATGACGGCTTCGACGATTGCTCCAACACCCTTCGGTAAAAGTCTTCGTAAAGGGGAATGATTTTGCTGGAGCAGTATTTTGCCTGGGCCGCGGCGCGGGCGCGTTTCCCCATGGCTCGCAGGGCCGATTCGTCGGCCAGTAAATCAATGGCGTAACGCGCCATCGTGTCCACATCTCCGACATCAGCCAGGAATCCACTGACGCCATGCTCGATCACTTCCGGAACTCCACCGGTGCGCGTGGCGATGGGAACGACTTCACAAGCCATGCCTTCGAGGGCGGCCAGTCCGAAGGTTTCCAGTTCGCTCGGCATGAGCATGATGTCGGAGATGGCGAGCTTCTCGCGAATCTGGTCTTGTTTGCCAAGAAACAAAACATGCTCGTGAATGCCTTTTTGCACGGCGAGCCATTCGGCCTGGGAGCGATCGGGTCCGTCGCCGATGAGAAGAAGTTTGGACGGGATCTTCTTGCGCACGCGGTCAAAGATCTCGACCACGTCAAGAACACGCTTTACGGGGCGGAAGTTCGAAAGATGAACCAGAAGCCGCTCGTCGGCAGAGACGTACTCGCTGCGCTTTTCGAGCCATTCGGGCTTGCGGAGGTATTCGTCGCAATTCACGAAGTTGGGGATGACTTCGATGTGGTTCTTGATGTCGAACATCTTGAGCGTGCGTCCGCGCAGGTACTGAGAGATGGCAGTGACTCCATCGCTTTGCTCGATGGAGAAACGGGTGATCGGAAGATAAGAGCGGTCGAGGCCGACGAGCGTGATGTCGGTGCCGTGAAGGGTGGTGACGAACGGCAAGTTCTTGCGCGGCGGGGTTGCCGCCAGCATTTGCTTGGCGAGCATGGCACTCACGGAGTGCGGGATCGCGTAGTGGACGTGGAGCAGGTCGAGCTCGTAGAGCTGCGAAACCTCCGCCATGCGGGTCGCAAGCGCCAGGTCGTATGGGGGATATTCGAACAGAGGATAACGGGTGACCTCGACCTCGTGGTAATGAATGTTGGGCTCAGGTCCGGTGAGGCGAATGGGCTGGGAGTAGGAAATGAAATGAATTTCGTGTCCGCGGCGGGCCAGTTCGAGGCCCAGTTCCGTGGCGACGACTCCGCTGCCGCCGTAGGTCGGATAACAGGTGATGCCGATTTTCATGCGCCTCCGAGGTCGCCTAACACGATACCATCATTGGATTCGCGGGACGGGCTGGGGATGCAGGGGACGGAAGGCAAATGGTGCTAGGTTGATCGATGGGAACCTGCGAGAATGTTGGTAAAGAGGAGAAACGGTGAAGTCTCGTCTCAGAGAAGTTCTTCCTGAACCCGAACACCTGCCCAAAAACTGGTTTAAAAGAGTTCTTGCGTGGTATCGCGGTTGGTGCGCAAAGGGCGCGGAACGGGCAATCGAGGACGATCCCCTCCGGGCTCTTCGTGGGTCTGGAAAAAAGTCTTTGGGCTGACGAGCACGCGGACGATTATGTCCGTCGCTTGCGCGAGGGGTGGGAGTGAGTCGCGTCTTTTGGGACCCAACTCCTTTACTTGTCTGAAAGAGGACTGCGGGGCTTGCGCCGGCAAGCGCGAATGTGGATCTTTTCGTCACTAACGACGAGCGACTGCAGAGCAGGCGAGTTGACGGTATTCAGTTCATCGTGGCTTTAGGAAGGGTGCCCATCTGAGCGTGGACTCGCAACGAACGCGGAAGGGTGGGCCCTCGGTTTTAGTTAAATCCCACCTTCAAAAAACGAAGGTGGGACGCATTGCATTAGTCTTTGCTCGGCTTCTTTGGCGTCAGGTCGCAGGATTGGCGGACTAGATCGAGATTGAGTCCGGCTGGTGAGAATTCCGCGATCTGGCGTCCACTGCGTGTGGGCAGCGCAATATTAAAGACCTGCGCCTGGATCAGTCCTGGGCCGTGCCCTTGTCCATCGACAGGAAGTGGCCACGTTCCCAGTTCCATCCCTTGAAATAGTGAACGTCGTCGACGCGGACCTCTACCGACAACTGCGGTTGTCCCCAGAAGCCGGGGCGGTTCGGCGGAGGCAGTCGCACTCCGGGATTGAAATCGGCGAGCTTGAGTTTGCCGTTGCTGCAGATGAGATTCACGCGGGGCTTGTACTCCGAGTCTTCTTTGAAGTAGTTATCTGACAGCAACTGGAAGCGCACTTTGTTGGCGCCGGTCATCTTGTCGGTGGAACTGAATTGCAGCCATTTGCCGCCAGCGCTCACGCCGTCAGCCTCATCCTGGTTCGGACTCATCGCGCCGTTCTGGGCGCAGGCAAACGCGGCCAGACCGAGAAAGAAAGTGAATGCAACTACTCGCACGGCTGCTCTGGAATCAACCACTTTGCGAAACCAACTCGAGAATTTCAAGAGTTCCTCCGTAATGACACGCCTACATGATATTGAACCCGAAGTCCGGCAAAAAGTTGTATGGAAGGTTCGGGAATCGAATCGACGGAGGGTGAGGAGAATCTACTACTGGGATCGGCAGGGAAGCGCTACGTTCCGGAGGGATGTTTCGTGCCAGCCGCTCGCTGCGGCGGCTTACTTCTGCCCTGAGCTGGCGGAATGCGGGGTCCGCGTCGAGAATCGAATCGGTGGTCATTATCGAGCAGCGCGATGAGTTCATCCTGCTGATCGACGGCGGCTTGCAGATACTTCATCGTGTTTGGCTTATCGTGCAAGAGAGCGCAGGTCTGGGCGAGACGGTAGGGCGGAATGCTTCCCTGGTTATAGAGTTTTAGCTGCTCCCGGTACATACTCTCGAACATACCGTGGGGGCCACCTGCATCGAATCCCTTTTGAGCGGCGGCGGCGACGGCCAGGGCTGATGCATCGCTCGTGAGCACGGCATCTTTCTTCAATTCCGCGAGATAGTCAGGGTAGTCGCCTGACTCGAAATAGATGGCTTTCAGGTAACGATGCGGAGAAACGAAGCTGGGCTCGGCATTTTCCAATTGCTGGAGCATCTGCAGCGCTTCATCATGGCGACCAGCCTGCCACAAAATCGAGCCCTTGTCGGCCAAGATCGACTTCGAGGTTGGATCGAGGGCCTGCGCGCGGTCAACTTCGGTCAAAGCGTCGGACACTCGACTTACGCTTGCAAGGTACGTGGCATACCAATGATGTGCGGTCGCATTCTTGGGGTCGAGTTCGACCGCGCGGCGGAACTCGTGGTCGGCGACGAAGGCGTCCCGGGCTCCCCAGAATGAAGCAAAAGCCAACGAGGCGTGGGCTTGCGAAGAATGGTCGTCAAGTTCGACGGCCTTTCGCGCCGCGGCCAAGGCCCGCGGATAAGCCTCATTGCCGGGCATAGCCGAGTATTCCCGCAGCAGGTTGTAGGAGTCGGCAAGTCCGACGTAGGGGTCGGCGTATCCGGGATCGTGAACGATGGCCTGCGTGAAGTAGTCAACCGCTTTGCGCAGGTCATCAGGAGTGCGCTTGTTCCAGTAGTAACGGCCTTGCAGGTAGAGGTCCTTCGCCTGCTGGTTCGACGGATGGAGCTGCGCGCCCGGCGGTGATACTGCACGCGCGGGATTCAGCGCAGCTTTTGCCGCTTGCGACCCATGGCGGAAACTCCAGGCAACGAACACCAGCGCCAGCGCGGCAAGAACGTAGGTCCACTTCCAGGTCGAAGAATGAAATGGATTTCGGGTACTTCGGGCTTGCTGGGACTCGATGCCGCCGCCGGCGCCAAAGCGGGCTCAGGGCCATGAACGGGGGCAATCCACCGGTAGCCGCGGCGCTCCAGGGTCTCGATAAAGATGGGGCGGTCGGCGGAATCGCCGAGAGCATCGCGCAGACGTTTAATGGCGCTGCTGATGGCGCGGTCAAAATCGACAAAGACGTCTTCCGGCCAGAGCTCTTGCCGGAACTCATCGCGGGTAACAACCCCATTCGGGCTGCTCAGCAGGAGCTTCAGAGCGCGGAACGGCAAGTCCTGGATCTTGACGTTACGGCCATTCTTCCGCAACTCACCCGCACGAAAGTCGGCCTCGAACACGCCAAAGCGAACCACGGGCTGCGGGGTACCGGAGGCACTCATAAGTAAGGATTCAGGGGGAGAAGAAAATTCTATCATCCGCGGCGCGGCGCGGGACTGGCACTTTCGGAGCCACGGCAGCCAGACAAGAACTATTTGTAAATCATTGTTGCGGCTTGTCTTGTTTCGCCATCAGGAAGCCGCCAACGGGTTACTGGCAGAACATTGACCCGAGGCCGCGTTCCGGGGGAGAGTGAGCACGCATTCCGGTGCGTTTCCGTTTCTTTTCCCTGACGCTGGCGGCGCCAAACGAAAACTGAACCGGGTAGTGAGGCATTCGTAAGACGAGGTTGTACGCGAGCAACTCTGGAGTGCAGCGGGGAGGTTGCATTCCAGGGAGCTCCACGATCCCCACGGAGAAGATCACCGTGACAAAGGGATCGAGTTCACCGTGAACTGATATACGCCATGTTCACGGTCTCCGGAGCGCGGCGTCAGTCCGCGCTTCGGATTTTTTTGTGCCCGCTTCTCCGTTGCGTTCCGGCGACAGCCTCCAGACGATGGTGGCGAAACTGATAACTCTAGCCATCGCCGCAATTCCGGCCCGGATGGCGAAACTGGCAGACGCACGGGACTTAAAATCCCGAGTCCTTAACGGGACGTGACGGTTCGATTCCGTCTCCGGGCACCACCGCTATCGCACAGTTCCGCGGCCGGAGAGAAGAAGTGGAGCGCGATTTGTTCGTTGTGCTCGTTGGCTGTGGAGTGCTACGACTGGTCCGGCGAACCACTTGAAGTAACGATCGCTGGCGCTGCGGGTGATAGCATGCGAAAGTTCCCTCGCTGACTGGCTCTGCATTCGATACGCTTCGAAAGATATGCTTCGAAATTTAATCTCCCTGGTCTTCTATTTCTTTGCTGCGGTCCTGGCAGTCGCCCAAGGCGGCCCACCCTACTACACGAATGATCCGGGTACGCCGGGTCATCTCAATTGGGAAATCAACGTGGGCTACATGCCGTTTTTCTATAACGGCCAGTCTGTTTCTCACACGCCCGATGTTGACATTAATTTTGGGGTGGGCGATCGCATCCAGTTGACGTACGAGAATGCCTGGTTGCGGGTGCAGAATCCTTCTTCGCCGACGAAGTTTGGCCTGGGGCAATCCAACCCCGGAGTGAAGTGGCGCTTCTACGATGCCGGAGAAGACGGCCCGTCGGTCTCGGTGTTTCCGCAGTTCTTCCTGAACAATCCGAACGATGCTGTCCGGCGCGGGGTCACGCCTCCGAGTCAGGGGTTTCTGCTGCCTTTTGAATTTTCCAAGAAGTTTGGACCGGTGGATGTGGACTACGAGCTCGGCTATCAGTTCAACCACAAAGGACCGAATAGCTGGCTCACCGGCCTGGTGGTTGGCCATGAATTCACGCCCAAATTTGAGGCGGACGTCGAACTCTACTCGCAGGGACCGGTCCATCCTTTCGACGCCCAGCCCACGATTGGGGTGGGCGCACGCTACAAGATTCATCGTCCGGTGATTCTTCTTCTGATGAGCGGACGCAGCTTCGAGCCCGCCCGTTCCAATCAGTCTTATTTCGTCGGGTATTTCGGGCTGCAATTTTTGCTACCCGCAAAATCCTACAAATGAGGTTAGCGGCTTACTGCACACCCGATCACAAGAGCGGAGTTCAACATGGTCACGCGAATCTGGCATGGCGCAACCCCGTTAGCCAAGAGTGACGAATACCTAAACCTGATGCGAACGGTGGCCATCCCCGATTACCGTGCCACTCCCGGCAACCAGGGCGCTTACGCGCTGCGCCGTATCGAAGGCAATACCGCACATTTCCTGATGGTCACGTTCTGGGAGTCCGAGGAGGCGATCCGCGCCTTCGCCGGCCATGACATCAGCGTGGCGAAATACTACGACTTCGACAAGGACTTCCTGCTCGAATTGGAGCCGTGCTCCACGCACTACGAGACGTACGAACGTTAGACGCCGTGCAGAATTGCGGATTCTGGGTGTGATCGTTTTCCTGGATGGATTTCGGCGTCTCAGAAAGGCAGGAGCGCTGACAGAGAGCCGCACAACTATTGCGGGAGACCCGTCTTAAAGGGAATGGCTTTGTGGCGCGGGTCAGGGCTGTAGGGGTCGTATGGAGCGCCTTTACATCGATAGCTGCTTGCCTTTAACAGTGGAATTATTTTATCAGCTCGCCTTTTTCATTCTGAGCTGCAAGCCCATATCGTATTGCGGCTTCAAGCGTATCGATGTTTATATCCTTTAGAGCTTTAAACCGAATGCAATATCCGGTCACGCTCGCCTTGCCTAGTTTTTTTCCATACGTTTTGGCTAAGTACTTCTTGTCTTTGAGACCAAGAATATAGACAGAGATTCCGGCTTTGTTTCCGCTCACTCCAATTCGAAAAAACTCTCTGCTTTTTCCGTTGGCATATTTTATTGTGTGAAATCCATATCCAATCGTAGCGTTGGAAACAGTATGATCTTTGCTGTCTTTACCATCGAAGAACCATAATTTGCATTCTGGTGACACTTGAAGTGTGAGGCGATGCAACTCTCGCATGTCACTGCGTTTTGCCTCCGGTTGGCTGGTAATATACTTCTCGATTTGTTCTTGTACGTTCATATGTTCCACTCCCTAGTTGCGCGCACGAGATTATACGACGTTGAATTCTTCTCCCCCTTGTAAGGGCAGCAGGTTAGGTCTTTGCTCTAGCCATCGCGCAACACGAACTGGAAGCCCAGCTACGGCAGCACCGAGGAGAAACCAGAGCACGCAAAAGAAAATCCAAATTCCACGATATTCCATACAGGAAAAAGTAGTCGGCTCCAAGGTCTGTTGGCGTAACATCGCGATTACACTCAGAACCCCCGACCGGGCAGCCGGGGGCCGTACTTGGGGTCAATGAGTGTAATCGCTTGGTTACGACAGTCATCGTGCATGCTGGCGAGTGACCTGCAAGAATACTCTAGCCGTGTTCGATGAGATTTCATCTCGGCCAGCGCCCCGGAGCCAGCAGTTTTACATGTTCTATTTTGCCGTTTACGTTGCGCTCTTTTTAGTCGGTTCAGCAGTCGCGTGGTTTTTTTGGTCGGGGAATCCGCTGTCGGTTATCCGCAAGATTGAATCAGGGAGTTTTGTTCTCGGTTCATTGATTTCTGGCGTTTTTCTATTGAATGCAAAGTCCGCACACCCAAGGACTAATCAAGAGCGCCTTTGGGTTCTATTCAATGCCGTGATCATAGCTCCAATGATCCTCGGTGTCCTCGATGTCCTCCGATAGATCCCCTAGCACGACTGTCGTAACATCGCGTTTACACTCACGACAGGGGGTTCTGAGTGTAATCGCCTGATTTCAACCGCTACCTAGAGGGCGAGGTTCCTTTGTAGAATGCTACCGTGAGCAAGCATATTCGTTTTATCGCCAAAATCATCCCGCTCCTTACTCTTAGTCTCTGCGTAGCGCAGTCCGAACCACACCATGCGTCTAAACAGCAAACTACTTTTTCAGCAGGAGAAGAGTTCGAGCACCCCGTCGTACTTCCTTCTGGAGCTTTAAAAGCGCTGGAGACCTCAAAGCTATCTGCCGAGATGCTTCGTGATTGTGCAGTAAACGAAGGCATAAAAGTTAATGAGATCCCTGCGTCGTGGTTCGCAGGCTCTTGGATCGAACTCGGTCGTGGTCGTTCATCCGGGCTGGTAGTAGGTGCCCCCAAACCCGACTGTTTCTGGGGCGCACACATAACTCAGTTCTGGTTGCTGTCGAAGAACGGGGATAACTACAACGTAGTCTTCACCGGAAGAGCAGACGCATTTCGCGTCCTATCAAAACGGACGAACGGCTACTGTGACGTGCAATTGATTTTCGCAGGGCAAGCCGGAGCTGAAATAACTTACGTGACATTCGAATACGCAAACGGCGAGTACGTAGAGTCGGACAGCAAAACCGAGCGCCCCTATGACAATTGACGCAAAATCCCGATTACACTCGTTGAGCCCCTTGCCTGAACGGCAAGACTCCCGCTCGGCGAGACTTGTAGTTCCACTGTGGAAATCTCATGTACTAACGAGTGCTGCGATGCACTAACGAGGCCGTGCGCCCGCACTGATCTCGCTAGACTTGGAAACGGGGAGTGGCCGCGCCCCATCCCACCTATCGAGGCACCGATGTCGAAAGCAGAGGCAAGTTCGCGAGTTCTTTCTCGTCTCCAAAATCATTCCAACCATCATTCCTGTTTGCAGTCCATTTCGCGAAACTTGCGGGTCTGGATGTTGGTTCTTGCCGGCGCAGCTGCGCTCCAGTTATGTGCGGCTAGGGTGCAGGCCCAGGCCGGCCTCCCTGGGCAGAACAAGGCGGGCAGCGGTTATGACGGCCCGGCTGAACTTCCTATCGCGACGGTGGAGAGTGCCGTGTCGCAGACGCCGGCGCCGGGGTCGGTCATCTCCGTCGGTGCCGGTGACGATTTGCAGGCAGCGCTGAATCAGGCGCAGTGCGGCGACGTTATTGAACTGCAGGCAGGCGCGACGTTCACGGGGCAGTTTCAGGTGCCAGCCAAGAACTGCAATAACAATCATTGGATTTTTATTCGCACAAGTGCGGCCGACAGCTCTCTGCCCGCGGAAGGCACACGCGCCACGCCTTGTTATGCCGGGCTCGCGTCGCTGGTGGGACGGCCGCAGTATCCGTGTGCGAATCCGCAGAACGTGATGGCGCGGGTTCAGATGCAGAGCGGTGGCGATGGTCCGTTCAAGCTGGCGAATGGAGCAAACTATTACCGCTTTATCGGACTGGAAGTGACGCGGCCAGACGGAGCGGTCGGGCCGGGAAGACTGATTACCGGCGCCGGCACGGCAGATCACATCGTGGTCGATCGCTCATGGTTGCACGGTCAGGCGCAGGACGAAACCTATGACGGCATGAGTCTTGATGGCATGACGAATGTGGCCATTGTCGATTCGTACTTCAGCGATTTCCATTGCATCTCGCAGACGGGAGCCTGTATCGACTCGCATGCCATCAGCGGAGGAGTGAGCAATACGCAGGATGGCCCGTTCAAGATTCAGGACAACTTCATCGAGGCTTCGGGCGAGAACATTCTGCTCGGCGGGGGCGCGGCGACTCTGGCGCCTAGCGACATCGAAATTCTGAGCAATCATTTCTGGAAGCCATGGCAGTGGATGCCCGGGAACCCGGGCTTCGTTGGCGGTAAGAATGGCAATCCTTTTGTCGTGAAGAACCACTTCGAGCTCAAGAATGCGGTTCGGGTTCTGGTCGATGGCAACCTGATGGAGAACTGCTGGGGCGGATTCACGCAAAGTGGCTACAGCATCCTGCTGACACCGAAAAATCAGCATGAAGGTCATAAGAATGTTTGTCCGAAGTGTCAGGTGACCGACGTTACGCTCCGCTACATTCATGTTTCGCATGTTGGCGGCGGATTGCAGCTGGCGACCGCCCTCTCTGGAGATGGCAAGGATGGCGGCCCAGCGCAGGCGGGCACGCGGTGGAGCATTCACGACATGGTGCTCGATGATTTGAGTTCAGCTTACGACGGTGGAGGGACGGCCTTTGAAATCCTGAACGAGTGGGCGAAGAATCCGCTTAATACGGTCACCATCAATCACCTCACGGCGTTTCCGAATTCCCAGAGGCACATGATGATCGCGGGCAACAGCGAGAAGAATCCGAAAATGTACGGATTAGTGTTCACCAACAATCTACTTGTCACAGGCGACTATCCTGTGTGGAACACCGGCGGCGGTCCCTCCAGTTGTGCCTATAAGGATGTACCGGCCACCACGGTCAGCAAGTGCTTCGCGCAATCTTCGTTTGCCAACAATGGATTGATCGCCTCGCCGTCGGAATATCCGCCCTCTTCGTGGCCGGCGAACAATCTGTTTCCGAAGACGGTCGATGACGTGAAGTTTACGGATTACAACAACGGCGACGGGGGGAACTACGAGCTTCTGCCCAGCAGTCCTTACAAGAACGCGGGTACGGACGGCAAGGACCTCGGGGCGGACATTGTTGGACTGAATAACGAGTTGGCGAACGTGGAATAAGTAAGGCAGAAGCTTTCTTGCAAGTAAATTGTGAGGCTGCGAGCGTTTCTCCTCGCTATCGGCCGGCGGCGTAGTCTCGGATTCCGATGATGGGTTGTGAGGCTGTTATTGACGAGGCTTGCCTTGAGAGCGGTCAGGTGCCGGGCTGGTTGAACTTGCCGACAACAATTTCTGCTTCTGCTCGTCGATCCACACCTCGATTTGTTTTCGGATGCCGCTATCGTTGCAAGCGCTGTGTGCTGCTTCCAGCCTCTCAATCTCAGCTTTGATTGCCGCCACTTCCTGCTTGGAAGGCCCCGGCATACTCGTCCCCTGTCGTCCCCAGAGCACAAAAATATACAAGAGCGTGCCTTATCGCGCAACGGATTTGCGCTGATTCCAGGTTCACGGATTCCCGCAATTCTCCGGCTGCCCACGTGCGACGTGGTCAATATTGAACAGACCGGCGTGCCGTTTCCAGCCTACATTGGGTTCATTCATTGTTGACTAAGGTTCAGAACGTGGGGAACCGCGGTCGCTCGGGAAGGTGGCGCGCCTACAGGGGCGCCATCCCGGGCTTTTTATATCAGGCGGTGGAAGGAAAGGTCTATATGTCGAAGTACTTTGAGCGTTGGGAAGAGCTGGCTGCCCTTATCTCTAAGGAACACGATCCCGAGAAGCTGACGGAAATCGCGAGCGAAATGAACCGCGTGCTGACGCAGAGAACGCCTCAGCTTGGATTGTGCAATCTAGAACCAGTTATTGAACCGCGACCATGGGCTATCCGGTCTTGAAGGACTCTATGCACACATGGACTGACGAGGCTCGACGGAGTTCGGTGATTCTTTGCGTGGACGACAACCCGGATGTGCTGGAGTGCGTAAAGGCATTCCTCGAGACATTCGGGTACAAAGTTCTAGCCGCGTCCAGTGGCAGGGAAGGGCTGATGCTGGCTTCTCTCCAAGCGATCGACGTTGTGATCGTTGACTATTGCATGCCCGAAATGAACGGGCACGAGTTTGCCATCAATATGAGGCGGCTCATGCCCGACGCTCCCATCATCATGCTTTCCGGGTCACTGGATATTCCCGCGCAAGCATTGAAGCAGGTCGACGCTTTTGTGGCCAAAGACCACCTGTCGAGCCAGTTGTTGTCGGTGATCGCGCAGCTGCACGGAGGCGAACTCACATCCTCGCCGGTGTTCAACGCATGACCTGCTGCGTGAAAGGGTCAAACTGAATGCCGACTGCCGACGAAGTTTGCGATGGAGCTGGCGAGCGGGAGGTTACGGTTCCGCAAATCAAGCCGAAAGTAGATCTTTGGTGGATTGGATCAACAATTCTAGTGGCCATTTCCTTGCTTGGCTTAGGACAGATTCTTTGGAACTCCTACGGGGCGGGACAGTAGAGGCGCGGGGCAGCAGGAATGAAGTTGCTGGAAGAGTGTCGCTGTTCGCTTTTCGTCGTTCGCGCTTCGCCGTTTGATCTTTGTCGTTCGCTCTAGCGTGGCTTGTTATTTAACTGGGGCTTGTCGCTGACCGTCGCAATGTGCCATGCGCCGATTCCCGCTTCACGACACCAACGGCGGGACAAAACAAAACGTCCCAAAACTCTTTCGAGTCATGGGACGCCAGTCTGAACAGCCCTCCCCCGAAGTCTGCTCAAGAACTACCCTAACCCGCCGCGGGGCTCGTGTGAATGGCTCTGATGGGCTACCTCGGTTTGGAGCGTGATGGTCTGCCGAGTTACACCACGCCCCTAGCACCGAGAAATTCCACATACTCCCTATCTCTTGTCAATAAGTGTTCTTCGAGCCACTGGTGGAGGAAGCGCAGAAGAGATTCCGCCGCACCTTCCTTGCCAGCTGCGAGTTCCTTTTGCAGGCGGGAAACTTCCAAGGTTAAGGAATTGTGCGCTATCCGATGCGCGGCCGTGCCAGGGAATCCGTGCCGTTGCATTAAGCCTTCTTCCGTGGCGAAGTGATGCATCGTGTAGTTCACGACGTTGTCGAGAGCCGCCTCAGTGATTTCGTCGCCGCGCCCGGCTGCAATCGCAAGTTCAAGATTCCGAATAAGGTAAAAGAGATATTGGTGCTGGCTATCGAGCTCAGCGATATTCACGCTATATTCGGGACGCCAAAAGACGGGTTCTGACATAGACCTCACATCACCATAGCTTGATACTGGCCGCTCATCGCAAATTGGGTAGAGCTGTGTGGAGACGCTGCAAGCTGTCAGGAAGCGGGTACACTACGATCCGATAAGCGCTCCCCTCGATGCGCTGCGCGATCACGATGACGGAATGCAGAGTGTGTGGCATTTTCGCAGCATAGCGTTCCTATGTTACGTGGCTCTGTGATCTGAATCACACAGGTCTGTTCGCAGGAACGGGGAGAGAATAGGGCTCTCCGGTCCCGGTGGCGGGCCTGTGGCGGTTCGCTGCTGGGGTGATCAACTGCCTTGTGCCTTGGTCACATATTCCTATGTTCATCCGCACGAGGCGGTGCCTTTTTTCTGGTTTGGAGCATCCCCCCTCAGGAGAGGCAGTTCTCGCGTCGGAGGTTTGGGCGTAATGGCAGCTTTTGCAATCGGATCAAGATGACAGACATGGCACTGGATCTGGTCGGCTGTTGACACCGCTATGCTGCGAATCATCAGCAGGCGTTTGCGACTCTCTCGCGATTCCGTTTTGTCCTCCAGCAATTCTGTGTAGCCGACGATCGCGCTCATTTTGTTAATAATGTCGTGTCCCAGGGCACAACTCAGACGGTATTCAATTCTTTCCATTTGGACATCTCCTTCACCCCTCGGTGTTGCGCTTTGCAGCAATGTCTCACAGGACAGAAGTCGATGGGAATGACTCGAAAGTGGTGCAATGATGGTGATTCTGGGCCACGCTCGCGGCCCACACTTGTCGCGGGCAATCCGCGTGTAGCAAAAATGGAAAGTGTGAGCGCGTTGACGGCTTTTCATGCCTCCGCGCGCCGTGCGCCAGTCGCTCAATCGTTCGACTCAAAATCCAGATTTCACTCATCGACCGGGGTTATTCGCCAACGCCCACAATCACCGGAGTGCCACGCGGATGTTCGTGCGATCCGCCTTCGGGTTCGAGGGTGACCACGAAGTTCTTGGCGGCTACGTTTTCGGGCAGCGGCGGATTCACGACCGTCGCGCTGCCGCGGGCGTCGGGCTTGAAGACTCCGGCTGCGATGGGCGCACCGCCGTCGGCGGGGAAGAGCCACAATTCGTAAACTTTTTCGGCGGGCAGAGGCGGCAGGTTGCTGGCGAAGAAAATCAGGTTGCGATTGCGACGCTGGTAGATAGCCTTGCCCCGCGGTTGCGGCTTGTTGCCCGCAGCTACCAGTTCGATCTTTGTGGCCTCGGGATCGAGCAGCGTGGCCAAGGTTTGGTTGGCCTCTTCGAGCTTGATGTCCTGGTTGGTGAGTTTCGATTGCAACGACGCCACGTTCTGCTCTAGCGAGGAATTCTGACGCAGCAAGCCGACGCAGACGCCGACTAGCGCTAGCGCGGCCGCCCAACGGAGAGCGGGCAAGCCGAAGGATCTCCACCACGAACGCTGCTGGGACTCGGTCGTTGACTGCGCGGCTGCGGATTTCACGGCGATGGGCATCCGCGGCTCGGCGGCGATCGCCGAGAGCAAGCGCTGCCGGGAGCGTTGCGGCGGCTTGGGGCCGGTGGTCGTCAGCGCCAACAAACTTGTGTCGCCACGCAGCAATTCCAGTTCGCGACGGCAGGAGGCGCAGCCTTCCAGATGCTGCTCGAGCGACTGGCGCTCGGCGCCTTCGAGTGAACCTAACGCATAGAGCGCCAGATCGTCCGCGAATTGTTCGTGCATGCTCATGCGGCCAACACTTTTCGCAAGGATTGCAAACCGGAGCGAATCCGGGTCTTGATGGTGCCGAGCGGTTCTCCGGTCTTCTCGGCGATTTCGGAATGGCTCAGCCCCTCAAAATACGCCATTTCTAGTGCGGAGCGCTGCGGCGGTGGCATGGTTTCGAGCGCGCCGCGAACTCTTACCATGGCGCGGGAGCGGTCGGCGTCGCCGGCAAAATCGGTTTCGACAGATACCACGACGTCTTCAATGTCGTTCTCCGGACGGCGACGGCGCAGTGCATCGATGGCCCGGTGGCGCGCGATGACCGCGAGCCAAGCGCCCATGTTGCCGCGGCTGGCATCGAAGGCTCCGGGATTGCGCCAGAGTTGCATGAAGATGTCCTGCAAAATGTCTTCGGCCGCGCCCGTATCTTGAAGAACGCGGAGGGCCACGGAATACACGATGGGGGAATAGCGATCGTAGAGCGCAGCCATGGCGCTCTGATCGCCGGACCGTATGGCCGTCACCAGCGCAAGGTCGGTCGGCATCGCGTTGATGTCAGCGCTCGGCACGCCGATCTTCATCCTCCTAAAGTACGTTGCAGGGTGTTCTTCGGATTGGCAAGCGAATGCCCCGCAACCCGCTGCGGCTCAATGAAAATAGCAGTCTGCAGGGCTGGACGCAAGGTGGCAGACGGCAGGTCTCAGGTGTCAGGTCTCAGGTGTCAGGAAAAGCCAAACCGTTCATACCGCCGCTAACTGAAGTCGCTTGCTATTGATTTTCCTGAGACCTGACAGCTGCGACCTGAGACTTTAGTAGATTTCCGATCTCGCCGCCCTCGTCATCAGGTCTTCAATGGCTTGCTGCGGAGACTTGCCGTTTTCGAGGATCGCGAACATCTGTTCGGTGATGGGCATCTCGACTTTCTTCTTGCGCGCCAGGCCGACTGCGGCTTTGGTGGTAAAGACTCCTTCGGCGACGGCTCCGTGCATTCCGGCAATGATGTCGGGGAGCTTGCGGCCCTTGCCTAATTCGACGCCGACGCTGCGGTTGCGGGAGAGATCGCCGGTGCAGGTGAGAACCAGGTCGCCGAGACCCGCCAGGCCGGCCATGGTGTCGAGACGGCCTCCGCAGGCGACGACCAGCCGCGCGACTTCGGCGAGACCGCGCGTGATCAGGGCGGCGACCGAGTTATGACCGAGGCCGAGTCCGTCGCAAACTCCGGCAGCGATGGCGATGATGTTCTTGAGCGCGCCACCGAGTTCCACTCCGATTACGTCGTCGTTGGTGTAGACGCGAAAGCGGGAATCGTTGAAGGCGTGCTGCACGGCGCGGGTCACTTCGCCATCCATGGACGCCACGGTGACGGCCGTTGGATCGCCGCGCGCGACCTCTTTGGCAAAGGACGGCCCGCTGAGCGCCGCAACGCGGGGAGTGAATTTGCGGCTGCGCAAAACGTCGGCAATCACTTCCGTCATGCGAAAGAGTGTGCCGTCCTCGAGTCCCTTGGTGCAGCTGACGAAAAGTGTCTCGGGAAGCAACGCGGGCGACATGCGTTCGAAAAGAGCACGGCAATGCTGCGACGGCATGACGCTGACGACGATCTCCGCGTTGTCGAGCGCGGCCTTGAGATCGCCAGTGGCTGTTACTGATTCTGGCAGGCGAAATCCCGGGAGAAAGCGTTCGTTAACGTGTGCGTTGGTGACGCTGTCGACAACTTCAGGCTCGTTCGCCCACAGGCGGACCTGATGTGTTCCTTTGCGTCCGAGAACGATCGCGAGCCCCGTACCCCACGCGCCTGCTCCAATGACGGCGATTTGGCTCATCTGTGGGCTGCTCCTAAGTTGTCGGATTTCGAAATGTCATTTTTCTCTGAGGTTGTTCCGAATTTCGCTTCGGTTCCTGTGGCGAGCCGTCCGATGTTTTGCCGGTGCTTCCAAATCACGAGCAGCGAAACCAGGGCGATCAGAATCAGTTGCCGCGAGTCGCTGTATTCGCGGAACGCCCACGCCAGCAGCGGGAAGGCCGTCGCGACTGCGACCGATCCGAGGGAAACGTAGCGGAAGGCGACTGCGATCACCAGGAACAGAACCACCATGCATAAGATTGATTTCGGAGTGAGCAGGATGAAGGCACCTAGACTCGTCGCGACTCCCTTGCCGCCGTGAAACTTGAGCCAGACGGGGAAGAGATGGCCGAAGACGGCGAAGAAGGCTGCGGTGGTCATGATCAATTGCTGGTGCTGGCCGCTGAAGAGAACGCGCGCCAGCAGAACTGCAGCGAGACCTTTGGCGGCGTCGAGGATCAGAGTCGCAACGCCGAGTGCCGGGGATTTGCGGGCGACGTTGGTTGCGCCGATGTTGCCGCTGCCGGTCGCGCGCACATCCTGGCCGGTGAAGATTCGGACGAGGAGATACCCGAAGGGAATGGACCCTAGCAGGTAGCTCAGAACGGCGATGATGAGGTACGCGTTCATTTCGCTTGCAGCGGGAACCTTTGCAGCTTCGTGTACTTCGATCCTTTCGGCGAAAGCTGGCTCTGATAGAGAATAAACTCAGTGGCCGACATTGTGCCGAAATCAAGTTCGCCCATCGTGGCCAGCCGTTTGTCGAGCACAGCGAAACTTGCGTTGGGGCCGTCACCCTTGCGCCACTTCGGCGATCCGGATCTGCCTCCGGCGCGCGCCAGTGTCAGATGCGGACTGTACGGGCGATCCTCGCGCGGAATACCGAGTTCGGCTACTGCCATGTCGATTGTCTGAGCCAATCGCGCCAGCTCTGGTCCAGCTTGAATTCCGATCCAGAATACGCGCGGAGCCTTGGCTGTAGGGAAGAATCCGTAGCTGGCGCAGCGGATGTCGATGACGCT